>NZ_RBRE01000006.1 GCF_003700275.1 Pseudomonas cichorii | reverse complement strand
AGTTGAAGGCATTGGAATGGGTTGTGGGGGTGGGCATGGAGAGCTCTCCAGAGAGCGGGCTGATAAACCCGCGGTTTATCAGCCCTTTAAATAGTGTCGAAGAACGAAGTCAGTTATTGGCAACAATGATCAATTCATTACGATCGTTAGCGGACTTGAACCGTACGGAAACGTTGTGCAGGTTTCCGTATTCATCGATCAGTTTCAGTTTCATCGGCTGGTCGAAATCACTGTCGTTGTTGAACGTGAAATCCGAACGCCGGTGCAGGCTGATCAAGAGCACTCCCGCAGATGCTTCATTGCCATCTTTCACGTCCAGGCTGGGGCGTGATTCAGTTGGAATGCTCTGCATCAGCAATGGCTCGAACATTAGTGTTCTGCTGCCGGGTAGCGCATAGCCGGTATAGCTGCCCATTTCCTCTGCGTATTGACGGCTTTCCCATTGAACCATGCTGGAGGGACCATCAAACTCGACGGAAAGGAACTTGATATATTGGGAGCCCTGTTTGAGCCTCAGATAGTAATAATCGATCGTATCGAGTGCGTAATCATTGTTCTCCTCGCCTTCCACTCGCTGATGCGTAAACTCGTAGCTGTCGCTGGAATAAGTGGGGGGACGTTGTGGGGTGACTTTCAGGATGTTGTCCTTTTCTTCGGAACCGCCATTTTCGGTCGAGTTGAACTCGACCTGATCGGCACGTGTCAAGGCCACGGCTACTCTCAGCGGCGTCATGCTGCGAGTCTGGATGAAGAGGTATTTTCCGCTGCCATCGAGCGTCAGTGGTTCGTTGTTTCTGGAGCCATCAGCGGGATAGTACTGGTAAGGGTTCTTGGCTTCATTGACGCCCCATTTCTTCGCTTCCGGCGCATCGGCAGGGATGCCTTCATCGCCAGCATAGGGCAGGTCATCACCGGTATCCGCGACGATCAGGCGCATGCTGTTCAGCTCGGATGGCGTAAGAAAGACCTCGGCACCGGTTTCGTCAAAGGTCTTGACGGCCACTCGCACCCTGACTTGCTCCAGGCCGTTGGCGAACAGCGTTGCAGAACCTGACACTTCCTTGATGGTGAAATCCGCCACTCGCTCCCATTTCGCACGTGGGGCGATTTCCGATAGGTGCACGACGCCATAGCCCGATAACGTACCGACACCGTCGAAATAGCTACCCTGAATGACGGTATAGGGCATGGTGATCTTGTCCGGTGCCTTGAAGTTACCCAAGGCGTCAATGCTGCCCTCACCGGAAGCAATGCTCCATTGCTGGGAGCGAGCATCACGAAGTTGTCCGGGTAATGACATGTGCAAGGAGGCGGACGGTGCCAGCCCCGGGTGAAAGGCCGGTTTGACGTCCATGGGCATGACGCCGTTGATGATCAGCACTGTGCCCGGGCAGCGTGCCTGGGTACTACTCTCAATCGCTTCGATGGTCACCGGCAGGAACTTGCCCGTCGGCGCGGTGGTTGGGGGGCTGTAAGTCGCTTCCTGGCCTTTGCCCACAAGAGTCCCTTTTTCTGCCGACAGGGGAGCCCAACTCACCGGATTGCCGCTGAGGGTCGATACCTTGAACGCGACATCGCGCGGGGTGCGCAGGTCTATGGCGTGCAGAGCCGGCGTCATTGCCATGGCACTGGAGACAATGACCACCAGAGCAGAAGCAGTGCGTGTTTCCTGGGTCTGCGGGTCGGTGAAAGTGGCAGTCACCACATTGCGAGCGGTCTTGTCTTCCAGTTGTCCCACCAGCGGAGCGGTATAGAGCCCGCCGCTACTGATTGCTCCCTGAGAACGCGACCCATCGATATCACGAACACTCCAGGTAATATTGGCAGCACGGGCCCGATAGCGCAGTTCGGCTATTTCAAATTGCAGGTTGTCACCGGTCTTTACAGTGGTGTAGAGCGGCTTGAGGCTGAACGAAGTCAGGGCCGGGTCGACTTCCCCGAACATGACCAGATCTCCGGGCAAGTACACTTCCTTCAGGATCAGGGCGTTGTGTTCCGGGAATAGCAGATGGTTGATGCCGAAGAAGTTGATTTCGGGAAGCACGATGGAGTCGAAGAGGTCTGAAACTTCCTTGAGGGTTCGCGTCATGACTTCGGAGATTCTAATGCGCAGTTGTTCATGGCGTGTGGCAGGGACTCCAATTTTTGAATTGTAACTAGAGAGGGGCGACCGTACAAAATTAATAGTGTTGCTGCTGGCATCCAGTACATTATCGAAAATAACCGACATTGCGTATTCAAAAGTGACGATGGCGTCTTGATGTGTGTCCCACCATCCCGCCCTGTCATCCCAGAAGTGAAAAACTTCACTACTGTTCCCTACCCATTTCAACTCAAGGCGAAAATCAGGCCTGATGAGAAGCGATACCCTATTCATAAAGGTAAAGCGAAGATCATTTTTTATGAAATGGAGGTGATTGGTAGCGTATTCGTACTGGATATCGAGCGGCTCCACCTGATGCTCTCCCGCTACGGCAATCAGTTTATAATCATCTACCTGATTATCATCGTCCTTGATTTCAAAGTTCAGCCCTCTACCAATATGGCTTTTTATATACGGCATAATGAACCAGTACATGACGGCTTGGCGGGAAATGAGCAACGAACCGGAATATTTGGAACGATCTTCTCCTGATACCTTGTCATCAGGAATCAGATACGGAAATTCACTTTCATCTGCTGGTAACGTCCCGTCGTAAAAATTATTCTTGGTGCGAACGAAGAGCACCACTGCGCCATCGCCATAGCTGTCTGACTTGAGATTTTTACCTTCAGGGGCTGCCTGGGTCAGAATATAAAAGTCCTTCGGGGCCAGCAGATCGTTAGCATTGAAATCCAGCATGCCCAGTGAGTAAATCTGTTGTTGGGCTGGCAATGCATCGAACCGGGCTTTGAAGAACTCGCCTATTAATGTTGGGCTGATCCCCATGCCAATAAGGTTGGTGGTAAAGTCAGTGGCTTTCGAGATGTCCAGAATAACTTCGGAGTTCTTGTTGATGCCGCCCACTACTTTGCGCAACTCAATATCGGCGTCCAGTCGATAACCATGCTGTTCGGAAATATTGAAACTGGAAAGCACCCGCGTAGGCGAGCCGGGCGCACTGCTGTAATGCGTTACCGTGCCGCCGACGATTTCCATATTCAAGCGTGCTCTGGAGTCCAGCAGTGAAGCATTCTCGAAAGAGAGGCGAGGGGCACTCAGAATGATGCCGCTCAGTTCAAGTGTTTCATCGCCTTCCAGTTGCACAGTGCCGCGGATGGCTGGCAGAAAACTGTCGGTGCTGAACCGGCTGATATGCTGCTGCGCGAGTAAATGATTAACCTTGGTACGGTTGAAAGACACTATAGCCCCCCAGCCTCGGGTATTGGCTTTGCCTTTAAGTTTCTGTAAAAGCGAATCCCTTGAATTTGCCATGTGGCACCTCGATTGACTTCCTGTCTCAGGCCGCAGCTGTTTTAAATAGGTAGCTGCAGCCCTGTATGTTGCAGGTTACTGGAATGCTCTTGCCATATCGGGATATTGAGACAAGGGCAGGGGCAGTACGGTGTACCCGTAAGAAGTGCTTACGGGCCCGCCCTCATACTCTTCTCGCGGGTAGGCGCAAGTCACTATGGCGAACCCTGTCAGTTGCTCCTGCGGCTCGGTATACATGCCTTTGGCATCCACTGAGCCTGTACCTGACAGCAGTGTCCAGACCAGCAGTTCTGAGGGGATCGGTCTAGGTCCGTCGTCATATTCCTTCATGAACCGCAGTTGGGCCTTTCCGTTTGCTGCGTCGGTCAGATCCACTTCCACCTGCCCGCCGAGTATCTTGTTGATGATCAACACGTCGGCATGGCCCATATTGCCTTGATCGTCCGTGACTTGAATTTCGTCGAGGATGAACATGCCTGTCGGCTGTTGTGCGGGGGCTGTATAAGTGGAACTCAAGCCTGTTGTGGGTTCCAGCTTGCCGCCCAGGGCAGGGTTTTTGAGTGTCCATTTCAGTGGTCTGTCATCAACTGTGCCAGCGGTGAACTGGAGAGTGCTACTGGGGCCTGCGACCGAAAAAATCGGATTGAGGGAAACGGTCTGGCTGACAATTGATACAAGGGTTGAGGACGAAGCGGCAAGCCCCCGTGCGGTGGTGCCGCTGGCGGTAATAATTGCCTGTTGGGCGTCATGACCCTGAAGCTCAGCCAGTGTTGGGGCGGTGTATACGCCCTTGTCGGTTATGGTGCCGACCGGAAGTGTATCTCCTGGCAAGCCTTTGACACTCCAGCTCACTGTAGCTGCGGGTTCGACAGTGAAGGTTTTGCTACCGCCCGGATTCAGGATGGCTTTATCGGGAGTTATCACGAAGCTGGTCAGAGACGGATCGACATTGCCGAAGACTGCCAGGTCGCCGGGGACATGGGCGTCTGTGAGGACCATTGAGTTATTGTCTGGGAATAACAGGTTTCTCAGCAGGAAAGTGTCTATATTAGGAAGAGTGATGTGATTGGTGAACTCGAAAAGATTGAGTTTGAGGACGTCTCGCAAGTCATTTTCAAAGCGAAATTGATTTTGATAGTAATGATTTACCGGTGTATGAATTTCAATCTGATTATCGTTGATGGCGACTTGCTCAAATTCAATGAGTCCATTTTCGGGATCTACATGGAGCGCTGAGGTTACATTCAAGTTGACTCGGAACTCCAGAGGGTCACTTGAGTAAAAGTCTTCTTCTTCGCCTCTTGTGTTGTGGTAGTCTATGATGTTGGTTAGGGTTTTTCCTGTCCACATGAAATCGATCGTGTTATTGCTTGCCTTGAAAAGTGCGCCCTCCAAATTAAGTGTAAGCAGAGGGCAGGTAGCGGTGACGATGAAATCGCCGAAAAATCCACTTGATACAAATTTGTATTCTGGTTGTGTTACCGCGCCTTGCGTATATTCCAGATAGACATGTCCCGGGTTTCCGTCACCGTCTGTAGGCGTTCTGAGGGTCAGGGTTTTTCCGGGCAGCACGCTAATCAGGTGATTGAGAAGAAGTTTGCCGAACAAAGTTCTATTTGAAAGCAGTACGGCACTTGAATATTTGGTCCCGTTTTCATCATTGGGAATTAAATATTTGAAATCGCTATTCTTTGTCGGAGCGCCACCGTCAGTTCCGCCTTTCAGTGTTACTAGCAAAACCACCGCACCGTCGCCATAGTTGGGTGCTGCGCGGTTTGTTGCGCTTGGCGCTGCCTGGGTGCGGATGATGAAATTTTTCGGCGTGAGCGTAGAGTCAGCGCTCTTGTTCAGGGAGCCCAATGTATAAACCTGTAGCTCCGGTTTTTCCTGAAAGCGTTCAAGGAAAAACTCCTGAGCATTGATGATGCTGACCTTGTCCGAAAAAAGATCGGTATTAAAGTCGGTCATTTTCTTTAAATCAATCTGCACAACGCCCGCATCGGAAACTTCACCGGGCGCGTCCAGCAGGTCCACATCCATCCATAAGGTTGGCCCTGCCGCTCCGTTGGGTCGCATGATCGAATGAATACCCTTATAGCCACCCACCGGCTCGCTTTTCAGGATGGCCAGCCCGGCGGTAATCGCCTGGCTCACCCGGGCTTTGGAATGTTCGATATCAGCGTTTTCAAATGACAGCACGGGCAGGCCCAGTTGAATGCCGAAGAAATTCAGTTTTGAGCCTTCTGGTCCTGTTATCTGGCCGTCTATGGGGGTCATATAGTTTTCGGCGGTCAGTTTTTTTATATATTGCTGCATCAGGAGTGCATTAGCCCGGCCACGGTTATAAACCACAATGGCATCCCAGCCCAGGGTCTTGGGGTTTTGCTGTAGCCAGGTCAGTAATGCATCTCGTGAATCACCGCTTGCAGTTGTTACGGGTGTATCGTTTGAAAAAGTCATGATGTTTCCAGCGATGGAGGGTATCTTTATGCAGTTGATTAAGAATGAATGCTGCCTGTGATGCCGCTGTGATATATAATTGCTTGATAGGAACTGGATCTATAAAGTTTATGAGTGAAGTTGTGCGCAACGCTCTTCTATTAATTATTTACTGAAATGCAGTTGTCAGTTCGGGATACTGCGATAAAGGCAGCGGCAGTACGGTGTACCCATAATCGGTGATTGTCGGCTCATCGCCAGCGCGTGTATGGGTAAATGCGCAAGTAATGATGGCAAATCCCGGCAGTTGTTGCTGCGGCTCGCTGTAGATGCCTTCAGCATTCACCCAGCCAGCACCGGCGAGTAGTGTCCAGACCAGAAACTTTGATGGAACGGGTGCAGGATTGCCGTCATAGTCCTTGACGAACTGCAGTTGCGCCTTGCCGTTTGCGGCGTCGGTCAGATCCACTTCTACCTGACCGCCAAGCACCTTGTTGATCACCAGCACTTCGGCCTGGCCCATATTGCCCTGGTCGTCCGTGACTTGAATGACCTCCCGAGTGAACATGCCTGTGGTTTGCAGTTCAGGAGCGGTATAGGTCGTACTCGAACCGGTTGTCGGTTCCAGCTTGCCGTTTTGGCCAGGGTCCTTCATCGCCCATTGCAAGGTTCTGCCATCAATGGTTCCGGCCGTAAACTTGAGGCTGGTACCGGGACCGGCAATCGAAAAGATCGGATTGAGGGAAATGGTCTGACTGACAATCGAAACCAGGGTCGAAGACGAGGTAGCTAACCCGCGTGAGGTGGTACCGGTGGCGGTAATGATCACCTGCTGGGAGTCATGACCAAGAAGCTCGTCTGCAGTCAGCGCGGTGTACACGCCTTCATTGGTAATGGAGCCGACCGGAAGGCTGTTACCCGGCAAGCCTTTTACGCTCCAGGTCACCGTAGCGGCGGGTTCTACGGTAAATGCCCGAGTGCTGCCCGGATTGAGTATGGCTCGCTCGGGCTCTATCACGAAGCTGGTCAGGGTAGGGGCGACATTACCGAAAACCGCCAGATCTCCGGGGACGTGGGCGTCTGTCAGCACCATCAGATTATTATCGGGGAACAGCAGGTTTCTCAGGAGGAAGGTGTCGATGTCGGGGAGGGTAATATTCCTGGTAAATGCAAAAAGCTTGTCTTTGACTATTTGTACTAAGCTACCTTCAAAAAGTTCCATGCCGTAAGGGTAATGTGCATACTCCATATCGATTTCAATTTGTGCACTGATAATGTCTTCCTGTTCAAAGTGAATGATGCCACTTTCAGGGTCTATCATGAGATTTGAAAATACATTAAAGTTTACTTTCATTTCTACTGTTTCATCCGAGTGTGTGTCGCTCAAGTCGCCTCGGGTGTTGTGATAGTGCATATTGATAATGAAAGATTTGTTCATCCACTTGAAGCATATTGTGTTGTTGGAGGCCTGAAGCTGTGCGCCCTTTAAAGGTATGGTGATTAAAGGTGAGCTGGCGGTAACAATGTAGTTGTGGTAGACGCCGCTGTTGACGTATTTGTAGTCGGATTTTGTAATTGCGCCATCTGTATATTCCAGGTATATGTGGCCTGCGACACCATGCTCATTTGTAAGCGTTTTGGGGGTCAAGGTTGTTCCGGGAAGTAATGTGTGCAGGCTGTTAAGGAATAGCCTGGCAAACAAGACTTTATTTGAAAGCAGTACGGCACTTGAGTATTTGCTCCCGTTGTCATCATTGGGAATCAAGTATTTGAAATCCGTATCTTTTGTGGGCGCTCCACCGTCTTTTCCGTCTTTCAGAGTCACCAGTACCACCACGGCCCCGTCACCATAGTTGGGCGCTGCCCGGTTCTGGGCGCCCGGAGCAGGTTGGGTGCGGACAATGAAATTTTGTGGTGCAAGCATGGAGTCAGCACTGTTATTCAGCACACCCAAGGTATAAACCTGCAGTTCCGGTTTTTCCTTGAAGCGCTCAAGAAAGAATTCCTGAGCATTGATGGTACTGATCTGGTCCGAGAAAAGATCGGTGTCGAATCCGCTCATTCTCGTGAGGTCGAGTTGTACGACTCCGGCATCGGAAGCGCTACCTGGCGCGTCCCGCAGGTCAACGTCCATCCATAGGAACGGGCCTACTGCGCCATTGGGCCGCATGATTGAATGCACGCCTTTATAACCGCCTGTTGGTTCGGTCCTCAGGATAGCCAGCCCGGCAGTAATCGCTTGAGTTACCCGGGCGTTGGAGTGTTCGAGGTCAGCATTTTCAAATGAAAGTACCGGGAGACCCAATTGAATGCCGAAGAAGGTCAGCTTGGAGTTTTTTGGCCCCTCTATATAGCCGTCTATGGGAGTCAAATAGTTTTCGGCGGTGAGTTTGTTTATATATTGCTGTATGAGCAGTGCATTGACCCGACTGCGGTTATAAACCACAATCGCGTCCCAGCCGAGAGTCTTGGGGTTTTCCTGAAGCCACCTTAACAGCGTGTCTCGTGAATCACCCCCTACCATTGATTGTATATCTGTTGAAAGCGTCATGATCTTCTCCCGGTGATGAGGGATATCTTTATATCTTTAAGTACTGACAGGCGTTATTGTCATACAAGGATATCCACTGTGAGTGCATGCAGCACATGGGTGAAAATCTCTACGCTCTACCGATATTTGTCTACTGATAAAAATGCCAGTTGCCAGCCATGCTGTGACTGCTAGCATGAGTTGAAACACTCTGTTGTTCTGCTGGCAAACTTTATGTGTCTGCGATTTGCAGTTATAAAAAGTGTTGCCCCAATTTTATAACTGGAGTTATTATCATGGTGCGGTATATTCCCGGATTCTTGCCATTCTCCTTGGCCATGGCTGTCTGTTTATCTTTGATAGCCTGTATGCCATTCATGGCGGTACAGGCTGCTGATGGAGATTTGATAATTCTCAATAAAAAGGAGGCGAACGATTATCCTGTTAATTGCGGTATTCCTTTTGTCACCTCCGTGATCAATTTTCAGAACAATTCGTTGGGGTGTAAAAATGATGATGCTTATGCTTTCAGGCTGGAGAATGTGCCTTCTGCGACGTTCTTTTCATTTTATGACTCTCCAGATTGCACGGATAAAGGCGGCTTTTCCTACCGTTTCAAAACCATCAAGCAGCCCACCAATATGACCGTCGGTATGGATATTGAAGAGGCCGGTAAAAAAACCGAGGGCTCGGTTGTTGTGCCAGGCGTGATGTTGATATCCAGCAGTACGACGGGGCAGGTGGGTGGAAAGCTGTCGTGCGTCAGGATCGAGCGCTCTGCTGTTCCCAGTCCTTGATTACCCTTCCTGATACTTGCCTATTGGAGGGCTCTCCATGCCCACCCCTACCGTCCATTCCAATGCCTTCAACT
>NZ_RBRE01000032.1 GCF_003700275.1 Pseudomonas cichorii | reverse complement strand
GGTCATTAGACCAGCTCAGTTGACCGTGTGATGGCGCTTGTCCTGTGCGCCATGCACGGTCAGCGTGTCGGCATCGGATTCGGTGATCGGAACGTTCTGCCCGTCAATCAATGCCTCGGACATATGGGTCGCATCATTGGTCGTGATGACCACATTCGCCACAGGGCTGCGCAGGATCGTATCGTGAAACGTCACGGAGCAGGATGTGTGGGTGCTATCGAATTCCAGTGTCATGGCACAGCTCCTTGAGGTGTGCGGCAAAACTCTCAGACATTCAAACCCGGGATATTGATCAGGGTCAGGGTTCGACGCAGGAGGGCGGCGCGCGCCCTCCGTGTCTGGTTCACTGGGGCAAGTCATCCAGCAGCACGGCAGGTGGTTCCTGGGTTGGTGGATCGCCTGCCGGCGGCTGGACCACGGGCGGCATGGTGGGTGGTGGCTCTTCGGCTGGCGGTGGTACGGGCAGCGTGGGTGTGTCGATATTCGGGTCCGGTGTTTCGGCGGGGATTGGGATGTTCATGGGCGTCACCTGTATTGGTTGCACAATTTTTCGACCCCCCTGCCTTGCAGATGATTCAACCCGATTGCCGGGTGGTCAGGGCTCTAACGCTTATCGGCTATTGGACTAAGCTGTGGGTCGATCTATCGATCCGAAAGCTGTTTGAACTTTCCCAACCACCATTGTTCGGAAACTATGCGGCCGGAACAGACAAGTCTTTACTGTCTGCATCTGCCCGCACTGCATCGATATAGTCTTTTTTTCTGCATGGATTGCACAGGAGCGTCCCAGGGGCGTGAGGAGTGATGCTCGATGAATGTGACTGCTGATCAGCCGTATGGCCCGGATTCTCTGGCCTCCGATGTTCCACACCCAATCCGTCCACTGTCCCTGACCCAAGCTCTGCAACTACCGCGCATCGTTATCGAAGACGTCATGCCGGTGGTCGATGGCGGACTGTTTGCCGCCAAGGGCATCGTCGGGCAGAAGGTGACGGTTACCGGCAAGGTGTTTGCCGACGGGCACGACAAACTGGCGGTGCGGGTCTGCTGGCGGGTAGACGGTGAAGAGAACTGGCACGACTCACCGCTGAGCGACCTTGGCAATGACAGCTGGATCGGCGAGTTCACGCCGACCTCCGTCAATCGCTATGTATTTCGCCTGGAAGCCTGGATCGATCAGTACGCCAGCTATCGCTATGAGCTGGAGAAAAAGTACGCTGCCGGTGTGCCCATCGAGCTGGAGCTTGAAGAAGGGCGCCTGCATCTGCTGCATGCCGCCGAGCGCAGTCAGGGTGCGTTGCGCCAGCAGATCGAAAGCGTTCTGGAACGTCTGGGACAGGCGGACCCCGAGGCCCGGGTCGCCTTGCTGCTGCACAGTGAAACAGCAGCGTTGATGGTGCAGGCAGACAACCGTGCGTTTCTGAGTCGCAGTATCGAGTTTCCGCTGGATGTGGAGCGCCAGTTGGCGCAGTTCGCCAGTTGGTATGAGCTCTTCCCCCGTTCGATCACCGATGATCCTGCACGGCACGGCACCTTCAATGATGTGCATTCACGGCTGCCGATGATTCGGGACATGGGCTTTGACGTGCTGTATTTCCCGCCGATTCATCCCATCGGCCGAGCCCATCGCAAAGGCCCCAACAATTCGCTGACAGCAGGTCCGGACGATCCCGGCAGCCCGTATGCCATCGGCAGTGAAGAGGGCGGCCACGACGCCATTCACCCGCAACTGGGCACCCGCGAGGATTTTCGCAATCTGGTTGCCGCGGCTGCGCAACACGGGCTGGAAATTGCCCTGGATTTCGCTATCCAGTGTTCCCAGGATCACCTCTGGCTCAAGGAGCATCCGGGCTGGTTCTCCTGGCGGCCGGACGGCACCATTCGTTACGCAGAAAACCCGCCGAAGAAATATCAGGACATCGTCAACGTCGATTTCTATGCTGCCGATGCGATTCCCAGTCTGTGGCTGGAGTTGCGTGACGTTGTACTCGGCTGGGTCGAGGAGGGCGTGAAGATCTTCCGGGTCGACAACCCGCATACCAAGCCGTTGCCATTCTGGCAGTGGATGATTGCTGACATTCGCAGCCAGCATCCGGATGTGATGTTCCTGGCCGAAGCCTTTACCAAGCCTGCGATGATGGCGCGTCTTGGCAAGGTCGGGTATTCGCAGAGCTACACCTATTTCACCTGGCGCAATACCAAGGCCGAGCTGTCCGAATACCTGACCCAGCTCAACCAGCCACCGTTGCGCAATTGCTACCGGCCCAACTTTTTCGTCAATACCCCGGACATCAACCCGCATTTCCTGCATGAGTCGGGACGCGCGGGCTTTCTGATCCGTGCTGCGCTGGCAACCATGGGCTCTGGACTGTGGGGCATGTATTCGGGATTCGAGCTGTGCGAGTCGGCTCCGATTCCGGGCAAGGAAGAGTATCTGGATTCCGAGAAGTACCAGATCCGCGTCCGCGACTTCACCGCACCGGGCAATATCATTGCCGAGATCGCCCAGCTCAACCGCATCCGCAAGCAGAACCCGGCGCTGCATACTCATCTGGGCTTGAAGCTATATGCGGCCTGGAACGACAACATCCTGTATTTCGGCAAACGCTCGGACGATGGCAGCAACTTCATTCTGGTCGCCGTCAGCCTCGATCCGTTCAATGCCCAGGAAGCGCACTTCGAGCTGCCTTTGTGGGACATGGGCCTGCCTGACGACGCCGCCACTTCTGGAGAAGACTTGATGACCGGACACCGCTGGACCTGGTACGGCAAGGTTCAATGGATGCGCATTGATCCTTCGTATCAGCCCTTTGGCATCTGGCGTATCCAGGCCGCGAATTGAACAGGCAGGAGCTAGTCATGGCGAAGAAGAAAGCTACTAACGCCACGTTCATCAACGACCCGCTCTGGTACAAGGATGCGGTGATCTATCAGGTCCACGTGAAGTCGTTTTTCGATTCCAACAACGATGGTATCGGCGATTTTGCCGGCCTGATCGACAAGCTCGATTACATTGCCGAGCTGGGCGTCAATACCATCTGGCTGTTGCCGTTCTATCCCTCGCCGCGTCGCGACGATGGCTACGACATTTCCGAATATCGCGATGTGCACAGCGATTACGGCACCATGGCCGATGCCAAAAAGTTTATCGCCCAGGCCCACAAGCGCGGTTTGCGAGTCATCAGCGAACTGGTCATCAACCACACTTCGGACCAGCATCCCTGGTTCCAGAAGGCGCGGCACTCCAAGCCCGGCTCCAAGGCCCGTGACTTTTATGTGTGGTCCGATACCGACCAGAAATACGAAGGCACGCGGATCATCTTTCTCGACACGGAAAAGTCCAACTGGACCTGGGACCCGGTTGCCGGTCAGTATTTCTGGCACCGTTTCTATTCCCATCAACCGGACCTGAACTTCGATAACCCGCAAGTGATGGAGGCGGTGCTGGATGTCATGCGTTTCTGGCTGGATCTGGGGATCGATGGTCTGCGCCTGGATGCCATTCCGTATCTGATCGAGCGCGATGGTACCAATAACGAGAACCTGCCCGAGACGCATCAGGTCCTCAAGCGCATTCGTGCGGAAATCGACGCTCACTATCCGGATCGCATGCTGCTGGCCGAGGCCAATCAATGGCCGGAAGACACGCAGCTGTATTTCGGTGACACCCATGGTGCGGATGGCGATGAATGCCATATGGCATTTCACTTTCCGCTGATGCCGCGCATGTACATGGCACTGGCCCAGGAAGATCGTTTTCCGATCACTGACATCCTGCGCCAGACGCCGGAAATCCCTGCCAATTGCCAATGGGCGATTTTCCTGCGCAATCACGATGAACTGACCCTGGAAATGGTCACCGACCGCGAGCGCGACTACCTGTGGAATTATTACGCGGCCGACAAGCGTGCCCGTATCAATCTGGGTATCCGGCGCCGTCTGGCACCGCTGGTTGAGCGTGACCGGCGGCGTGTCGAACTGCTCAACAGCATGCTGCTGTCCATGCCCGGCACCCCGACGCTGTATTACGGCGACGAAATCGGCATGGGCGACAACATTTACCTGGGCGACCGCGATGGCGTACGTACGCCGATGCAGTGGTCCATCGACCGCAATGGCGGCTTTTCGCGGGCCGATCCGGCCAGTCTGGTATTGCCGCCGCTCATGGACCCGCTGTACGGCTATCAGTCGGTCAACGTCGAAAGCCAGGAAAAAGACTCGCACTCGCTGCTGAACTGGAATCGCCGCATGCTGGCGGTGCGCAAGCAGCAGAAGGCCTTCGGCCGCGGCACGCTGAAAATGCTTTCGCCGTCCAATCGTCGCATCCTGGCCTACATTCGCGAATACACCGGGTCAGATGGACACAACGAGACCATTCTGTGCGTAGCCAACGTCTCCAGTGCGGCCCAGGCGGCTGAGCTGGAGCTGTCCGCCCACGCGGGCACTGTACCGGTGGAAATGCTCGGCGGCAGTGCATTCCCGCCGATCGGGCAACTGAATTATCTGCTGACGCTGCCACCTTATGGTTTTTACTGGTTTCTTCTCGCCCCGGAGAATCAAATGCCCAGTTGGCACGTCGAACCCGCTAAAAGCATGCCGGACTTTCCTACGCTGGTCCTCAAGAAACGCCTTGAGGAACTGCTCGATGAGCCGCTGCGCAGCACCATGGAAAAGACTTCCCTGGCGGTCTATCTGCCCAAGCGTCGCTGGTTCGCTGGCAAGGACAAGGCCATCGAGCAGGTCAACATCGCCTATGCGGTGCGCTTTGGCGACCCGTCACATCCGGTCCTGCTCAGCGAAATCGAGGTCACGTCCGAGGGCCAGCCAGAGCGTTATCAATTGCCTTTCGGGCTGCTTGCCGAAGACGACATCAGCAGTGCCTTGCCACAGCAACTGGCACTGGCGCGCGTCCGGCGAGGTCGGCAAGTCGGCCTGATCACCGATGCCTTTACCCTGGAAACCTTTGTCCGTGCGGTGATTCAAGGCATGCAGGCGCAGACCGTGTTGCCTTGCAATGAAGGCGAATTACGTTTCGAGCACAGCTCGGAACTGGCTCCGCTGGGGCTGAACGAAGAGTCGGAAGTACGCTACCTCTCTGCCGAGCAGTCCAACAGTTCGGTGGTGGTGGGCAGCCTGGTGCTCAAGCTGATTCGCAAGGTCAGCGCTGGCACTCACCCGGAACTGGAAATGGGCGCATACCTGACCCAGGCTGGCTACCGGAACATTTCCCCGCTGCTGGGGGCGTTGACGCGAGTCGGCAATGATGGCCAGCCGCATTTGCTGATGATCGCCCAAGGCTATCTGAGCAATCAGGGTGATGCCTGGGAATGGACCCAGAACAACCTTGAGCGCGCGGTGCGCGATGCACTGGCGCATGGCATATCCGAGCAGGAACAGCATTACAACGCGCTGCTGGAGCTGGCCGACTTCTCACTGTTTCTGGGACAACGGCTGGGTGAAATGCATCAGGTCCTGGCTGCACCGACGGATAACCCGGACTTTGCAGTGCAAGTCACCAGCGTCAAGGACAGCGAGGCTTCTGCGAAAAGTATCGCTGCCCAGCTTGAGCGCGCCCTGCAATTGCTCGATCAGCGCAAGGAAGATCTGGAGGCGGATGATCAACAACTGGTCAGCGATCTGCTCGACAGGCGCAAAGCCATTCACAAACATGTGCAAGACCTGGCCAAACGTTCGGTAGGCGGTTTGCGCATGCGCGTTCACGGTGACCTGCATCTGGGTCAGGTGCTGGTGGTCAAGGGCGATGCCTATCTGATCGATTTCGAGGGCGAGCCTGCCCGCAGCCTGAATGAACGACGTGCCAAGCACAGCCCGTTCAAGGATGTCAGCGGCGTTTTGCGTTCTTTCGACTACGCTGCGGCCATGGCCGTGCGCAGCGCGCAGAGTGTGGATACTTCGGTCGAGGCCGGCGAAGCCCGGCTTCATGTGGCCGAGACCTATCTGGCGCAGGCCCGCGAGTCGTTCCTGGAAGGCTATCGCAAGGCGACCCGGGAACTGGCGCATGCCTGGGAAGACCCGCAAGGCGAGGGCGCTGCACTTGAGCTGTTCACCCTGGAAAAAGCTGCTTATGAAGTGATCTACGAAGCCGAGAATCGTCCGAGTTGGTTGGCCGTACCTTTGCAGGGCTTGCGTGGATTGCTGGAATTGTCTGATGGAGAAACCAAATGAATTTGCCTGACAAAATCGGCGCGGGCCGCCAACCAATGCCCGCTGCCGTCGATATGGATGCGTTGATCCGTGCCGAGCACCGGGATCCCTTTTCCATTCTCGGGCCTCACGAAGATGGAAAAGGCGGACAGTTTATTCGTGCCTACCTGCCGGGAGCCCTGAGCGTTCGCGCTCTGGCCCGTGAAGACGGTCGTGAGTTGGGCGAGCTGGAAATGAGTGAAGTCCCGGGATTCTTCATCGGCCATTTCCACCAGAAACAGCCATATCTGCTGAAGATCAACTGGGCTGGCGGCGAACAGATTACCGAGGATCCTTACAGCTTCGGTCCGCTGCTGGGTGAAATGGACCTGTATCTTTTCGCCGAAGGCAATCACCGCGACCTGAGCAGTTGCCTGGGCGCGCAGATTACCAATGTCTCGGGTGTCGATGGAGTGCGCTTCGCGGTCTGGGCACCGAATGCCCGTCGGGTTTCGGTGGTCGGCAGTTTCAATAACTGGGATGGACGTCGGCATCCCATGCGCCTGCGGCACCCGTCTGGTGTCTGGGAAGTGTTTGTGCCCCGTCTTGAGGCGGGCGAAATCTACAAGTACGAGATTCTCGGCAGCCAGGGCATCCTGCCCTTGAAGTGCGATCCGGTAGCACTGGCAACTACCTTGCCGCCCGATACGGCGTCGAAGGTTGCCAGACCGCTGCAGTTCGACTGGCAGGATCATGACTGGCTGCAGTCGCGTGGTGATCGCCATTCTCCGGCGGCACCGTTGTCAATCTACGAACTGCATGCCGGCTCCTGGCAGATGGAACAGAACGAAGACGGCACTCAATGGCGGCAGTACAACTGGCGTGAATTGGCCGACCGGCTGATTCCCTACGTCAAGGAACTGGGGTTCACTCATATCGAACTGATGCCGATCATGGAGCATCCCTTCGGCGGTTCGTGGGGGTATCAGTTGCTGGCGCAATTTGCCCCAACGGCGCGCTACGGTTCGCCCGAAGACTTCGCCGCCTTCGTCAATGCCTGCCACCAGGCCGAGATCGGCGTGATTCTCGACTGGGTACCCGCGCATTTCCCTACCGACGCTCATGGTCTGGCCCAGTTCGACGGCACGGCGCTGTATGAATACGGCAACCCTCAGGAAGGCTTCCATCAGGATTGGGACACGCTGATCTACAACCTGGGCCGCACCGAAGTGCATGGTTTCATGTTGGCCTCGGCGCTGCACTGGCTCAAGCATTTCCATATCGACGGCCTGCGGGTGGATGCGGTGGCCTCGATGCTGTACCGCGATTATTCGCGCAAGGCTGGCGAATGGGTGCCGAACCGTTTTGGTGGTCGGGAAAACCTGGAGGCCATCGATTTCCTGCGTCACCTCAATGACGTGGTCGCGCTAGAGGCACCGGGCACCATGGTAATCGCCGAGGAGTCCACAGCCTGGCCGGGCGTGACCCAGAATACCCAGCAGGGCGGCCTGGGTTTCGCCTACAAGTGGAACATGGGCTGGATGCATGACTCGCTGCATTACATTCAGCAAGACCCGGTCCACCGTGCCCATCACCATAACGAGCTGAGCTTTGGCTTGATGTACGCCTGGTCCGAGCGTTTCATCCTGCCGATTTCCCATGATGAAGTGGTGCACGGCAAGCGTTCGCTGATCGACAAGATGCCCGGTGACCGCTGGCAGAAATTCGCCAACCTGCGCGCCTACCTGACCTTCATGTGGACCCATCCGGGCAAGAAGCTGCTGTTCATGGGCTGCGAGTTTGGCCAGTGGCGTGAGTGGAATCACGACGAACAACTGGACTGGTACCTGCTGCAATACGCCGAGCATATCGGCGTGAAAAAGCTGGTGACCGATCTGAATCGCTTGTATCGCCAGGAAAAGGCTCTGCATGAGCGCGACACCGAGCCAATGGGCTTTCAGTGGCTGATCGGCGACGATGCGGCCAACAGCGTGTATGCCTGGCTGCGCTGGAGCAAGGAGGGCGAGCCATTGCTGGTGGTCGCCAACCTGACGCCGGTGCCGCGTGATAGCTATCGCGTCGGTGTGCCTTTTGCCGGCACCTGGGTCGAATTGCTCAACAGCGATGCCGAAACCTATGCCGGATCGAATCTGGGCAATGGCGGTGGCGTGCATACCGAGGACAGCCAGAGCCATGGCATGCCGGTGTCCGTACACCTGAGCCTGCCGCCGCTTGCGGTGCTGGTGCTCAAGCCAAGGATAGAGCAGGCCTGACAAGCCTCTGTGGGAGCGTATTCATCCGCGAAAACGGCACAAGACCGTCTTCGCGGATGAGTCCGCCTACACGCTGTACAGGGCGGGCTTTACCAACTCATCCGGACTCCCAGATTACCGCGCAGCCCGTTCAGGTCATTGCCATCCAGATTGCTGCTGTAATCGGTGCTCACGTAAAGGCTGATGTCCCTGGACAGTCTGGCGCTCAGGCCAATGCCCAGGTCTGCCGTGGTGGACTGGTGCTGCGTCTTGATGCGGTCGCGATGGTCGAAGGTCAACGTGTCCGAGCCGTCGAGGGTGTGCCAGAGATTGCCCTGTACGAACGGCTCAAGCGTAATCCCGTTCACCTGATATCGTCCTTCAAGGCGTCCGCCAAGGCGAGCACTGGTATAGGGCCGGGAATCGAAAGCGATATGTGAAATACCATCGTTCTGGCTATCGAGATCGATCCGCTGGTGGATGATCTGTGCCTGAGGCTCGATCACCCAGTGCGAGGACAGCGCCACCGGGTAACCGGCCTCCAGCGAAAGGCTCAGGGCATTGCCTTCGGTGTCGATACGTATCCCTCGTTCGGAGCGGCTATGGCCATCCAGTCGGGTGCCCATCGCCACGGCATCCACATACCAGCCTCTCGGATCGGTCAGCGTCCAGTAGATACCCAGGCTGTCACCCTGGATTTTCAGCTTGCCGGTACGGCGATTGTGGAAGCCTCCGGCAAAACCTTTGACGTGTCCGTCCAAGCGAGAATGGGCTACGAACAGTCCGGCTCGCTGGGTTCGTCCGCCAGAGGTTTGCCTGGCCAGCACGTCATGGCCGATCTGATAGCCCTTGAGCGACGCATCCAGGCTTGGAGCCACGGTGCCGGACCAGCCCTGTCTGAAGTCGTTGCCGAATATCCTGGCCCAGCCTGCGGGGAAGACGCCGGTTTCTGTCAGCAGGTTCTGGTCGCCTTGACGCTCATGAAAGGTGCCCAGCGATGACATCATCAGCGTCGCAATGGCGGGCGTGACTACCGCGTAGTTGGGGACTTCCAGACGATACAGCGGCACTGGCGCTGCACCACGCACAGGTTGTGGAAGTGGCGGGGTGCCGGGAGCGGCAATGGGCTGCACTCTTGCCGGTTGCGGTTGCGGTTGCGGTTGCGGAGCAGGTGTCGGTACCCCAGGCTCTGTTGGTGTTGGTGTTGGT
>NZ_RBRE01000098.1 GCF_003700275.1 Pseudomonas cichorii | reverse complement strand
GTTCGGCACCGTGCTGAGGGTGGCGAAGGTGTCGAGCGTGCCCTGGGCGTGTTCATCAATACCTTGCCGCTGCGCATCGACCTGGGCGGCCAGCCGGTACGCGAAGCGGTTCTCGATACCCACCGCAGGCTGACCGGGCTGCTGGGTCACGAGCATGCACAACTGGCGCTGGCCCAGCGTTGCAGTGCATTGCCGGCCGGCGCACCGCTGTTCAGCACCTTGCTCAACTACCGCCACAGCGCGGCACCACAGGCCAGGGACGAAGCCGCCAGCATTGCATGGCAAGGCATCGACGTGCTGCATGCAGAAGAGCGCAGCAACTATCCGCTGACCCTGAGCATCGATGATCTGGGCGAAACCTTCAGCCTGACCGCCCAGGCGGCACAAGGCATCGACGCGCAGCGCGTTTGCGGCTACTTGCAGGAAGCCGTGAGCAATCTGGTCCTGGCCCTGGAGCAACAACCCGAAGAAGGCCTGGAGCAATTGTCGGTACTGCCGGCGGCAGAGCGTCAGCGTCTGTTGATCGGTTTCAATATCACCCGTCGCGATTACCCGCGTGAGCAACCGGTGCACCGTCTGTTCGAGCAACGTGCAGCCGCGCATCCACAAACCCTGGCCGCAGTGCATGGCAGCCGTTCGCTGAGCTATGGCGAACTGAACGAACAGGCCAACCGTCTGGCGCATTATCTGATCGGGCAGGGCGTCAAACCCAACGATCACGTGGCGATCCTGTTGCCGCGCTCCCTGGAACTGCTGGTCGGCCAACTGGCGATCGGTAAATGCGCCGCGACCTATGTACCGCTGGACATCAACGCGCCTGCCGAGCGTCAGGTCTACATGATCGAGGACTGCCAGGCGTTGTTCGTGCTGACCCAAAGCTCGATCTCGATTGACTCTGCCACGCCGCGTATCGACCTTGATCAACTGCTCCTGAACGACCAGCCAGCCCATGATCCGGCACTGGCGCAGAACTCGGACAGCGTGGCCTACGTCATGTACACCTCCGGTTCCACCGGCGCACCGAAAGGTGTCTGCGTGTTGCATCGTGGTATTGCGCGTCTGGTGTTGAACAATGGTTTTGCCGACTTCAACGAGCAGGACCGCGTTGCTTTCGCCTCCAACCCCGCGTTCGATGCCAGCACCATGGAAGTCTGGGGTGCATTGCTCAATGGCGGACAACTGCTGGTTATCGATCACCAGACCCTGATCGACCCGGCGCGCCTCAGCGAGGTCTTGCCGAATGTCAGCATGCTGTTCCTCACCACTGCGCTGTTCAACCAGTATGTACAACTGATCCCCGACGCGCTTAAAGGCTTGCGTTACCTGATGTCCGGTGGCGAGCGGGCAGATCCGGCGAGCTTCCGCGCCATGATCGAACATGCCCCGAGCGTGCGTCTGATCAACGGTTACGGCCCGACCGAAACCACAACCTTTGCTACCACCAACGAAGTCCGCGAGGTGGCCGAAGGCGCGGAATCGGTGTCGATCGGTCGACCGATCGGCAATACCAGCATCTATGTGCTGGATGCCCATCAGCGTCTGGTGCCGCAGGGCGTTATCGGCGAGCTGTACATCGGCGGCGATGGCGTGGCCCGTGGTTACCTGAACCGGGCGGACCTGACGGCCGAGAAATTCCTCGCCGACCCGTTCAGCGCTGAGCCGGGCGCGATGATGTATCGCACCGGCGACCTGGGTCGCTGGCTGGAAGACGGGCAACTGGAATGCCTGGGGCGCAACGACGATCAGGTCAAGATCCGTGGTTTCCGTATCGAGCTGGGCGAAATCGTCAGCCGTCTCCACGATCTGCCAAGTGTGCGCGATGCAGTGGTTCTGGCCCGGGAAGACGAGCCGGGGCGTGTGCGTCTGGTGGCGTACTTCACCCAGCATCAGGATCTCGAAGCGCTTGGCGCCGAGCAGATGCGTGCGGCGTTGCAGGCCAACCTGCCGGAATACATGGTGCCGGCCGCGTTCGTCGAGCTGGAAACGCTGCCGTTGACCGCCAACGGCAAGCTCGACAGCCGGGCGCTGCCCAAGCCTGAACGTTCGGCGCTGTTCGGCGCCAGTTATGAAGCCCCGCAAGGCGAGATCGAAACCGCCCTGGCAGAGATCTGGGCTGAAGTGCTGCAGGTGGAGCAGGTGGGTCGTCACGATCACTTCTTCGATCTGGGTGGGCATTCCCTGCTGGCCATGCGCATGGTTTCCCAGGTTCGCCAGCAACTGGGCGTTGAGTTGCCGCTGGGTGAACTCTTCGCACTGGGCGAACTGGCGGCGGTGGCCGCCGCCGTGGCGGGCATCGAGCGTAGCGAGCAGGCGCAGATCCAGCCGGTCTCCCGCGATCAGTCGCTGCCCCTGTCGTTCGCCCAGCAGCGCCTGTGGTTCCTGGCGCAGATGGAAGGCGGTAGCGAGGCGTACAACATTCCCATGGCCCTGAGCCTGCAAGGCGCGCTGGATGTGCCGGCGTTGTCTGCTGCTCTGGCACGCATCGTCGAGCGCCACGAAACCCTACGCAGCCGCTTCATTGCCCTGGAAGACGGCGCCGAAGTGGTATTTGCACCGCTGTCCGACGCGCCACAACTGCACGTCGAAGATCTGCGCGCCAACCCGCAAGCCCTGGCGGAACGGGTTCGCAGCGAGGCGGCGGCAGCTTTCGACCTGACCCGCGGACCAGTGATCCGTGGCCGCCTGTTGCAGGTGGCCGACGATAAGCACGTGCTGTTGCTGACCGTGCACCATATCGTCGCCGACGGCTGGTCGATGGGCGTGCTGACCCGTGAACTGCTGGCGCTGTACCCGGCCATGCGCATGGGAACCAGTGATCCATTGCCGGAACTGGCGATCCAGTACGCCGACTATGCCGTGTGGCAGCGTCAATGGTTGACCGGTGAGCGTCTGCAGCAGCAATCGACTTACTGGCACCAGGCATTGAGCGGCGCACCGACGCTGTTGATGTTGCCGACCGACCGGCCACGTCCGGCGCAACAGGACTTTACCGGTGGCAGCCTGGCGGTGCAGCTTGATGAACAGCTGAGTGCCGGTCTGCGGGCCTTGGCCCAGCGTCAGGGCGTGACCCTGTACATGACGCTGATGACCGCCTGGGCAACGCTGCTGGCGCGTCTTTCCGGACAGAACGATGTGGTGATCGGCAGCCCGATGGCTGGCCGTGGCCGCAGCGAACTGGAAGGGCTGGTGGGGTTGTTCGTCAACACCCTGGCGGTGCGTATCGACACTTCCGGAGCGCCGACTGGCGAAGCCTTGCTGACGCAGGTCCGCAAGCGTGTGCTGGAGGCTCAGGATCATCAGGACCTGCCGTTCGAGCAGGTCGTGGAGATTGTTCGTCCGGAGCGCAGCCTGGCGCATGCTCCACTGTTCCAGACCACCCTGAACTGGCTGGCCGGCAAAGGCTCGGTCCCGGATATGGACGGGCTGCTGGTGGCGCCGGTCGAGCAGCAAAGCCAGGTATCCAAGTTCGATCTGTCGCTGAATCTGGGCGAGCAGGGCGAAGCACTGGCTGGCACCCTGGACTATGCGCTGGCACTGTTCGACGAAGCGACCGTGCGCCGCTACGCCGATTACTTCGAGCAACTGTTGCAGGCTCTGGTAGCCAATGAGCATGCAGTGCTCGATCAGGTTGCGCTGGTCGCTGAGCAGGAGCGTCGTTACCTGCTCGAAGATCTCAATGCCACCGCAATGGCTGTGCCTCAGGGGCAAACCATTCATGGCCTGATCGAGGCCCGGGCTGTTCAGCAGCCTGACGCTATCGCTGCGCAAGTGGGCGATCAGCACCTGAGCTACAGCGAGCTGAACCGCAAGGCCAATGCCCTGGCCCGGCATCTGATCAGCCTCGGCGTGCGCCCGGATGATCGCGTGGCTGTGGTGGCGCGTCGGAGCCTGGAAACCCTGGTCGGCCTGCTCGCGGTACTCAAGGCTGGCGCCGGTTACGTGCCGGTGGACCCGGCACATCCGGACGAACGTATTGCCTATCTGCTGGATGACAGCGCACCGGTTGCGGTCCTGACTCAGCACTCGCTGCTGGCTGGCCTGCCAACCTTGGCCGTGCCGGTGATTGCCCTGGATCGCCCGGACTGGGCCGAGCAACAGGACAACCCATTGGTAGCGGGCCTGACGGCCGCCAACCTGGCTTACGTGATCTACACCTCCGGTTCGACCGGCCAGCCCAAAGGCGTAATGGTCGAACACCGCACCCTGAGCAATCTGGTGCACTGGCATTGCGCAGCCTTCGATCTGCACGCCGGCAGCCACACCTCCAGCGTGGCCGGTTTCGGTTTCGATGCCATGGCCTGGGAAGTCTGGCCAGCCTTGTGCGCCGGCGCGACCTTGCACTTGCCGCCTGCCGATGTCAGCAACGAACAGCTCGATGCGTTGCTCGACTGGTGGCTGGCCCAACCGCTGCAAGTGGCGTTCCTGTCTACGCCGGTGGCCGAATATGCGTTCAGCCGTGAGCTGCGCCATCCAACCCTGAAAACCCTGTTGATCGGTGGCGACCGCCTGCGCCAGTTCCATCGCGATCCGGGCTTTGCCGTGATCAACAACTACGGCCCGACCGAATCCACCGTTGTGGCCACTTCGGGCCGCTTGCTACCCGATGGCAGCCTGGATATCGGCAAGCCGATTGCCAATACCCAGGTGTACTTGCTGGATGAACACCAGCAACTGGTGCCGTTCGGGGTTGCCGGTGAGCTGTATGTGGGCGGTGATGGCGTGGCTCGTGGTTACCTGAACCGTGCGGAAATGACCGCCGAACGCTTCCTCGACGATCCGTTCAGCCAGCAACCGGGCGCTCGCATGTACCGCACCGGCGACCTGGCGCGCTGGAATGCCGACGGCACTCTGGATTATCTGGGCCGCAACGACGATCAGGTGAAGATCCGTGGTGTGCGGATCGAACTGGGCGAAATCGAAAGCCAGTTGGGTTTGCTGCCGGGTATCGAAGAAGCCCTGGTGCTGGCACGGGAAGACCAGCCGGGACAACCGCGTCTGGTGGGTTATTTCACCGAGCGTGCCGACATTACGCCGCTGACCGTGACTGAGTTGCGCGATGCCCTGGCGAGCCAGTTGCCGGCCTACATGGTGCCCAGCGCGCTGGTACGCCTGGACGCCTGGCCATTGACCGCCAACGGCAAGGTCGACCGACGCGCCTTGCCGGTGCCGGATCGCGAAGCCTTGAACACTGGCGAATACCAGGCGCCGCAAGGCGCGCTGGAAATCGCCCTGGCACAGATCTGGGGCGAGCTGCTGCACGTCGAGCAGGTCGGTCGTCATGACCGCTTCTTCGAGCTGGGTGGCCATTCCCTGTTGGCGATGCGTATGGTTTCCCAGGTTCGTCAGCGCCTGTCGCTTGAGCTGGCCCTGGCCGACCTGTTCGCCGACAGCTCATTGATCGCGGTGGCGCAATGCCTGAGCAATGCCGGGCAAAACGAGTTGCCGCCTATCGAAGTCTTGCCGCGCAGCGGCGCGATCCCGCTGTCTTTTGCCCAGCAGCGAATCTGGTTCCTGGCGCAGATGGAAGACGCCAACAGCGCCTACAACATTCCGCTGGGCCTGCAACTGACCGGACAGCTCGACACCCGTGCACTGAAGCGCGCTCTGGAGCGCATTGTTGCGCGTCACGACAGCCTGCGCAGTCGTTTCAGCCAGGAAGATGGCGAAGCACAGGTCCAGGCCTCACCTGCAAGCGTGGTTCCCGAGCTGCACTGGCAGGATTTGCGCGGTCAGGATCAGCAGGCGCTGCAGGCCGTGGTCAAGGAAGAAGCAGAGCAAGCTTTCGATCTCAACCATGATTTGCCGATTCGCGGCCGGTTGTTGTGCCTGGCCGAAGATCGCCATGTGCTGTTGTTGACCGTGCACCATATCGTCGCCGATGGCTGGTCGCTCGGCGTGCTGACCCGCGAACTTACCGCGCTGTACAAGGCCTTCAGCCAGGGGCTGGATGATCCGCTGCCGCCATTGGCCCTGCAATATGGCGACTACGCAATCTGGCAACGTCAGTGGCTGGACAGTGAACGTCTGAGCAGCCAGGGCGACTACTGGCAGCAGGCGCTCAGCGGTGCTCCGGTCTTGCTGACCCTGCCTACCGACCGGCCGCGCCCGGCCCGTCAGGATTACACCGGTGTCAGTCTTCCGGTGCGTTTCGATGCGCGCCTGAGCGCCGAGATCAAGACGTTCTGCCAGCGCCATGCAGTAACCCCGTTCATGCTGTTCATGGGGGGCTGGTCGTTGCTGCTGGCGCGTCTGTCCGGACAGGACGAAGTAGTGATCGGTACGCCGGTGGCCAACCGTCGTCGTGCCGAAATCGAGGGCCTGATCGGCCTGTTCGTCAACACCCTGGCGGTACGCATCGACACCTCGGGCGAGCCCGATGTCACCGCGCTGTTGGCGCAAATCAAGACTCGCGTACTGCAAGCCCAGGAACATCAGGACCTGCCATTCGAGCAGGTGGTGGAACGCTTGCGTCCGCCGCGCAGCCTCGCTCACAGCCCGCTGTTCCAGACCTCGCTGGCCTGGGACGGCAGCCAGGGCCTTGAACTGCATCTGGGTGAGCTGCTGCTGGAGCCGCTGGGTGATCAGCCGACCTTCGCCAAGTTCGACCTGACCCTGAGCATGGGCGAGACAGAGCAAGGTTTCGCAGGTGCCGTGGATTACGCAACGGCGCTGTTCGACGAAGCCACCGTCAAACGCTATGTGGCCTATCTGGAGCCATTGCTGTGGAGCATGGTCAGCAGCGATCAGGCTGTACCGGCGCGCACAGAACTGCTGAGCGCCCAGGAACGCCGTCGCTTGCTGGTGGATTTCAACCGCAGCGAGCAGGACTTCGAGCTGCAACAGCCGGTGCAGGCGCTGTTCGAGGCACAGGTAGCGCGAACCCCGGATGCCATCGCTCTGCAAAGCGAAGGCGTACAACTGAGCTACCAACAGCTCAACGAGGCCGCTAACCGTCTGGCCCACCATCTCATCGCGCAAGGCGTGCAGGCCGACAAACGGGTGGCGGTGTGCCTGGAGCGTGGTCCGAACCTGCTGGTCGGCCTGTTGGCAGTACTCAAGGCCGGTGGCGCCTACGTGCCGCTGGACCCTGGCTATCCTGTCGAGCGCCTGGCCTACATGCTGGCCGACAGCGGTGCGCAGAGCCTGCTGGTGGATGCCGTTACTCAAGAGCGCTTCGCCGACAGCGCCCTGCAACTGGTAAATCTGGACGCCAGCACCTGGACTGCGCAATCGACGACCAATCCTGCGGTGCCGGGCCTGAATGCCGAGCATCTGGCCTATGTGATCTATACCTCGGGCTCCACCGGCACGCCAAAAGGCGTGATGGTCGAACATCGTGGCCTGTGCAACCTGGTGCAATGGAGTTCGCAGCAGTTCCTGCCGGGCGCTGAAGGCGCTCTGCTGCACAAGACTCCGGTGAGTTTCGATGCTTCGGTCTGGGAACTGTTCTGGCCGCTGTGTGCCGGACTGCGTCTGGTACTGGCGCGTCCTGACGGGCATCGCGACCCGGCGTATCTGGCGCAGTTGATCATCGAACGGCAAGTCAGCGTGGTGCAGTTCGTGCCAGCCTTGCTTCAGCAGTTCCTCGAACTGGAAGAAAGCAGCCGGTGTTTCTCCCTGAGCGATATCGTCTGCGGTGGCGGCGAACTGACCGAGACGCTGGCCCGTCAAGTGCGCCAGCGCCTGCCGCAAGCGCGTCTGCATAACGTCTATGGTCCGACCGAAACCACGGTGGATTGCAGCGTCTGGACTCTGGAGCCGCAAGACTCTTTGCCTGACAGTGCCTTGCCTATCGGACGGCCAATCAGCAATACCCGCCTGTATGTGCTGGATGCCTACGATCAACCGGTCCCGCAAGGCGTGGTTGGCGAGTTGCATATCGGCGGTGCCGGGGTTGCCCGTGGCTACCTGAACCTGCCGCACATGCAGGCCGAACGCTTTATCGACAGCCCGTTCGTGGCTGGCGACCGTCTGTATCGCAGTGGCGACCTGGTGCGCCAGCGGGCGGACGGCATTCTGGAATTCCTTGGACGTAACGACTTCCAGGTCAAGTTGCATGGCCTGCGCATCGAACTGGGCGAAATCGAAGCCCGCCTGGCGACCCATCCGGCCATTCGTGAAGCGGCAGTGCTGCTGCATAACGAGCGCCTGGTGGCCTGGTTCAGTTGCCATGAAGGTGAGCAAACGCCAGGCATTGAAGCCTTGCGTGAACATGTTTTGGCGCAACTGCCGGACTACATGGTGCCTTCGGCCTATGTGGCGCTGGCAACACTGCCGCTGAGCCCCAATGGCAAGCTTGACCGTGCAGCCTTGCCGGAGCCGGGCGAGCAGGCGGTGCTGAGCCGTAACTACGAAGCGCCTCAAGGCGAAACAGAGACACAGCTGGCTGCGCTCTGGGCCGAGTTGCTGCATGTGGAGCGGGTTGGTCGTCACGACAACTTCTTTGAAATGGGCGGCCATTCGCTGCTCGCCGTGACCCTGATTGCACGTATGCGGCGTCTGGGCATGACTGCCGATATCCGCGTACTGTTTGCCCAGCCGACGCTGCTGGCCCTGGCCAACTCCGCCGACAGCAGCCAGGGCCGCGAGCTACAGGTACCGGCCAACCTGATCGGTGCGGGCTGCCAGCACATCACGCCGCAAATGCTGCCGCTGGTAACGCTGGATCAGGCTGTCATCGAGCGGATTGTCGCCAGTGTTCCCGGCGGCGCGGCCAACGTGCAGGACATATACCCGCTGGGGCCATTGCAGGCCGGCATTCTTTATCATCACCTGGCGGCCGGCGACAACGATCCATACCTGTTGCAGCCGCAGTTCGCCTTTGCCGATCAGAGCCGGGTCGAGGCTTTCTGCGCTGCTTTGCAGCGAGTGATCGAGCGCAACGACATCCTGCGCACTTCGCTGTTCTGGGAGGGACTGCAAGCACCGGTGCAAGTGGTCTGGCGTCAGGCAAGCCTGAAGGTTGACGAGATTCCGCTGCAGGACCTGGCCAATGCGCCGCGAATGGACCTGACCCAGGCGCCGCTGCTGCATCTGGTGCATGCCTTCGATCCGGCAACACAGCGGATTTCTGCCGTACTGCGCTTCCATCACGTGGTCATGGACCACGTTGCGCTGGAAGTGCTGGGCCATGAGTTGCAGGCCATGCTGCTTGATCAGCAAGCGCAGCTCGCAAGCCCCGTGCCGTACCGCAACTATATCGCTCAGGTCCTGCAAGGGCCGGGCGATGAAGCCCATGAAAGCTTCTTCCGCGAACAACTGGGCGATATCGACGAGCCTACCTTGCCGTATGGCCTGCCGGTGGCGGCTGGCGATGGTGAACTCAGCGAAGCCCGTCTGCCGCTGGACGTTGCCCTGTGCGCCAAGGTCCGCGATCAGGCGCGGCAACTGGGCGTCAGTGCCGCGAGCCTGATGCATCTGGCCTGGGCCCAGGTACTGGGGCAACTCTCCGGCCGCGACAGCGTGGTGTTCGGCACCGTG
>NZ_RBRE01000086.1 GCF_003700275.1 Pseudomonas cichorii | reverse complement strand
GGGTCATTAGACCAGCTCAAGGTTCGCCAGCATCGCACCCAGCGAAAGATCGGCGACACCTTAGGAAAGTACACCCTCGATGAAGAGAGGATGATTCGCTGGAGGAAGGAGAAGCTTAGTTTTTTGACCGGAAATCTTGCTCGCCTGCAATGGCAAATCGACTTCTTCTGGAATTCCGAACCAGCCTTCCGGGTTTTCCTTGATGCCACTGACATCCCATTGGGCAACGCCGTTTCGGGAATCTACATCCACGATCCGATTTACGCAGATGCGATGTTGGGCGGTTTCAAAGGACAAGAATGTCAGGTTGCCGGCATGGATGATGAGCATTTCTTCGCCGCCTTCACCAGGGCCATTAAGCAGCGACGTGAGAATTACGAAGGGCATCTCAACGATATGTATGGGACGTTGCGTGCACCCAACCATATCAAGGTAAACGAAGTTTCGCGAGATGGGGAGGGTACAAACCCGACTGCGAAACGAATCTGGGATCCGCAACAGATCCCCTTGGTTGAAGTTCACAAAGCGTACAAAAGAGTAGCGGATGAGGCGAGCAGTAACCCAGCTTCAAAAAGCCAACTCATCTGGGCCATCGGCAAGGGTGGAGAGCTGTTTATCGCTGAAGATATTCCCAAGCCTGATGAACTTGGCCATCCCAGCATGACTGGTATGCAGGCCGCTCGGATTGCAGGCGAGATCAAGCGCAAGTGCGATTACTGGGAGGTCAATTTCTTCTCTGGCAGATACAGCGGTGACTACACCGATGCGGAGAAAACCCAGTTCCTGACCAATGCTTTGTACAAAATCCGATCTCTTTTCCCTCGTGACACGTTTGAGGCTTTCTATCCTGACGCACCTCCCTCCAAGGGCCAAGAGCCGAAAGACCCAGAGACACCCGAAGGCGGCAGCGATATGCCGGAAGCTAACCTAGGGGTCGCGTAACCTTTGTGAACAGAGATTGCTCACAGTCGGGTTCACTATTCCAATGCCTGTGGTGCAGTGCCGCAGGCTGCTGCAACTGATGAAGACATTAGAGTGCCAATGCCCATCTGCCCGTGAATAGTGTGCTTAGAGAAAACCATACGACATCGCAGAGATGTTTAGTGATCGATAGTAGCGAGTGGCATGGGTAGCCGCCTGGGGCGGCTCGCCCGATGAAATTCAACCTTAACCACGAGTCTGCTATAGAGCCTGCACCACGTTACTGAGCGTATTTTGTTTCGAGTGCGGTTAGCCTCGTTGCATCACGCTCGGTGAATGAGCCTGCGTCGAATAAAGGCTTATAATCAGCACCATCAAGCCGTTCGACGGCTACGGTAAAGATGGCATCCTTTGGTGGTTCGACCTTGCCCCAGTCCGAGAACTGATTAGGTGCGAGACTCCAGGATTGAGATTCGCGCGGTTCCAAACCACCGCTGATTGAGTAATTGAACGTTTCGACAAGCCAAGGCACTGAGCGTCCAGGAGAGGCGATGGTGCCTTTGAAATACGCCCGTGACACGGCGCTGGCAGTCCCGTTATTCACCGTTATTTCGATGTTACCAAGGCCATACTCTTTGGCCCTTTGATAAAAGCGAGACTTTGAAACCTGAAAGCGGGCTAATTCTGTTTTTGCAGCTTCGGATTTTTTTGCTTTTCGATCAGCTCCTGAATTCCGTCAAGGCCTGTTGCCGTTCTCGCTCCGCACGTTCTGTTCGTACTCGGTTTGCTTCATCGGCAACCTGCTGAGCAGTCTTTCCGTTGAGTGCAGCAAGCATATCTGCGGACACACCTTCGGCATTTTTCTTGCCTTGTAAAACCTGAGAAATATCGAGTCCCTGAAATACAAGCACCATCACATCAGATGCGAACTGCTTGCGCTTGTCCTCAGGCAAGCTCGCAGCAACCTTCGCCGCAGAGTATTTGAAAGCCTGTTGTGAGCTACCGTCCAGCTTCGGTTCGCCACAGCCAGCTAGCATCCCTGCCATAAGCGCTATGCATATAAATCGACGCATCTGCATTCCCTCTCAGAAAATTCAGGGCAGCATGTCAAAATGATGTCTGAATGCGATCTGTGCAGTTTCTGGTTTTCGTACTCAACAGAACAATTCAGCATTGCGCTATTAGCAATGAGCATCCTGCAGGTTTGCGTGGACAGGCGATTATCCGAGCAGGTGCTCTGCTGATGATAGTCTGTAACTCAAAAGCACATTGTGGTTGTGGTTCGATTACCCAGGTAGGCCGGATTGAAAGCGAAATCTAAAAAGACAGAATGGATGCTACCGATTGACTTTCCGGTGGATGATCTTATTGAGGCGAGTGAGATGCTGAGAGCAGCAAGCTTGCTTACGCCTGGATACCTTCCTCCCGACGCAGGCATATATGAGCCTGCCGTGTACTTTTACGCTCGAGATCAGGGCGTCCAAACGGTCATACTGCCGGATCGAAACGTAGCCTCGCGTATCGCTCAATTAGCTAAAGGCAAAGAAACGACCAACGACAAGCAACTCAAGCTTTCAGCCGCACTACTAGGATTTGCTCAGCTCCTAAATATCGATTTTGAACCTGGTGTTTCCTTCCATGAGCTGGCTCACCGATGTGGTAACACCAGCGCAGCGGATGAGCTTGGTTGGTTCAGGGGGGCTGACAACGCCCCTCCACAGGATATTCTGAACGTTGCGCTCGGTAGGACAAATCGTGTTTCCCGCACCTATAGCCCGGTCGAGGTACCGCACCTCAATCTCCAACTACCATTGAAACGCTGGAATCGAAATTACATCACCGCGCTCAAAATTCTGGAGTTAGACCTTGCCTCAGGTAAGCAAGTCGACAAGATGCTTCGTCTTCTAGATTGGATGAGTACGAGTCTTGTATTCGCGGGGCCGGCTCTGATGCTCGCGTGTGTGTACCTCGGTACTCATTCGCCTGCTCGCAAAAATGTGTTCAAGAACAGCAGGTCTGCTGATCGGATGGCGGCTATCGCTGGGGTGAGAAACGCTGCATGGGATATCACTCATCTGAGCGATTTTATTCTTCGCTCAAACGAGAGCGCCGATTTAGGGAACGTCCAATACTTGCTCGCTAGCTTCGATGTACATTTGAAACTAACGACGAACCTCCTGATGACAGTAGGCCGCGAAGGGAGCGATGCCTCACTTATTGCAGCTGGGCTTGCCCAGTGGTGGGGGGCAAAGGACGCTCAGCGTATTGCACATGAAGTAGTCATTCAGCTCCGACGAATCAATAGCGACTCGCACGTTCCCAAAACATCTGACGATCCCGATTACATTTCCAAGCTGATACTGCTCGGCGAGCGCCTGATGATGGAAGCCATCTAGCATTCAGATCAATGCCTGTGTTTATGTTCTGCGTTATGTCTAGAGCCTAGACGGTTGGGTTACGCCCTGCTTTGCCATGCAAGCGGAGCGCGCAGGCATGAGGATGGAAGCCCGCAAGGGCCAAACCCGGCTTGTCCGGGGTTTGGTTCACGACAGTCGTACCCCGCTAGGGGGCAAGCCCAAAGCAAAAACGATGTGGATCGCTGGCAACTACGATGTAGGAACTTATCCGAATGCCTCGTTAAGCAGGCTCTGCACCATCACAGAGGCAGGGCCTTAAAGAAAGTGCTCTTGGCTGCTGACATCAAACCGCACAGGATTGATGTGAACAACAGTCGCCCCGTGGCCTAAAGCACGTAGTGGTAGCTCAGCTGCAGGGTAAACAATCCCGGACGTACCAATCGAGAGGAAGACATCGCATTCCTCAGCCGCTGCGAGACCTGCACCCCATGCGCCTTCAGGAAGCATCTCGCCAAACCAAACGACTCCAGGTCGAAAATACCCATCACCGCTCTGCATCGCGGCGGCTCAATCCGACTTCCATCCTCAGGCAGAGCATCGGACGTGAGGGGCAACGTATAAGCCAGCCCACAATCGATGCACCGAGGCGAATGCAGGCTGCCCGTGCAGATGAATCACATCCTGGCTACCAGCGCGCTCATGGAGGTCATCAACGTTCTGGGTCACCACGGTCAGCTTGGGCACGTGCCTCGCTAGCCCGGCGATAGCGAGATGAGCACCGTTTGGCTGCGCCTGCAGAACCTTATGCCGGCGCCATTCTTACCATCCCCAACACAGTGATGGATCAGCTCGGAATGCTTCGCTGGTCGCAAGTTGGGCGGGATCGAAGCGCTCCCATAGTCCCGTCAATGCGTCTCTGAAAGTCGGGATGCCACTCTCGGCTGAGGCACCAGCGCCGGTGAAAACTACGACATGCTTAGTCTCCCGCAATTGCTGAGCTAGGGCACTGGTGATCATGAGCATTCCTTGGGGTGGATTTCAGTTGAGGTGCCGGCACTATGGGCTATGAATCGGTAGCTGACGTCGTCATCCAAACAGGAAATTCTAAGCCAATCCTCGTTCAACCATACGATCCAAAAGCGCTTGAGGATGAATGCGGTAAGTGCCTACCCCAACTCGTTGCGTAAAGTGGTCATAGGTTGGGCTGCTAACGCCAGTGGTCATTTCCGAATTAGATAAGAAGACGCCTGTGTAGGTTTCAGCAATTTCGCTGAAAAGCTGGATGACAGCTTGTCTCGTGACAACGAGACCTTTCCCTAGATGACCGTCGATTACAGCATCGAGCACGTTGGTGCGCAGGCTCATGGTGTGTTCCTTGTTTTCAGGTATGACTGCTAAGGGGATGCTAGCTATTTTTGCTGGCTAATGGCTATTCTCTCATCATCTCTACGGCAAGGAACGCGCATGAAGCTCAATCCGCTACATCTCAAGATTGCTGGCCTGCTTGAAGGAAGACTTTTTCGAATTCCCGAATATCAACGAGCCTACTCATGGACATCCCGTCAGCGGAAAGACTTGTTCGGCGACATCGAGGAGGCGTTTCGATCTGGTCGCGAGCATTTCATGGCAACGTTGGTTGCCTTGGCCAAGGAAAAAGAGACCCGCCTTCTTGGCGTTGACGAGTTCAAAACTGTCGAGCTGGTTGATGGCCAACAACGTGTAACGACTCTGATCATCCTTATGAAGGCGATTGAAAAGGCTCTCGACAAGGATGATGTTACGCAAGCCAAGGTACGGCGGGAGTTGGGTGAGCTGCTCGTAAAAGGAGACGACCATTCTCTGATTCTGCTCCAGACAAACCATGACGCGAGTCAGGTTTTCACCAACTACATCCGCAAGGGGTTGGTGGAGGAAGGCTCCGCAAAAACTGCTGCAGATCAGAACTTGGTTGAAGCTGCCCGTGACTGCGAGCTCTTTGTGAGCAAATGGTTGGCTCGTGGAGATACGATCTTTGAGCTGTTGGTGACCATCAGGAATAAGCTGACGATCATTTACCATGAGATTTCTGACGAGGCTACGGTATACCGAGTCTTCGAGGTTCTGAACAGCCGTGGGCTGGATGTGAAATGGATCGACAAGCTCAAAAGCCAGCTAATGGCGCTCATTTTCGAGCACGTTGAGGGCGGTACTCGCGATGAGGCAGTATCTGAAATGCAAGACGTCTGGCGGGGCATTTATCGCTCGCTGGAAAACAGCACACGAATCGGAGACGAAGCTCTCCGATTCGCAGGAGCATGGGCCTGTGACGCACGACCGAATCGGATTCCCAGTGAAGCAGACTCGACTGCATTGCTAACCTTAAAGGCGGGTACGCAGCTAAATACGATTGCAGAGGTTGGTCATGAGCTCGAAGCGGTCGTGCAAGCGAACCTGCGCCTATTCCGAGATCCGCGCCTCCGGGCCGTAACGCGCATCGTGCACGCTCGGTTTGTTGCCGCAGCGATCATCCTGCGGAAATTCGATAAGAAGACAGAGCAGGAGCTCCTGGGTAAATGGGAGCGCGCAACTTTTAGAATCTACGAGTTGGCGAGCCGAGACAGCCGTCACAAGGTCGGGGAGTACATCCGCCTTGGTTACGAAATCTACCGGAATAACCTGGATAGAGATCAAATCCTTATCGGCTTGGAAAAAATCTCCAAGGGCTATTCCATTGACGAGGTTTTGAACAATATTGATTGGGTGAGCAGCTACGATGGCTGGCAAAATCAGCTGCGCTATGTCCTGAACCGTTATGACGAACACTTGGCCAAGCTCGCAGGGCAGAAGCTAAATGAGAGCCAATGGGGAAAGATCTGGGAGCAGGATGCCGCTAGCTCAATAGAACATATTGCACCGCAAAGCAGTTGCGTTGAGTGGATGCACCACCTCGGGAATCTGACGATGCTGCCACCTGGAACAAACTCTTCGCTAAAAGCTAAGCCTCCGGTTGAAAAGATAGACGTATATCGAAGCTGCGGACTGATTGCCACGATCCATGTCGGCCAACAGATTCATGACGCTGAATCTTGGACTGAAGATATGGTTCTAGCTCGAGCACAGAGCATCGAAGACTTCATCAGACTGGAATGGGCCGACTGATCACAGTTTAAGTAACATGACGTCTGAGGCTCGGAGGTACTCTGTACCTCCAAGCAGGCTGCGCAGTAAAACCGTCCAAAAGGTAAGCCCCTAGTTAATAGGTCGGCGTTGTTTGTGAGATGGCAACGGGAGCCATCTTCTCCAAGCAACCAATTAACAGCGAATCCAGCAGAGATGGATCAACCCATTCGCGACAATTAATGTGCTTGTAAATAAATCTAAATCATAGGGCAAGTCATGATATTTGTTATGCTTGGAAAAAAAAGAGGGCGGCAAATGCTTATTGAGTCACCATCGGTACAAGTATCTATACCTTGTGAGTATAGTTTTTTTATTAGGCTTTGTGTGTCGCTATCAAGAGACATCCACCAGTCAGGCGAAATATAGAAATTTTCGATAAGTAAAATCATGAAGACTGCCAAGCTGTCAGCATTGAGTTTTTTGTCCAAAAACTGCCTTATTAACTTGCTGCAGGTTGTATTGTGTTCTGATAGCCAAGATAAAACAATATATCCTTTATTTTCACTGGAGAATGAGTTGATGGCGATGTAATCCGGCATATCGCTGGCGGCGCTGGAGATGTTCTGAGCTTTATCGCCATTGAAGTCAAACGTTGGCCCCACAATGGCGCTGCCCATTACTGGTGGTGGAAAGTCAAGTGCAAATACAGCATAGCTTAAACCTGAGTAGTCGTTCGAGATCAGCATTGCGTCGAGTTTTGATTTTATGTATTCCAAGTCGCCCGTAGTCAAAGCATTATCGTTACCGAGCGAGCTCGCTGCGGCTTGAATAGCAATCTGGTGAGGCAGGCTTTTTCCTCTATCGAGGGTTTTCATAAGCTCAAAGGTTTTAGAAGCGTAATCCTTGCTGAATAGTTCCCTAGAGACTCCTCGGTAAGTGACTAGGAAGCAATGTAGCGGCACGGGTTTGAAAGGTGTATCTTCTATTGGGGAAAACAATCTTTTGTCATGGATAGAGCAGAAGCCTGAAAACGTAGATGCATTGTTTATTCCAGTTTTGATAAGTGTGATTTTTGGTGCGGTATTGCTCTTTAGGTCTATGGATATTTTTAGCACATTGAGCTGGTCTAATGAC
>NZ_RBRE01000074.1 GCF_003700275.1 Pseudomonas cichorii | reverse complement strand
TCGGTCACCCGACCCAGTGCGTCGTAGCGATAGGCAATTTCCACGTCGTTGTCATCGCGGTTGAGCAGCGGCTGGCCGTTGAGCAGCGAGTGTTGCAGGGTGTGGGCCTTGCGCACGGTGTCAAAGTCGGTGCTGAGGCTGATCTCGGTGTGCTGCACGGTTTCCCCGGCGCGGACGTTGCGGGCCTTGTGGTAGGCAAAATCGGTGATGGACGCACAGCCATTGAGCATCTGGGTTTCCTGCAGCTTGCGACCGTGCAGGTAACGATCATTGGGCTGATCGATGTAACGAAAAGCGGTGTGCTGCAACTCGGTTTCGCTGCTGCCATTCACTTGCAGCAAGCGTTCATCGCTCATCGCCAGCCAGCCGGGTGTGGCGCCACCGACCCCGGTTTGCAGGGCATAACGATGCGCCGTGCGCAACACCGGCGCATCGCCGGGTGCACCGGGCGCCGGGGTGATGGTGCTGTCCTGTTGAGTGCGCACGAAACCCTGCGGGTCGGCCGGGCAGCCATCGCCGCCGGCCGCCGGGTAATAGCGTCGGGTTTCCAGGGTGCCGTCGGGGTTTTCCTGGGTCAGCAGGTTACCGAACGCGTCGAACGTGGTGCGGGTCATTTCCTCGTGGGTCTGGCTGGAAGCGCTGGGGTGATACCAGATCTTCAGCACCTCATGAGGCAACTGGCACTGTGGTGGCTGTTGGGCGAAGGGCAAGCCGGGAATGCTGTGATAGGTGGTGCGGGTGCTGAGCACGTTGTCGCGCTGGGTGATGGTTTCGTCGGTCAGCAGGTGAAAGTGGTTGAAGGTGCGCACCGTGCTGCGCAGCGCCTGGCCATCGACCCAGAGCATTTCCGTGCTGGTGTAGAGGTAGCGCGGGTCGGCCTGATACAGGTTGTCCAGCCCGTCGTCGTCCCAGACCAGCCCGCTGGCGTTGAAGCCCAGAAAATTCTCGCTGGAATACCCATAGCGTACTTCGACCGGTGGCTGGCCAAAGCCGGGATGCTGGGCGTATTGCAGGACGCGGGGCAAAGGTGGATAGCGATTCTGCGGAAACTCATGGCCCTGGGCATCGTAGGTGATGAATTCGTGACCGCCGAGCGGGTTGCGCAACTCCGCGATGCACAGGTATTCGTGCAGCAATTCGTACTTGAAGTGCCAGCCGGCCTGATTGTCGCTGGGCAGGATGACACGGGTGACTTCGCCGTTGTCGAGCACCAGCCCGAAACGGGCCAGCGGCGTACCGCCGCTGCCTTGTCCTGGATGCACGTCGATATTGATCTGCGCAGCGCCGGGCCGGCTGATGTCGAGCAACAGCCCGTAATCGTCGCTGATGCTGCGCAGCACGGTTTCGCCGGCAAAAGTCTCATAGGCCAGGTTGATGCGATGACCTTCGGCGGAATGGATTTCGCTGACCCAGGCCACGGTATCGCCGCCGCGCAGGGTGAGGATTTCCACCAGTCCGGACTTGTGCACCACCCGATAGCGGTTGTTGGCCTCGGAGTAGAAATGAAAGCTGTCGATCTTGCGCTCGGGCACCGTGGGCTGGGCGAGCGAGCCTTCGATACGAAAGGTTTCCCCGGTGGACAGCGAGAGAATGCGCGAAGCGGTGTCGAAACTCGACAGGTGCAGGCTCCAGCCCTTGCCGAAACCGATATCGCGTGGGCTCATGGGACTGAAACCGAGGGTCAGCGGTACGCTGGGTCCGCACAGATGATTGGCCTTGAGTTCGGGCAGGGAGATGGAACAGGTGTACTGGCCGGTGCGTGGATCGACACCGGCCTGGACGGCGCTGAGAAAGTTGAAGGCATTGGAATGG
>NZ_RBRE01000047.1 GCF_003700275.1 Pseudomonas cichorii | reverse complement strand
AAAAAGTTGACCACTACAATGGAACCCTATGAGTGTGTTTTCAGTGGTTCGGTTCCGGACGGTGATAGGTGAAATGTTAAAAAGACATTAAGGGTAGCAAGGCCGTGTGACGATACTCACTTGCCCGATTCAAGTGCCTCTTCATATTCACTGATGAATTGTGGCAGCGCGTAGCCCAGCACGGCGCACAAGTCCCGTAGCTGGACGAGATCCAGGCGTCGCAAGCCCTGTTCTACATCGCTCATGAATGATTGTGGTCGGCCAAGCGCCCGCGAGCACTCCGATTGGGTGAGGTTGGCATTTTCCCTGATCGTGCGCAGTAGTTTGATCAGGATCTGATGTTCTCGTCGATAAATTGCTTTGGTCATGAGGCCGTTCTCGTTGAACAGCCTCACAAGCTATAACTGATTTTCAGGTAACTGATTTTCAGTTATCCCGATTTCAGATATTCTTGAGTTTGATTCCGGACAAAGCGATTGGTTTGCCCGGATGCCGATAAATCTGGAAGCCCTATCTGAAAGGACACAATCGATGAAAACACGCACCTTCCTCCGCAAGCCCAGGCAATCATCACGCCGGGATACACGACCTCGTTTTCCCAGCCGCTCCCCGAAGCCATCCTCGACCCAACTGCAAATTGTCAGCGCCATGTACGCCTACCTGATGACCAGTTGGGAAGAGCTGCCCGACAAGAACAAGCATGCCCTGGGCTTTGATTTCGTGGTGGGCAGTGAGGGCGAGGAAAAGGCACTCAGCCATATGGCGCGGCTGTTTCTGGACTATGCCGATCTGTCATTTCGCCGCGCATTGATTGCAAGGCGCAGACGGCTTGGGATTGATGAAGCGAGCAGGGCGGTCGAATGAGAGCGGCTGAATAGGCCCTCAGGTGCAGGCGGGTGAGCATCTTGAGAAGAGGATTTTACTTGCCTGCACACTGGCCATTGGCGATATTGCTTTTCGCACAACGTCCAGGTGATATCCCAATTGAGTACAAAAACCGAAAAGCTGATCTGCGCGCTTGATGAGTTGATTGCTGTTCTTGAAAGCGACGATGAAGAGCATTGGAGCGCGTGGTTCCGGAATGCTCGGGCGCAGTTGCTTGCTTCTGATTACTCGGGAATCGCGTCAGTGTTGTCAGCTTTTGGGGGGATGGGGTCTTTTAATGATCTTACTCTTGGGCAGAGTTATAAAAATGGAAGTTTGTGCTGGAAGGCTGGGTATGGGGAGTTGAATAAAAGGCTGGAGGAGTTGAAGTGTAGTGGTCAACTTTTT
>NZ_RBRE01000021.1 GCF_003700275.1 Pseudomonas cichorii | reverse complement strand
TGAAGGCCGTCAGCTGAGCTACGGCGAACTCAATGTCCGTTCCAATCAGGTCGCCCATCGTTTGATCGAACAGGGCATTGGCCCGGACGATCGGGTGGCGATCTGCGTCGAACGTAGCCTGGAAATGATCGTTGGCCTGCTGGGAATCCTCAAGGCTGGCGCGGGTTATGTACCGCTGGATCCAGCCTATCCAGCCGAGCGACTGGCGTATCTGCTCAAGGACAGCGAACCGCGTGCCGTATTGGTCCAGACAGCTACGGCGGACGTTTTGTCGGCTGTAGTGGTGCAGGTTATCAATCTGGACGATCCACGTTTGCAGGAGCAATCCGTCTCCAATCCGCAGGTTGATTCGTTGAGCTCTGCACATCTGGCCTACGTGATCTACACCTCAGGCTCCACCGGCTTGCCGAAAGGCGTGCAGGTCGAGCACCGCAATGTAGCGCGGCTGTTCACGGCGACTCAGCCCTGGTTCGACTTCGGACCGACCGATGTCTGGGCGCTGTTCCACTCGTTTGCCTTTGACTTCTCGGTCTGGGAAATCTGGGGTGCGCTGGTAAACGGTGGTGAACTGCTGATCGTGCCGCAACTGGTCAGCCGTTCGCCGCAGGAATGCTATGCATTGATTTGTGAATCTGGGGTGACGGTGCTCAACCAGACTCCAAGTGCCTTCCGCCAGTTGATTGCTGCCCAGGGCGAAAGTCATCAGGCGCACTCATTGCGTCAGGTTATCTTTGGCGGTGAAGCGCTGGAAACCGGGATTCTCAAACCGTGGTATGCCCGCGCTGTGAACGCTGGAACCCAACTGGTCAACATGTATGGCATCACCGAAACCACGGTGCACGTCACTTACCGGGCTTTGCAGGCGGCGGATGCCTTGCAGGCCGGTGTCAGCCCGATTGGTGTGCGTATTCCGGACTTGCAGACCTATGTACTGGATGCCAATCGCGAACCGGTGCCGGTCGGTGTCGTTGGTGAGCTGTACGTGGGCGGCGCGGGTGTAGCGCGAGGTTACCTGAATCGTCCTGAGTTGAATAAAGAGCGGTTTATTGTCGATCCATTCAGCACTGACAAGCATGCTCGCCTGTACCGCACCGGCGATCTGGCGCGCTGGACTGTCGAAGGCACCCTGGATTACCTGGGTCGTAACGACGACCAGGTGAAGATTCGCGGTTTCCGTATCGAGCTGGGCGAGGTTGAGGCGCAGCTTTCGGCCTGTACCGGTGTACGTGAAGCGGTGGTCATTGCCCGCGAGGATGTACCGGGCGACAAGCGTCTGGTGGCTTATGTCATCCCGGCACAAGGTGCGACGCCATCTGCCGCAGATCTGCGCGATGAGCTGTTGCTGAACCTGGCCGAGCATATGCTGCCCAGCGCCTTTGTAACCCTTGAAGCATTGCCGTTGACCACCAACGGCAAGCTGGATCGCAAGGCCTTGCCGGTACCTGATCAGTCAGCGTTGGCCAGTCGTGCCTATGAAGCTCCACAAGGCGAGGCCGAAACGATCATCGCCGGACTCTGGCAGGAATTGCTCGGTGTGGAGCAGGTCGGTCGTCATGACCACTTCTTTGAACTGGGTGGTCACTCGTTGCTCGCCGTGAAGTTGATCGAGCGTATGCGGCAACAGGATCTCAGCGCCGATGTGCGCGTTCTGTTCGGCCAGCCAACCCTGGCGGCACTGGCTGCTGCGGTGGGCAAGCAGATGCGGATCGTGGTGCCGGCCAATCTGATCCCGGCAGGTTGCGAGCACATCACGCCAGAGATGCTGCCACTGGTGGATCTGGATCAGGACACGATCGACCGCGTGGTCGCCAGTGTGCCTGGCGGGGTTGCCAATGTGCAGGATATCTATGCGCTGGCGCCGTTGCAGGAAGGGATTCTGTATCACCACCTGGCTGCTGCCGAAGGCGATCCGTATCTGCAATATGCGCTGTTCAGCTTTGATAGCCTGGAGCGGATTCAACAATTCACCGCGGCGTTGCAGGGCGTGGTTTCGCGTCACGATATCCTGCGCACCGGCGTGCTCTGGGAGCGCCTGGACGAGCCGGTGCAAGTGGTCTGGCGGCATGCGGAACTGGCGCTGGAAGAGGTTCGACTCGATCCGGCTGCGGGTGATATTGCCGATCAGCTCTGTGCCGCTCTGGACCCGCGTCATTACCGCCTGGACATTCGCCAGGCGCCGATGATGCGTATCGGCTACACCCATGATCCGGCCAATAATCGCTGGCTGGGCATGCTGCTGTTCCACCATATGGTCGACGATGCGACTTCCCTGGGGATCCTGACCTCGGAAATCGAAGCGTTCATGTCCGGTCAAGCTGAGCGGCTGCCAGCTTCGGTGCCGTACCGCAACTACGTGGCTCAGGCGCGCCTGGGCGTCAGTCGCGAAGCACACGAAGCGTTCTTCCGCGACATGCTGAGTGATATCGACGAGCCGACCCTGCCGTTCGGGCTGCATAACGTACAAGGCGACGGGCAGGGCATTCAGGAAGTCCGCCAGGTGGTGGATGCTGCCCTGGGCCAGCGTTTGCGAGCCCAGGCCCGCAAGCTGGGTGTAGGACCGGCCAGTCTGTATCACCTGGGTTGGGCGCGGGTACTGGGCGCTCTGGCGGGGCGTGATGAAGTGGTATTCGGCACCGTATTGTTGGGCCGTATGCAGGCGGGCGAAGGCGCCGACCGTGCATTGGGCATGTTCATCAATACCTTGCCGTTGCGGGTTGACCTTGGCGATCAGCCAGTCAGTAACGGGGTAAGAAAAACCCATGCCAACCTGAGCGCACTATTGGCCCACGAACACGCCTCGCTGGTGCTGGCTCAGCGTTGCAGCGGAGTGGAAGCGCCGACGCCGCTGTTCAGCGCCTTGCTCAACTACCGTCACCTGGAAAACCATTCGGGCACCGACAGTGCCGCGGCCTGGGAAGGTATCCAGGCGCTGGCCGGTGAAGAACGCACCAATTATCCGCTGACCCTGTCGGTTGACGATCTGGGCGAGGGCTTCAATCTGACGGTGATGGCCGAGGCACAGATCGGCGCAGAACGAGTCTGTGGCTATATGCAGCGCGTGATGCATCAGTTGATCGATGCACTGGAGCAGGCACCGCAAACCCCGCTGAGCAATCTGTCGATTCTGCCGCGCAGCGAGCGCGAGCAATTGCTGCAAGGCTGGAACCTCAGCGAGAAAAACTTTGCCGATGATTTGCTGATTCACCGGGCGGTCGAGGCCTGGGCCTTGAAGCAGCCTTCAGCCACGGCGCTGCGCTTTGAAGGCCGTCAGCTGAGCT
>NZ_RBRE01000034.1 GCF_003700275.1 Pseudomonas cichorii | reverse complement strand
AAAAAGTTGACCACTACACCATTGAGCGTACCGGCAACCCTCACACTAACCCCCATCCTAATTTCTCAATACCCCCCCGCAGATTTTCGTTTGTCGCCTGCGCCGTCGCCCGGCCTAATAATGCCTTTGGAACAGTCAGGTCTGGTGATGGAAAACATTCGTACTTCAACGGCTCACGCTTTCTGGTTGATGGCCAGTGTCGTTCTGGTGGCTTTGAACCTCAGGCCCAGCATGGCGGCGGTCGGGCCGCTTTTATCGGCTATTCGTGGCGATATTCCGCTCAGTTTCAGTCTCGCTTCGCTGTTGACCATGCTGCCGGTGATGGCGATGGGGCTCGGGATGTTTTTCGGTATGCGTCTGGCGCGCTCGTTGGGTGATCATCGGGCAATCGCGCTGTCGCTGCTGGTGATTGGTATCGCCAGTGGGGCGCGGCTGTTTATCGATGGCGCGCTGGAGTTGATCGTCAGCGCGGTTCTGTCCGGATTGGGTATCGCGATGATTCAGGCGCTGATGCCAGCCCTGATCAAGACCCGTTTCAAGGACAACGTGTCGCTGTTCATGGGCTTGTATGTCACCTCGATCATGGGCGGGGCAGCGTTGGCGGCGTCGTTTTCACCTTTTGTGCTCAAGCAGAGCGGTAGCTGGCGCAGTGCGCTGGCGATATGGGCGGTTCTTGCCTTGATCGCGCTGGTCTTGTGGATGCTCCAGCGTTCGTCGATTCCTGTCGTGGCAGCGGCACCCAAGGGGCAGGCTGACTCGTTCTTCGCCAGGCCGCGCGCCTGGTTGCTGGCAGTATTTTTCGGTCTTGGTACGGCTTCCTACACCTGTGTGCTGGCCTGGCTTGCGCCTTATTACGTGGAGAGGGGCTGGAGCGAGCAGGACGCCGGTCTGCTGCTGGGCTTCCTGACGGCCATGGAAGTGCTGGCCGGTCTGGCGGTCCCCGCAATGGTCAATCACACCCGGGACAAGCGCGGCGCGTTGACGGTCTTGTTGCTGCTGATCATTGTCGGCTTCTGTGGGCTTATCCTGTCTTTCGATCATCTGTCGCTGCTGTGGCCTTGTCTGCTCGGCCTGGGCATCGGCGGTCTGTTTCCCATGAGCCTGATCATCTCCATGGATCACATTGATAGCCCGGCGCGAGCCGGTAGCCTGACGGCCTTCGTGCAAGGCATCGGCTACCTGATTGCCGGCCTGTCGCCTCTGCTGGCAGGTGTCATTCGTGATCAGTCGGGGAGTTTCGAGGGGGCGTGGTGGACATTGACTGCGGTGATCGTGCTGATGCTGCTGATAGTCTGGCGTTTCAATCCAGATCAATACCGGCAGCGCATCAGTTAGTGCAGGTGTTCAGGGGACTCAAATCACTTTCACCGCCCGTCCAATGAACTGAATCGGCCCGGTCGGCTTGCCAATCGGTGAGCCGGTGGACTTCTCCAGGGTCAGCTCGAACAACTGGTTATGTTGCAGCGGTGGCAACTTGTCCAGTGGGATGTGCAGCGTTTGACCCGGTTTTACCAGACCGAGGGAAACCGGTCCTTGCCAGTCATCGGCCTTGGTCCAGAACTCCAGCGCCTTGTCCGCAGGGACCTCGGTCACGCTCAGGGGAATGAGCTGGATTTCCTGTGAATTGCTGGTCTGGACCACCCAGCCGGGTGCCTTGTCCTGTGGTGCGACAAGTACTACCAGGTAGGACGGTGCCTGCGCAGGCTGGATGAAAAGCATCACGCCCAGCACCAGCGAAGCGGCCAGACCTGCGCCAGCCAGGCCACGCCAGATCGACAGGTTGTCCCACCAGCGGGTGCGCTGCGGTTCGACCTTGCTGGCGGACAAGTCGCTGAGGCTGCGTTCGATACGGCTCCAGAGCCCGGGCGTGGGTGTGACAGGCTCGGCCAGTTCGGTCAGTGGCAGCAGGCGTTCTTCCCAGGCGTCGACTGCCGCCTGCAATTCAGGCTCATGGGGCAGGCGGCGCTGGACGTCGCTTCTCTGCCCGGCCGACAAGGTGCCCAGCACGTATTCGCCAGCCAGTTCGTGGATGTCTTCGTCTACCGGTCGAGTCATCCCATGCACTCCCGCAAGGCCGTAAGGCTGCGCTTGATCCAGGCTTTGACCGTTCCTAAAGGTGCGCCGATTTTCTGCGCGATTTCCGGGTGCGAGTAGCCGTCCACATAAGCGTGGAACACACAGTTGCGGCGCACCGGTTCAAGCTGTTCCAGGCAGAACTGAATCCGGCCCGGATTGATTCGCCAGTCGAATGCATCCCCGGTTTCCTGCCAGCCTTCCAGGGTTGCCGATTCGTGGTGGTCTTCGCTGCCGTCATCTTCCATGCGTACTTCCCGCGCGGTGTTGCGCAGGCGGTTGAGCGCCAGGTGGCGGGTCACGCTGAAGATCCAGCCGCGTGCCGAGCCTCGTGACTGATCGAAGCTGGCCGCATTGCTCCATATCTTGAGGAACGCATCATGCACGATGTCTTCCGCCAGTGCGTGGTCACGCACAAGCCGCTCGACGACACCAAGCAACCGGGCGCTTTCCTGTTTATAAAGACGCTGCAAAGCCTGGCGCTCACCGCGCGCGCAGGCATGCAGCGTTGCTTCGTAGTCAAACAGTGATTCGTGTGAAGACACGTCGATCCGCCATCAATGGATGAATGCTGCCTCGTTGACATCACAAGGCCCCCGCGCAGCAGCATAGACTACTGGCTGCGCGGCACCCGATTGAAGGCTTTTGATCACTTGCTGGCCCAGAAGATGTAGTCGGCCTGATACTTGACCACTTCCTTGGCGCCCTTGTTGCTGGCAGAGCAGGCAGTGGTCGGGGCTACGCCGCCTTTGAGGGCTACACGCTGGATGTAAGCGGTGCCGGTCAGTACGCCTTTGCCTTCAGCCGGGTTGGCCTTGACCAGTTGATAAGGCAGGTTACCCGCGCTGGATGGCGCTACGGCTACTTGAGTACCGGTCAGCTTGGAGCCGTCTTTGGCTTCCCAGGTGGCGGGTGGGCCGTAGTAGCTGCCAACCGCTTTGCCGCTTTGATCGTTGAGGACGGCTTTGGGGCCGACGAACACCCACTCGGTTTCATTGGCCATGTTGGCCTTGGCGCGGCACTCGTAAGTGATTTCGCCGACCCCGGTAGTTTGCAGGGTGATCTTGTGACCGTCCGGTACACGGACGCTCTCGGGCAGATTGGCTTGAGCCATGGCAACAGAAGTCAGGCAGGTGAGGGCCAGGGTACTACCTGCAAGGCAGAGCAAACGTTTTGCGTTCATGCAGAAAATCTCCAGATTGTTTAACCGCGCTCAGCAACTCAAGTGGCTGCTGTATGTACTACCCGCGAGAAAACAATCTGGATGCAGTGATTTGAAAATATTTTTCAACGCTGGCTGAAACGGCTGCGCAACAGCAGCACACCGGCCAGTGCTGCCAGGCCCGAGCCCATCAGAACGCCGATCTTGACCTCGTCCACCAGATGCGCGGCACCGGGGAAGGCGAGGTTGCCAATGAACAGGCTCATGGTGAAACCGATACCGCAGAGTATCGCCACGCCATAGAGCTGCACCCAGTTGCTGCCTTCCGGCAAGGTCGCCAGCCCGGCCCGAATGGCCAGCACCGCAGCCAGGAAAACCCCGATCTGCTTGCCGACGAACAATCCAAGGGCGACCCCGAGTGGTACCGGATCGAGCAGGTTATCGGCGGAAATGCCGGACAGCGAAACCCCGGCATTGGCAAAACCGAACACCGGCACGATGGCGAACGCGACCCAGTAGTGCAGCTTTTCTTCGAGAAAAAGTAATGGCGAGCGCGCTTCCTCCTCTGGCTTGCCCATGGGAATACACAACGCCAGGGCCACGCCGGCCAGCGTCGCATGCACGCCCGATTGCAGGACGAAGAACCACAGCAGCGCGCCCGCCAGCAGGTACGGCAGCAAGCGCCGTACATTCAGGCGATTCATCGCGATCAGCACCACGAGGGTTACGAAAGATGCCAGCAGCATCGGCAGGTTCAGGCCCGAGCTGTAGAAGAAGGCGATGATGGTCACGGCCCCGAGGTCGTCGAGGATCGCCAGTGCAGCGAGAAACACTTTCAGGGAGGTCGGAACCCTGTTGCCCAGTAGCGACAGGACGCCGAGCGCGAAGGCAATGTCGGTTGCTGCGGGGATGGCCCATCCGGCGATGGTTTGCGGGTTGCCCCAGTTGATTGCGAGATAGATCAGCGCCGGCACCAGCATGCCGCCGGCCGCGGCAAAGCCGGGCAGGGCGCGTTGCCCCCAAGTGGCGAGCCCGCCTGCGAGGACTTCGCGCTTGATTTCCAGGCCGACCATCAGAAAGAAGATCGCCATCAGCCCGTCGTTGATCCACAGCTCGACGGACAGCCCCAGCCAGACACTATGCAAAATGGCGAAGTAACCCGCGGCCAGAGGCGAGTTGGCGACGATCAGGGCGGCCAGCGCCGCGCCCATCAGGACAATGCCGCCTGCCGACTCGGATGACAGGAAGCGGGCCAGAATGGCAACGGCTCGCGGTGTTTCTTTGTGAGGAAGTACGGTCATGCGGGTCCTTGAAGCAGAATCCTGAATTCGGAGCTCAAACGCACAGGGCATTCAGCTCGATGAGGCAGCAGCGGCTGGCGCTGGGAGCTTGCAGTTCGATTTCCAGCAGGCCGCCAGGGTTATCCACTTGCAGGCAGTCGTGGCGACCAAGAATCTCCCAGAGCCCGTCGTTCACGCTGACCCCGACCTGTTCGGCAGCACTGAACAGCAGAAGTGTGCTGGCGGAACTGAACAGGCGCTGCGGCTGGCGTACGTCGATCCAGTGCAGGCGAGCGCTGTAGCGCTGTGCAGCATAGATCAGGTTGAAATCACGAATCGCGCCGTCGAGCAGTGTGCAACTGACCTGGCTGTCGCCACTGAAGGCAAATGGATCGGTGGGCAGCAGCGGACGGCTGCTGACGCCGTCGACATCCAGGGTCATGCCTGCGCCCTGAATCACCGAAATGATCCGCTGGTAACCGGCAAACACCGAAAAGCCACTCGAGGTTTCGACATCGGCAATCGACAGCCGCCAGCCGAAGCCGTCCAGCTCCTGTCCGGCATCGCGGGCGATTTCTTCGGTGCTGCCGCCGCCGTTTTTCCAGGGCATGCGAGGGTAACCGGTGGCGCGCAGGATTTTGGTCTGAGTCATTTGCTGAAGCGTCCTTCCAGGCGATGGCGAGAGCCGGGGTGAATCAGGCGAGCTGCAGTGACCGGCTGACGGCCGGACCAGGTCCGACGCCGAATCAGCAGGCACGGCTCGCCGGTATCGATTTGCAGCAACTGGCATTCGCTGGGTTCGGCCAGGATCGCTTCGACCACATGCTCGCCTTCGGTCAGCGGCGCCACCTGTGACAGATAGGCGTAGGGCGTCTGTTGGGTAAAGTCCTGCTTGAGGTAGTCCGGCGCAACCAGTGCGTTGACGAAACGGTCCTCGATCTGCACCGGAATGTCGTTCTCGAAATGCACGATCAAGGAGTGAAACACCTTCTGGCCTTCGCGCATGTCCAGCGCCAGTGCCCGCTCGGAGCCGGCAGGTTCTTCCTGTAGTACGACGACCTTGCAGGAGTGGCGGTGACCTCGGGAGGCGATCTCGTCCGCAATGTTATTGACTTCAAACAGCGCCGACTGGCTCTTGGGTTCGGCAACGAAAGTGCCGACCCCTTGCATGCGCACCAGCAGCCCTTCGGCGGTCAGCTCGCGCAAGGCGCGGTTGATGGTCATGCGGCTGAAACCCAGTTGCGTCACCAGTTCGCTTTCCGAGGGCACGCGATGATGCGGCGGCCAGGTGCCGTTCTGGATTTGCAGGGCGATCATCTGTTTGACGCGGGCATAGAGCGGGGCCGGACTTTCACCCATCTGGGCTGCCAAGGGAGAAGAGGCGGGCGGAGTCGGCACGTAGGAGTCCTTGTTCTGGGTGATTCATCTATTAAAGAGCGCCCACGCTAACCATTAACCTGCAGTACGGCAAGCACGCGAAGGTTTACCGGTGATCTGAACGTCTGTATATGTATATACAAATTACAACGATGAGGTGTGAAGTCAATGCCAGCCTTCTTTGCCGAACGCGCATTATTACCCGCAGGTTGGGCCGATAATGTCCGTCTGGAGGTCAGTCCTGACGGTATGTTGAGCGCGGTGCAGGCCAATGCGCAGCGTCAGGATGCCGAGTTGCTGAGCGGGCCGCTGCTGCCGGGGATGCCAAATCTGCATTCCCACGCCTTCCAGCGGGCAATGGCCGGGCTGGCGGAGGTGGCGGGTAATCCCAATGACAGCTTCTGGACCTGGCGTGACCTGATGTACCGACTGGTCGGGCAGATCACTCCGCAGCAATTGGCGGTCATCGCCCGACAGCTCTATATCGAGATGCTCAAGGCCGGCTACACCTCGGTCGCCGAGTTTCATTATGTACACCAGGACAGCGACGGCAAGCCGTATGCCGATCCTGCCGAGTTGGCCTTGCAGATCAGCCAGGCCGCCACATCCGCTGGCATCGGCCTGACCCTGTTGCCGGTGCTCTACAGCCACGCCGGTTTTGGCGGACAGGCGCCCAATGAAGGGCAGCGCCGGTTTATCCACAGTACCGACAGCTATCTGGATTTGCAGGCCCGTCTGCAGAAGGTCGTCGCCAGCCAGGCGGCGCAAAGCCTCGGGCTGTGCTTCCATTCGTTGCGCGCTGTCACACCGCAGCAGATCAGCGAAGTGCTGGCCGCCAGCAATCAACAGTGCCCGGTACACATCCATATCGCCGAGCAGCAGAAGGAAGTCGATGACTGCCTGAGCTGGAGCGGCCGCCGTCCACTGCAATGGCTGTATGAAAACGTGGCGGTGGATCAGCGCTGGTGTCTGGTGCATGCGACCCATGCCGAGCCGGATGAGGTCACCCTAATGGCGCAAAGCGGCAGCGTGGCCGGGTTATGCCTGACCACGGAAGCCAATCTGGGCGACGGTATCTTCCCGGCAGTGGATTACATGGCTCAGGGCGGACGCTGGGGCATCGGCTCGGACAGCCATGTGTCGCTCAGTGTGGTCGAGGAACTGCGCTGGCTGGAATATGGCCAGCGCTTGCGCGATCAGCGTCGCAACCGGCTTTATCGCAGTGACCAGCCGATGGTGGGCCGAACACTGTTCGATGCAGCATTGGCCGGTGGTGCACAGGCCATGGGGCAGAACATCGGGAAACTGGAGGTCGGGCAGCGCGCAGACTGGGTGGTGCTCGATGGCAAGGATCCGTACCTGGCCAGCGCTTCAGGCGATTCGATTCTCAACCGCTGGCTGTTTGCGGGCGGTGATCGTCAGGTGCGTGATGTGCTGGTCAATGGACGCTGGGTCGTTCGTGAAGGGCGGCATGCGGCAGAGGAAGACAGCAATCGGGCGTTTGCCCGGGTGCTCAAGGAGTTGCTCGCGTAGCGAATTCATTCGCGAAGGGCCGTGAAGATTTTCGCGCACGTCAATGCCGTCTTCGCGGATGAATCCGCTCCTGCACCGGTTGTGAGGGAGCGAATTCATTGGCGAAGAACGTTTATTTGCCGATCTTCGCGTCATCCTCGCGCCAGATCAGGCGGCTGGTGTCATAGCCCTGTTGGCGGGCCTTGCTCATCAGGTCCTGCTTGACCGCTTCCGAGACGGTCGGTGTGCGCGACAGCAGCCACAGGTACTTGCGATCAGGGTTGCCGACCACGGCAGTCTTGTAGTCGTCACCGATGGCCAGGACCCAATAGTCACCCTTGGCCAGACCCGGCAGCAGTTTCGAGAACCAGTTGTCGAACACTACCCACAGCTTGTCGGTCTTGCCCGGTACTTGCGGCGAGGCGGTGCCACTGGCTTCCTGCCATTTGCCTTCAATTGTCCGGCAGCGGTTGGTCACGGCAATGTTGCCGTCAGCCTTGAGCTTGTAATGAGCTTCGGACTGCGCGCAATTGCGCTGGAAAAACATCGGCAGGCGCGCCAGTTCATACCAGGTGCCCTGATAGCGCTTGAGGTCGACGCTGTCGACGGTCTTGGGTTCGAGGTTGTCAGCCGAATGGGCGAAACCGATGGCCAGAAAGCCGGCCATGACGAAAATTCCGAAACGCAGAAGTAGCTTGATCATGAGTTATTTCAGACCTTGGCCCGAGAATATGAGCACTTTGTCGCCAGCATACTGCACGCTGATAAAGGTTTTCTGGTCGCCCCAGGTGCAACTGGACATCCCCAGTGCGCCGGAACATTCAGTCGGGCTGCCCAACAGGCTTTCGACCTGAGCCTTGGGCATGCCTGCGGAAAGTTTAGAGTAGTTTTCCTGAGTGATCTTGCTGCAGGCAGCCAGCAGTACGCAGAACGACAGTAACGCGAGAGAGCGCAAAGACATGGATGAAGCTCCTGAACGGAAGAGGGCTGTGTCGCAGCAAAACGGTTTTTTCAACCGCGCTGGCGCACTGCCGAAAGCTTAGAAGAGAAAACCGTGATCTGGTTCCCTGAGCCGACTGGTGATTTGCGCGCACTGAGGGAGAGGCTTGCCCGCGACTCGGCAAGACACTGTTTCCAGAAAACCTAGAACCGTGAGCCGGGCTTTTTGAGGAATTCGATTTCTTCATCGCTCGAGGCGCGGCCGAGGATGTCGTTGCGATGCGGAAAGCGTCCGAACCGGGCGATGATTTTCTGATGACGTTCAGCGTAATCCAGGCTTTGCCTGAAGTAGTCGCGATCGGTGGCGGGAAGAAGCGGCAGGAGCCGGGTGAAGCAGGCGATGGCCTGATTCTGGTCGTCGAGGTTTTCGCTGTGTTCCAGCACCAGATAGATGAAGGTGCGTTCCAGTGGTTCCAGATGCTGGTCCCGGCCCAGCTTCAGGCCATGTTGTACCAGTGTCTGTGCGCGTTGATCGCCGGCGAAGGCCTTGGGCGTATCGCGATGGATCATGCGCGGCAACTGATCCAGCAACAGGATCAAGGCCAGCCAGCCCTTGGGGCTTTCAGCCCATTCCTTGAGGCCGCCAGCCAGGGCCTGCTCGACCAGATCACCGAAGCGCTCGCGGGCTTCGGTGTCGTTGGCCTTTTTCTTGCCAAACCAGAGCTTCTCCCTGGCTTTCACCACTTCGCTGGCTGATTCGGACGAGCCGAACCACCATTCGAGCAGAGGCAGCCAAGGGGCAAGCATCGGGTTTTACTCCTTGTGGTACGCCGTGGCGCGCTCGACTTCCTGTTTGGAACCCAGGAATACGGCGACACGCTGGTGCAGGCCTTCCGGCTGGATGTCGAGGATGCGCTGATGGCCGTCGGTGGACGCACCGCCCGCCTGCTCGACCAGGAACGACATCGGGTTGGCTTCATACATCAGGCGCAGTTTGCCCGGCTTGGAAGGCTCGCGGCTGTCACGCGGATACATGAACAGGCCACCGCGGGTCAGGATGCGATGCACATCGGCTACCATCGCGGCAACCCAGCGCATGTTGTAGTTCTTTTGCAGCGGGCCTTCTTCGCCAGCCAGCATTTCTTCGACATAGCGCTTTACCGGGGCTTCCCAGTGGCGCTGGTTGGACATGTTGACCGCGAACTCCTGAGTCGACTCAGGGATCTTCAGGTCTTCATGAGTCAGCACGAAGCTGCCCATTTCACGGTCCAGGGTAAAGCCTTTTACGCCATCGCCCAGCGTCAGGACCAGCATGGTCTGCGGGCCGTAGATCGCGTAGCCGGCGGCTACCTGCTCGGTGCCCGGTTGCAGGAAGGCCTTTTCGTTCAGGGCTTCGTTCTGGCTCAGGTATTCGCTAGGGCAGCGCAGAACGGAGAAAATCGTGCCGACTGGCGCGTTGATATCGATGTTCGAGGAGCCGTCCAGCGGGTCGAATACCAGCAGGTAGGCACCTTTGGGGTATTTGCCCGGAATCTGGTAGGCGTTGTCCATTTCCTCGGACGCCATGCCAGCCAGGTGGCCGCCCCATTCGTTGGCTTCGAGCAGGATTTCGTTGGAGATCACGTCGAGCTTCTTCTGGACTTCGCCCTGCACGTTTTCGGTGCCCATGCTACCGAGCACACCACCCAGCGCGCCCTTGGAAACGGCGTGGCTGATTTCCTTGCATGCTCGCGCCACTACTTCGATCAGGAAGCGCAGATCGGCAGGAGTATTGTTGCTGCGGGTCTGCTCAATCAAAAAGCGACTCAGTGTAACGCGGGACATGGATAGCTCCGAAAATGGGGGATGAAAAACCCGCGCAGTTTAACGCGAGTGGCGACGTAATACTGCTATGAGACTGGCTTATGGGTAATTGAGTTCATACGCCAGCTCAGCGTAGCTGCAAAAGCGAAACAGCAAGCCGTCATGCATCAATGTTTTGAGGCGCGCAGCGAGCTGAGAGCGATCCAGCCCAGACACAGCGTACCCAGGACCAGCACGGCCCATAACGCCAGACGCTTGAAGTCGATGTCTTCTGAAGTCTGCGGCGCAGAAACCACGCTGCTGACAGCGGGCGTAGCGGCTGCCTGGGCCTTGCCCAGTGCCGCCAGCCTTTGCGGATCAGTCGGGAACGTCAGCATCGCCAGCGGCAGTCCTGCCACTGTCGTATTGCCAATAGCCAGCGTGAACGGCCCGTTGCCGTTGTCCTCGAACATCACCTGGACTGCCTGAACGGCAACACTCAACATTGGAGCCTCGTTGCCCAGGCCGCCGCCACGATCATCGACCACCAGCTTCAGTTGCCGCACGTTCTGACCGGCAAGCTGCAGTTGATCCTGCGCGATCTCGCCATTGTTCTGGGTCAACCGGTACAGCAGGCCGCTGCTGATGATTTGCCAGGACTGCCCGGAATCGAGTCGTCCATAAAGTGTGCCAGGCGCCAGGCTGTTGGCCTGGGCGATATCGAGTCTGACCCGTTCGACCGGCAGTTCGACCGGCAACTGCCAGACATATTCATTGGGCTGTTCTGCAACGCCGCTGATTACTGGCGACCAGGTCAGGGTCGACGGCAGGCTGTCGGGGTCGGCGCTGATTATGTGGGCGGAAATCAGCGTCGGTGCGTTCTGTGGCGAGCGCCACAGCAGGCGCAGATAGCGTGCGTTCTGGCCGGGCAGGCCGACTTCTCGCTGTTCGACCATTTCATCGGAGAAGGTCAGCCGCGCCACTTGCCCCTCGCCCCAGGCCTGCCAGTGCTGGAGGTCATCGCTGGCTTCGATGCTGAAGTGCTGGAAGCCTTCACGCTCGGCGCTCCAGTCGATCAGCAATTGTTCAAGAGGTGCCTTGATCGCGCTGGTATCGAGCAGCCAGCCGCGCAGTATTTCTTCACCCGCTTCGATATCGCTTTGTGGCTGGATATCAATGACTGTGCCGTCGCTCGAACGCTCGCTGCGGATAATCGGCACGGCATCGCCTGCTTCGGCCGTGGTGTACAGCGGGAAGCCGTTCACCGCTGTCGGTACGGCATCCTCTGCATGAGCCTGCTGCTGGCGCAGGAACATATGCGGCTGCGGCTGGCCGGCGGCATCGAAGATTCGCAGGTCGTTGAGGTTGCTCTGGCGGGCATCGAGTTGCAATGCCAGGGGCAGGTCGAGCCGATACCACGGGCCCTGGCCGCTCAGGGTCAAGGGTGTCTGGCTGGCGAAGTCCGCCGGTTTTTCCAGGGCATTGACGGTCATCGCCGCACACAGGGCTGCGCCGAGCACAGCGATTTTGATGACGAGCGGACGACTCACGAACGGGTTCCTCACGGTTGGGTAGGCTCTGGATCGGATTTCAGCCTGTTTCCGCGCCGATTGTTATCGGAAATTTCTGGCGGTGATGTGTGAAATATCCCACCACAGATAGCGATATGCCAACACCTATAAACAAAACCGTGCGCGCCAGCGTGCCTCGGTTACCCGATCAATCAGGACTGGAGGCTGGGCGAGAGGGAGATTCAGGGCGAGCCCTGCGGGAGAAGGGGCCGCTTCCCGGGATGGAAAGCGGCCCGTAGAGCGGATATCAGTCCAGGGCTTTCCAGATATCCCCGGCGTATTCGCGAATGGTGCGGTCTGACGAGAACCAGCCCATGCGTGCAGTGTTGAGGACCGCCGAGCGCCACCATTGCTTGGAGTCGTGCCAGCGTTCCTCGACCCTGGCCTGGGCGGCCCAGTACGAGTCGAAATCGGCGCAGACCAGGAAGCGGTCGTAGGCCAGCAACTGATCGATCAGGCCGGCATAGCGGTTCGGATCGTCCGGCGAGAACACGCCGCCGCGAATCGCCTGCAACACATCATTGAGACGACCGGAAGCGGCAACATCGGCATGCGCGCTGAAATCACCGGCTTGCTTGCGGGCTCCGACCTGCTGCGACGTCATGCCGAAGATGAACATATGTTCGAGGCCAACCTGCTCGCTCATTTCCACGTTGGCACCGTCCAGCGTACCGATGGTCAGCGCGCCATTGAGGCCGAACTTCATATTGCTGGTCCCGGAAGCTTCCAGGCCCGCCGTGGAAATCTGCTCTGACAGGTCGGCTGCCGGGATGATGCTTTCGGCCAGGCTGACGTTGTAGTTGGGCATGAACACCACTTTGAGCAGGCCGCGCACGGTCGGGTCGTTGTTGACGGTGCGGGCGATGTCGTTGGTGAGCTTGATGATCAGCTTGGCCGAGTGATAACTGGCCGCCGCCTTGCCCGCGAAGATCTTCACCCGCGGCACCCAGTCGGTGCCGGGTTCGGCGCGAATGGCCTGATACAGCGCAACCGTGTGGAACAGGTTGAGCAGCTGGCGCTTGTACTCGTGGATACGCTTGACCTGCACGTCGAACATCGCCGCCGGATTGACCACGATGCCCAGGCGCTCATGAATGATCGCTGCCAGTGCACGCTTGCTGTGCAGGCGCTGGTCGGCCATCTGCTTGCGGAAGGAGCTTTTCTCGGCGAACGGCTCCAGCTCGACCAGGCGTGTCTCGGCGTTATCCAGGACATCCTCGCCCAGGGTTTCCACCAGCATCTGGGTGAGTTTCGGGTTGGCCTGGAACAACCAGCGGCGGAAGGTAATGCCGTTGGTCTTGTTGTTGATCCGCTCCGGATAAATCTTGTGCAGCTCGGCGAAGACCGTCTTGCGCATTAGCTGGGTGTGCAGCGCAGAAACGCCGTTCACGCTGTGCGAGCCGAGGAATGCCAGGTTGCCCATGCGCACCCGGCGCCCATTGTCTTCTTCGATCAGTGACACGGCGCGCAATACGTCGAAATCATGCACGCCCTTGGCGCGCAGGGTATCGATGTGCTGAGCGTTGATCAGGTAGATGATCTGCATGTGGCGCGGCAGCATGCGTTCCATCAGGCCCACCGACCAGGTTTCCAGCGCCTCGGGCAGCAGGGTGTGGTTGGTGTAGCTCAGGGTGCCGACAGTGATTTTCCAGGCTGCATCCCAGGCGATCCCGTGGGTATCGATCAACTGGCGCATCAGTTCGGCCACGGCAATCGAAGGGTGGGTATCGTTCATCTGGATCGCCGCGTGTTCGGGCAGGTCCATCAGCGTGGCATGCATGTTCAGGTGACGGCGCAGCAAGTCCTGCAGCGAGGCCGAGACAAAGAAGTATTCCTGGCGCAGGCGCAGTTCCTGGCCCGCTTCTGTCGCATCGTTGGGGTAAAGCACGCGGGAAATACTCTCGGCGCGCACGACCTCGGCTACCGCACCAAAGTGGTCGCCGGCGTTGAAACGCTCCAGATGCAGATCTTCCACGGCCCGCGCCCGCCACAGGCGCAGGGTGTTGACACTGGCACCGCGCCAGCCAACTACCGGTGTGTCATAGGCAATGGCGCGTACGGTTTCAGCCGGGCGCCATACCTGACGCGATTCGCCCGATTCACTGAGCACGGTATCGACGCTGCCGCTGAAGCCGATGGAGTAAACCACCTCGGGGCGCTCGAACTCCCAGGGGTTGCCGAAGTCCAGCCAGTTCTCGGTCTGCTCCTGCTGCCAGCCGTCGACGATGGCCTGGCGGAACAGCCCGTGTTCATAACGGATGCCGTAGCCATGCCCGGCGATGCCCAGGGTCGACATGCTTTCCATGAAGCAGGCTGCCAGACGACCCAGGCCGCCATTGCCCAGAGCCGCATCCGGCTCCAGCAGGCGAATGCGTTCAATGTCCACGCCCAGTTCGGTCATCGCTTCGCGAGCGATTTCCAGCAGCCCCAGGTTGCTCAGGCTGTCGTACAGGAGCCGCCCGATCAAGAATTCCAGTGAAAGGTAGTAGACACGTTTCTGGACCTTGCGATAAATCTGCCGCGTATGGTCCATCCAGTGCTCGACCATGTGATCGCGAGCAGCAAGGGCGACAGCTTCAAACCAGTCATGCTCAAACGCATGGTCAGGGTCCTTGCCCACTGCATAGGTGAGTTTGGCAAGAACTGCGGCGCGAAAAGCGGCCACATCAGCGTCACGAACAAGTGGTTCCTGAGACATCGTTACGACCTCAAGTAGTCAGACGAGTGAAAAGTGGGTTCTTTGACTGTAGGCGTGTCGTCAGTTATTTCCTGAAAAAATTTTAAATAACCGAGCGGGCTGCTCACGCTTCGACTCGGCCGCAAGGCTCTGGTTCGCCAATCCATGCAATTGGCAAAACGCTTGCATTGATCGTTCCACCCGGATCGGCAATGTGCAGCATGCTCATTCATCGTTTCGGGTTTATGATGCCCAACGGCAGAATAATAGAAGCCTCTGAACTGGACTTATGGAGCACGTATGCAGACTTTGTACCCGCAGATCAAACCCTACGCCCGGCACGATCTGGCCGTGGAACAACCGCACGTGCTCTATGTCGATGAAAGCGGCTCGCCCGAAGGCTTGCCGGTGGTGTTCATCCACGGCGGCCCTGGCGCGGGCTGCGATGCGCAAAGTCGCTGCTATTTCGACCCGAACCTGTACCGCATTGTCACCTTCGACCAGCGCGGCTGCGGGCGTTCGACTCCGCATGCGAGCCTGGAAAACAACACCACCTGGCATTTGATAGAAGACCTGGAGCGGATTCGCGAGCATCTGGGGATCGAGAAATGGGTACTGTTCGGCGGCTCATGGGGTTCGACCCTGGCGCTGGCCTATGCCCAGGCGCATCCCGAGCGCGTCCATGCCCTGATCCTGCGTGGCATCTTTCTGTGCCGTCCGCAGGAAATCGAATGGTTCTATCAGTCGGGCGCCAGCCGCCTGTTCCCCGATTACTGGCAGGATTATGTGGCGCCGATTCCTCAGGATGAACGCGACAACCTGCTGGCAGCCTTTCACAAGCGCCTGACCGGTGCCGACCAGATCGCCCAGATGCATGCCGCCAAGGCCTGGTCGACCTGGGAGGGCAGAACCGCGACCCTGCGCCCCAACCCGCAAGTGGTGGATCGCTTTGCCGAGCCGCAACGCGCCTTGTCGATTGCCCGTATCGAAAGCCATTACTTCATCAACAATGCCTTCCTGGAAGAAAACCAGCTGATTCGCGACATGCCGAAAATCGCGCATTTGCCTGGCATCATCGTCCATGGCCGCTACGATGTGATTTGCCCGTTGGACAACGCCTGGGAATTGCATCAGGCCTGGCCCAACAGTGAGCTGCAGGTGATTCGCGAAGCAGGGCATGCGGCTTCCGAGCCGGGCATTACCGACGCACTGGTTCGCGCTGCTGCGCAGATTGCCCGCCGCTTGCTGGACCTGCCGCCTGAAGAGGCGTGATTGCTGCGGTGTGTGGGAGCGGATTCATTCGCGACGAGGCTTTTTGCGAATGAATCCGCCCCCACAAACACACCCACATACAAATCCGCTGTATGGAAAACATCTATGAAAGGCTTGTTGCAGCGCGTGCAAAGTGCGCGCGTGGAAGTGGCTGGAGAAGTGGTCGGTGCTGTCGATCAAGGCTTGTTGGTACTGGTGGGCGTAGAGCCTCAAGACACGCAGGCCAGTGCCGATAAGTTGCTGCATAAGCTGCTCAACTATCGGGTGTTCAGTGATGAGCAAGGCAAGATGAACCTCTCGTTGCAGGATGTGGGTGGTGGATTGTTGCTGGTTTCGCAATTCACCCTGGCTGCTGTAGTGGTCAACTTTTTC
>NZ_RBRE01000019.1 GCF_003700275.1 Pseudomonas cichorii | reverse complement strand
GAGTTCGCCGCCGACATTCTCCCGACCGATATTGTTGTCACCCGTTCAGGCACTGATCTGGTCCTGTCGCTGAAAAACTCTACGGACAAGATCACGGTCTCCAGCTACTTCCAGAATGATGGTGTTACACCGTATGCACTGGAGCAGGTCCGCTTCGCTGACGGCACCACTTGGAATCTCGATCAGATCAAAGCCCTTTCCATTGTCACTACTGACGGCAATGACAATGTCTGGGGTTACGCCACTGATGACACTCTGAACGGTGGTCTGGGCGATGACAGCCTGTATGGTCAGGCGGGCAATGACACCCTTCAAGGTGGTGCCGGTACGGACAGTCTTTCGGGCGAAGCAGGTGACGATACTCTGCTCGGTGAAGCCGGAAATGACTACCTGTACGGTGGCACTGGTAGTGATCAGTTGTCTGGTGGCGAGGGCTCGGACTACCTGACTGGCGGTGATGGCAATGACACGCTGGCAGGCGATGAAGGCAACGACACGCTGTATGGCGACTCGGGCAATGACCAACTGGATGGTGGTATCGGCAACGATTATCTGACAGGGGGGGATGGCTCCGATACCTACCGCTTCAGCCGCGGCTGGGGTCAGGACTCGATCAACAATTACGATTCAAGTACGGGCAAGACCGACGTTATCGAGTTCGCCGCCGACATTCT
>NZ_RBRE01000022.1 GCF_003700275.1 Pseudomonas cichorii | reverse complement strand
ATGGGTCATGACCGTTTGCAGGTACAGCAGATTGCTCGGGTTACAGGTATCGACAAACAACCTGAGTGGATCGTTGCCCAGATATTCGGCCCAGGTCTGCAGGTCGGCCTGGGTGTCGCGTACCTGTTGCAGCAGGGTTTCGCTGGCGGGCAAGTGTTGTCGCAAATGGTCGCGGGCGCCTATGAGGTCGACTTCACGACGCCATTTCTCGCGGGCTTGCCAGTCTTTTATGTCCTCCGCAGAGGGGATCTGACCGTAGCGAGCCTGCAGGCTCCGACGCATTTCTGCGCTCTGGAGGATGTGCAGCGTGGCCGGGGAGCTGCCCTGCGCATTGCCGTGCATGAGCAGCATTTCTTCCTGGTCAAGCTGCTCGAAATAGGCTTCGAGATCGCTCAGGTACTTCTGAGTGCCGGCGCTATCGTCGCGTACAGCCGCAGGCAGTGGGTGGGTCTCGGCCCTGGCACCGCACAGTTGAGTGACGGTCTGGGCAATTTGCAGCTTGTGCTCATGTTCCTGTTGCCAGACCCGAAGCGCGGCCTGATCGCCCGCCAGTTGCAGGCCCAGGTCGTTGAGCACGGCCAAAGGATCGTCCAGCGCAATCAGCAGCGAGCTGTATTGGTCCGGAACACTGCCCCGCCAATACACATCGGCACCAAGCGGGCTAAAGCTCGGCTCTGCTGGTTGTTCGGGCTGAGGCACTGGCTCGGAAGTCGGTATGGACGAGTCGGCGAAACGCTGGTCCTCGACCACGTAATCCTCGTCGATGTCGGCCACAGCCGTGGCGAGCTGAAACAGCGGTAAAGTGCCGGGACCGTTCAGGTTGGATCTGAAGTTTGCCAGGTCCAGGGGCTTCATCCAAAAGGCCCGGTTATCAGCATGAGCGCACATGTGTTCGCAGATTCGCCAGGTCCATTGCACAGGGGAAAAGGCCAGGTGCAGGCGGTTCTTGCGCGGATAAAGCAGGTAAGGTCTGCC
>NZ_RBRE01000043.1 GCF_003700275.1 Pseudomonas cichorii | reverse complement strand
CCGCCGAAGATCACCGAACGCAAGGCCAGCGCTTGATCGCTGTCGCAAGCTACGCGCATCAACTGCTTGAATGCTGATGGCGTCTGGTTCAGGACCGTGACCTGCTCCTGCACCAGCAAGGCATGGAAATCTTCCGGCGAACGGCTCACTTCGCGGGGCACGATCACCAGACGTCCGCCATGCAACAGCGCGCCAAAAATCTCCCACACCGAGAAGTCAAAGGCGTAGGAATGGAACAGGGTCCAGACGTCCTGTTCACCGAACTTGAACCACTCATCGGTGGCGGCAAACAGGCGCATCAGGTTGTGATGCGGCAGCAGCGTGCCTTTCGGCTTGCCGGTGGAACCCGAGGTGTAGATCACGTAGGCCAGGTTATCCGGTGTCGTCAGATTGACCGGGTTGCTCTCGGCATAACCTTGCAGTGAATCGTTCAGCGACAGCACCTGGAGTTGCGCAGGAACCGGTAGCCGTTCGCGCAGATGATCCTGGCTCAGCAACAGGGCAATGCCGCTGTCGTCCATCAGATAGTTCAAGCGCTCCTGCGGCGAATCCGGGTCCAGCGGCACATAGGCGCCACCGGCCTTGAGGATTGCCAGCAGGCCGACGACCATTTCCAGGCTGCGCTCCACTGCCAGACCGACCCGCACATCCGGGCCGACGCCCTGCTCGCGCAGTTTGTGGGCCCACTGGTTGGCGCGGCGGTTGAGCTGTTCGTAGCTCAATTGCTCGCCGTTCAGGCTCAGGGCAATCGCCTGTGGTGCGCGGGCAGCCTGGGTTTCGATCATCTGATGAGCGCATTGCTCGCCTGGCCAGGCCTGCACGACTTGCGTCCAGCCGACTGGCAGCGCCAGCTCACCCAGGCAAGCAGACGGTGCAGTGCACAGGCTTTGCAACAAGTGATCGAAATGGCTCGCCAGTTGCGCCACGCTTTCGGCAGCGAAGTGCTGGCGATCGTAGCTGAAGCGCACCGACAGGACTTCGGCGGCTTCGACCACCAGCGTCAGCGGGTAATGCGCCTGCTCCTGATTGTGCAGACCACTGAACGCCAACCCTGCCGGAGCCTGTTGCAGGGCCTCGGACATCGGGTAGTTCTCGAACACCAGAATATTGTCGAACAGCGCTTCGCCAGCACTGGCAGCCAGACGCTGGATTTCGTACAACGGCGTATGTTCGTACTCGCGCAGGGCGAGGTTTTTCGCCTGCACCTGCTGCACCCAGTCGGCCACCGTCTGCTCGGGACGCGGGCTGGCGATGACCGGCAAGGTGTTGATGAACAGGCCCAGTTGCTCTTCGACACCCGGCAGATCCGCCGGACGCCCGGCAACGGTTGCGCCAAAGGTCACGCTGGATTGCCCGGTATAACGCTGCAACAGCAACAGCCAGGCTGACTGCACCAAGGTGTTGAGGGTCACTCGCTGCTCACGGGCAAATTCGCTCAGACGCTGGGTGCCCGCCGCATCGATCAGATGGAAATAGTCGCCATGGCCCTGGCCGCTTGCGCTCGACTTGAGCGCCTGGACCAGACGGGTTGGTTCATCCAGTTGCGCCACTTGCGCGGTCCAGAAGCGTTCGCTGGCTTGTGCGTCCTGGCGTTGCAGCCATTCGATATAGTCGCGATAACGGCCACTCTGTTGCGGCATCGGCTGGCCGCTGTAACGTTGCAGGACTTCGCCCAGCAGACGCGAACTGCTCCAGCCATCCATCAGGATATGGTGGCTGGTATAGATCAGGTGATGGCTATTCTCGCCAGTGCGCAAGACCGCCAGACGCAGCAGCGGACCCCGGGTCAGATCGAAGCCTTGCTGCCGGTCTGCCTGTGCCCGCTCATCCAGCCACGCGCTGTGCTGGCCACGGGCATCCAGTTCGACAAAGGGCACGACGGCCTGACGCTGCACCACTTGCAGCGAGTGTTCAAGGTGGCTGACGAAGGCGCTGCGCAGTACTTCATGGGCATCCACCGTTGCCTGCCAGGCGGCCTGGAAACGGGCGACGTCCAGACCGCTGACATCGACCCGCAACTGGTTGATGTAGTTGCCCGCTTCCTGCTCGAACAGGGTGTGGAACAGCATGCCTTGCTGCATCGGTGACAGCGGGTAGATATCGTCGATATTCCCCGCTGCAACCGGCAAGCGCTGCAGTTGCGCCTGATTCAGGACCGCTAGCGGGAAGTCCGATGGCGTCACACCCGACTGGCCATCGAGACAATGTTCGATTACCTCGGCCAGCGCCTGCTCGTAGTGACGAGCCAGAGCCTCGATGGTCGAAACCTGATACACCTCGGCACTGAAAGCCCAATCCATCTGCAACTGGCCATCGAAGACCTGACCGTTGATGCTCAGCCAGTTGCTCAATGGGCCATCGGCACTCAAGGCCAGACCGGTGCTTTCCGAACCCGGAATAAACAAGGCGCCATCGCGCTCATTGAAGCTGCCGTCGAATTGTCCGAGGTAGTTGAAAGTCACTTGCGCCTGAGGCAAGGCGGCCAGTTCACGCTTGCCGGACTCATCACCCAGATAGCGCAGCAGGCCGTAACCGATACCCTTGTTCGGCACGGCGCGCAGTTGTTCCTTGATGCTGCAGATGCTGGCGCCTGTTTGCGGTTGCGGGGTGAGCCTGACCGGGAACAGGCTGCTGAACCAGCCCACGGTACGACTCAGGTCGATATCCTCGAACAGGTCTTCACGGCCATGGCCTTCCAGCTGGATCAACACCGATGGCTGCTGGCTCCACTGACACAGAACCTTGGCCAGGGCGCTCAACAACAGATCATTGACCTGAGTACGATAGGCAGTTGGCGCCACTTTCAGCAGTTTGTGAGTGAGGTCCTTGCTCAGCCAGGACGAAGCATGGGCAACGTCGCGATTGCGCTGTGAACCTTCGGGGTTATCACGTGGCAACGGCTGGTTATCGCCGCTGAGCGTTTGCAGCCAATAATCACGTTCGGCGACCAGGGTTTCGCTGGCGGCATAACGCTGCAACTGCCCGGCCCAGGCCTTCAGCGAACTGGTTTTGGCTGGCAGTGCCAGAGACTTGCCGCTATCCAGCGCGCTATAGGCCTGTTGCAGGTCTTCCAGCAGCACCCGCCAGGACACGCCATCCACCACCAGGTGATGAATCACCAACAGCAAGCGCTGTTCACCTTGCGGCAGGTTGACCAGCAGCGCACGCAACAGCAGGCCGTTTTTCAAATCCAGGCTGCGCTGGGCTTCGTCGGCCAGTTCACTCAGGCGCGACAGGTCATTGAGTTCGTGAACCCACAGCAGGTCACGTCCGGTGTGCGGCCCGAAAGTCGCCTGCCATTGGCCATCCTGTCGGGCAAAGCCCAGACGCAAGGCGTCGTGCTGTTCGATCAGCGCCTGCAACGCCGCCTGCAAATGCACAGCCTCCAGCAGACTGGTGGGCTTGAGCATTACCGCCTGGTTCCAGTGATGCCGCTCCGGAATATCCAGCTCGAAGAAGCGTGCCTGGATCGGCAGCAACGGCAGGCTGCCGCCGACCTGTTCGACCATCGCTGCGGGTTTCTTCTGGATCAGTTTGGCCACCGTCGCCAACTGGGCGATGGTCTGTTTCTCGAACAGTTGCTTGGGGCTCAGCTTGAGGCCCTGGCGCTTGGCGCGGGCGATGATCTGCAGGCTGAGAATCGAGTCGCCACCCAGCACGAAGAAGTTGTCGGTACTGCCGACTTTCTCCAGTTTCAGTACATCGGCCCATACCGCCGCGAGTTTTTCCTCGATCTCGCCCACCGGCGCGGTGTAGCGCTGCTTGACCACGCCCGGCTTGGGCAGCGCACGCTTGTCCAGTTTACCGTTGGCGGTCAGTGGCAAACGCTCCAGCACCACAAACTGTGCAGGCACCAGGTATTCCGGCAGGCAAGCGCTCAGTTGTTCGCGCAGG
>NZ_RBRE01000055.1 GCF_003700275.1 Pseudomonas cichorii | reverse complement strand
AACTTTGCACGGTATTGGGAGCCCCTGATTCCGGGCTGCGCAGCCTTGCCTGACAGAAATTGCGCCAGCGTTGTTGCTCTTCGTCACTCAAGGTTTCCGGGAAGTTACGAGCGCGATAACGAAACAACAATTCCGGCAGGCGCGCATCGTCAAAAGGCCATGCATCATGGGCCAGTTGTTCCGGCTCGGCGCAACGTACTTGCTCGCACAGACGACGATCACGATCCCCAATAAAGCCATCATACAATTGCTGCTCGGGATCTTCAGTGGCCGTGAAATCTTCCTTGCCATACACCGCAGGCAATTTATTCTGCCAAAGTTCACGACTTTCGTTGAGTCGTTGCACCCGCTCCTGATAGCCCGACATGTCCAGCTGCAAGCGTTGTTGATCTTCACTGCGCAAGACACTCAGGGGCGCAATCACCGGGCATCGATTTATATGCAGTAATTTGAGCGGTACCGGCAATTCACCTTCAGCCAGCGCCTCACGGCGTGTATATAAACGCTGCTTCAGAACTTCGGCGTCCTCATCCAGCAACGGCGAATGATCGAGATGCAGGTCGCACACAATCAGTGCATTACGATTATGCGGGTGCCAGGCCAGGGGTAATATCACTCCCAGATAATGGCGGGCTGCGGAAAAGCGTCCTGAAATATGCACCAATGGCTGCATCAGACGAATCTGTTCCTGAACCTTTTGTTTACTGCGCAGAGCAAACAGATAGTCATACAGCCGGGGTTGTTTCTCTCGAATCAAACGTGCCAGAGCAATCGTTGCCCGCACATCCGACAACGCATCATGAGCATGTCCATGATCGATACCGTTGGCCGCCGTCAGGCGCTCCAGCTTGAGCGTTACCCTGCCCTCTTCCTGCGGCCAGACAATCCCGTCCGGACGCAATGCATAGGCGGCCCGCACCACATCGATCAGGTCCCAGCGACTGTTGCCGCCCTGCCATTCACGGGCATAGGGGTCGAAGAAATTCCGATAGAGGCTGTAGCGGGTCACTTCATCATCGAAACGCAGCGTGTTGTAGCCTGAACCGCACGTCCCCGGAGCCGACAGTTCGGCATGCACACGGGTCATGAAATCCGCTTCGCAGAGCCCTTTTTCAGCCAGCCGCTCAGGAGTGATCCCGGTAATCACGCACGCGGCCGGATGAGGCAGGATGTCGTCGCTGGGCTGGCAGTACAGATTGACGGGGACGGCGATTTCATTGAGGTCGAAGTCGGTACGAATGCCGGCCATCTGCAATGCACGGTCATTGCGCGGATTGATACCGGTGGTTTCGTAGTCGTACCAGAAAATGCTGGAGGTCACGGGCTGATCCTGAACAAAAGACACTGCAAAGTGTAGGTCGTCAGGCATGCCTGTGGCGAATAAAGCCTTGTTACCCCATAAAGCCGGGAATGCCAGGTTGCGTACCTCTGCCGTGCTCGCTAGCATCACAGATCGCTCTCAGGTGCACTGCTCCCGACAATGTCATCGCCTCCAGCCCCGCCAAGGAATGCAGCGCCGCCCGCGCCACTGGATACCCGCATCGGGATCGAGACCCCGGAAGGCATCGATCTGGTCATGCGCCCTGCCGGCCTGCTGCCTCGCGCGCTGGCCTTCGGCATCGACTTCGGTATCCGGGCACTGACCATCAGCGTACTGATCATGTTTTTCCGGCTGTTCGACAAACTCGGCACGGGCTTGGGCGCCATCGCCATGTTTCTGGTGAACTGGTGGTACATGGTGCTGTTTGAAGTCCTGAATCAGGGCAGCACGCCGGGTAAACGCCTGATGGGCCTGCGCGTGGTGCAGGACGACGGCACGCCGATCGGCTGGGCCGCGTCGCTGATACGCAACTTGCTGCGCTTCGTCGACATGCTGCCTTTCGGCTACGGCCTCGGCGCTGTCAGTTGCCTGAGTCATCCACTGTTCAAGCGCCTGGGCGACCTGGCAGCCGGCACCTGTGTGATCTATCGCGACACACCGGTCCAGCGTCCCGTATTGCCACAGGCCGAGCCGGTCATTGCGCCGTTCACCCTCACTCTGGACGAGCAACGTGCACTCATGGATCTTGCGGAGCGCCAGGGCGAACTCTCCGCAGCGCGCACCGAGGAACTGGCGGCCATCCTCGCCGGGCCTTTGCACGTGCCGCGCGACAAGGCAGTGGCGCACATCAATGGCCTCGCCCGCGGCCTGTTGGGGCCGACATGAAGCAGAGCCTGTTTGAAGCGCGACATCAGGCCCATTGGCAGCTTTTCGGCAAGCGCCTGGATGCACTCGAAAGCGGCAAGCGCGATCCCGCCTCCGGCGAAACCTTTGCCAGTGATTACCGACGCATCTGCCAGCAACTGGCCCTGGCCCGTGAGCGTGGCTACAGCAGCCACTTGATCGACCCGCTGCAGCAACTGGCAATGCGCGGCCACCAGCAGCTCTACCGCCACCGTAGCAACATCGCTGCGCAGTTCCTGACCTTCATCCTCGCCGGGTTCCCGCGCCTGGTGCGGGCAGAATGGCGCTTCGTGCTGGTCGCCAGCCTGCTGTTCTTCGTCAGCCTGATCGGCATGGGCCTGCTGGTGTATGTTTTCCCGAACCTGATCTACAGCATTGTCAGCCCGGCGCAGGTCAGCGACATGCAGAACATGTACGACCCGGCGGCGCGACGCATCGGCCAGGCGCTGGAGCGTGAATCCAGTGCTGACTGGATGATGTTCGGCTACTACATCATGAACAACATCGGCATCGCCTTTCAGACCTACGCCAGCGGTTTGCTGTTCGGCCTCGGCAGCCTGTTCTTCCTGCTGTTCAATGGCCTGATGATCGGCGCAGTTGCCGGGCACCTGACCCAGATCGGTTTCGGCCAGACATTCTGGTCGTTCGTGATCGGCCATGGCGCCTTTGAACTGACCGCCATCGCCCTGGCAGGCGCCGCGGGCCTCAAACTGGGCTGGGCCTTGCTGGCGCCGGGGCGCCTGAGCCGCAGCGAAGCCCTGCGCCTGGCAGCCAGAACCAGCGTGCAGATGATCGGCGGCGTCATTCTGTTGCTGTTGATTGCAGCCTTTATAGAAGCCTACTGGTCATCGATGACCTGGCCCGAACCGTTCATCAAATACCTGGTGGGCGCAGCGCTGTGGATACTGGTGATTGCCTATCTGACCCTGGCAGGACGGACCGCTCATGCGCCTGACTGATGCCAGCGTCACGATACGCCCGCGCAATCCCTGGGAAGCCATAGATCTGGGCGTGCTGCTGGCACGCGAACATCGCACGCTGCTGATGGGCAGTTGGGCAGCGGTCACCTTGCCAGTCTTCGCCCTGCTCAGCTTCTTGCTGTGGGACTACCCTTCACTGGTCTTCATTCTGTTCTGGTGGCTCAAACCCGCCTATGAGCGTTTAGCCCTGCTGATTCTTTCCCGGGCCTTGTTCGGCCCCGCGCCGACGCTAAAGCAGGCGCTCAAGGCCTGGCCGGCAACGCTCAAGAACCAGCTGATCCCGAGCCTGACCTGGCGCCGCCTGAGCCCAAGCCGCAGCTTCCTGCTGCCGGTGCAGCAACTGGAAAATCTCTCGGGTATCGAACGCAGCCAGCGTATCGCGCTGCTCAGCCAGAAAGACATGCGCGCCGCCCGCTGCCTGACCATCGTCGGCAGCCATCTGGAGTTTGCCCTTTGGCTGGGCTTGATCCTGCTGTTCTATGCCTTCATTCCCCGGCAGATCGAACTCGACTGGAGCTGGTACCGCCTGCTCAATGTCGACGGCAGCTGGAACTGGCTGGAACACCTGAGCAATGCGCTCTACGCCTTGATGCTGGTGTTCTGGGGACCGATCTATGTTTCCTGCGGCTTTACCCTGTACCTCAATCGGCGCACCACTCTGGAAGCCTGGGATATCGAGCTGGTTTTCCGACGCTTGCGGCAAAGGCTGATCGGCAGCGCCTATGTGGTGCTGATCGCCGCCGGTCTGGCGCTGTCTGCTGCACCCACTTCGGTCTGGGCAGACGAAGCTTCCGCCTACAGTTGCCCGCTGCCGGAGACAGAGCAAACCGGCCCCGCTGATTCCCTGGCCGCGCCCGATACCCCGCGCCTGACCCGGCAGGCCCTGAGCAGCGAAGCGGCCAGAAACGATATCCGCAGCCTGCTGCAAGAGCCGCCGTTCAAGAACCCCAAGACCGTCAGCGGCTGGCGCTTTCCGGAACCCAAGGAGTCGGCCCCCAAAGCCAGGGCTGGCGGTGACGACAACCCGTTCAAATGGCTGAACGACCTGCTCAGGTCGGCCAACGTCATCGCCAAAGTACTGGAAACCTTGCTCTGGGCTACCGCCATCGCTCTGGTAACCCTGTTGATCTGGCGCTATCGCGAGTGGTTCAAGACCTTCGTCGGACGAGACATCGGCAAACGCAAACCCTTGCGCGACAGCCCCGAGCAACTGTTCGGCCTGGCCGTCACCGCCCAGAGTCTGCCTGACGATATCGCCAGCCACGCGCAGCGCCTGTGGGCCAGCCAGCCGCGCGAAGCCCTGAGCCTGTTGTATCGCGGCTTGCTCAGCCGTTTGCTGAACGACTATCGACTGCCGCTCAAGCATGCCGACACCGAAGGCCAGGTGCTGGAACACGTGGCGAAACTCAACCAGCCATTGCTGAACGATTTCAGCCGCAGCCTGACCACTCACTGGCAGAACCTTGCCTACGGCCATCGCCTGCCTCCCGCGCATCTGCAGCAGGAACTCTGCGATGGCTGGCGGCGCCTGTTCGACACCGGAGCGCCACGATGACCCGGCGCAAGCAGATCCTCATCGGCCTGCTGGTGCTCATGCTGCTGCTCGCCGGTATCTATGCCGCCAAACACCTTGAGCCTTATGAAGAGGTCATTGACCAGGGCCCTTCTCCCGAAGTGGCGGCCAATCCGTATCTGGCTGCCGAACACTTCCTGCGCCAGCGCTCGACACCGGTCAAATCGACCCACAACCTGCTTGAGCTGCCCGATGTCAGCCAGCACCCGCAAACGTTGTTGCTGCTCGACAGTCGCGAAAACATGACACCCGCCCAGGTCGAGCGACTGCTGGGCTGGGCCAGATCGGGTGGCCATCTGCTGTTCGTTGCCGAGCAGATCTGGGACGAGAAAAAAGGCCGTAGCGGCGACCTGTTGCTGGACAAGGTACAGATTCAGCAATACCTCACCCGCGATATCAAACAGCAGGACAAGGAACAGCAACGCCTGGAAAACCAGGCACGTCCCCAGCCGTCCATCCCCTTGATGGCGCCGCGCACCAGCACGCCGAGCCAGCGCTGGCCAGAGTTGACCCGTCTGTACCTGGAAAACGAAAAACAACCGGCCTACATGAGTTTCAACCCGGCCTTTCATCTGGAAGACCCGTACGATCATGCCCAGTCCTGGGCCAACAGCGCCGATGCCACGCACCTGCTGCAAATGGTCTATGGCCAGGGGCTGATTACTGTCATCACCGATGCCGACCTGTGGAAAAACCGCGCCATCGCCCGTTACGACAACGCCTGGCTGCTGTGGTACCTCACTCAGGACAGCGCGGTGACCCTGCTGCTGCAGACCGACCATGACAACCTGCCGAGCCTGCTGCTGCGCAACTTCCCGATGGCGCTGGCGAGCTTCGCACTGCTGATCGGCCTGGCGCTCTGGCATGTCGGCCTGCGCGAAGGTCCGCTACAGGCACCCGCCGCCAGAGGCAGGCGACAGCTCGCCGAACACCTGCGAGCCAGTGCCGAATTCGTGCGCCGCCGCAGTGGCCAGCAGGTCATGCTCAAAAGCCTGCAACAGGACATCCTGCGCCGCGCCCGCCTGCGCCATCCCGGTTTTGAACGACTGGGAGTCACCGACCAATGGCAGGTTCTGTCCCGCCTGACCCGCCAGCCCACCAGCGCCATCAGCGACGCCCTGCGGCCAAGACCCCGCCAACGCATGTCGAATGCCGAATTCACCCGTCAGGTTGCCCACCTGCAAAGTCTCAGGAATGCCTTATGAGCGATCAAACGACCGACCAACCACACACCCCCGATGACACCCAAGTCAGCGCCGAGCCGACATCAAGCAATCAGGCGCAGCAACGTCAGCGCGCCAGCCATCTGGCCCAGGCCTTGCGCAACGAGTTGCACAAAGCCGTGATCGGCCAGAGTGCGGTGATCGATGATGTGCTGACGGCCCTGATTGGCGGTGGCCACGTGTTGCTCGAAGGTGTGCCGGGGCTGGGCAAGACGTTGCTGGTTCGCGCGCTGGCCCGCTGCTTTGGCGGGGAGTTTGCGCGCATTCAGTTCACCCCCGATCTGATGCCCAGCGATATCACCGGCCATGCGGTCTATGACATGCAGACCGAGCAGTTCAAGTTGCGCAAGGGGCCGCTGTTCACCAACCTGTTGCTGGCCGACGAAATCAACCGCGCCCCGGCCAAAACCCAGGCTGCGCTGCTCGAGGCCATGCAGGAGCGGCAAGTGACCCTTGAAGGCCGGGCGCTGCCGATTGCCCAGCCGTTCATGGTGCTGGCGACGCAAAACCCTATCGAACAGGAAGGCACCTATCCCCTGCCGGAAGCCGAGCTGGATCGCTTCATGCTCAAGCTGCGCATGGACTACCCGGACACTCAGGAAGAGCTGGCCATGGTCCGCCAGGTGACGCGCTCGACCCGCGCCGACATGCTCGATGTGCAACCGCTGCGAGTCATCCTGCAGGCCCGAGAGGTGCAGGCGCTGCAACGGATTGCCAGTGAATTGCCGATGGACGATCAGGTGCTGGACTATGCCGTGCGTCTGGCGCGCAGTACTCGTACCTGGCCGGGCCTGAGCCTGGGCGCCGGTCCCCGGGCTTCCATCGCGCTGGTGCGTGGCGGACGCGCACGGGCGTTGTTGCGTGGTGGCGAATTCGTCATCCCGGACGATATCAAGGGCTGTGCACTGGCCGTATTACGTCATCGGGTCAGGCTCTCGGCAGAGCTGGATATCGAAGGCCTTTCAGTGGATCAGGTGCTCAAGCAAGTGCTCGATCAGGTTCCGGCACCACGCCTATGAAGCAGGCATTCAGGCCCTCGCTCACATTCCTGCGCTGGCTGGGCGGGCTGGCGGGAATTGCCGTGTTGCTGGGCATCCTCAAAGCGCTGGGCATCGATGTGCCCGTGCAAGTCAGCACCCTTTTTTGCGGGGCGTTGCTGGGCCTGATCGGCACAAGTCTGGTCGACGTCATCCGGCTTGCCCGGCAACCGTCCCCCGAGGTGCAACGCCATCTACCGGGCAGTCTGGCCCTTGGGCGCTGGAGCGAAGTGCGACTGGACCTGAAGCATCCCTATCCGCACGCCTTGAACCTGCGAGTGTTCGATCACCTTCCCGACGGCCTGAAATTTGAAAACCTGCCGCAGTCGATCAGCCTCGCCAGTGGCGAACAAGGCCAGCTGGGTTATCGCCTGCGGCCCTTGAGCCGTGGCCACTTTGTCTTCGAGCACTGCGAAGTCAGCCTGCCCAGCCCGCTGCGCCTGTGGGCGGCGCGACGCTATCTGCCATTGCCCGGCAGCACCCGCGTCTACCCGGATTTCGCCCGGCTGTACGGCGGGCAATTGCTGGCGGTGGATAACTGGCTCAGCCAGATCGGCGTCCATCAACGGCAACGTCGCGGGCTGGGGCTGGAGTTCAATCAGCTCCGGGAATTTCGCGAAGGCGACAGCATGCGCCAGATCGACTGGAAAGCCACTGCCCGCCACCGCACCCCGATAGCCCGGGAATATCAGGACGAACGCGACCAACAGATCCTGCTCATGCTCGACTGCGGCCGGCGCATGCGCAGCCAGGATGGCGACCTGTCGCATTTCGACCACACGCTCAACGCCTGCCTGCTACTGAGCTACGTTGCCTTGCGCCAGGGTGACGCCGTGGGCCTGATGACTTTTGCCGGCGAGCAGTCGCGCTATCTGGCACCCATCAAGGGACAGAGCCAGCTGAACCTGCTACTCAACAAGGTTTATGACCTGCAAAGCACTCAGCATGCCGCGGACTACAGCGCGGCAGTACGCCAGGTGCTGGCCAAGCAGAAACGCCGGGCACTGATCATCCTGGTGACCAACCTGCGCGATGAGGACGATGAAGAGTTGCCCGCAGCAGTCAAACAGCTCAGCCGCCAGCACCGGGTACTGGTCGCCAGCCTGCGCGAGGAAGTGCTCGACAGCCTGCGCCAATCGTCGGTGCAAACCTACGATCAGGCACTGGCTTACTGCGGAACAATAGACTTCCTGAATGCAAGAGCCGGTCTGCATGAACGCCTGGCGGCGCAGGACATACCGGTCATGGATGTGCGCCCAGCAGAACTGGGCGCACAACTGGTCACTCGTTACTTGAGCTGGAAGAAAGCAGGAACACTGTAAATCGCCTGCGTCAGGCAGAGGCTTCCACAAGGTAGAAGCAGAAGTACTGACGCAATGCATCAGACAGATCACGATAGCCGTCAGGCACCGTGTTCAATCTAAAACCCGAATTGTAATTTCCAGGTGTTTCATCTTCGCTACACCACAGGCACGTGGCATTTACATCGACCATTTTTTGCCCGCTCTCATTGGCAGGCATCTTCATACGCAAATCAAATACTGCACCCACCAGCAATGGCAGATCACTGATGAGCATCAGTCCCTCTTCAGAGACATTGCCCAGACAACCCATTGATCTTCCGGTGTGACGATTCGATACCTGAAGATAATCCTGCAACTGGTGACGTTCAATCCTTCGATTCCTTAGCATCTCAGCCGCCTTCTGAACCATTGGGCGTGATCCTGCACGCAAATAATTCAAATTCCCTGCGACTACCACCCACTCATGTCGCATGGAAAGCCCTTGAAACAGGTTTAGCTCTGTACATTTCATTCCCTTGACACAGAGCCTAGCCGAGATTCTTCTGACATCCACCCGAAAACGCTACTTTTCACCCAATCGGGTGTAATCATTTTGAAGCAGGAAAGGGCTTCGCCGGCTGTCCACCCAGGTTGTGACCCAGCTGCGACAAGGTGTCCAGGCGTGCCCGAGCGCGGTATGCATATTCACTCGATGGATATTTGGCGATAAGGAATTGATAGGTCTGCACCGCATCGATATACAGCTTCTGGCGCTCAAGGCACTGGCCACGCAGCATCGATACTTCCGGCAGGACGTAAGGACGCTCGCGGCTCTGACGCTCGACCTTGGACAGAGACAGCATCACACTGTCGCAATCGCCACGATCATACGCGTGATAGGCCTCGTTCAGGTTGGCGTTCATCGCCCAACGGGTGCAACCGCTGACCGCAGCCAGTAATACAACAATGGTTAGAATGCGCATGAGAGTCTCCTGTTCTGTGCCTTGATATCGGCCTCCAGCCCTTTTTCTTCAGGGCAGATTTAGCACCGATCATCAGCCGATTGCCCTGCCGATTTGCAAGCAGGTAGTGCAAAGGAACAATGACTACAGCCCCGGACAGGAGTAGCCTCTCGCTGCGCTTCAATTAAGGAGTTTGTGCATGACCGTTCGCCGCACCAAAATCGTAGCCACACTTGGCCCTGCCAGTAATTCGCCTGAAGTCATCGAACAACTCATTCTTTCGGGTCTGGATGTTGCTCGCCTGAACTTCTCCCACGGCACCCCGGATGAGCACAAGGCTCGCGCCAGACTGATCCGTGAAATCGCCGCCAGACACGGGCGCTTCGTCGCTCTGCTGGGTGACCTGCAAGGTCCGAAGATTCGTATTGCCAAGTTCACCGACAAACGAATAGAGCTTAAGGTCGGAGACAAGTTCACCTTCTCCACCGCTCATCCACTGACCAGCGGCACTCAGCAAATCGTGGGCATCGATTACCCCGATCTGGTCAAGGACTGCGGCGTGGGCGACGAGCTGCTGCTCGACGACGGTCGCGTAGTCATGCGCGTTGATACGCAAACCGCTGAAGAACTGCATTGCACCGTGCTGATCGGTGGCCCGCTCTCGGACCACAAAGGTATCAACCGTCGCGGTGGCGGCCTGACAGCGCCGGCCCTGACCGAAAAAGACAAGCAGGACATCAAGCTGGCTGCCGAAATGGAGCTGGACTACCTGGCCGTTTCCTTCCCGCGCGATGCTGCGGATATGGAATACGCGCGCAAGCTGCGTGACGAAGCCGGTGGCACTGCCTGGCTGGTTGCCAAGATCGAACGCGCCGAAGCCGTTGCCAACGATGAAGTACTCGACGAACTGATTCGCGCCAGCGATGCCGTCATGGTTGCCCGTGGTGACCTCGGCGTTGAAATCGGCGACGCAGAACTGGTCGGCGTGCAGAAACGCATCATCCTGCACGCACGTCGCCATAACAAAGCGGTGATCGTGGCCACGCAGATGATGGAGTCGATGATCTCCAGCCCGATGCCGACCCGCGCCGAAGTGTCCGACGTGGCCAACGCCGTGCTCGACTACACCGACGCCGTGATGCTCTCGGCTGAAAGTGCTGCCGGTTCCTACCCGATCGAAGCCGTGCAGGCCATGGCGCGTATCTGCCTGGGCGCTGAAAAGCACCCTACCGGCAAGACCTCCAGCCACCGCATCGGTCACTCGTTCACCCGTTGTGACGAAAGCATCGCGCTGGCGGCCATGTACACGGCCAACCACTTCCCCGGCGTCAAGGCAATCATCGCCCTGACCGAAAGTGGCTACACCCCGTTGATCATGTCGCGCATCCGCTCCTCGGTGCCGATCTATGCGTTCTCCCCACACCGTGAAACCCAGGCGCGTGCTGCCATGTTCCGTGGCGTCTACACCGTGCCGTTCGACCCGGCAAACCTGCCGCCGGGCCAGGTCAGCCAGTCCGCCGTCGACGAACTGCTCAAGCGTGGTCTGGTCGAGCAAGGCGACTGGGTCATCCTGACCAAGGGCGACAGCTACCACACCATCGGTGGCACCAACGGCATGAAAATCCTGCACGTTGGCGACCCATTGGTCTGATAGACCTCAAGCAGCAAGCAAAAGCCCCGGCGCGCAAGCGACCGGGGCTTTTTCATGCGCAGTGATCGTGTCCATGACCTGTCATTTCTGACAGTTGCCCCCTTGTTTGCCTCATGGCACCGTAAATTTCTTCTGGTGCTCGACGCCCGGAAATCAATCACATACGGCGTTCAGGATGAACGCTGCAGACTTGAAGGAATAAGCTCATGAATACAAAAAAGTCACCGCTGGCCGCTGGCGACCTTGATCCCGGCTTTGCTGAAAAAGGCATCCTGTTTACAAGTTTTGGACCAGAAACGCTCGAATCCTCAGTACTCGGGGTCCACCTTGCTCCCGATGGAAAACTGTTGATATCCGGATATCGCGGCCAAAATGACTATGCACTGGCCCGCCTGAACCCCGACGGCACACCTGACCGGAGCTTCGGCAATGCCGGAATCGTACTCGGCCAATTCAGGGCAGGCCTCGAATCGGCAGCCGCCGCAACCTTTGTCACAACAGACGATAAACTGCTGCTGGTCGGGAAAGTCTATATCAGCGAGATCGTCGATTACCGAGCGGTGACCCGACTGAATGGCGACGGCAGCCTCGATACCAGTTTCGGTGACCAAGGCTCTGTCATCCTGGACCTGCCGCTCGAAAAAAACGCGACTGAACCCACCCGTTTTGCGCGCGACCCCGAAACGCTGCAAAACGCTTCCTCTCCAGTCAGCGCCCTGCTCCAGTCGGATGGAAAAATCGTCGTCAGCGACACTTTCCGTGATATCGCGGCCACATTCCGTCTGAATCCAGACGGCTCGCTGGATACCTCCTTCAATGGCACGGGCTATGCGACCCTGGGTCTCCCGAACGGGCTTACCAGACTTGGACCTCTGTATGTCGAAAACGGCAAGGTCATCATCGCCGGCACTTATCGACATGCACAGACCTCTGAAGCTCGTCCGCTGGTGGTTCGCTATAACGCAAATGGCTCGCTGGACAGTAGTTTTGGAGAAAATGGCATTTTCATCGTTCCACCCGAAAACTCAGATGCCCTGTCAGCCCAATGCCTGGACATACTCAGAGAGTCCAACGGCAATATTCTGGGGGTCGGCAGCACTAGTGCATTCCCAGTCAAATCGGTGCTGCTGGGCCTGGATAAAGACGGCTCGATGGACCCTGCGTTCAACGGTGGCCAAGCGCTGTTTAACGAAGTCAGTGAGCAAGGTAGCCAATGGAACAATGCCGCTCTGGACAGCCGCTCGGGTCTGAACGTCGTGCTCGGCGGTACTTTGGGAAGCGCTTCGGAGGTGGTCGTCGGACGCATTGATAATCGGGGCGTATGGGACACTCAGTTCGGCGCCCCTCAAGGCTGGGTCAGGATCTCGGCAGGCATTGGACATACCCTCAATTACGATGTTGCCGTGCAGAACGACGGCAACATCGTGGTGGCAGGAACCTTCGTCCCGGACAGCGGATTGTTCAAGGGCTTTGTCTTGAGAGTATTGGGATAACGCTTTATGTGCCTGCGTACCCTCTACTGGCAAATGCATCTGCCAGTACCCGGTTACGTGGCACGCCCGCCAGATACAAGGCCTTGGCAAATGCCTCGACACTGACTGTGCTGCCGCAGACCAGCGCCACGGCCTGGCGGGATAACAGACGCAACTCGCCCAGAGCCGCAGTCTGTTCATCAGACGTGACCAACCGGACCTGCAAGCGCGGATGCATCTTTGCCAGACTCTGCAACTCGCTAGCCAGATAATGCTCGCTGTGTTCATGGGCCAGATGCAGCAGATGAATGGCACCTTGATGTTCCTGACGCAGCGCTTCACGCAACACGCCCCACAGCGGCCCAAGCCCGGTGCCGGCAGCCAGCAGAAGCAACGGGCGCTCCTGCCAGTCGGGGTCATAGTGCAAGGCGCCGCCACGCAACTCACCAAGACGGATACGCTCACCAGGCTGTAACTGACGCGCCGCATTGCTGAACGCACCTGGATGGCGGCAATCGATGTGAAATTCGAGAAATCCGTCATCACCGGGCAGACTGGCCAGTGAGTATGGTCGGGCAATCCCGCTATCGGTCCACAACACTTGGTGCTGCCCGGCGCGATACCGCAACGGACGATCCGGCTCCAGGCGCAGGCGCAGTACTGTCGGGCTCAGCCAGTCGCAACCCGACACCGTGGCCGGCAAACCATCGCGAGCGGGGTCGAACACTTCGACGGTCAGGTCTTCGACCACGCGGCACTGACATGCCAGACGCCAGCCTTGCTGGCGCTTGTCCGGGGCCAGTGCATCGGGCTTCTGATCCTGCGGTTCGCCTTCGACACAGCGCACCAGGCAGGCATGGCAACTGCCCGCCCGACAACTGTAGGGCACAGCAACGCCCGCTTGATTCAGGGCATCGAGCAGATTACTGGCCTCAGCCACCGGCCAGTGCCGGTCGCCGACATGTATCTCAGGCATCGAAAAGTTCCAGGCCCTGTGCAGAAAATACTCGCGATTGTACAGGTTGGCTCTCAGGGCGGGTTATACTGCCGCGCCTTTTTGCGCCCGCTACGGCTACCCTGACAACTCTGGCTCGTGCCGCTGTGCCAGATGCACGCCGATAGCGTAATTGAATGTTCCCGTCCTTACAGAGGAGCGCGCCGCATGACCGTGATCAAGCAAGACGACCTGATTCAGAGCGTTGCAGACGCCCTGCAATTCATTTCCTATTACCACCCCGTTGACTTCATCCAGGCCATGCATGAAGCCTATCTGCGTGAAGAGTCCCCCGCTGCCCGCGATTCCATGGCTCAGATCCTGATCAACTCGCGCATGTGTGCGACCGGCCATCGTCCGATCTGCCAGGACACCGGTATCGTCACCGTGTTCGTGCGGGTCGGCATGGACGTCCGTTGGGATGGCGCCACCATGGGCCTGGACGACATGATCAACGAGGGCGTGCGTCGCGCCTACAACCTGCCGGAAAACGTCCTGCGTGCCTCGATCCTCGCCGACCCGGCAGGCGCCCGCAAGAACACCAAGGACAACACCCCGGCGGTCATCCACTACTCCATCGTGCCGGGTAACACCGTCGAAGTGGACGTCGCGGCCAAAGGCGGCGGCTCGGAAAACAAATCGAAGATGGCGATGCTCAACCCGTCCGACTCGATCGTCGACTGGGTCCTGAAAACCGTTCCGACCATGGGCGCTGGCTGGTGCCCGCCAGGCATGCTCGGCATCGGTATCGGCGGCACCGCCGAGAAAGCTGCGGTCATGGCCAAGGAAGTGTTGATGGAGTCCATCGACATTCACGAACTCAAGGCCCGTGGCCCACAGAACCGCATTGAAGAAATGCGTCTAGAGCTGTTCGAGAAGGTCAACCAGCTGGGTATCGGCGCGCAGGGCCTCGGCGGCCTGACCACCGTGCTCGACGTCAAGATCATGGACTACCCGACCCACGCCGCTTCGCTGCCGGTGTGCATGATCCCCAACTGCGCCGCGACCCGCCACGCGCACTTCGTTCTGGACGGTTCCGGCCCGGCTTCCCTGGAAGCGCCGCCGCTGGACGCCTACCCGGAAATCGTCTGGGAAGCTGGCCCGTCGGCCCGCCGCGTCAACCTCGACACCCTGACGCCAGAAGAAGTACAGAGCTGGAAGCCGGGCGAAACCGTATTGCTCAACGGCAAGATGCTCACCGGTCGCGACGCTGCGCACAAGCGCATGGTCGAAATGCTGAACAAGGGCGAAACCCTGCCGGTCGACCTCAAGGGTCGCTTCATCTACTACGTTGGCCCGGTCGATCCGGTTCGCGAAGAAGTGGTTGGCCCGGCTGGCCCGACTACCGCGACGCGGATGGACAAGTTCACCCGCCAGATCCTTGAGCAAACCGGCCTGCTGGGCATGATCGGCAAATCCGAGCGCGGTCCGACCGCCATCGACGCGATCAAGGACAACAAGGCGGTTTACCTGATGGCCGTGGGTGGCGCTGCCTACCTCGTGGCACAGGCGATCAAGAAATCCAAGGTCCTGGCTTTTGCCGAACTGGGCATGGAAGCGATCTATGAGTTTGAGGTCAAGGACATGCCGGTCACTGTCGCAGTCGACAGCAAAGGCGAATCCGTCCACATCACCGGCCCGCAGATCTGGCAGAAAAAGATCAGCGACAGCCTGGCGGTGGAAGTGCAGTAAGTCTGGCTTCCCCGTTCAAGAAACCCGGCGCAATGCCGGGTTTTTTATGGGCAGCATTTATCAGGGATAAAACTGCCCCCAGGATTTCAACTTGGTGATGATACTTTTTCTGCCCAGGAAAATTCCAAGGGTTGCCAGGGAGTCCGCATTGCGTCGAAGAATGTTGGCCCTGACAGCCGGATCGCTCAAGCGCTCCATCCTGATATCTGCCTCGCTATTGATATCGAAAAGCGTCATGAGTTCATCCTTCTTCAGTAAGCCCCGCTGCGCTACATCCTGAATACGTGAGTAGATGTAGTCGTTCTCGCGCCCCTCGACCAATGCCTGAGAAGACTGTGCCAACTGATCGAGATGAGCGTTAAACTCTTTTCTGTTGAGGCTGGCTCGGGCTTCCTTGATGAACGTCGAATTCAGGTAAGCAAAGTCCTTTGTATTGTCTTTTTCCAGCACGTGAGAAAGTTCATGGCTGACGACCAGCGCCGTACCCAAAGCGTACTTTTCAAGCAGGTGATCCGAGAGAAATATTCTTTTATACGGATCTGACGGTGTCACATAAGCGTGCCCCATGGAGCCCGTTACCACTGCAAACTGGTTATAGCGTTCTCCTTCCTGATAACTCTGAACAATATTGTTTAAAGAACTGTAGTTTTCGACCAGACTCGGCAGGTGGTTTAACGACTCGGCGCCCACGGTAACGGCGACCAACTGTTTCGCATCGGCACCCAGTGTCGATGTGCCCAGCTCAGAAATTGCGTCCTGGTAGGAAAGATGCGCAAGCTCCAGAGCCTGCTCGACTTTTAGCGGATTATGTGGCGTCAACTGCGCTATCTGCATACGTCCTCGCGCCACAATTGACTCATTGCGACTTGCGGACTTCTGCTCATATTTATCGCCCCGCCCTTGATAAGGCACAGGAGCCAATCCCTCTGGATCAACCTTGCAGACGGGGTTATTGCCGACCATTAGATAGTAATTCAAACCACCGACCGTTCCCCCCGGGTCTGGATTGATCCACCTCTGCAACCACGGCGCGTAATACCTGAAGCCGTAGTAATACAACCCGCTGATATCGCGCGCCTTGCCTGAGTAACGCACGGTCTTGTACTTCGCCTCCAGGGCACTGCGTGCCGCCCACCACGCCGTGCCACCAAACGGGTAGTAACTTTCCTGGCTGATCAGTTGGCCTTGTTGATCCAGTTCCAGCGTACTTGAACCGAGATGATCGCTGATGTGGTAGCGGATTTGATCGTTGGCGATACCGCCTGGTTGGCCGGCTTGCCAGTGCAGTACCCGTGCATTCTTGGCGGTAATGACGTGCAGGATTTCGCCATCGGCAGTGGTGCGGATTTCCAGTCCTGGCAGGTAGCGGACTTCATTATTCAATGTGCGACTGGAGGTTTGCGCGCTGTTGATCTTGCGGCAGCGCTGGCCCTGGCCATCGTAGATATAGCGTTCGTGATCGCTGGCTTTGGTGGCTCGGGTCACGGTCGTGATCTGCTGCAATTGATTGCGCAAATCCCATTCCAGCGCCTGAC
>NZ_RBRE01000023.1 GCF_003700275.1 Pseudomonas cichorii | reverse complement strand
CGCTCAGTTGTTCGCGCAGGTTTTCGATCTGTAACGTCACGCCCGCAGCCGCCACGCAATAGGCCACCAGTTGCAGGCGGGACTCGTCGCCCTCAACCGGTTGCGCAAGGACCACGGCCTCGGCCACCGACCCGAAACGTGCCAGCACCCGCGCCACTTCGGCGGGCTCCACCCGATAGCCGCGAATCTTTACCTGATCGTCGCTGCGCCCGATGAACTCCAGCAAGTCCTGACGATTACGCCTTACCCGGTCGCCGCTGCGATAGACGCGCTGCCCTTCCCCGGCAAACGGATCGGGCACAAAGCGTTCGGCGGTCAAGGCGGGCTGTCCGAGGTAACCCAGGGCCACGCTGTCACCGCCGATATACAACTCACCCGCGACCTGTTCGTCGCTCAGGTTCAGCACATCGTCGAGCACGTAGGCATGGGCACCCGGCAACGGCGTACCCACCGGCACTGAACGGGACGGATCGATGGCCTCGACTTCATGGGTCAGCACGCCGACCGTGGTTTCGCTGGGGCCGTAGTGATTGATGAAACGGCAGCCCGGCTTGAGCTGACGAACCTGCTCGAACAGGCCGGGCGGGCAGGCTTCGCCGCCGACGATCAGCGCGTGCTGCGGCAGGACATCGGCGGGCCTGGCAGCCTGCAACAAAGCGGCGAGATGGCCAGGGACGATTTTCAACACAGCAACGCGATGTTCGGCCATGTACTCGGCAAAGCCGTCCGGATCGAAACCCAGGGCTTCGGTCAGCACATGCAAGGGACGCCCCGAACATAAAGCCCCGAACAACACGGTATGCCCCAGGTCCGCAGCGATGGTCGAGACCAGCGCCATGCTGGCGTCCGGCGCCAGTTCCAGGCGCTGTAGCAGCCCCCGCACGTAACTGGCCAGCGCACCCTGGCTGACCAGTACGCCCTTGGGCTGGCCGGTGGAGCCGGAAGTGTGGATGACATAGGCTGGTGAGTCCGCCGAAACGTCGCACGCCGGACGGGTTGCCAACTGATGCTGCCACTGCGACGGCGCATAGGCCTGTGCATGGCAACCGGCAAGTGCCAGCGAGGTCTGACGCTGATCGCCTGCGGCGCACAGCAGCACTCGGGCGCGGGCCCCTTCGAGCATCTGTTGCAGACGGGCATCCGGCGCCTTGACGTCCAGCGGCATGTACACGCCGCCCGCCTTGAAGATCGCCAGCACCGCAGTGAGCCAGTCCAGCGAACGTTCCATCAGCACCGCAACCGGCTGACCTTCGCTCACACCGAGCCCCAGCAGATGATGCGCCAGTCGATTGGCTGCCTGATCCAGCTCGGCAATGCTCACGGTCTGCTCAAGGCAACGGGCGGCCAGTGCCTGGGGCTGCTTCGCGACCTGGGCATTCCATTGCTGCAGCACCGACGGGGCAGGCTCGCGAACCGTCTCTTGCTGTTGCACCGGCAGTGCAGCGAGGCTGAACAAAGGGGCTTGCGGCGCATTGAGCAGCGTCTTGAACAGTTCCAGCAACGCCGGAATGAACCCCTCGACGGTCGAGCGCTTGTACAGATCGCTGGCGTAGGTCATTTCACCATGGATCAGCGAGCCATCGTCGGTGATATCCAGCGCCAGATCGAAATGCGCGCCATCCTTGTGGAATTCATATTCGCTGACTTCCAGTCCCGGCAGGGTGAGCGCCATTTTCTGCTTCAGCACCACGTTCTGGTTGAACTTGGCCTGGAACAGCGGGTTGTGCCCAAGGCTGCGCTCCGGCGCCAACTGGTCCACCAGTTGCTCGAAAGGCACATCCTGATGGGCCTGGGCGCCAAAGGACGTTTCCCGAATACGCGCCAGCAGATCGAGATAACTCAGGCGTTCGTCCACCTGACAGCGCAGTACCTGAGTATTGATGAAAAAGCCGATCAGACCTTCGGTTTCGGACCGGCCACGGTTGGCATTCGGTACCCCGATGCGGATATCGCGCTGCCCGGCCTTGCGCGACAGGAACAGGGAAAAACCGGCCAGCACCAGCATGAACAGGCTCATGCCCTGGCTGCGGGCAAAGGCGTTCAACTGACGGGAAAGCTCGATACCGAAATCGAAGCTCAGGCGTTCACCCTGGAAGCTTTGCGTCGCCGGACGCTGGAAATCATGAGCGGCTTCGAGCAGCGGTTGCTCATCACCCAGTTGCTGGCGCCAATAGTCGAGCTGACGCTCGCCCTCTCCCGCTTCCAGCCATTTGCGCTGCCAGATCGCGTAGTCGGCGTACTGCAACGGCAACTCCGGCAGCACCGGTTCGCGTCCCTGGCTGTAGGCCTGATAGCACTGCACGAATTCCTGAATCATCACATCCATCGACCAGCCATCGGAAACGATGTGATGCATGCTCACCACCAGCACGAACTGGTCCGCAGCCAGGCTGAACAGGTTGGCCCGCAGCAGCGGCCCCTGGTGCAGATCGAACGGTCGGGCGCTGGCCTCCTCGACCTGTCGGGCCAGTTCGACTTCGCGAACATCTGCCGACAACACGCAAAGATCGGCGCACTCCAGCGCCACGCTCTGCCGGGGCAATATCACTTGCTGCGGCTGGTCGCCTTCGCTGCGAAATACCGTGCGCAACACTTCATGACGTTCGATCAGGTGGTCGAACGAGCGCTGCAAAGCGGCCTGATCCAGAGCACCACGCAGGCGTAGCCCGGTGGTCATCTTGTAGGCGTCGCTCAGCGGATCGAGTTGCCAGAGAAACAACAGGCGCTGCTGAGCGAAGGACAGCGGAATCTGTGCAAAATCATGGCGACTGACCGGCACTGGCAACAGACTGAAATCCTTGCCTTCCTGGCGCAGTCTGGCAAGAAACTGTTGGCGCTGTTCGAGGGGCAGCCCGACAAAGCGTTTAGCGATACGTGCAGCAGTAGTCCCGGTCATGCGCCAAATTCCTCCAGTGAGTCCATGAACTGGTCCATGTCGCTCCAGTCGTTGTCAGCCGTGTTATCCGTGAGCAGCGCCACTTCCTCGGCGAGATCGCTCAGTACAGGCTTCTCGAACAGGACGCGCAGCGGCAGGCTGACGCCCAGTTGCGTCTTGATCCGGGCAATGACTTGCGCGGCGAGCAGGGAATGCCCGCCCAGCTCGAAGAAGTTGTCGTCCAGACCGACCTGCGGCACATGCAGCACCTCCACCCAGATAGCCGCCAGACAAATCTGCAATTCGCTCTGCGGCGCACGATAGGTAGCCTGCAACTGACTCGGATCGGGAACCGGCAAGGCCTTGCGATCCAGCTTGCCGCTGGGAGTCAGCGGCAGGTCTGGTAACAGCAGCAGGTGCGTGGGCACCATGTAGTCCGGCAGGCTGGCCTGCAGTTGGGCCTTGACCGACTGGCGCAGCGCCGCTTGTTGAGCATCGCTGTGCGCCTCGACTTCAGGCACCAGATAGGAAACAAGTTGTGTGCTGCCCGCCAGCGGCAGCGCCAGAACCACCGCTTCGCGGATACCGGTGCATTGCTGCAGGCGCGATTCGATTTCGCCCAGTTCGATGCGGAAGCCACGAATCTTCACCTGATGGTCGATGCGCCCGATGTACTCCAGTGCGCCATCGGCTCGCAGCCGCGCCCGGTCACCAGTGCGATACAGCCGCTCGCCCGCCACGAACGGGTCAGCGATAAAACGCTCGGCGCTCAACGCCGGTTGTCCGTGATAACCGCGCGCCAGCCCCGGCCCACCGATATACAGCTCACCGACTGCGCCTTGCGGCAGCAGATTCAGCTGGTCGTCGAGCACATACAGGCGACGCCCCGCCAGCCCCTGGCCAATCGGCACGCCACGCCAGGAAACTGCTTCAGAGGCCAGGGCGCTGCAATCATGAATGCTCGACACCACGGTTGCCTCGGTCGGCCCGTAGGTGTTGAGCAGGCGCACATGACCGAGTCCTGCCTGGCGCCACAAGCGCAAGCCTTCCACCGCCATGGCCTCGCCGCCAACGTGGATCTGCCGCAGTGCGCCATAGCCGGCAGGCGGCCGGGCGGCGTAATCCTGGACCAGCGTCAGCCAGTACGCGGCAGGCAGATCCGCCAGGGTGATGCCATGCTCGACCACTGCCTGATGGAACGTAGCGCTGTCCCACAGGCGATCATCGCGCAATACCACGCACGCGCCATGGCAGAGCGGCGGATAGAACTGCTCGACGAAACCATCGAAACTGCTGGTCGCGAATTGCAGGACCCGATCACCTTCGCGCAGATCGCTGTAGGTCGCGCCCAGCGTGACGAACTCGGCCAATGCGCCATGACTGATGGCCACGCCCTTGGGGCGACCGGTGGAGCCTGAGGTGTAGATCACATAAGCCAGGTTGGCCGGGTCGACCGTGACCTGCAGATCATCCACGGATGCATCGCTGCCCTCGTCTTGCCGATCCAGGCACAGGCACTGAATATCGCCCAGCGGCGGCAGGCCCGACAACAGTTCGGTGCGGCTCAGCAGTAACTGGAGGCCACTGTCTTCCAGTACATGGCGCAGGCGTTCGCCGGGCATCTTCGGGTCCAGCGGCACATAGGCGCCGCCAGCCTTGAGTACCGCCAACAGCGCCACGGCCATTTCCAGCGAACGGCCCAGTGCAATCCCCACCAGCACGTCAGGGCCAACGCCCCGTTCGCGCAAGCGATGCGCCAGACGGTTACTGAGTTGGTTCAGTTGCTCGTAGCTCAGGCCAGACGGCTGGCTCTCTCCCGCCATGAGCAAGGCTTGCGCCTGCGGCGTGCGCTTGACCTGCGCCTCGAACAAGCGGTGCGCGGGCGTGGCGGTACTGGCCCGTTGCGTGGAGTCGACATCGAGCAACTGCTGACGCTCATCGGCGGACAGGATCGACAGTTCACCCACTGTCTGCTGTGGATCGGCACAGGCCGAGGCCAGCAGGTTGCGCCAGTGTCCGGCCAGACGGACGATGGTCGCCTCATCGAAAATATCGGTGGCGTAGGTGAACGCCGCATTGAGCTGTTCGCCCTCGCCGCTGGTAGCCAGCATCAGGTCGCTGGCGGCAGCATGCGTACGCTCGGCGACAACCTGCTGCTCGGCGGGCAGATTGGCCACGCGCAAGCCACATTCAAGTTGCTTGTCCAACAGATCGGCAACGACCGGCTGGTGGTTGAACATCACCTGGAACAGCGGGTTGTGGCTCTGGCTGCGCTCGGGCTGCAAGGCGTCGATCACCGCATCGAACGGCAACTCCTGATGCGACTGCGCGCCCATCGCTGCCTGGCGCACGCTCTGCAGCAGATCGACAAACCGGGTGCGCGCCGTCACTTCGCTGCGCAGCACTTGAGTGTTGATGAAACAACCGATCAGGCCTTCGGTTTCGCTGCGGGTGCGGTTGGCAATCAACCCGCCGACGCGAATATCGGTCTGCCCGCTGTAGCGATGCAGCAGGCTCTTGAAAGAGGCCAGCAGCACCACGAACAAGGTAACGCCCTGGCGCTGGGCCAGGGCTTTCAGATCACGCAACAAGGCGTTATCCAGAGAGATTTCCAGGCGCGCGCCCTGATGACTGGGCAGCGCCGGATGTGGCCGGTCGGTGGGCAACTCCAGAAGCGGATGTTCGTCGCCCAGATGCGTCCGCCAGTAATCGAGCTGCCGCTCCTGCTCGCCGGCTTCCAGCCAGCTACGCTGCCACAGCGCATAGTCGCGATACTGCACCGCCAGCGGATTCAGTTGCAGAGGCCTGTCGGCAACCAGCGCATCGTAGCCACGCAACCATTCATCGATCAGCACGTTCATCGACCAGCCGTCGGTGATCATGTGATGCAGGTTCAACAGCAGCACATGTTGCCGTTCATCCAGACGCAACAGGCGAATGCTGAACAGCGGTCCTTGTTGCAGATCGAACGACTGCCCGGCCTGCCGGGCCATCTCCTGATGTGCCCGCACCCAGCGTTGCTCCAGCGGCAAGGTACTCAGGTCCAGCAGTTCAATGCGTACCGGCGCAGGCTCGGCTACCCGCTGGAATGCGCGATCCCCCTCCTGACCGAAGGTCGTGCGCAGACTTTCATGACGCGCCACCAATGCACTGAATGCCCGCTCCAGCACGGCCAGATCCAGAGCACCGTTCAGGCACACCGACATTGGCAGGTTGTAGGCCGAACTCTCGGGATCGAGCAGCCAGAGAAACCACATGCGCTGCTGTGCATAGGACAAGCCATCACGCTCAGCAAGCCCAACGCAGGACGGGATCGGGAACAACGAAAAGTCCATGTCCTCCTGGCGCATACCGTCGAGAAACAACCGACGTTTTTCAGGGGGCAGCTCGACAAAACGGCGAGCCAGTTTATGGGCGTGTTCGGGATTCATGCATTCGGTCCTTGCTGAATTGGCCTGACCATGAGGCTTGGTCGTATGAACAAGAACGAACTGGAAACAAAATATTTAGCGGAAATTATTGACCAATAGCCCATCGCCTTTATGCGCAAAAAAATGCGCACCCAAAACCGGTAAAAAGCGCTAGAAGCCTTGTATTTAAAGGCCCCCGATAGATGCGCAAGAAATTGCGCAGGTGCGCAAACTCTTGCGCACTTTTTGAGGTGGAAATCACCTGTATTTCCAGCAGCCTGCCGCCATGCGCCTGAATTTGCTGGGTAAAAGCAGCTCGGCATGGTTTTTGACATAGCTCTCTCCGTTCAACGGGCGTTGTTGCCCCTTCATACGGAGAAAACAGGGATGTCCGCACCCGCCCATCAGGCACGGTTCAGCCTGCACCTCGAAGGCATCCGGCACGACTTCCAGGTGCTGGCCTTCACTGGCACAGAAGCCATCAGCCAGCCCTTCTGCTTCGAGCTCGAACTGGTCAGCGAACACCCCGCTCTGGACCTGGAAAGCCTGCTGCACCGCCCGGCCTTTCTGCAGTTCGGCCCCGACAACAA
>NZ_RBRE01000088.1 GCF_003700275.1 Pseudomonas cichorii | reverse complement strand
CCCAAGCAATCTGCGAAGAAGCAGGTTGCGGTGATGTGAAGACGACACGAACCGAAAGTTTGCGCCGCACGCACAAAGCACCGACTTCTATTACATGCCCATTCGCTGGAACGTGTTCACGCACGCACCGGCTACCGAATTTCTTGACGACCATAGAGCATTGGAACCACCTGATCCCATCCCGAACTCAGCAGTGAAACGATGCATCGCCGATGGTAGTGTGGGGTTTCCCCATGTGAGAGTAGGTCATCGTCAAGATTAAATTCCGAAACCCCCATCTGCT
>NZ_RBRE01000066.1 GCF_003700275.1 Pseudomonas cichorii | reverse complement strand
ATATAGAACTGAACTTCTTCAGAAGAAAAATGATCAAGTAAACTCTATAAAAAAATTTGTGAATGACAACCCAATCGGCACTAACTACAACTTCAGCTGGGCTGAAAGAATAGTATCCATAGGAGTATTACCAGATACAGAATGGATCTGGTCAGAAGAAGAAGAATATTGGATCGACATCCATCGTGAAGTCCCAATCATCCTCAGCGTCGAAGAACTATTCAAAGAACTGAAATGGATTGAGAGGTCGAATGTAAAAAAGTAGATTAAACTACAAAACTCAATATCCCCCCTATCGCACTAGGCTGTCCGTCTTCAGTGCGGTGACTCGGGTACATTTGAATTACCCCGGGGCTTGGATGCCTGCAAGTTTGCGAGAAAAGGGGGCTGATTTATTTTCTGAGAAGTAAATCAGTCCCCTTTTCTGGTCCTGCCATTTTCTGAAATACCGCGCACCCCAATCGCGCCCTCGAAAGCTGAGATTTTGTGGAGCATGAAGCCATCTACAGAAAAGAATTCCGTGATGGCAAAGCATTATGAACTTGGATGAGATCTGGACTGTGGTCACCGATCTCTTCACCAAACCCGACGGCAGGGACCGACGACCCCACTCGTGTAAGTCGGCACAAAAACAGTGTTATTTCTGAGAGCGTGCACCACCCCGGTAGCCTGACTTTAAGAAGCCTAAATATGCGGCTAGGCGACCATTTCTTTCGGAGCATCAGAGGTTCTCACCGCAGCCACTATATCGTCTGCAGAATCATGCCTGCCATCAGTAAGCCGCTCCAATTCGAGTTGGAGATTTTTATTTAAAAAATCGTGTTTCAACTCAAATTCAGTAAAAATCTCACTCCATCTAAATGCGTACACCCGATACTCACCAATAAACATCAATCCAGGCTCACCATGATTTTTATGACTCTTTATCTGGCTTTCAATATAGCCAGTTGAGTCAAATTTATTTCCTATCAAATAAAATTTCCAATCCATATTGGATCCATTAAACTGATCAATCGATCTAATTACCTGGTAATAATCATAAACCTGATCAAACTCTTTCTTGCCCAGACGAATATTCGTAGGATGCTTTAACTCAAGAACAATGTTCTCTACTATGCTTTGCTTCTTCCCTTGCCTAACAAGGAACAAATCCATTTCTCTGTTTTTGCTCTCATGATCAACTGCGCCTTTACTATCTATACCATGCAGCAAATATGTATATCGGCGTAAAGCCTCTTCAAATTTTGGCTCAGCTGCGGTTAGAAGTTGGTACTCCTCACCTATAAGCCAGTAATTCTTCTCCATCATCTTCTGTAGATGCGGGACTTCTCCGGCATACATATTCGGATCGAATACCAGCTTTTTAAATTCCGCGACAGACTTATATCGGTCGCTTATCAACTCGATGGTGTTTACTATCGATGACATTTTGGTTGTCTGCAGTTGACGCGCAAAGCGCTCCCTCTCCCCTGAGGACAAATCCACTACACCGTCAAGTATTTTAAATAAATCCTCAACCTCACCGCTGTCAACAATTAAAGATATAAACCTTATGAAGGTCACCTTTTGAGTAGGGTTCAAATTGGAAAATATTTTTGGCTCTACCTGATAGAGTTGAGTAATGATCTCTTTTAAATCTTCATGCCGCGCTAGCTCCCAATTATTCTTCGAATTAAAATCAGGAAAGTAGCCTTTAGCCTCAAACTCTTCTACTAGTTTCTTAGCATGGTCAACAATGAAAGGTTTACGCTTACTTCTCAAAAATAAATTAATATTCTTTATCAGCTCCTTGAATTCCTCAGATTGATCCGTCCTAGAGGATAACAGATCAATTTGCCCGCCTTCCTTGCCAACACTAAAATCTTTGAAGTAATCACTCACCACAAAAACACTATGATAAAACTCATCACCTTTATTATTAAGGGTCGTCGGACGCGAGTACTTAAAGCCACCCACAAGATCTGAACAATAGAATCTGGAGAAATGGCGATTCAACTTTCTAGACCACCTTACAAACTTAACATCAAAGAGGTGATCAGCAATATTGAGAGTAAATTTCTCCGAATCACTAACGAGAGACTCACAGGGTATATCAGCGCCATTAATGCGAATCGCAAAACCTTGATCTCTTTTCAGTTCCAACAGCCATGCGAAATCCTTAATCAGATATGAAGTCAACTCATCCTTAATGTAAGACTCAGAGAGGCCGATAATATTTTCAAAACTAACACACGTGCCTACCTCTCTACCGGAAACTTTTTCCTCAGAGGAGAAGCTGTAGTTATCAATATCATCATCGCTTACTTTAATTTCATACTCATATACTTCATCACCGCTGGCATATCGGGTTCTCCATATTGCTTTTTGTGCAAAATGGAAAAAAGTCAAGCGCCCAAGGCCATTTTTACCATGTACAAGCGAGTGTTGCACCTCAAGATCTCTTTTTTCAGAAGATAGAATAGGCTTAAACTTATTCTCAACCTGAAGGTGTGGAATTCCCGATCCATTGTCCTGCACAGCGAGATATTTGACTCCCCCCAGATCATCAACTTCGTATCTAACATCAACAGAAGTCGCACCCGCATCAAAGCCATTCCATATATATTCAGCTACAGCCCTATAGGGCTTGATAGCCTTAAGCCTATTTTTAATCCCTTTTGCTTTGACTTCAACTTTGGCCATTATCCCCGCCTTACACTCTCACTGACATAGACAACATAGCACGACGTTATATGCGTGCAAATATAGCACCACCTTGAAGTCTTGGCCACACCTACACTTAACAACTACAACTTCGCCATCCCTCTCTAAGCATGTAGAAATACGCACCACTACATAAAAACGTAATAAAGTTGCGAAATTTAACAGTATTAATCTGCTGGGCGTACATTGTAAATATCTCCTTCGACTGCTTAAGTTGATCACACCCGGGAGTCCAGGAAGAAGAGAAGGATATTTTTAGAGATAGCCTAGCAATGAGCCTAATAATTAATGTATTAGTATCATAAGGTTACGTTCTTTTTCGACTCCTGGTGCCGCCCCATACGCAGTCCCAAGAAAGGCTCCTCGAAAGACGAACCTTTTGTATTTGTAGTAGTTTTTCGCGAATAAATTCGCTCCCACCCAAGCGAATTCGTACGCGCCCCATCGATCTGTAGGCCTCTCCTAAGCATCAAGAATACCCACAGCGACCGCTTGTAGATCCCGGCAACGGCAACCTTCCCGCCCTACCGCCAAACCAGTAACGAGGTTTAGTCGCCTGAAAATCGTCAAGCAAAAGCGAGCCCTTTCGGCAATCTCATAGATAACGCCTTTATCTCATGACCTCTGCTCTTCGCCTGAGTCATTCGCAGCCATCCATGTCGAAGAAATCCTCATTGAATGGGGCGACGTTGAACTGAGCCTCTGAAAAGCCAGGGTGTAGAGCGCTATGCCGTCGTTGATCAATCGATGAGCCAGGCGCTCTTGTTCCTGATCACGGAAGGCCACACATCGGGCACCATCCAGGCAGAGCCTGGCAGCAACACGGAAATGAGCCGCAGCTTCATGAGGTTTGAGGGACGCCAATCTGATCAGGTCGTGGGGTGGAAGACGGGACAGTAGTGAGCGATCAATCATGGAGGGAGCCTCCGTGATCGAAGTGCAGCAAGGTTTGACGTAATGGGCGGTGCCCGTGCGTAAAAGGGGGGTAGGCCATCATCCTTGTTTCCTCAGACAGGTTAAGGAACTGCCATCCACCGTTGCGACACGGACAAAGGGTGGCAGACCGTACGAGGGTCGCAAACCGGCGTCTGAGGAAACCGGCCAGACCGAAGTCTGCCCCGCACGGCCCGCCATAGAAATACGCTAGCCGGGCACTGGAAGCGCCAGCTAGAGAGCTATGGCACGAAACCGCGCCTCAGACACACATCAGGTTGCGACACCCGGCCACAGGATTGACTGTGGCGTGACTAGGCTAGCGGCAGGGTTGCAAATCTAGTAGTCGGACCACGCCCACGCAATCAACGTATGTGTCTTGTTGTTTCGTAGGGTTTTTCTGGCAGGCATTTCTAGCCAATACATGCCAGCTTCAGATAGCGCGGGAGAACGTTTAGCCATTGCGGCAACGGTTGAGACCCGGCAAAGCTCTGCAAACTTCTATCGAACGACCATAAACAGAAACAGCCTCGCCGCGACCTCCTAAATACAGCCACTGATTTTGAGAAGCCGTATCAATCGAGGCAGGACACCAGCCCAAGGCCTTTACCGGCTCACCAATCGCTCAGCGGCCTTTCGATAAGCCTGCTCGCGCGCTCGCTGGTCTACTGCCACCACAAACACCACGACTTCCTGGTCGATTACTTGATAGACCAACCGGTAGCCACTGCTACGTAGCTTTATTTTGTAGCAGTTGGGCAAGCTATGCAGACGGTTGGCTTCGATACGCGGGTTTTCCAGGACGGTAGCGAGTTTCTTTTTGAGCTGCAGACGCACTGTGTCACCCAGCTTTTGCCACTCTTTAAAAGCCCGCGCATCAAATTCAAGGCTATAGGTCATCCAATGAAACCTTTACCCGCTGGGGTGCCGCAAGCCGCTCGCGGACTGTAGCGAACAAAGCCTCATCATCCTCCGTCATCAAGACGGGCTTGAAAGGTAACTGGCCACGCTCTGCTACGTACTGCAAGGCTTGGCGCATCAGTTCGGAAGGGGTAACGCCAAGTTTTTCAAGTTCGCGGTAGGCTCGCGCTTTGAGATCGTCGTCGATTCGGACGTTAATGGACGCCATGGAATGGCCCTCAATGTAATGACGGTAGTCTTTACATTGGCTTAAAAAGAACATTTAGGCAACCTTGGTCACAACCCAACAGACCACTACCGTACTCCAAGCAAAAAGAAACAACCTCCTCACACAAAGCCGCCGATTTGCAGGAGATTTCTGAAATTTAGCATTTGGCGCGGCTAAAACTGGGCCTCACCCCAACCCGGCGACCAGGGCTCCTCCCCTCAATGATTCATAACCCGCGAAAACGCCGCCTGGTGCAACCAGCGCGGAGTCGCCCACATGAAGATCACGTTGATCTTGTTCACGACTCCCGGCACCACGCTGATCCGCCCCGCTTGCAGCCCACGAATGCCTGCACGTACCACCGGAGCGGGCTGCATCATCATGGCTTTCAAGCCCAGGGTGATTTTCTGTTGGGCGGCGCTGGCGAATTCGGTGTTGGTCATGCCCGGGCACAAGGTTGTGACTGTGACTCCATCGGCCTTGAATTCGCGATGCAGGGCTTCGCCCAGGCGCAGGACATAGGCTTTGGCGGCCGAGTACACGGCAAAATTCACTACGCCCTGGTAGGCGAGCATGCTAGCGATCTGGAGGATCTTTCCACGCTTGCGCTTCTTCATGTCCTGGCCAAAAAGGTGGGTCATGGTCGTCAGGCTGGTGATGTCGAGCTGGATCATCGCCAGCGCTGCATCCAGCTGGCTGTCGGCAAACGGGCCTTGCAGCCCATGGCCGGCATTGTTGATCAAGATATCGATAGGGATGCCGCGCTCATTCAGGTCGGCGTGGAGTTTCAGGACTTCGGCATGGCTGGCAAGGTCGACCTGTTCGACCACCACTTCTACGCCATATTTTGTGCGCAACGACTCTGCAAGGGTTTGCAGACGTTCCAGGCGGCGGGCAACCAGCACCAGGGGGTTGAGCTGGTCTAATGACCC
>NZ_RBRE01000041.1 GCF_003700275.1 Pseudomonas cichorii | reverse complement strand
GGTCATTAGACCAGCTCATGCCGACACCAAAAGCGGCATGCGCCCGAGCTTTTCCAGGGCGGCTCCTCCGGCGTTGGGCGCTCAATTGTTCGATTATTTATTGGCACAGGCGAAGATCGCGCATCCGGTGGTTGCGGCGGGCCAATTTGGTGCGGACATGCAGGTACATTTAGTGAATGATGGCCCTGTGACATTTCTGCTGGATATCTGACAATACGAATTCTCTGCCTGCCCCGGATTTATTAGTCCTTCAGGTGAGAAATTCTTTGTCATACATGATGCGTTGTGACGCGGCCTACTGGATAATCGCGCGCTACGGGGATCAGCGAAAGTTGGTCCACTGGGTACTCAGAAGCGGGTTCTGACATTGATTGGGGAATCATTAAGCCCATTCGGAGTCGGAACAATGCTCGCCAACCCGGCATCTGATAGCTGGCCGTTGGTTTTTTCATCTGTTTTCGGCGAGGGTTGCTCGTGATTGTTAGTCCCTGTGATGCTCCAAAGACACCTGTCAAGCGGTTGCGTAGTGCGCTTTTGGCAAGCTCGGCTCTTGTCTGCCTGCTGGGTTCAGGCCAACTGTGGGCATTCAATCTTGATGATGTAGCGGTAAAGGCCAAGGAAATGGCCGGGCAGAAGTTCGAGGCTCCAAAGAGCAATCTGCCGACCGACCTGCGCGAAATGAAGTTCGCGGACTACCAGAAAATCCGCTTCCGTGAAGACAAGGCTGAGTGGGCGACTGACAAGACGCCGTTCAAGCTGTCGTTCTATCACCAGGGCATGCACTTCGACACGCCGGTCAAGATCAACGAAGTCACGGCTACCACCGTCGAAGAGATCAAGTACGACCCGGCTCGTTTCGAGTTCGGCGACATCAAGATCGATCCGAAAGCCACTGAAAAGCTTGGCTATGCGGGCTTCCGCGTCCTGTATCCGATCAACAAGGATGACAAGCAGGACGAAATCATGACCATGCTGGGCGCGAGCTACTTCCGCGTGATCGGCAAGGGGCAGGTCTACGGCTTGTCCGCACGTGGCATGGCGATCGATACCGCGCTGCCTTCCGGCGAAGAATTTCCACGCTTCAAGGAGTTCTGGATCGAGAAGCCGGGCCCGGACGATAACCATCTGGTGATCTTCGCCCTGCTTGATTCGCCGCGCGCCACCGGTGCCTACCAGTTGACCCTGCGTCCTGGTACCAACACCCTGGTCGACGTCAAGTCGCGCATGTTCCTGCGTGAAAACGTCACCAAGCTGGGCGTGGCTCCGCTGACCAGCATGTTCCTGTTCGGCGCCAACCAGCCGTCGCGTGTCCCCAACTATCGTCGTGAACTGCACGACTCCAGCGGTCTGTCTATCCAGGCAGCCAATGGCGAGTGGGTATGGCGTCCGCTGAACAACCCGAAACACCTGTCCGTCAGCAGCTTCTCGGTCGAGAACCCGCGTGGCTTCGGTCTGTTGCAACGTGGCCGTGATTTCAGCCAGTACGAAGACCTCGACGACCGTTACGACAAGCGTCCGAGTGCCTGGATCGAGCCTAAAGGCGACTGGGGCAAGGGCACCGTCGACCTGGTGGAAATCCCGACTGCCGACGAAACCAACGACAACATCGTTGCGTTCTGGAAACCTGACACCCTGGCAGCTCCGGGCGAGCCGATGGAGTTCAACTACCGTCTGCACTGGACCATGCAGGAAAACGCCATTCACTCGCCTGATCTGGGTTGGGTCAAGCAGACCCAGCGCTCCATCGGTGACGTAAGGCAGTCCAACCTGGTTCGTCAGCCGGACGGCAGCCTGGCATTCCTGGTCGACTTCGTCGGTCCGGTACTGGCCGCCTTGCCTGAAGACAAGACCATCCGCAGCCAGGTGACCACCGATGACAACGTCGAGCTGGTCGAGAACAACCTGCGCTACAACCCGGTCACCAAGGGCTATCGCCTGACCCTGCGGGTCAAGGTCAAGGACCGTAACAAGCCGACCGAGATGCGTGCCTACCTGCTGCGTGAAATTCCTGCCGAGCCGGGCAAGGAACCTGCGCTGCTTGTCGCTGACAAAGAAGACAAGAAGCCAGCGTCCAAGGAAGCTGCAAAGCCTGCAATCTCCAAGGAAGTTGCCAAGGCTGACGCCACCCTGGCCAAGGCCGATGCGCCGAAAGCCGATGCGGCAAAGGCTGGCGATGCCAAGCCAGAAGCTGCCAAGGCTGACGTAGCCAAGGCCGATCCAGCCAAGAAAGCCGAAGCAACCAAGGCCGACCCGGCGAAAGCTGATAAAGCCGACGTAGCCAAAGCCGACGTGGCCAAGGACGCTGACGGTAAAGAGATCAAGCAGCCTGAAGCCGAGGCAGCACCCACCCATCCAGAGCCGGCCAAGACCCTGCAAGTCATGACCGAGACCTGGAGCTACCAGTTGCCAAGCGATGAGTAATTCTCTACCTGTGCCAGAGTCTCTGAACGAGTACCTGGCGCACTTGCCAATGAGTGACGAGCAGCGGGCAGAACTTGCCAGCTGCAAGTCGTTCGCCGAATTGCATGAACGTCTTTCCGAGCAGTCGGTGAGCGACAAGGCCGAGGTCGCCCAGACTTCGGTCGGTCGTCGCCTGACGCTGTCGACCGCTGACGAGCTGCAGGACGCCGAGATGCTCGACGTCGATGCCAGTGGTCGCATTCGTCTCAAGGCAACGCCGCCGATCCGCCGCACCAAGGTGGTTCCCGAGCCTTGGCGCACCAATATTCTGGTGCGTGGCTGGCGCCGCCTGACCGGCAAGACCAATCCGCCCAAGCCCGATCACAGCGACTTGCCTCGTGATCTGCCCAAGGCGCGCTGGCGTACCGTCGGTTCGATTCGTCGCTACATTCTGCTGGTGCTGATGCTTGGCCAGACCATTGTGGCTGGCTGGTACATGAAAGGCATTCTGCCGTATCAAGGCTGGTCGCTGGTTTCGCTGGATGAAATCACTCGCCAGACCTTCGTGCAGACTGCCTTGCAGGTGCTGCCGTACGCCTTGCAGACCAGCATCCTGTTGCTGTTCGGGATTCTGTTCTGCTGGGTTTCGGCCGGTTTCTGGACCGCGCTGATGGGCTTTCTCGAATTGCTCACCGGCCGCGACAAGTACCGGATTTCCGGTGCCAGTGCCGGTAACGAGCCAATCGAAGCCGGTGCCCGCACCGCTCTGGTCATGCCGATCTGTAACGAAGACGTACCCCGGGTGTTTGCCGGTCTGCGCGCGACGTTCGAGTCGGTTGCCGCTACCGGTGACCTGGACCGCTTCGACTTCTTCGTGCTCAGCGATACCAATGACCCTGATATCGCGGTTGCCGAGCAGCAAGCCTGGCTTGACGTCTGCCGCGAAACCGGTGGTTTCGGCAAGATCTTCTATCGTCGTCGCCGCCGTCGCGTAAAACGCAAGAGCGGTAACCTCGATGACTTCTGCCGTCGCTGGGGTGGTGATTACCGCTACATGGTCGTGCTCGATGCCGACAGTGTCATGAGCGGCGAATGCCTGACCAGTCTGGTACGCCTGATGGAGGCTACGCCGGACGCCGGTATCATCCAGACTGCGCCACGTGCCTCGGGCATGGACACGTTGTATGCCCGCATGCAGCAGTTCGCGACCCGCGTCTATGGTCCGCTGTTCACCGCCGGTCTGCACTTCTGGCAACTGGGTGAATCCCATTACTGGGGTCACAACGCGATCATCCGCATGAAACCCTTCATCGAGCACTGCGCCCTGGCGCCGTTGCCGGGCAAGGGCGCGTTTGCCGGTGCGATTCTTTCCCACGACTTCGTCGAAGCCGCGCTCATGCGCCGTGCCGGCTGGGGCGTGTGGATTGCCTACGACCTGCCGGGCAGTTACGAAGAGTTGCCGCCCAACCTGCTGGACGAACTCAAGCGTGACCGCCGCTGGTGCCACGGCAACCTGATGAACTTCAGGCTGTTCCTGGTCAAGGGCATGCACCCGGTTCACCGTGCGGTGTTCCTGACCGGCGTGATGTCTTATCTGTCGGCGCCGCTCTGGTTCTTCTTCCTGGTGCTGTCCACCGCCTTGCTGGCTGTGAACACGCTGATGGAGCCGACCTACTTCCTTGAACCGCGTCAGCTGTATCCGCTGTGGCCACAATGGCACCCGGAAAAAGCCGTCGCACTGTTCTCGACCACCATCGTCCTGCTGTTCCTGCCCAAGCTGCTCAGTGTGATTCTGATCTGGGCCAAGGGCGCCACAGGATTTGGCGGCAAGTTCAAGGTTACGGTTTCGATGCTGCTGGAAATGCTGTTCTCGGTGCTGCTGGCGCCGGTGCGCATGCTGTTCCATACCCGTTTCGTCCTGGCAGCGTTCCTCGGCTGGGCGGCGACCTGGAACTCCCCACAGCGTGACGACGACTCCACGCCATGGATCGAAGCGATCAAGCGTCATGGTCCGCAGACGTTGCTGGGTGCCTGCTGGGCATTGCTGGTAGCCTGGTTGAACCCAAGCTTCCTGTGGTGGCTGGCGCCGATCGTGGTGTCGCTGATGCTGTCGATTCCGGTGTCGGTGATTTCCAGCCGTACCAAGCTGGGACTCAAGGCCCGTGACGAAAGCTTCTTCCTGATTCCGGAAGAGTACGACACGCCACAGGAACTGCTTTCCACCGACCAGTACACCCACGAGAACCGTTGGCATGCGCTGAAGGAAGGCTTCATCCGTGCGGTCGTCGATCCTCGGCAGAACGCCCTGGCCTGTTCGTTGGCGACTTCCCGTCACCGTCTGGCGCGGCCTGTCGAAGAGGTTCGTCATGAGCGCGTCGAGCACGCCCTCAAGGTTGGCCCTGAAAAACTCTGCAACCATGATCGTCTGATGCTGCTGAGCGACCCGGTTGCCCTGGCTCGTCTGCACGAGCAGGTCTGGACTGCAGGTCACCCTGAGTGGCTGGCGGCATGGCGGGCTTCGATCGAAGCTGATCCACATGCGCCCCTGCTGCCACTGCAGCCGGTCAAGCATGTGCAAGAGCCGGTGTTGGTGTAAGCCTGCTTTTCGCGAATGAATTCGCTCCCGCACTCCCTGTGCAGGAGCGGATTCATCCCGAAAGCGTTCCTCTAATTCACCCGAAATCTCCCCACCAATTCCCTCAGGTGTGTGCCCAGTCGGGCCAGTTCAACGCTTGAGGCTGCGGTTTCGTCGCTCGCTGCAGCGGTCTGCTCCGAAATATTACTGACCCTCAATACATTGCTGTTGATCTGCTCGGCGACCGCGCTCTGTTCTTCGCTGGCCGTTGCGATCTGTTGGTTCATGTCCTGAATGGTCGCTACCGTGCGGGTAATCTGCTCCAGTGCACAACCTGCCTTGCGACTCAGGTCGACGCTGCTGTCGGTCAGGCTGCGGCTGGAGTCCAGGGTCGTGGCGACCTGTTGGGTGCCGTTCTGCAAGGCCGCTATCAGCTCCTCGATTTCTTCCGTGGATTCCTGGGTGCGTTGCGCCAGGCCGCGCACTTCGTCGGCGACCACTGCAAACCCGCGTCCGGCTTCGCCGGCTCGCGCCGCCTCGATGGCTGCATTCAGGGCCAGCAGGTTGGTTTGCTGGGAAACCGACTTGATCACATCAAGAACCCCGACAATCTTGCCGCTTTCCAGCTTGAGCCGATTCATGGCCTGGGTTGAGTTGGCAACTTCGCTGGCCAGTTGCTCGATCTGGTTGATGGCCTCGCTTACCACCCGATCACCGTCCCGCGCCTGTTGATCGGCATTGACGGCTGCCTGAGAGGCTTGCTGTGCGCTACGTGCGACCTCCTGCACCGTGGCGGCCATCTGATTCATGGCCGTGGCGACCTGATCGGTCTCTTCCTTCTGGCTGTTGACTCCGACGCAGGTCTGTTCGGTCACCGCCGAGAGCTGTTCGGCGGCACTGGCGATCTGGGTAACCCCATCGCCAATGCCGCTCACCAGAGCGCGCAGGCTGATGGTCATGGCTTGCATGCTGTCCTGCAACTGGCCCATTTCGTCCTGGCGCCGGCTCTCCAGATCCTTGCTCAGGTCGCCTTTTGCTATGCGTCCTGCCGCGATCAGGATCTGTTGCAGGGGACGCGTGATCTGTTGCGTCATGGCCCAGGCGGCCAACAGCCCGATGAGCAAGGCCAGCCCGGCCACACTGGTCAGCAGGCTTCGCGAGCCCGCGGCTTCGACTTCGCGCTGAGTGCTTTGCAGGCTGATCAATCGGGCAACCAGATCCAGCATCGAATCGCCCAGGGCTTCCATGTTTTCCTGAAGGGCCTCGACTTTGATCTGGATATCCTTGAATCGGGTCAGTTGCTCTCGATAGCGCTGTAATGCTTCGCTGGCTGGCTTGAGCCCCTGAATGTTTTCATTGGCCTGATCCTGGGATATCTGCTGGATTTCCTTGAACGCTTCGTCAATGGCGGCGATGGCGGCTGCTTCGTCGGCCTCCTTGTTGGTAAAGGTATAGGCCTGGACCTGATAGCGAGCAATCTGGATCTGCTGCTTGAGTTGAGAAATATTGGTGAATTCATCCAGCCGCTCGCTGTTGTCCTGCTCCTGACTTACCGCCTTGAGTACTTCGCTTTCGACCTGCGCCACAGCCTGTACGGCCTGTTCCGACTGCTGGTCCAGCTCAGTGCGGGTCTTGTCATGGGCCTTGCGATCAAGGCCAAGGTCGCTGAAGGTCTTTTCCATGCGGCTGACGATCTGGCTCTGCTCATCGAGCAGGGCCAGGCTCCTGGCGTCATCGCTTGCCCGGCGCAGGGTCACCAGATGCGCTTCAAGCTCATTGAGCCTTTCTACCACTCTGTCAGCGTTTTGCTGAGTGTTCTCCGCACGGAAAATGATCCGCTCTGCCCGCAGGTCCTTGGTCAGGCTGCTGAGCTGGCCGATGGAGGAAAGCGACTCGGAGCGCTCGATCATGGTGTCCAGACCGTGCCAGCCGGTCAGTGTGATGGCGAGAGTCAGTGAGAGAACCAGGCCGAAGCCCAGCGACAGTTTGAGTTTGACGCTCATGTTATCGAGCGAGTGATTGATCCATCGAAACATCGGACTTCTCCTGCGATAAGCGAACAAAGGCAGACCCTGAGCGTTACAGGGCATGCGTCATGAGCGCATCGGCAGGAGAGGTGTATCGCACGACCTGAAGAGGTCGTAGGAGATTTCCGGGTAAGGCTTGAGAGTGAAGCGAGTCACGCTTGAGCAGTCAATAACGCCCAGGGGGAGTGCGGAAGCGGTGCCGGGCACCGCTTCCGTTGACATCAGATGGTGAAGCGACCCACCAACACTTGCAGATGATTGCCCAGACGCGCCAGCTCAACGCTGGAAGCGGCGGTTTCTTCGCTGGCGGCCGAAGTCTGCTCGGAAACATCGCGTACGTTGAGGACGCTGCGATTGATCTCTTCGGCAGTAGCGCTTTGCTGCTCGGCGGCGGCAGCGATCTGCTGGTTCATCGACTGGATCGCCGAAACGGTCTGGGTGATGTTTTCCAGCGAGGTGCCGGCACGGCGCGTAAGATCCACGCTGCTGACGGTCAGGTCACGGCTGCTGTCCATGATGCTCGAAGCCTGCTGGGTGCCGCTTTGCAGGCGGGCGATCAGCGCTTCGATTTCCTCGGTGGACTTCTGGGTGCGTTGCGCCAGGCTACGCACTTCGTCGGCCACGACCGCAAAGCCACGACCGGCTTCGCCTGCGCGGGCTGCTTCGATGGCGGCGTTGAGTGCCAGCAGGTTGGTCTGCTCGGCTACCGACTTGATCACATCCAGTACGCTGCCGATCTTGTCGCTTTCCAGCTTGAGCGCGCCCATGGCTTCGGTGGAGTTGCCCACCGCCGATGCCAGACGTTCGATCTGGGAGATTGCTTCTTTCACCACACGCTCGCCTTCACGGGCTTGCTGGTCGGCGGCTACGGCAGCTTCCGAGGCTTCCTCGGCGTTGCGTGCGACTTCCTGCACGGTGGCCGTCATTTCGTGCATGGCGGTGGCGACCTGATCGGTCTCGACCTTCTGGCTGTTGACCCCGGCGCTGGTCTGCTCGGTGACCGCCGACAGCTCTTCGGCGGCGCTGGCTATCTGTGTCACGCCATCGCGGATACCGCCGATCAATTCGCGCAACGCAACGGTCATGCGCTGAATGCTGCCTTGCAGCCTGCCCAGTTCGTCGCTGCGATCGATCACCAGGTTCTGGCTCAGATCGCCAGATGCCACGCGCTCGACCACGGAAAGTGTCTGTTGCAGCGGTACGGTGATCTGGCGAGTGATGACCCAGGCCGCAAGAATGCCGAAGACCAGTGCCAGAGCGGTGGCAATCGCGATCATCATGACCGCATGTTCGCTTTCCTGATCGCGACTGGCAGTCTGCGCGTCGATCATTTGATCGCTGACGGCCAGCATTTTAATGCCCAGCTCGGTCATTTTCTCCAGCGCGACCTTGCTCGCTGCCTGCGCGTCACGGTACTGCCCCACTGCTGCACGATAACCCTTGAGGCCGACGATGGCCTGCTGCAGGGCCGGCAGGTAGGACGAGGAAATATCGCCTGCCAGGGTATTGATGCCGGTCATCGCTTCGTCGATGGCAGCATTGGCGTTTTTCTCGAATTCAGCCCGGCCACTGTAGGTGTAGCCGCGGACCTGGAAGCGTGCCTGCTGGATCTGCTTGCTGGCGCCGACGATATTGTTGAAGGCCAGGATATTGTCGGCCTTGAGCAACTCGGCTTCGAGCTTGCTGACTTCTGCAACGGCCTTGTCGGCATTGTCGCCCATCAGGCTGCGGGTGCCTTCACGGGTTTCGATGGCCTTGGTCATCTCGGCAAAGGCCTGGCGGTACTCGCTGGCGCTCTGGATCTGGGAATCGAGACGCTTGATGTTCTCGGCAGACCTGAGCAGCGATCTGGCGGTCTTGAGTGCGGCGTCCAGCTTGTCGAGGTTTGCCACTACAGCGGTTGCGGTTTCGGAGTTGTACAGTGCTTCGTAGCGCATGCGGTTGATGCGCAACTCAAGCGTCAGGACGTTGACATCAGTGATGGCTGAAACCCTGTCACCCCGAGAAATCAGGCTCTGGGTGCTGAACCAGGCAGTCGCCGTAATCATCAAGGTCAATATCAGGACCAGGCCGAAGCCCATCGCCAATTTCAGACTTACACCCGCATTAGCGAGACTTCGAGCGAACCAGCGATGCATGACAACTCCTCAATATCTATTTCTATAGATCTGCTTTTACATCGGCTGGGAATTGCAGAACTGAAGCGATTGAGTCGACAAAAAGACGGCTCAGAACAGGCGGGCCAGCAGGGCGGTCACGGCAGTTTCGACTCGCAGGATCCGTTCGCCGAGTTGCACCGGTTGCAACCCGGACTTGCCCAGCAAGTCGATTTCATAAGGAATCCAGCCACCTTCGGGGCCGATTGCCAGGGTGACCTGCTGGTCAACGGCACGTGGGCAGGCAGGGAACTGGCCCGGATGGCCGACCAGCCCCAGCGTGTTGTGCGCCAGTTGCGGCAGGCGGTCTTCGACGAACGGCTTGAAGCGCTTTTCGATCACGATTTCCGGCAGGACGCTGTCGCGTGCCTGCTCCAGCCCCAGAATCAACTGCTCACGAATGGCTTCGGGCTCCAGGAATGGCGTCTGCCAGAAGCTTTTTTCCACTCGGTAGCTGTTGAGCAGGATGACTTTCGGCACGCCCATGGTCGCGACCGTCTGAAATACCCGGCGCAGCATCTTGGGGCGGGGCAGGGCCAGCACCAGGGTCAAGGGCAGCTTGGCCGGAGGCGCGCTGTCCAGGCTGATACGCAGTTCGGCTTCGCGAGGTTCGAGACGAATCAGCTCGGCAGTGCCCAGCAGACCGTTGACCCGGCCGACACGCAGGCTGTCGCCGACTTCTGCGCGATGCACCTCTTGCATGTGAGTGAGGCGACGGTCGCGCAGGACGACCCGGTCGGCCGCAATGAAGTCGGCCTCTTCGAGCAGCAGCAGGTTCACGGCATTGTCGCAGGCGGCTGGTCTTGCTTGTCAGCGTCTTCGGTCTGGTCGTCCGGATGTTCGCCGCGTTTCCTGATCATCGAACTGCACAGGATGCCCAGCTCGAACAGCAGCCACATGGGCACGGCGAGCAAGGTCTGCGAGAAGATGTCCGGCGGGGTGAGGATCATGCCGACCACGAAGCAGCCGATGATCACGTAGGGACGAATCTTTTTCAGGTATTTGACGTCGACGATGCCGATCCACACCAGCAACACCACGGCCACCGGAATCTCGAAGGCCACGCCAAAGGCGAAGAACAGCGTCATGACGAAGTCCAGGTAGCTGGCGATGTCGGTCATCATCGACACGCCTTCCGGAGTCACGCTGGCGAAGAAGTGGAAAATCAGCGGGAAGACCAGGAAGTAGGCGAACGCCATGCCGGCATAGAACAGGATGATGCTCGATATCAGCAATGGCACGGCCACGCGCTTCTCATGCTTGTACAGACCCGGCGCAATGAAGCCCCAGATCTGGTGCAGGATCACCGGCATGGACAGGAACAGCGCCACCATCATGGTCAGCTTGAACGGCGTGATGAACGGCGAGGCCACGTCCGTGGCGATCATCGTTGCGCCTTCAGGCAGGTAAACCCGCAGCGGAGCGGAAACCAGGGTGTAGATCTTCTGCGTGAAGTAGAACAGGCCGGCAAAAATCAGGAACACCGCTGCAACACAGCGCAGCAGGCGTGTACGCAATTCTGTGAGGTGCGAGACCAGCGGCATTTGCTGATCGTTTTCCGGAATATCGCTCATGGGGCTCGTGGGGGCAGTGACGAATCGTGGGCGGAAGGCGACGTGGCCGGTAGCGGAGAAACCGCCGGTTTAGGGCGTTTTTCCAGAGACAGCGTGGTCTTGGGGGCCGGCTCGGCCGGGCCGATTTCCTGGGCTGGTGCGGCTTGCGGTTCGTTCTGCTGCTCGACGACAGGTTCCGGGTCCTGGTGAGGCGAGAAGATCTTTCTCGCTTCTTCTTCCAGGGACAGAATGTGTTCGTTGTGCAGTTGCCGACGAATTTCGTCGGCACCGATTTCACGTTCAACTTCCTGTTTGATCGCATTGAAGCTGCGCTTCAACCGGCCGATCCACAGACCGGCGGTGCGCGCCGCGCCCGGCAAGCGCTCTGGGCCCAGCACCAGCAAGGCCACCAGACCCACGAGCAGCAGTTCAGAGAAGCTGATACCGAACATTGGCTTAAACCTGGTCTTTGCGGGTCGGCTCTTCGACCTTGTGTGCCTGCCCATCAATGGTGTGCGGCTGGTTCAGCGGCGAAGCCTGAGGTGCTGCCTGGGCCTGCTGCGGTTGAGCGCCAGGTTGCTCGGCCGGTTTTTCGTCGTCGTTCATGGCCTTGCGAAAGCCCTTGATCGATTCGCCGATATCGCTACCCAGCCCCTTGAGTTTCTTGGTGCCGAACACCAGCACGACAACGATCAGAATGACGACCCAGTGTTTCCAGTCAAAAATACCCATGAAGCATTCCTCGTAGAAAATTCAAATCCGAAAGACGGTTAGTCCGCCGTGCGTGCGGCTTTTTCATCATGCCCGGACAGCCCGAAACGGCGATCCAGTTCATCGAGCACGGCCTGTGGATGCTGACCCAGCGCGGCAAGCATCACCATGCTGTGAAACCAGAGGTCAGCGGTTTCGTAGATGACATCGCTGCAATCGCCGCTGACGGCGGCATCCTTGGCGGCGATGATGGTTTCGACCGATTCTTCACCGATCTTTTCCAGAATCTTGTTCAAACCCTTGTGGTACAGGCTGGCGACATACGAGCTATCGGCAGCGGCGTCCTTGCGCGATTCCAGCACCTGGGCCAGACGTGACAAGGTATCAGTCATGTTCAGTGTCCTGCGTGATAAATGGCATCCGGGTCCTTGAGCACCGCGTCGACCGTTTTCCAGCCCGAGTTTTCATAGACCCGGTAGAAGCAGCTCTCGCGTCCGGTATGGCAGGCAATGCCACCGATCTGCTCGACCATCAGGATGATGACGTCGGCGTCGCAATCCAGGCGCAGTTCATGCAGATGCTGAACGTGACCGGACTCTTCTCCCTTGCGCCACAGTTTGCCACGCGAACGCGACCAATATATTGCACGGTTCTCGGTTGCGGTCAGGCTCAGGGCCTCGCGATTCATCCAGGCCATCATCAGCACGCGGCCAGTCTTGTGATCCTGAGCGATCGCAGGCACCAGACCGTCGCTGTCCCACTTAATCTCGTCCAGCCAGTCTTTCATAACTACTCCGGCAGCCGGGTTTCTATCCCGGCGGGTTGAACAGTGTGCCAGTCACATGCGTTGCTGGCTATCGGCGAACGATCAGATACAGCCCGGCCACCAGCATGATTCCAACCGGCCACGCGGTTAGCGTCAACAGTGGCAGCCCGGCTGCACTCAGCGCCCAGACCTGCACCGCGCCACCACTCAACAGCGCCGCGCCCAGCAGGCGCAAGGCCCAGCCATCGGAGCGCTCGCGCCACGGCGGTGGCGGGTCATTGGCATGAGGTTTTGACATGCGTTCCAGCAGGTCGCGGGTCATGCCTGCAATATGCGGTAATTGTTCTACCTGGGTCTGCAGGTTCTGCATCAGGGTCTTGGGGCTGACCCGCTCACGCATCCAGCGTTCCAGAAACGGTTGGGCAGTGGTCCAGAGATCCAGGTCCGGGTACAACTGACGGCCCAGGCCTTCGATATTGAGCAGGGTCTTTTGCAGCAGAACCAGTTGCGGCTGGACTTCCATATTGAAGCGGCGCGCGGTCTGGAACAGACGCATCAGCACCTGACCGAAGGAAATGTCCTTGAGCGGCTTCTCGAAAATCGGTTCGCAAACGGTACGAATCGCGGCTTCAAACTCATTGAGCTTGGTTTCGGCGGGGACCCAGCCTGAATCGATGTGCAGTTGTGCCACCCGACGATAATCGCGCTTGAAGAAGGCAAACAGGTTACGGGCCAGATAATCCTGATCCTGCGGTGTCAGGCTGCCGACGATGCCGCAGTCGATGGCGATGTATTGCGGGCGCCAAGGGTTGACCGTGCTGACGAAAATATTGCCCGGGTGCATGTCGGCGTGGAAGAAACTGTCGCGGAACACCTGGGTGAAAAAGATCTCCACGCCGCGCTCGGCCAGCAGCTTCATGTCGGTGCGCTGGTCTGCCAGGGTGGCCAGGTCGGTGACCTGCACCCCGTAGATGCGCTCCATGACCAGCACCTTGGGCCGGCACCAGTCCCAGTAGACCTGCGGCACGTACAGCAGCTCGGAACCTTCAAAGTTGCGTCGCAACTGGCTGGAGTTGGCCGCTTCACGCAGCAGGTCCAGTTCGTCGTAGATGGTCTTTTCGTAGTCGCTGACCACCTGAACCGGATGCAGCAGGCGGGCGTCGGCAGACAGGCGCTCGGCAGTGCGCGCCAGAATGAACAGCCATGCCAGGTCCTGGCCGATGATGGGCTTGAGGCCGGGACGGACCACCTTGACCACCACTTCTTCGCCGGTCTTCAGGCGTGCGGCATGTACCTGAGCCACGGAAGCCGAAGCCAGCGGTGTCTCGTCGAAGCGGCTGAACACTTCACTGATTCTTGCGCCCAGTTGCTCTTCGATCAGCTTCACGGCCAGTTGCTGATCGAACGGCGGTACGCGGTCCTGCAACAGCATCAGTTCGTCGGCAATATCTTCGGGCAGCAAATCGCGGCGGGTCGAAAGCAACTGGCCGAACTTGATGAAGATCGGCCCAAGGTCCTGCAGCGCCAGGCGCAGGCGGGCGCCCCGGCTCAGCTCCGAAGCCTTGCGCGGCAACCAGCGCCATGGCAGGACAAAGCGCACGGCCAGCATCCACCACGGCAGCGGCAGGGCGAAGAGCAAGTCATCGAGACGATAGCGGATCACGACACGTTGAATGCGGAACAGACGGCGGACGGCAAGCAGCTTCATGCGTTATCGCTGGAATTGAGGGATTGGGCGAGACGCGCAAAGCGTGCCTCAAGGCGTTCCAGATCCATTTTGATCTGATCGAGTTCGGCAAAACGTGCTTCGGCCTCATGTTTGCCGACCAGAGTGCGCGATTCCTCACTCAGGTAATCGGCCACATTCTGGCTGAGAGTGGCGACGTTATCACGGGTCCAGCGTGCGCGGCTGCGCAGATGACCACTGAGCAACTGGCTGGCAACCGGCCCGAGCCAGCGGGAGAGTTCATATTCCCAGTCCAACTCCAGGTCCTGCAGGATGCCGACCAGCTCCAGCAATACTGCGCTGTCACCGTCCAGTTCGACCTCGGGGCCATGCAGCACTGCGGTCTTGTCCTGACTCAGGGCCAGACGCAACAGACTGCTTGCCGGCGCGCGCAGGATGCAGTCGGCATCGGCGGCCCAGTCGGCTGCCAGCAACAGGCCTTCATCGCTGGGCAGGATGAACAGTTGCAGGGCCGGATCGCGGCAATCGATAGCGATGATCTTGCCGGTCAGCCCGGCAAGGCGAGGTGCTGCCGTGCTGTCCATGCGCAGCACGCGATTGATGCCGTGCTCGACGCTGGCGAGCAGACCCCGAAGCAGCATCAGGGCTTGATACCGCGGTGCAGGGCGACGATGCCTGAAGTCATGTTGTGGTAGGTCACGCGGTCGAAACCGGCTTCTACCATCATCGACTTGAGGGTTTCCTGATCCGGGTGCATGCGGATCGACTCTGCCAGATAGCGATAGCTTTCCGAGTCGTTGGTCACCAGCTTGCCCATGAACGGCATGAACGCGAACGAGTAAGCGTCGTAGGCCTTGGACATCAGCTTGTTGGTCGGCTTGGAGAACTCCAGCACCAGCAGACGGCCACCGGGCTTGAGCACGCGCAGCATCGAGCGAATGGCATCTTCCTTGTGGGTCACGTTACGCAGGCCGAAGGCGATGGTTACGCAATCAAAATGATTGTCGGGGAACGGCAGCTTCTCGGCGTCGGCCTGGACGAACTCGACATTGCCCGAGATGCCCAGATCCAGCAGGCGGTCGCGACCGACCTTGAGCATCGAGGCGTTGATGTCTGCCAGGACCACGTGGCCGGTCGGACCGACCAGATTCGAGAACTTGCGGGTCAGGTCGCCCGTACCGCCGGCGATGTCCAGCACCCGATTGCCGGTGCGGACCCCGGAAAGCTCAATGGCGAAACGCTTCCACAGCCGGTGCATGCCACCGGACAGCAGGTCGTTCATCAAGTCGTACTTGGCCGCTACGGAGTGGAAAACCTCAGCGACTTTCTCTGCCTTCTGGCTTTCCGGCACGTTTTTGTAGCCGAAGTGAGTGGTGGGTTCGGTATCGCTACCTTTGCGCTGATCGTTCATATCGCTGCCGCCGGAATAGAATGCGGACATTCTAATCGCCAGGGCCGGCTTTGTCTTGACAAGGCTCATTGCCAAGGCTTTCTTCGGCATGAGTGGCTGTTATAGTTGCGCCGCGATTTATCCGACAGAAAAGGAACTCTCCAATGGCGAAAATAACTGTTGAACGCCCGCACACTCTGGGCCGTGACAAGGCGCGGGAGAGGGCTGAGCAACTGGTCGAGAAACTGGCTGAAAAATACGGCCTGGCTCACGAGTGGGTCGGCGATACCGTCAAGCTCGAAGGCAAGGGCGCCAAGGGCAAGGTTGAGGTGGAAGACACGCTTATCCGGATCAGCATTGAGCTGAACTTCATCCTCTCGGCCATGAGTGGCTCGATCAAGTCCGAAGTGGAGCGAGTGCTGGACAAGGCGCTGGTTGCCTGAAATCTGTGCTGGCTGCGCTCGACAAGGTAAATGGATTGAGGCCCTTGGTTTGCTGAGACAGGATGCTCTTTATGGGCACCTCAGTGCCATCGCGTAGCCTCAGATTACTGTCGGCAGTCGAGGAGAGCAGGGCAATTGTCGGCAGGCTCAACCTCTCATGGGCGATGGTGGCCAATCGGATATGCCGATGAGATGAAAAATAGATGATTGAAGATATACGCTATCTGATCGTATTCGCGAAAATTGCCGAGGTAGGTTCGATCTCGGGTGGAGCGGAAGCTTTGAAGCTTACGACCGCGACGGCAAGCCTGCACCTTTCCAGGCTAGAGAGAAACTTGGGATGCGCACTTCTTTATCGCAATACCCGAAAGCTATCGTTGACCCATGACGGTGCCAGCCTCCTTGAAACGGCCAAGTCCATGCTTGAGCTCTACGAGAAGGGGGTGATCGAATTCAAGCAGCGCTCTATATCGACCCGTAACAATCTGCGAATTTCCATTCCTGCCGTTTTCATCAACAGTGAATTCACTCAGCACATCGCTGCATTCATTAGAGAGCACCCAGACGTCTGCCTGAGCATTTCCTGCAGCGACAGTCGCAACGATATTATTGCCGAGGGCATTGATGTTGCATTTCGTATTGGCGAGTTGCCGGACAGTTCGCTGAAGGCTCGCCATCTCTTTCTCCTGCCGCGCCGGGTAATTGCGGCCAGGGAGTTTCTTGCTGAGTATGAACCGGTCAGGCATCCCCGGGATCTGGAGGGAATGAGATGGATTGGCCTCACTATGCGCCCGAACACAAGGCGGTTTCGTCATGAGGGCAGCGGTGAGGAGGTCGATATCAAGTACTCGCCTTATCTACGGGTAGACAGCGTGGAGGCTTCCTACCGGTTAGCCCAGCTCAAGGTCGGGTTTGCGGCGCCGCCTAATTACCTCAGCGACGACGGCATCCGCCGTAACGAAATTGTCGCTGTCCTGCCTGAATGGACGCTTGAGCCGCTGAAGGTCTACGCCGTCTGGCCTGCGAATATCTCCACCAGCAGCATCGCCTATACCCTCATCAACGTTATCTATGACTCGCTTAATTCCCGGTCACTGGGTTAGTGGCAAAGAATTGCAGATAAAGCATGTAGCAGGCAGTCGCTATTAACATGCCGCCCATCGTCAGGTTGAAGATACGAATGCGTAGAGCGTTGCTGAGAAGGATCGAGACACGTTCTCCCAATACTGCCCAGGCGGCTAATGACAGGTAACAGACCGCGAAGTAAATCGCCACGAAAGTGATCAGTGGTGTATGCGTATGTGGGCTGGAGAATAATGCGGCACCGGAGGCGCAGGCGATCCAGGCCTTGGGGTTCAGCCATTGGAGCAGGAAGCCTTGCGCAAAGCTGGGTATATCAGTCTTCCCAATCGCCAGTTCCGGATGCGAAGAGGCAATTTTGTAGCCTACATAAATGATGAATGTCGAGCCGACAATCCCCAGATACTCAAAGAATACGGGGTAGCTCTCGATTATCTTGAGGAACCAGAAGCCGACAAATACCAGTAATAAGGTAAAGCCGATAGTTGCCCCGGATACAAATGGAAAAGTCCGCCAGAAACCATGGTTGGCACCTGACGCTACTATCACCATATTCACCGGCCCGGGTGATATGGACATGCTCAGCGAGAACATGCTCATAGCGAAAATCAGCGCAAGCTCCATTTGTTTTCTCCGTATAGCGCAACTGACAGTCCGGAAACCAACTCCAGCTTCAGTCGTCTCGTTGTCTTGATAAAGGCATCCCTCGGAGGTCAGGACGATACAGGGAACAAACGTTGCGCATTAACTGGGTATCGTCTAAAGCTGATTTTGATTTTTTACGCATGTGTGCACCTGCGTTGTAGGCGTATGGCGCTGAGATCGATTCACTTGTTTTTGGAGCTGTATATTTCTAAAGCGTTGGTAATTTTGATTGTTAGAAGCCGATGTAGAGAAACGCGGCGGGTACGCCAATGAACGGGAGCAACCATCTCGTTACCTTTTTCGGTTTTTTTCGCATCGCCTCACCTCTCCTCGAAAAATCTGTGCCGAGCCTAGGGTGTGCATTCTAATTTTTCTCCGTACTTTTGAGTCATCCCCCTGAAAAGGGCGTTCCTTGAACTTTCGAGAATGAGGTGCACCATGGCCAAGACTACCCTGAAGAAAAAAGTTGAAGACGATCAGGCAACAGCGTTTTCCGAAGTGAAACTGTATGCCCGCAAGATCTGGCTGGCTGGCCTGGGCGCTTACGCCAAGGCCAATCAGGAAGGTACCGAGTACGTCAGAGAGCTGATCAAGACTGGCGAAAAAGTGCAGAAAGACGCCAAGAAGGTCGTGGATGAGAAGCTTGAAGCGGCCAACAGCGAAATCGATTCGATCAAGGGCGAAGTTTCAGGCGTCAAGGGCCGGGTCGAGGCGCAGCTCGACAAGATCGAAAGCGCCTTTGACCGCCGTGTTGCCAAGGGCTTGAACCGCATTGGCATTCCATCTAAACACGATGTCGAGACACTCTCTGCTAAGCTCGATGAGCTGACGGCATTGCTGGAACGTGTCGGGCCTAAAAAGCTCGAACGTGCTGAGCCCAAAAAGCTCGAACGTACCGAGCATGAACAATAAGGAGAGCAGGATGGCTGGCAAGAAAAAAGTTGAAAAAGAAGGCAGCTCCTGGATTGGCGAGGTTGAAAAATACTCTCGCCAGATCTGGCTGGCTGGTTTGGGCGCTTACTCCAAGATCAGCAATGACGGCAGTAAGCTATTTGAAACACTGGTAAAAGACGGCGAAAAGGCCGAGAAGCAGACCAAGGTAGAAGCCGAGAAGCAACTCGACACTGCCAAGGATACTGCGAAGGCGGCCAAGTCCCGTGTCGGTGACGTCAAGGACCTTGCACTGGGCAAATGGAATGAACTCGAAGGCGCGTTCGACAAGCGTCTGAACAGTGCCATTTCGCGCCTGGGTGTGCCGAGTCGTAACGAAGTGCAGGCACTGCACAGCAAGGTCGATCAACTGACTCGTCAGATCGAGCAACTGACCGGTGCCAAGGCCAAGCCGGTTGCATCCCGTGCGACGGCCCCTAAAAGCACCGCAAAACCACTGGTCAAGGCTGCAGCGAAAACTGTAGAAAAGACTGCGGACAAGGTTGCGAGCAAAACTGCAGCGGCTAAACCTGCTGTCAAGAAAGCCGCCGCCAAGCCGGTCGATGCAGCAAACAAGGCAGCTACCGCCACGGCTAACAAGGCCAAGTCGGCAGCCAAGCCCGCTGCACCGAAAAAACCTGCTGCCCGCAAACCCGCAGCCAAACCTGCGGCCAAGCCGGCAGCCTCGGCAGCACCTGCGGCTTCTCCAGCAGCGCCTTCGACGCCACCTGCGCCGACGCCGCCAGCCAGTCAGGGCTGATCACAGGTTGTAAGCTCCAGCCCGGCCTGTTCGACAGGTCGGGTTCACCTGCTCAAATACTGCATGGCCATCTCTTCGGCCGCTTGCCTCGATGTCGGCACCAGATGCGGTGTAACGAGCATCATGATCTGGTAGACCACCACTCGTACCTCGCCTTCGCGACCCAGAATGCGCTGATAATCCAGTGAGAACAGCAGGTTCATGGTGATCTGTTCCACCAGTTGCCCCAGTGCCTGGGTTTCGCTGACCAGTTGCCCCTGAGCCTTGAGGCGCGCCAGCAACGAGGCCAGCGTGCGCTTGAGCGAGTTGAGCAGGTTGCGAATGCCACGGGCCAGTTTGGGCAGGCGACCGGCGAGGTTGGACAGGTCCTGAAACAGGAACCGGTAGTGCGCCAGCCGCTCAACGATCAAATGCAGGAACAGCCAGTAGTCTTCGGCATTCAGGCGGGCGTCGGCGGGTGGATCGAGCAGTGGGCCCAGCTCGGCCTGGAAACGCTCGAACAGTCCCATCACCAATGGCTCCTTGCCATGGAAATGGTAGTAGAGATTGCCGGGGCTGATGCCCAGTTCGTTGGCGATTTCCAGGGTGGAAACATTGGGTTCGCCCTGCTGATTGAACAGCGTCAGGGCACATTCAAGTATGCGGTCGCGGGTTTTCATCCAGTCTTCTTGTTTGGGGATGTGGGCGGTTTCTGGCTGTTAACCTCATTAATCCTGTAGGAGCGAATTCATTCGCGAGAGGCTTGTTCGCGAATGAATTCGCTCCTACGGCTGTGTATTTTTTGCTTGTAATGAAGCTGTCGCGAGCAAGCGCCCTCTCACAGGATGAGCGCAATCGGTATCTACTGCCTTTCAACGCACATGCACATAGGTTCCCGGCGCTGCTTCCATTGCCGGGTAATTGGCGTTGCCCAGCTCTATGCGAGTTTCGTGCTGGGTACCGGAGTGCTCTTGAATCCATTTCAGCCAGGTTGGCCACCAGCTGCCGTCATGGTGTTTGGCATCGTAATACCAGGCCCGTGGGTCGCTGCTGAGCGTGCTGTTCTCGACGAAGTTGGCTTTCGGGTTGCCCGGTGGATTGAGGATGCTTTGCACATGCCCGCTGTTGGCGAGCAGAAAGCGCCGCTCGCCGCCCAGCAACAGTGTGGAGCGATACACCGAATCCCAGGGCGTGATGTGGTCGTTGATGCCGGCAATGCTGAAGCTGTCCACCGTGACTTTTTGCAGGTCGATGGGCGTACCGCAGACTTCCAGGCCGCCCGCATGGCTGAGCGGGTTGTGCTTGAAGAAATCCAGCAGGTCGCCATGCAGCGCGGCAGTCAGGCGCGTGGTGTCGTTGTTCCAGTACAGGATGTCGAACGGTGGCGGCGCCTTGCCCAGCAGGTAATTGTTGATCCAGTAGCTCCAGATCAGGTCGTTGGGACGCATCCAGGCAAAGATCCGGCTCATGTCGCTGCCGTCCAGCACGCCACGTTGATACGAGCGGCGTTTGGCCGCTTCAAGCGCTTCTTCGTCGATGAACAGAGTGGCCGGGCTTTCTATCTGGCTGTCCATCAGACTGACCATGTAGGTGGCGCTGGCGACCCGGCGGATCTGGCGCTTGGCCTGTAAATGGCCTTGCAGGGCGGCGATGGTCAGGCCACCGGCGCAGGCTCCCAGCAGATTGACCTCGCGGGCACCGGTAATCGCCCGGCAGACGTTCATGGCTTCTTCGGTGGCTTCGACGTAGCTGGAAAGCCCCCATTCGCGATGCCGGACATCGGGGTTGCGCCAACTGATGGCAAAGGTCTGCAGGCCGTTCTTCAGGGCGTACTGCACAAAGCTGTTGGCGGGGCTGAGGTCGAAGATATAGAACTTGTTGATCTGCGGCGGCACGATCAGCAATGGCCGCGAGTATTGCTTTTCACTCATCGGCTTGTACTGGATCAGCTCCAGCAGATCATTGCGAAACACCACGGAGCCGGCAGTGGTGGCGACCGTACGACCGATCTCGAAGGCATCCTTGGTGGTCTGGCTGGGCAGGCCATTGTTGTGCAGCAGGTCGTCGGCCATGTGACCCAGGCCCTTGAGCAGGCTGCTGCCACCGGAGTTGAAAAGCTCTTTGACGGCCAGCGGGTTGAGCAGGGTGTTGGACGGTGACAGCGCATCGTTGATCAGCGAGAAGAGAAAATGCGCCCTGGCCCGGTCATCCTTGGACAGGTCGCTTTCATCGATCCACTGCTTGATCTGGTGCTGCCAGCTCAGATAAGCCTGCAAGCCACGGCGGTACAGTGGGTTGAGGCTCCAGGTCGGGTCCGCAAAGCGGCTGTCGCGCGGGTTGGGGGTGTGAGGCATTTCTCCCAGCAACATCACCCGGCCCAGCTGGTTGCCCAGCGCCAGGGCATGCCGGGCACTACGAAGGGGATGTTTCCAGCCTTGGGAGGCCACGCTGCGCAGCGTATGCAGCAGGTCACGGCCGCGCAGGCCGGTAATGGCGCTTTGCGCATTTATGAACGTTGCCGGTGTGGTATTGGCAACCTTCGCTGATTTGTCTCGCATGAGGGCAACACTCCTTCGTCAAGCCATCAACCAATGGACTGACGCAGGCCCGGTGCCGGCGGCTTGCGTCGTTCTGCGCTGTACGACACTCCGGTCCGGGCGCAGTCGGTGAAGCGAATTACTCTCGAAGCTTTCCTGTTTGCTTGAGTACCACAGGTCGAATCAGTGCCCCTTGGGGGGCGTGGGCTGTGGATGCATGACAGCGCGTTGGCGCTCCTGCTGCAGAAAACTCATGATGATGGGGGCCACTGCTTCGGCCCTTGTGATGAGAAACAAATGACCGTCATCGATTATGTGTAGCTGGGCATTGGGTATACGCCAAGCCAGCAGGCGCATATTTACCAGCGGAATCAGCGGATCGTCGTCGCCGGCCAGTACCAGCGTCGGCTGATGGATCTTGTGCAGCCAGTGGATGCTGGTCCAGCCCATGCCTGCGAACAGTTGCCAGTAGTAACCCAGCTTGCCGGACGAACGCACCTTGGCCGCATGGTTGGCGGCCAGATGCGGATCGCGGCGGAACGCCCCGCCATAGATTTCCGGCGCAATGCGGATGACATGGGACGGCTGGATGTAACGACGCGGGCTGGCCATCAACCACAGCACACGGGGCTTGCCCGGCACCATGACCATGCCTGCGGCGGTCGCGGCCAGTACCAGTTTCCTGCAGCGTTCCGGGTAGTCGTGGGCGAACTGCTGGGCCAGCGCTCCGCCCCATGACACGCCAATCGCATTGACCTGGCCGTAATCCAGATAGTCGAGCATGCGTGCGGCCAGCTTGGCCAGACCGGGGAAACGATAGGGGCGACTGGGCGTCGAGGAGCCGCCAACACCCGGTACGTCGAAGGCAATGACTTCCAGGTCCGGGTCCAGGGCGTCGACAAACGGAAACACCAACTCAAGGTTGGCGCCGATGCCATTGAACACCAGCAAGGGGGTCAGATGACTCTTGCCGGGTCGCACTGCGGTGCGAATGGTATGACCGTCCAGATCGATGGAGCGGAAAACAAACGGTTGAGGCATACGCTAAGCCCTGTTGGTTAAACCGCTGGGAAAGCCGTCCTGCGCTTTTACCAGATCGACCGAGGTGTGCCGGTCATGTTTGCGTAACCCATGCTGCCGGTACTTCCGTCCTGGACCCGGCAGCGTGCATTCGCTTGTATTCCATCAGCCTAGCGTTCGTGAACGTATGTACCGGGTGAAGCTTCGCTTGCGGGGTAGGCCTTGTTGCCGAGGGTCGTCGGAGCCTTTTTCAGTTTGCCTGAGCGTTCGGTCTTCCAGGCTTGCCAGTGCAGCCACCAGGAGTCGGTATGCTTGGTACCGTTTTCCTGCCAGGCCGAGGGTTCGGCAGGCAGCTCGGTGTTGGTCATGTAACGAGACTTGGGGTTGCCCGGCGGGTTGAGAATGCTCTGGATATGCCCGCTGCTGGACAGTACGAACTCGGTCTTGCCGCCAAACAGCCGTGCCGACTTGTAGCATGAGCCCCAGGGCGTGATGTGGTCGTTGGTGCCCGCCAGACAGAACACATCGCTGGTGACCTGCTTCAGATCGATCGGCGTGCCACAGACTTCCAGCGCATTGGGGCGGGTCAGCGGGTTGTTCTTGAACATCTCGATCAGATCGCCATGAAAGGCGGCTGGCAGGCGAGTGGTGTCGTTGTTCCAGAACAGGATGTCGAATACTGGCGGTTCGTTACCCAACAGGTAATTGTTGACCCAGTAGTTCCAGATCAGATCGTTGGGACGCATCCAGGCAAATACCTTGGCCATGTCGCGGCCTTCCAGCACGCCGGCCTGATAGGAATGACGCTTGGCCGTTTCCAGTGTCTGCTCATCGACGAACAGGGCTACTTCGGTGTCCAGCGTGGTATCCAGCACGCTGACCAGCAGCGTCAGGGCATGCACCTTCTGTTCGCCCAGAGCGGCGTAATGGCCCAGCAAGGCGGTGCAGGTAATGCCACCCGAGCAGGCGCCGAGCATGTTGATGTCTTTGCTGCCGGTGATGGCCGTGACCACGTCGACGGCTTCCTTTAGCGCTTCGATGTAGGTCGACAGCCCCCATTCACGTTGCGCCTTGGTCGGGTTGCGCCAACTGATGATGAAGGTCTGCACATTACTGCGCAGGCAGAAACGCGCCAGGCTCTTCTCCGGGCTCAGGTCGAAGACATAGAACTTGTTGATCTGCGGCGGCACCACCAGCAATGGCCGTTCATGCACCTGCTCGGTGATGGGCTTGTACTGGATCAGCTCCAGCACTTCGTTGCGAAACACCACCGAACCTTCGGTGGTGCCCAGGTTCTTGCCGACCTCAAAGGCATCCATGTTGACCTGGCTCGGCATGCCGCCGTTGTGCACCAGATCCTTGGCCATGTGCGACAGACCATCGAGCACGCTTTTACCGCCAGTCTCGAAGAACCGTTTGACCGCTGCCGGGTTGGCGGCAGTATTGGTCGGCGACATGGCTTCGGTCATCAGGTTGATCACAAAATGACCACGGCTGATGTCCTGAGGCGTGAGGTTGCTGCCGTCGATCCAGTCATGCAGCTCCTTGCGCCAGGCCAGGTAAGTCTGCAGATAACGACGGTACAACGGATTCTGGCTCCAGGCCGGATCCGCAAAGCGTCTGTCGTCGGCGGCCGGCTGCAGCGCAGACTTGCCGAACATCACGTTCTTGATTTCAACACCCAGATGGGCGACATGTTTGAGGCTGTGAAACGGTTGCTTGATTGCCTGGCGCAGAACCATGCGAGCGGTGGTCAATAAATCCTTGCGGCGCAAGCCAACCACCGGGTTCAGACCCAAGGTGTGTTCAGAGGCATGCTGCTGCAGGTCATCGTTGTTCTTGCTACTCATCTACGACGCTCCATTGTCCTGAGACGAGTACTGACTTTCCCTGTGAACCAGTGACACAGGCGAGTCGCCAGTACTACTGCTCGTGTGACCGATGATGGCTTGGCAGCCAATTCCCGGGGTTGATGCAAGCTACCGCGAAGGCGCCTGAACAGCTGCGCTTCGTGTGACCACTGCTTTGCATACTGCTTATTCGCGCATCGACGGGATGCAGGGAATCTACCAAAGTCATTGGTTACGCGAGATTTCAAAAAATCGCAAGCAGCGTCAGTCATTGACCGCTGCGCGGAACATTGAAACAAAACAGATTAGAAAGCGCTTCCTAATACGTCAAACGGCAGGCTAGAGCTTGTTGGAGGCGAGAGGCACTTTTGTAGGCGGCGGAAAAAACTGACGAGCGTGTGTCAGCGTTTTTCAGTGGTTAAAGCATAAGCCGGATGACTTGCTCGGAAGGGTCGCGGGATTTGCCGGCCTTTTGCAGCTCCAGCAAGTAATCCTCCCACAAGGATTCCTGGCGCTTGGACAGCTCATGGAGATAGTCCCAGGTGAACAACCCACTGTCGTGGCCATCATCGAAGGTCAGTTTAAGTGCGTATTGCCCGGCAGGTTCGATTTTGCTCAGGCCGACCCCCAGCTTGCCGAATTGCAGGATCGGCTTGCCATGGCCCTGCACCTCGGCAGAAGGCGAGTGGACCCGCAGAAACTCCGCAGGCAAATGATAAACCTCGTCCGGCCCGTACTTGAGCGTCAGGGTTTTGGAAGCTTTGTGTAGCTCGATGGCGGTGGGCATAGGTGACATAGAGGGGAGCCTCAAGCTTTAAGCTGCGAGCTTCAAGTGAAGAAGCTACAAGCAGCTTGGCGCTTGCAGCTTCCCACGTGCAGCTATTACAAGATATACCGCGACAGGTCTTCGTCGTTGGCCAACTCGCCCAGGTGGCTGTTGACGTAGTCGGCGTCGATCAGGATCGGCGCTGCATCCGGGCTGCTGGCCATGTCGCCGGCGCTGAACGACAGCTCTTCAAGCAGGCGTTCGAGCAGGGTGTGCAGACGGCGGGCGCCGATGTTTTCGGTCTTCTCGTTGACCTGCCAGGCAATCTCGGCCAGACGCTTGATGCCGTCAGGCTGAAATTCGATGCCCAGGCCTTCGGTCTTGAGCAGTTCGCGGTATTGCTCGGTCAGCGAAGCATGCGGCTCGCTGAGGATGCGCTCGAAATCCTGAGGCGTGAGGGCCTTGAGTTCGACACGAATCGGCAGACGGCCTTGCAGCTCGGGCACCAGATCGCTCGGCTTGCTCAGATGGAACGCACCCGAAGCGATGAACAGGATGTGGTCGGTCTTGACCATGCCCAGCTTGGTATTCACGGTGCAGCCTTCGATCAGCGGCAGCAGGTCGCGCTGGACGCCTTCACGGGAGACATCGACACCGCTGGAGTTGCCGCGCTTGGCAACCTTGTCGATTTCGTCGATGAACACGATACCGTGCTGCTCGACGGCTTCCAGTGCCTTGACCTTCAACTCTTCGTCGTTGACCAGGCGGCTGGCTTCTTCGTCGCGCACCAGCTTGAGCGCTTCCTTGACCTTGAGCTTGCGGCTTTTCTTCTTGCCCTTGCCCATGTTGGCGAACAGGCTTTGCAGCTGGTTGGTCATTTCTTCCATGCCCGGTGGCGCGGAAATGTCGACACCAACGGTTTCGTTGACTTCGATCTCGATTTCCTTGTCATCCAGCTGGCCTTCACGCAGGCGCTTGCGGAACAGCTGGCGGGTATTGGAATCGCTGGCCGATACCGGCTCTTCGCTGAAACCGGTACGAGCCGGTGGCAGCAAGGCATCCAGGATGCGGTCTTCGGCAGCGTCTTCGGCGCGATGACGAACCTTGACGATTTCCTGCTCGCGCAGCAGCTTGATGGCGGCGTCGGCCAGATCACGGATGATCGACTCCACGTCACGGCCGACATAGCCCACTTCGGTGAATTTGGTGGCTTCGACCTTCAGGAACGGCGCGTTGGCCAGTTTTGCCAGGCGACGGGCGATTTCGGTCTTGCCGACGCCGGTCGGGCCGATCATCAGAATGTTCTTGGGGGTTACTTCAACACGCAGTTCTTCAGGCAACTGCATCCGGCGCCAGCGGTTGCGCAGTGCAATGGCAACGGCGCGCTTTGCATCGTCCTGGCCGATGATATGGCGATTGAGTTCGTGGACGATTTCACGGGGAGTCATGGACATGGTAATTGATGGTCCTCGGGCAGAAAAAAGTCGACAGGTTGCGGGTCGCGCAGCCGGACAGCGGCTTATTCAGCGAGGTCCTGCTCCTCAATGGTGATGTTGTGGTTGGTGAACACGCAAATATCGCCAGCGATGTGCAATGCGGTTTCGGTGATCTCGCGGGCTGACAGGTCTGTCTTGAGCAGCAGGGCGCGGGCTGCGGCCTGGGCGAAGGCGCCGCCCGAACCCATGGCGATCAGGCCGTCTTCGGGTTCCACGACGTCACCGTTGCCGGTGATGATCAGCGAGGCGTCCTTGTTGGCGACTGCCAGCATGGCTTCCAGGCGGCTCAGGGAGCGATCGGTACGCCAGTCCTTGGCCAGCTCGACGGCGGCGCGTACCAGATGGCCCTGATGCTTTTCCAGCTGGCCTTCAAAACGCTCGAACAGCGTGAAGGCGTCAGCCGTGGCTCCGGCGAAACCGGCGATGACTTCACCGTGATACAGGCGGCGCACTTTTTTCGCGTTGCCTTTCATGACGGTGTTGCCCAGGGAAACCTGGCCGTCGCCAGCCATGACGACTTTGCCGTGGCGGCGCACTGAAACGATGGTGGTCAAGGGGGAGTCTCCACGCAGCGGGGCGAAAATGCCCTGATGCAGACTCATATGGGGGTGGGGCTGGGTATTTCAACCGCCAGGGATAAATGCCCTTGGGCTACCTTCTTTCTGCCTTGTCACTGGCAAGCTCACTCCCATGTGGATGTGTGTTCATCCTGTGAGAGGGGGCTTGCCCGCGACAGCGGCATTCCAGACGACAGATATGCGCGGCTGCTTGCGGCCCTATCGGCTGCGCTGCTGCAACAACAGGTTACTAAATCCACCGCTCGCCAATTGCTTCTGGGCGATGGTCAGTTGCTCGCGGTTGCTGAACGGGCCGACCAGAACCCGGTACCAGGTTTCTTCCTTGACCGTGCCGGACTCCACTGTCGAGGTCTGGCCGAGCAGGATGATCTGCGCCCGCACCTTGTCAGCGTCTTCTTTCTTGCGGAACGAGCCCGCCTGCAGGAAGAACTGGGTAACCGGTGCCGGTTTGGCGGTCGCCACAGGCGGCGCCGGTGGCGGCGTCAGGCCGCTGAGTGCAGCCTGGGCGCGAGCCGTGTCGATCTTCGCTGCTTGCTCAGGTGTTACCGGCGCAATCGGCGTCACGGGCGGCGGGGTTTTCTCCGGCACCGCTTCGTTGGGCACGATCACTTCCGATTCCGGCAGCAGCGTGTAGAAGTCGTACTTGGGCTTGACCGGCGCTGTCGGGCTCGGCGGTGTCTTGTTGGCTTCGGCGATCTTGGCTGCCTTGGCTTCCGCCTTGGCGCGCTTCACGTCCTCACCGCCGGGTTCGAGCTTCATCAGGAAAACGATGAATGCACCCACGGTCAAACCAATCGCCAGCCATAACCATCCTGGAATCGGCTTCTTCGCGGGTGCCTGATAACGGCTGGCGCCCCGCTTGGGTGCCGGTTTCTTCTTCGCAACTGCCAACTTACATACGCTCCAGAGTTTCCAGACCCAATAGATCCAGGCCTTGCTTGAGAGTGCGACCGGTCAGCGCCGCCAGACGCAGGCGGCTCTGTTGTTGATCGGGATTTTCCGCACCAAGGATCGGGCAGTTTTCATAGAAGCTGGAAAACAGACCCGCAAGGTCATACAGGTAAGCACAAAGAACGTGAGGCGTGCCTTTTTCTGCAACGTTGTTCAGGGTTTCGGTGAACTGAGCCAGACGCGCCGCCAGTTCCTGCTCCTGCGCTGCCTCAAGCACAATGCTGCCCAGGGCCGCATCGAACGGCGTGCCCAGCTTGCGGAATACACCGGCCACGCGGGTGTAGGCATACAGCAGGTACGGCGCCGTGTTGCCCTCGAAGCTGAGCATCTGATCGAAGTTGAAGCTGTAATCGCTGGTGCGGTGCTTGGACAGGTCGGCGTATTTCACCGCGCTGATGCCCACGGCCTTGGCGATGGTGCGCAGCTCGCTTTCGGCGACCTCCGGGTTTTTCTCCTTGACCAGTGCATAGGCGCGCTCTTCGGCTTCATCAAGCAGATCGATCAGCTTGACGGTGCCGCCATCGCGGGTCTTGAACGGACGGCCATCGGCCCCGTTCATGGTGCCGAAGCCCATGTGCTCCAGTTGCATGCCGTCATGCACGAAACCGGCGCGACGTGCGACTTCAAATACTTGCTGGAAGTGCAGGGCCTGACGCTGGTCGACGAAATACAGCACGCGATCGGCTTTCAGCGTCTTGCTGCGATAGCGGATGGCAGCAAGGTCGGTGGTGGCATACAGATAACCGCCACCGGCCTTTTGCACGATGACGGGCAATGGCGTGTCTTCGGCGGTGCGGAATTCTTCGAGGAACACGCACTGCGCACCGTTGCTTTCCACCAGCAGGCCTGTGCTTTTCAGGTCGCTGACGACATTGGCCAGATCGTCGTTGTAGGCGCTTTCGCCCTTGACGTCGGCCGGCGTCAGTTTGACGTTGAGGCGCTCGTAGGTCTTCTGGCAGTGGGACAGCGAAATCTCATTGAAACGCTGCCACAGGGCCAGGCAGTCGGCATCGCCAGCCTGCAACTTGACCACCAGCCCGCGCGCGCGCTCGGCGAACTCTGGGGACTCGTCGAAGCGTTGCTTGGCGGCGCGGTAGAAGTTTTCCAGGTCCGACAGCTCGTCGCTGGTAGCAGGTTTTTCCTGCAGATAGGCCAGCAGCATGCCGAACTGGGTGCCCCAGTCGCCCACGTGGTTCTGGCGGATCACGGTATCGCCCAGGAACTCCAGAACGTTGGCCACGCCGTCGCCGATGATGGTCGAGCGCAAATGGCCGACGTGCATTTCCTTGGCCAGGTTCGGCGCCGACAGGTCAACGACCACGCGCTGCGCCGGACCGGCCTTGCGCACCGACAGTTGCGGGTCGCTCAGCGCGGCATCCAGGCGTGACGCCAGGGCCTGGGTGTTTTGAAAGAAGTTCAGGAAGCCGGGACCGGCGATTTCGACCTTGCTCACCTGCTCGTCTGCCGGCAGGGCTGCGATCAGCTTTTCGGCCAGGTCACGCGGCTTCATGCCCGCAGGCTTGGCGAGCATCATGGCGATGTTGCTGGCGAAGTCGCCGTGAGTCTTGTCACGGGCGTTTTCCACCTGAATCGCCGGCGTCAGCCCTTCTGGCAAGACGCCCTCGGTGACGAGTCGGGTCAGGGCTTGTTGGATCAGCTGGCGAATGGTGTCTTTCATGATGCTCTCTTCAACCGCAAGCGCGGTGGCGCCTTGATGCGCGGGTGGAAAAACTGGGCATTATCCGTTGCCGAGGCAAGCTTGCCAATTCATTCTGGTCCGAGTGCCCTGTTCGCGAATGAATTCGCTCCTGCCCGGAGCCTGTGGAAAGCGGGTTTATCCGCGAAAAACTCGTCTACTCAATACAGATCCACAGGGTCGACATCCAGCGACCAGCGCACTTGCCGGCCGCTGGGCATCTGCTCCAGCATCAGCAGCCAACTGCTCAGCAACTTGTGCAAGGGCGCCCGGGCATTGGCCTGGACCAGCAGTTGCGCACGATAGCGGCCGGCGCGTCGCTCCATCGGAGCCGGGACCGGGCCCAGTAGTTCAACGCCGCCCAGACTCATTTGCGCCAGCAATTGTTCGGCTTCGGCACAGGCCTGATCGAGGAATTCTTCGGCCTGCCCCGGCTTGTGGGCTTCGGCACGCAGCAGCGCCAGGTGCGAGAACGGCGGTAGTCCGGCAGCCCGACGTTCGCTCAAGGCCTGTTCGGCAAACGCGAAGTAACCCTGCTCGGTCAACTGGATCAGCAACGGATGATCGGCCAGATGAGTCTGGATAATCACCTTGCCCGGTTCTTCGGCGCGACCTGCACGCCCGGCAACCTGCACGATCAATTGCGCCATGCGCTCGCTGGCGCGGAAGTCGCCGGAAAACAGCCCGCCATCGGCATCGAGGATCGACACCAGCGTTACGCGGGGGAAGTGATGCCCTTTGGCGAGCATCTGCGTGCCGACCAGAATGCACGGCTGGCCGCGCTGAATGGTCGCGAACAGGTTGTTCATCGCGTCCTTGCGCGAAGTGCTGTCGCGGTCGACGCGCAGTACCGGGTAATCCGGGAACAGAATGCCCAGCCGTTCCTCGGCCCGCTCGGTCCCGGCACCCACAGGGCGCAGATCGACCTTGCCGCACGACGGGCACTGGCGCGGTACACGCTCGACATGCCCGCAATGGTGGCAGCGCAGTTCACCGGAGCGCTGATGCACAGTCATGCGCGCATCGCAGCGCTGGCAACCCGACAGCCAGCCGCAATCGTGGCACAAGAGGGTCGGGGCGAAACCGCGACGATTGAGGAAGACCAGCACTTGCTGGCCGGCCGCAAGGGTCTGGCCGATGGCTTGCTGCATCGGCCCGGAAATTCCGCTGTCCAGTGGCCGGCTTTTGACATCCAGGCGCAGAAAGCGTGGTTGCTGCGCGCCGCCAGCCCGTTGCGTCAGGCGCAGCAGACCGTAGCGGCCGGTATAGGCGTTGTGCAGGCTTTCCAGTGACGGGGTGGCCGAGCCCAGCACAATCGGGATGTTTTCCTGTCGGGCGCGGACCAGCGCCAGGTCGCGAGCGTGGTAGCGCAAGCCTTCCTGCTGTTTATAGGAACCGTCATGTTCTTCGTCGATGATGATCAGGCCCGGATTCTTCATCGGAGTGAACAGCGCCGAACGGGTGCCGATGATGATATCGGCCTCGCCATCGCGGGCGGCCAGCCAGGCGTCCAGTCGTTCGCGGTCATTGACCGCCGAGTGCAGCAGCGCTATCCGAGCATTGAAACGCTGCTCGAAGCGCGCCAGGGTCTGCGGCCCGAGGTTGATTTCCGGGATCAGCACCAGCGCCTGCTTGCCCGCCTCAAGGGTTTCGCGGATCAACTGCAAATAGACTTCGGTCTTGCCGCTGCCGGTAACGCCGGCCAGTAGAAAGGCATGAAAGCTGTCGAAGCCGGCACGAATCGCCTGGCAAGCGGCACGCTGTTCGGCATTGAGCGGCAGTTCCGGTTGCGCCAGCCAGTGTTCATGGCGCGCAGCGGGTGCGTGGCTGCGGACTTCGACCTGCACCAGGCCCTTGGCCAACAGCAGGTTGAGGCTTTCTTTATTGAGCATCAGCTTGCTGAGCAACTGATGCGCCACGCCATGCTGATGCTGTGCCAGCGTGGTCAGGGCTTCGCGCTGCTTGGGCGCACGGGCTATACGCGGGTCGTTGATGCTGGCGCCGGGCGCGACGTGCCAGAAACGCTCCTGACGTGTCTCGGCTGGTTCGCCCTGGCGCAACAGCACCGGCAGCGCCCAGCTCAGCGTATCGCCCAGGCTGTGCTGATAATACTGGGCGGTCCACAGGCACAGCTTGAACAGCGAGGGCGGCAGCGGGGCCTGGCTGTCGAGCAGGGCGATGGCGGGCTTGAGCTTTTCGTCGGGCACTTCGCTGTGCTCGACGATTTCCACCAGGATGCCGATCATTTCCCGCCGACCGAACGGCACCCGCAAACGCATGCCCGGCTGCAAGGCGCTACGCACGACTCCGGCGGGAGCGCGATAGTCGAACAGGCGGCGTAGCGGCGAGGGCAGGGCCAGGCGCAGGATGGCGTTGGGCAAGCGATGCTTCCTGTGGTGGAGGGGGAAAGATGCGCGATCTTAGCAGACGACCGGTGTAAAGGTTCGCTTGCGTCAGGTGGATTGTCTGGTAATATCCGCGGCCTGATTGCGTGCGGTATTCAACAATAGTGTTGGGTGGCGGCTCGCTAGACCGAGGAAGTACCCCATGAAAGCAGATATCCATCCAGTTTACGAAGCCATTGACGCTACCTGCAGCTGCGGCAATGTCATCAAGACCCGTTCCACTCTGGCCAAGCCTCTGAGCCTGGACGTGTGCAACGAGTGTCACCCGTTCTACACCGGCAAGCAGAAGACTCTGGACGTTGGCGGCCGCGTCGACAAGTTCAAGTCGCGTTTCGGTGCGTTCGGCGCAACCAAAGCCAAGTAATATTGGCCGTTCTGGGCTGGCTCATGAGCTACTCCAGGCTGCTTGAAAAGGCACCCCTTGCGGGTGCCTTTTTTATGGGCGCGATTTGGCTGCCCGCAGCTCAGGCTTTCTGCCCGGCACCGCAAGGTCTGCCGGTTGCCCAGGTGCAGCGTGTGGTCGATGGCGACACCTTGCGCCTCACCGACGGGCGCAATGTGCGCATGATCGGCCTCAACACTCCCGAAACCGGCAAGAACGGCCAGTCCGCCGAACCTTTTGCCGTGGCTGCCCAGCGCCGCTTGCAGGCCCTGGTGGATGCCAGTGGTGGTCAGGTCAGCCTGCGGCTCGGTCAGCAGGCCCAGGATCATTACGGTCGAACGCTGGCCAATGTCTATGCCCGCAACGGCGCCAACCTTGAGGCGCAGATGCTCGGCGAGGGGCTTGGCTATCTGGTGGCGGTTGCCCCCAATGTGGCGCTGGTCGATTGCCAGAAGGACGCCGAACTCAAGGCGCGCAAGGCCGGGCTTGGTGTGTGGCGCAATTCGCCGGTCCAGCCAGCCGGGCAGATCGACAAGGGCGGCTTCGCCCTGATCTCCGCCCAGGTTCGTGATGTGCAGCGCAATCGCGGTGGCATCTGGATCGAGCTGCAGGGTTCGCTGGTGCTGCGCATCGCTCCTGAACTGCTTGCCCAATTCGACAGCGCACAGCTCGAAAGTCTGCAAGGGCGACAGATCGAAGCGCGTGGCTGGGTGGTGGACCGTTCCCGGCGCGGTGGTCTAGAGTCAGGACAGGCCCGCTGGATGATGCCGATTACCCATCCGGCCATGCTCAGCCTGCCGAGCCGCTGACCTCTCGCTATTCAATGCCCTGAACCCGGTGCCTTGCTGATGAATGGTCCGGGCTTTTGTGTTTCACGGCTCTAAGCGTAAAGTCTATAGCCCCGCCCCTTGACAGCAGTGACTGGTCAGTCTTGTTAGGACTATGCATCTTGCGTATCCTCGGCGGTCCGTCTGTCCCACAGTAAAAAAGCGGAATCCCTAAATGTCAGATTTGAAAACTGCCGCGCTCGAATACCATGCCAATCCACGTCCTGGTAAATTGAGCGTCGAACTCACCAAGCCGACCGCAACTGCTCGTGACCTGGCCCTGGCCTACAGCCCTGGCGTTGCCGAACCCGTGCGTGAAATTGCCCGTGATCCTGAACTTGCCTACAAGTACACCGGCAAAGGCAACCTGGTAGCAGTTATTTCCGATGGCACCGCGATCCTCGGCCTCGGCGATCTGGGCCCACTGGCTTCCAAGCCGGTCATGGAAGGTAAAGGGGTTCTGTTCAAGCGTTTCGCCGGTATCGACGTTTTCGATATCGAAGTCGACTCCGAAAGCCCGCAAGCCTTCATCGACACCGTCAAGCGCATCTCCATCACCTTCGGTGGCATCAACCTGGAAGACATCAAGGCGCCTGAGTGCTTTGAAATCGAAAAGGCGCTGATCGAACAGTGCGACATCCCGGTTTTCCACGATGACCAGCACGGCACCGCTATCGTGACCGCGGCCGGCATGATCAACGCCCTGGAAATCGTTGGCAAAAGCCTCGATAGCGCGAAGATCGTCTGCCTGGGCGCTGGCGCTGCAGCCATCTCCTGCATGAAGCTGCTGGTGAGCATGGGCGCGAAGATCGAAAACATCTTCATGGTCGACCGTACCGGCGTGGTTCATTCCGGCCGTACCGATCTGAACCAGTACAAGGCTGTGTTCGCCCACTCCACCGAAAAACGCACCCTGAGCGAAGCTCTGGACGGCGCTGACGTATTCGTCGGTCTGTCCGGTCCTAACCTGCTGAGCGCTGAAAACCTGAAGCTGATGGCCAAGGATCCGATCGTGTTCGCCTGCTCGAACCCTGATCCGGAAATCTCCCCTGAACTGGCTCACGCTACCCGTGACGACGTGATCATGGCGACCGGTCGTTCCGACTACCCGAACCAGGTCAACAACGTTCTGGGCTTCCCGTTCATCTTCCGTGGTGCCCTGGACGTTCGCGCCAAGCGCATCAACGAAGAAATGAAAATCGCAGCGGCCAACGCCCTGCGCGAACTGGCCAAGCTGCCTGTTCCACAGGAAGTCAGCGACGCCTATGGCGGCATCAAGCTGGAATTCGGCCGTGAGTACATCATTCCGAAACCAATGGACGCTCGCCTGCTGGGTCTGATCTCCGACGCAGTGGCCAAGGCTGCCATCGAAAGCGGCGTTGCTACCCTGCCGTATCCGAAGCATTACCCGCTGACCAGCGTGGATGATGTTTTCAACGGTTAAGTAGTAGCCCACAAAAAAACCGGCATTGATGGCCGGTTTTTTTGTGGTCGTGGAATCTGATTTATCCGCGAAGGCTTTCGCGGATAAATCCACTTCTACAGGCTGGTCAGAACAAGTCGATCGGCGCCGATTCGTCCGCCGGCAGCGGGCTGCCCGGTACGCTGCCGCCCAGTTCGTTGACGCTCGGTGGCGTATCTTCGCTCTTGAACAGCTCGAAGAACGCATTCGGCGTGCTTGGTGTGGCTGCACGGCCGCTGACCGGGTCAACCCGCAGGCTGAGGATGCCGTCCGGTTCGGCCTGCTGATGCGGTGGCTTGTCCTTGAGCGCGGCGCTCATGTAGTCCATCCAGATCGGCAGGGAAACCGTGCCGCCAAATTCATGACGTCCAAGGCTTTCAGGCTGGTCGAAGCCAGTCCAGACCGTGGTCACGTAATCGGCGTTATAGCCGGAGAACCAGGCATCCTTGGAGTCGTTGGTCGTACCGGTCTTGCCGGCGATATCCGGGCGGTTCATGGACAGGGCACGGCGTCCGGTACCGCGCTTGATCACATCCTGCAGCATGCTGTTGAGGATGTAGGTCGTGCGACCGCAACCACTGGTGCCTGGGGTTCGGAGGGCGAAGTCGAGGAGTTGCTGGTCAGCGGGTTGTCGTGGACTGTGAAGGTCGAGGTGTCTGGCGCGGTCTTGGCGTCCGTGGCCGGTACGCTGGCCGGATTGGCGAGGAACAGTGTCTGGCCGTCGCGGTTCTCGATCTTCTGGATCAGGTACGGGCTGACCTTGTAGCCGCCGTTGGCGAAAGCACTCCAGCCGGTGGCGATTTCCATCGGGGTCAGGGTTGCGGTGCCCAGTGCCAGCGACAGGTTGCGTGGCAGATCCTGCTTGGCGAAGCCGAAGCGGGTGATGTAGTCGATCGACATGTCGATGCCCAGCGCCTGCAGCAGGCGGATCGAAACCAGGTTGCGCGACTTGTAGAGCGCTTCACGCAGCCTGATCGGGCCAAGGAAGGTATTGGTGTCGTTCTTCGGGCGCCAGACCTTGTCCAGATACTCGTCGACGAACACGATGGGTGCATCGTTCACCAGGCTGGAGGCGGTGTAGCCGTTGTCCAGCGCGGCGCTGTAAATGAACGGCTTGAAGCTTGAGCCCGGCTGACGCTTGGCCTGCATGGCGCGGTTGTAATTGCTCTGCTCGAACGAGAAACCGCCGACCAGTGCGCGAATGGCGCCGTTCTGTGGATCCAGTGACACCAGCGCGCTTTGCGCGGCGGGAATTTGACTGAATTTCAGGGTGCCGTCTGCCTGGCGCAGCAGGCGCACCAGATCGCCAACATGAGCTACGTCAGCAGGCTGACGCGGATTTGCCCCCAGACTGTTGGTGTTCAGATAAGGACGCGCCCATTTCATGCTGCTCCATTCGACGGTTTCTTCCTTTTCGCCATTGCGGGTCAGGACCCGTATGCCGTTCTTGTCGATCTGGGTGACGATGGCAGGCTCCAGGCCATTGATCGTGCGCTGCTTGCTCAGTTCCTGGGCCCAGCCGGCATGAGTCATGCCCGGCAGGCGGCTTTCCGGGCCACGATAGCCATGGCGTTGATCGTATTCGATCAGGCCTTGCTGTACGGCCGTGTTGGCATGTTCCTGAAGATCGCTGGGAACAGTTGTGGTGACGCGGAAGCCTTCGGTATAGGCTTCGCTGCCGTAGCGGCCGACCATTTCGGCGCGGGCCATTTCGGCGATGTAAGGCGCGTAGACCTCTGGCGTCGGAACGTGATAACTGGCGTTGATCGGTTCGTTGAGGGCGGTCTGGTAGGCATTCTGGTCAATCTTGCCCAGACGGTACATGCGCCCCAGGATCCAGTCGCGACGTTCCTTGGCGCGGGCCGGGTTGGCCAGCGGGTTGAAGCGCGACGGCGCCTTGGGCAGACCGGCAATCATGGCCATTTGCGCAAGGCTTACATCGCGAATCGATTTGCCATAGTAGACTTGCGCCGCCGCCTCGATGCCATAGGCACGATTGCCCAGATAAATCTTGTTTACGTACAGCTCAAGGATTTCATCCTTGGTCAGTTGGCGCTCGATTTGCAAGGCAAGAAGGATTTCGGTGGTTTTACGTGAAAAGCTTCTTTCGCTGGTCAGGAAAAAGTTTTTCGCGACCTGCATTGTGATGGTACTGCCGCCTGATTGAATATGGCCGCTTTTCACCAGTTGGGTGGCGGCACGCATCAGGCTGCTGGGGTCGACGCCGTAGTGATTGGCGAAATTGTCGTCTTCGGCCGAGAGCAGGGCGTTGATGAAGTTGGGCGGGATTTCGGCAAAGCGGATCGGGGTCCGGCGCATCTCGCCAAACTCCGCGATCAGCTTGCCGTCGCTGCTGTAAACGCGCAGGGGAATTTGCAGTTGAATGCTTCTCAGCGCTTCAACAGATGGCAGGTTCGGACTCAGATAAAGGAATGCACCGCTCAGACTGAGCAGCAGACCGCAGAATACTGCTACGAGAGACCACCAGAGAAACTTCAGCAGGCGTATCAAGGCTTTTGGATTTCCACGAAAAAGAATGGGTTAAGCACAGGCATTTACAAATGAACACGCCTTGAAGCTTTGTTAAACGAAAAAACCGCTGGGCATTATAAGCATTTTTCGTCTCCAAGCGTGATTTGCGCTACTGTCAAGGCAGTTGACAGTGGCTCTGACCAAAAATTACTCCGTAAGTGGCGGAAAACTCATAGGAATCAGGTTGTGTTCGAACTCTTCGGTAAGAAGGCCAGCACCCTTCTAGGGATCGATATTAGCTCCACCTCGGTAAAACTCCTTGAGTTGAGTCGTTCCGGCACTCGTTACAAGGTCGAGTCCTACGCGGTCGAACCGCTGCCGGCCAATGCCGTTGTTGAAAAGAACATTGCCGAGCTTGAAGGCGTCGGCATGGCGTTGTCGCGGGTGCTGGCCAAGGCCAAGACCAGCGCCAAAATCGTGGCGGTCGCAGTGGCGGGTTCGGCAGTCATCACCAAGACCATCGAGATGGACGCCGGTCTGTCTGACGACGATATGGAAAACCAGCTCAAGCTTGAGGCTGACCAGTACATTCCCTATCCCCTCGAAGAGGTTTCCATCGACTTTGAAGTCCAGGGCTATTCGGCGCGCAATCCCGAGCGTGTCGAAGTGCTGCTGGCTGCCTGCCGCAAGGAAAACGTGGAAGTGCGTGAGGCCGCATTGGCGCTGGCCGGGCTGACTGCCCGGGTCGTCGATGTGGAGGCCTACGCGCTGGAGCGCTCTTTCGGCCTGCTGTCCGCTCAACTGGGCAACAACCACGATAAATTGACCGTGGCGGTGGTGGACATAGGCGCGACCATGACCACCCTGAGCGTGCTGCATCATGGCCGCATCATCTATACCCGCGAGCAATTGTTCGGCGGCCGGCAACTGACTGAGGAAATCCAGCGCCGCTACGGTCTTTCCATGGAAGAGGCGGGGCTGGCGAAGAAGCAGGGCGGCCTGTCCGACGATTACATCAGTGAAGTGCTGAACCCTTTCAAGGATGCGCTGGTGCAGCAAGTCTCGCGCTCGCTGCAGTTTTTCTTTGCTGCCGGCCAGTACAACAGCGTGGATTACATCATGCTGGCGGGCGGTACGGCTTCCATTCCGGGGCTTGAGCATTTGATCCAGAAACGTCTTGGCACGCCCACTCTGGTTGCCAACCCTTTTGCCGACATGGCCCTGAGTTCCAAGGTCAATGCCGGTGCATTGGCCAGTGATGCTCCGGCCCTGATGATCGCCTGCGGTCTTGCCCTGAGGAGCTTCGACTAATGGCACGGATCAACCTTTTACCGTGGCGTGAAGAGCTTCGCGAAGAGCGCAGGAAGCGTTTCCTGACGGTCCTGGCCGGTGTGCTGGTGCTCTCTGTAGCAGCCCTGTTCATGATCGATCGCTACGTCAGCAACTCGATTACCTATCAAGAGTCGCGCAACGCCTTCCTGCAGAAGGAAATCGCCCAGCTGGATATCCGCATCAAGGAAATCAGCGACCTGAAAGCCCGGCGCAAACAGTTGCTGGAGCGGATGAAGATCATCCAGGACCTGCAGGGCAATCGCCCGATCATTGGCCGGATGTTCGACCAGTTGGCGCGGACCCTGCCGGATGGCGTTTATTTCACAGATGTCAAAATGACCGACAAATTGATTTCCATCAGCGGAGCTGCCGAATCGAACAACCGGGTTTCGGACCTGATGCGCAACCTGGAAGCTTCCGACTGGCTGGAATCGCCAAGCCTGACCGAGGTCAAGGCGACCACGGCCGGTGCAGTGGATCAGGCCAACGTCTTTCAGTTGACCGTCCGTCAGACCCAGCCTGCCGTTGTCGTTGAAGGAGCCAAGCCATGAATGTTTCCGAATGGCTGGAAGGGCTGCGCAAGGTCGATCTCAACGATCTGGACCTCAATAACCTGGGTTCCTGGCCGGCAGCGGTCAAGGCGATTTCCGGTGCGTTGGTGATGGTTCTGGTGCTCGGGCTGGGTTATTTCTTTTTCATCCAGGAGCTTGAAGCCCGCCTGGAAGGTGCGCAGGCCAATGAGCTGATGCTGCGCGAGCAACTGTCGACCAAGGCATTCCAGGCCGCGAACCTGGAGCCTTACAAGAAGCAGATGGAAGAAATGGAAAACACCTTCGGCGCTCTGCTGCGGCAATTGCCCAGCGACACCGAGGTGCCGGGTCTGCTCGAAGACATCACCCGTACCGGTCTGGGCAGTGGCCTGGAATTCGAGGAGATCAAGCTGTTGCCCGAAGGGGTGCAGCAGTTCTACATCGAATTGCCGATCCAGATCACGGTCGTCGGCGGTTATCACGATCTGGCGACCTTTGTCAGCGGTGTGGCCAGCCTGCCGCGCATCGTGACGCTGCATGATTTCGAGATCAAACCGGTCGATCCCAAATCCCAGACCAAGCTGCGCATGAACATTCTGGCCAAGACCTACCGCTACAACGATGAAGGGCTGAAGAAATGAGGGCGGCGCGACTGTTGTGCGTCAGTATGCTGTTGATGGGGCTGGCCGGGTGCGACAACGATCAGGAGTTTGCAGACCTCGGTACCTTCATCGATGAGGCCAAGGCGCGTCCATCGGGCAATATCGACCCATTGCCCAAGTTTCGGCCCTATGAAACCTTTACCTACAACGCGGCCAACCTGCGCAGTCCGTTCCAGCCTCCGGTGAAGATCGATCTGCTCAATCGCCAGAAAGGCTCGCGGCTGGTCAAGCCCGACGAGACACGGGTCAAGCAGTTTCTCGAAGGGTTCAACATCGAATCGTTCGAGATGGTCGGAACGATTGGCAACGAATCGGGTACATTCGCCTTGTTGCGCGGTGCCGGAGGTGTGCATCGGGTGAAGGTGGGTGATTATCTGGGCCGCAATAACGGCCGGATTGTGTCGGTCAGCGATGCGCAGGTCGATGTCATTGAAATAGTTCCTGATGGAGAGGGGGCCTGGCTTGAAAGGCCGCGCAGTATTTCCCTCAAAGAACGCTCATGAAGTGGGCAAGGCCAAGCATGCATAACACCGCACAACGGAAACTCATCATGACCAGGATTCTCTCGATTATCGGCGTATCGCTATGGATAGCGATGCTTTCGCCGGTTCTCCAGGCAGCCAATCTCAAAACCCTGGATGTCGCAGCCTTGCCCGGCGACCGGATCGAACTGAAGCTTTCGTTCGATGCCCCGGTGCCTGCGCCGCGCGGCTACACCACCGAGCAGCCGGCGCGCATCGCCCTGGATCTGCCGGGTGTGACCAGTCAGTTGGCGACCAAGAGTCGTGACCTGGGTGCGGGCAACGCGCGCAGCGTCGTGGTGGTTCAGGCCCAGGACCGCACGCGGGTCATCATCAACATGACGACGCTGTCGCCCTACAGTTCGCGTGTCGAAGGCAACAATCTGTTCGTGGTCATTGGCCAGGGCGCTGCGGCGGCCCAGTCTTCCCAGCCGACCACGGCCATGGGAACACCGAGAGTTGCGGTCCCGGCACCAGCTCCTGCTGCCCGGCCATTCGTGCCAGCTGGCGCGAAAGCCATCAAGAATATCGATTTCCAGCGCGGTGAGCTGGGCGAAGGCAATGTCGTCATCGACCTGAGCAGCCCTGGCATCTCGCCGGACATTCAGGAGCAGGGCGGCAAGATTCGCGTCGACTTCGCCAAGACCCAGTTGCCTGAGCCATTGCGCGTCAGGCTGGACGTCAAGGACTTCGCAACGCCTGTACAGTTCGTCAGTGCCACGACTTCCGCTGACAAGGCCAGTATCAGCATCGAGCCTGCGGGCGCCTTCGATTACTCGGCCTACCAGACCGAAAACAAGCTGACCATCAGCGTCCGCCCGTTGACCAACGAAGACCTGGACCGCCGCGCAGCCGACAAGCCGGTATACACCGGTGAAAAACTGTCGCTGAACTTCCAGGACATCGATGTACGTTCGGTGCTGCAATTGATCGCCGACTTCACCAACCTGAACCTGGTCGCCAGCGATACGGTGCAGGGCGGTATTACCCTGCGCCTGCAGAACGTGCCGTGGGATCAGGCGCTGGATCTGGTGCTCAAGACCAAGGGCCTGGACAAGCGCAAGGTCGGCAGTGTGCTGCTGGTCGCGCCCGCTGATGAAATCGCCGCCCGTGAACGTCAGGAACTGGAGTCCCTCAAGCAGATTTCCGAGCTGGCACCGTTGCGTCGCGAGCTCTTGCAGGTCAATTACGCCAAGGCTGCCGATATCGCCAAGTTGTTCCAGTCGGTGACCAGCGTCGAATCGAAGATCGACGAGCGCGGTTCGATCACGGTGGATGAGCGCACCAACAACATCATTGCCTATCAGACCCAGGACCGCCTCGATGAACTGCGCCGCATCGTGTCGCAGCTGGATATTCCGGTGCGTCAGGTGATGATCGAAGCGCGCATCGTCGAAGCCAACGTCGATTACGACAAGGCGCTGGGCGTGCGCTGGGGTGGCACCAGGGTCGGTGGCGGCAACTGGAATACCTACGGCCTGGACGATAATGGCGATGAAGCGGGTAACACCGGTAATGACTTGACCGGCAACGTACCGTTCGTCGACCTGGGCGCTGCCGATGCAACGTCGGGTATCGGGATTGCCTTCGTCACCAACAACACCCTGCTCGACCTTGAGCTGAGTGCGATGGAGAAGACCGGCAACGGTGAAATCGTCTCCCAGCCGAAAGTGGTCACTTCCGACAAGGAAACCGCCAAGATCCTCAAGGGTACGGAAATCCCCTATCAGGAATCCAGCTCCAGTGGCGCCACAACCGTGAGCTTCAAGGAAGCGTCCCTGTCGCTGGAAGTTACGCCGCAGATCACGCCGGACAATCGCATCATCATGGAGGTCAAGGTCACCAAGGATGAGCCGGACTACCTCAATGCGGTCCTTGGTGTACCGCCGATCAAGAAAAACGAGGTCAATGCCAAGGTGCTGGTTTCCGATGGCGAGACGATCGTGATCGGTGGGGTGTTCTCCAATACGCAAAGTAAAGTTGTCGAGAAAGTGCCATTTCTTGGCGATGTGCCGTATCTTGGCCGACTTTTCCGTCGGGATACGGTTTCAGAAGCGAAATCCGAGCTGTTGGTATTTCTGACTCCGCGTATCATGAACAACCAGGCGATTGCTGTGAGTCGTTGATTCTGTGCGAAATTTAATACTTGTAGGGCCGATGGGCGCTGGTAAAAGCACCATCGGCCGTTTGCTTGCCAAAGAGCTGCGCCTGCCATTCAAGGATTCCGACAAGGAAATCGAATTGCGCTCGGGCGCAAATATCCCATGGATCTTCGACAAGGAAGGCGAGCCGGGCTTTCGTGATCGCGAGCAGGCGATGATTGCCGAACTGTGCGAAGCCGACGGCGTCGTGCTGGCGACTGGCGGCGGAGCGGTAATGCGCGGCGAAAATCGTCAGGCACTGCGTGCTGGCGGACGTGTGGTGTATCTGCACGCTTCGGTCGAGCAGCAGGTCGGGCGTACGGCCCGTGACCGCAATCGCCCCTTGTTGCGTACTGCCGATCCGGCCCGGGTATTGAGCGAGTTGCTGGCCATTCGCGATCCGCTGTATCGGGAAATCGCCGATCTGGTGGTTGAAACCGATGAACGGCCGCCGCGTATGGTCGTTCTTGACATACTTGCCCGCTTGGCAGAGCTTCCTCCCCGTTAAAGCGCAGACGAAAATGCGCTATCCTCGGCGACCATCAAAACAGCGACAGCCATTTGCTGTCCTGGCGCACGAAAAAACATGCGCAATGCCCAATCGGTAATCAATGTGGGGACACATGCAGACACTTAAGGTCGAGCTTGGTGAGCGTAGCTACCCGATTCATATTGGCGAAGGCCTTCTGGACAAGCCGGAGCTGCTGATCCCGCATATCGTTGGGCGGCAGGTGGCTATCGTTTCCAATACCACGGTGGCTCCTCTTTATCTTGAGCGATTGACGCGCACCCTGGTGGGCTACAACGTCTTGTCGATCGTGCTTCCCGATGGCGAAGCGTTCAAGAATTGGGAAACCCTGCAAACCATCTTCGACGGCCTGCTCACGGCTCGCCATGATCGCCGCACGACAGTGATTGCCCTGGGTGGTGGTGTGATCGGTGACATGGCCGGATTTGCTGCCGCCTGCTATCAGCGTGGTGTGAATTTCATCCAGATCCCGACCACCCTGTTGTCCCAGGTGGATTCATCGGTGGGCGGCAAGACCGGCATCAACCATCCGTTGGGCAAGAACATGGTCGGTGCCTTCTATCAGCCGGGCGTCGTGCTGATCGATACCACCACCCTCAATACCCTGCCTGAGCGTGAGCTGTCCGCCGGGCTGGCTGAAGTCATCAAGTACGGCCTGATCTGCGACGAGCCTTTCCTGACCTGGCTTGAAGAACACGTCGACGAGTTGCGCGGCCTGGACCAGGCCGCGCTGACCATCGCCATCCAGCGCTCGTGCGCGGCCAAGGCGCTGGTGGTTGGTGCCGATGAGCGTGAGACCGGTCTGCGGGCCACCCTGAACCTGGGCCACACTTTTGGCCATGCCATCGAAACGCATATGGGCTATGGTGTCTGGCTGCATGGCGAAGCGGTTTCCGCCGGTACGGTCATGGCACTGGAGATGTCCGCGCGTCTTGGCTGGATCACCACCCAGGAGCGGGATCGCGGTATTCGCCTGTTGCAGCGCGCCGGATTGCCGGTAGTGCCGCCGCAGGACATGACGGAAAACGATTTCCTCGAACACATGGCGATCGACAAGAAAGTGATCGATGGTCGCCTGCGTCTGGTGCTGCTGCGTCAGATGGGTGAAGCGGTTATCACGGACGATTATCCAAAAGAAGTACTACAGGCCACCTTGGTTGCGGATTACCGTGCCCTGGTGGATCAGCTTAGAGGTTAACGGAAAACCCATGACTAGTTTGCATGCCGACGAGGCTTTCCTCGGCCATTATCAGTTGAGTCATGACCCCTTTGCGGCGCGGGTGCCTGGCTTCAAGTTTTTCCCTGCCCAGCGCAAGTCGGTGCTGGGGCAGCTTCATCATCTGGCGCGCTACAGCCAGTTGCTGCTGGCCGTAACCGGGCCGCAGGGTAGCGGCAAGACCCTGCTGCGCCAGGCTCTGGTGGCGAGCACCAACAAGCAGTCGGTGCAGAGCGTGGTCATTTCGGCGCGTGGCGCCAGCGATGCGGCAGGTGTTCTGCAGCAGGTCGCACAGGCCCTGCTGGTCGCCCAGGCTGAAATGCAGGCGATCCTTGCGCAGGTCGTGCAGCTCGCGCTGACGGGTCAGGAAGTCTATTTGCTGGTCGACGATGCGGAACAACTCGGCGATTCGGCGCTCGAAGCGTTGCTGGGTCTGGCCGCAGGCACGCCTGAGGGGCGTCCGCATGTGTTCCTGTTTGGCGAGCCGTCGCTGATCGATCGACTCGATCAGCTGTGTGCTGACCTGCAGGGTGATGTCGAAGGCGAGCGCTTTCATGTCATCGAGTTGCAACCTTATACCGAAGAAGAAACCCGGGAGTATCTGGCTCAACGTCTGGAAGGTGCAGGGCAAGGAATCGCGTTGTTCACTGCCGAGCAGATTACCGATATCCATGAACAGTCCGATGGCTGGCCTGGAACCATCAACCAGGTCGCCCGCGATTCAATGATCGAGGCGATGATCGCGAGTCGCTCCGCGGTCAAGCGCCCAAGTGTGGGGTTCAACATGCCGAAAAAACACGTACTGGCCTTGGGCGCAGTCGTCGTGGTCGCAGTGGCAGCCGCAGTGCTGATCCCTGGCCGTGGGGACAAGACTGCCGCGCCAGCCAATGCTCCGGCCCAGGCTCAATTGCCGTTGGGGCAGGGCGCTCCAGCGAACCAGCAATCCAACAATGGCGGGCCGGCGATCGAGTTCGCGGGCAATTCGCAGCCGATGCCTCTGCCGCTGGTCGGCAATTCGCAGCCGGTGATGCGCGGGCCTCTGGCTGAAGCGGCCGGTGCCGGAGAAAGCGACGAAGATGCAGTGCCGATGGGGTCGCCAGCCCAGCCGGCCACGGTAACCACCACTGCGCCACCTGCGGGCGCGGCGGCAGGCCAGGCACCTTCTGCTGTGCCTCGTTCTTCCATTCCGGCTCCAGCGGCGGCAACGCCGGTTGCTCCGGCCGCCAAGCCTGCACCGGCTCCAGCTCAGGTCGCCACGGCCAAGCCAGCTCCGGCACCCGCCAAGCCTGCTGAAAAACCTGCTGCTGCCGCTGCCAAACCGGCTGCGGGTGGCAACTGGTACAGCGGTCAGGCGCCAGGTCATTATGTCGTGCAGATTCTGGGCACCAGCTCCGAAGCGACGGCCCAGGCCTATGTTGCCGAGCAAGGCGGCGAGTACCGTTACTTCAAGAAAACATTGCAGGGCAAGCCCCTGTATGTAGTGACGTACGGCAACTTTTCCGACCGCGCTGCCGCTCTTGCAGCCATCAAGGTCTTGCCAGCCAAGGTTCAGGCTGGTAAACCTTGGCCCCGTACTGTCGCCAGCATCCAACAAGAGCTCGGCGCCACTCGCTGAAGTCGCAGCGGCCTTATCCAGGCCGCTCACCCGGCAAACCTGATTTTACCTGCACGGACGTGCCGCTTTTAGCGGCGCGCCTTGCGGTGTCTGCGTTACAAGCGCCATGCCGTTTAGCCCACTTCGGTCAGAATATTGAAAAAATACTTTGACTAGCACAGTGGTCGCCTATAAAACCTTCATAAATGCGACATTGGATTTCGGCTTTTCGCCGTAAAATTTGTGGGCCTTTGTGTCGCTGTGTACAATGACCTCCGTTTTGCCTCTCCGAAGCCGGCGTACGTTCGGCGTGACAGGTAAGTGATTGAATTGAAAAGAAATATGCCTCGGATAGAGGCAGCCTGGTGAGAAAGTGTCTATGAAAGCCGGTCTATACCAACCAGATGAATTCAAGGATAACTGCGGCTTCGGCCTGATCGCTCATATGCAGGGCGAGCCCAGTCATCACCTGCTGCAGACGGCCATCCAGGCCCTGACCTGCATGACCCACCGTGGCGGGATCAACGCCGACGGCAAGACCGGTGACGGTTGCGGTCTGTTGATTCAGAAGCCGGATGCTTTCCTGCGTGCGGTCGCCAAGGATCACTTCGCTGCCGATCTGCCCCGCCAATATGCCGTGGGCATGGTGTTCCTCAATCAGGACGACGCCAAGGCCGATATCGCTCGCGAGAACATGAACCGCGAGATTCTGGCCGAAGGCCTGAGCCTGGTCGGGTGGCGTCAGGTGCCAATCGACACCAGCGTGCTGGGTCGTCTGGCCCTTGAGCGTCTGCCGAAGATCGAGCAGGTATTCATCGGTGGTGAAGGCCTGAGCGATCAGGAATTCGCCATCAAGCTGTTCAGTGCCCGTCGCCGCTCGTCGGTGGCCAACGCTGCCGATGCCGACCATTACATCTGCAGCTTCTCGCACAAGACCATCATCTATAAAGGCCTGATGATGCCGCGCGACCTGACGGCATTCTTCCCTGACCTCAGCGACGAGCGCCTGCAGACCGCGATCTGTGTGTTCCACCAGCGCTTCTCGACCAACACCCTGCCGAAATGGCCACTGGCTCAGCCATTCCGCTTCCTCGCCCACAACGGCGAGATCAACACCATTACCGGCAACCGTAACTGGGCCCAGGCGCGGCGTACCAAGTTCACCAACGATCTGATGGATCTGGACGAACTCGGCCCTCTGGTCAACCGCGTCGGTTCCGACTCATCGAGCATGGATAATATGCTCGAACTGATGGTCACCGGCGGCATCGACCTGTTCCGCGGCGTGCGGATGATCATTCCGCCAGCGTGGCAGAACGTCGAAACCATGGACCCCGATCTGCGGGCGTTCTATGAGTACAACTCCATGCACATGGAGCCGTGGGATGGTCCGGCCGGCGTGGTAATGACCGAAGGTCGCCATGCAGTCTGCCTGCTCGACCGTAACGGTCTGCGTCCGGCCCGCTGGGTCACGACCAAGAACGGCTACATCACCCTGGCGTCGGAAATCGGCGTATGGGACTACAAGCCCGAAGATGTTATCGCCAAGGGCCGCGTCGGTCCTGGGCAGATTTTCGCGGTGGATACCGAAACCGGTCAGATTCTCGACACCGATGCCATCGACAACCGCTTGAAGTCGCGTCATCCGTACAAGCAATGGCTGCGCAAGAATGCCCTGCGCATCCAGGCGACCATGGAAGACAACGACCACGGTTCGGCCTTCTATAACAGTGACCAGCTCAAGCAATACATGAAGATGTATCAGGTCACCTTTGAAGAGCGTGATCAGGTACTGCGTCCGTTGGGCGAGCAAGGCCAGGAAGCGGTCGGCTCCATGGGTGACGATACGCCGATGGCTGTGCTGTCGCGTCGCGTGCGTTCGCCTTTCGACTACTTCCGCCAGCAGTTCGCGCAGGTGACCAACCCGCCGATCGACCCGCTGCGTGAAGCCATCGTCATGTCGCTGGAAATCTGCCTCGGTGCCGAGCGCAATATTTTCCAGGAATCGCCCGAGCATGCTTCGCGGGTAATCCTCAGCTCGCCGGTGATTTCCCCGGCCAAGTGGCGTTCGCTGATGAACCTGGAGCGTCCGGGTTTCGAGCGCCAGATCATCGACCTGAACTATGACGAGAGCGTCGGTCTGGAAGCGGCCATACGCAACATCGCCGATCAGGCCGAAGAAGCCGTGCGTGCCGGTCGTACCTTGCTGGTGCTGAGCGACCGTCATATCGCTCCAGGCAAACTGCCTGCCCACGCTTCCCTGGCTGTCGGCGCAGTTCACCACCGTCTGACCGAGAAGGGCCTGCGTTGCGACAGCAACATTCTGGTCGAAACCGCGACTGCGCGTGACCCGCATCATTTTGCCGTGTTGATCGGCTTCGGTGCCTCGGCGGTCTATCCGTTCCTGGCCTACGAAGTGCTGGGTGACCTGATCCGTACCGGTGAAGTGCTGGGCGACCTTTACGAAGTCTTCAAGAACTACCGTAAAGGCATCACCAAAGGCCTGCTCAAGATCCTCTCGAAGATGGGCATCTCGACCGTTGCGTCCTATCGTGGCGCGCAGCTGTTCGAGGCCATCGGCCTGTCCGAGGAAGTCTGCGACCTTAGCTTCCGTGGCGTACCAAGCCGCCTGAAAGGCGCCCGTTTCGTCGATATCGAGGCCGAGCAGAAAGCCCTGGCTGCCGAAGCCTGGAGCCCGCGCAAGCCGATCCAGCAAGGTGGTCTGCTCAAGTTCGTGTTCGGTGGCGAGTATCACGCTTACAACCCGGACGTGGTCAGCACCCTGCAAGCTGCCGTACAGCAGGGCGACTACAGCAAGTTCAAGGAATACACTGCGCTGGTGGACCAGCGTCCGGTGTCGATGATTCGCGACCTGTTCCAGGTCAAGACTCTCGACCAGCCGCTGAGCATCGACGAAATCGAGCCGTTGAGCGAGATTCTCAAGCGCTTCGACTCCGCCGGGATTTCCCTCGGTGCCTTGTCGCCAGAAGCGCACGAAGCGCTGGCCGAGGCGATGAACCGTCTGGGCGCCCGCTCCAACTCCGGTGAAGGCGGCGAAGACCCATCGCGTTACGGCACCATTCGCAGCTCCAAGATCAAACAGATCGCGACTGGCCGTTTCGGCGTGACGCCTGAGTATCTGGTCAACGCCGACGTGTTGCAGATCAAGGTCGCTCAAGGCGCCAAGCCGGGTGAAGGCGGGCAACTGCCGGGTGGCAAGGTCAATGGCCTGATCGCCAAACTGCGCTATGCAGTGCCGGGCGTGACCCTGATCTCGCCGCCGCCGCACCACGACATCTATTCCATCGAAGACCTGTCGCAGCTGATTTTCGACCTCAAGCAGGTCAACCCGGCGGCACTGGTTTCGGTGAAACTGGTGGCTGAAGCGGGCGTCGGTACCATTGCTGCCGGTGTGGCCAAGGCTTATGCCGACCTGATCACCATTTCCGGCTACGACGGCGGCACAGGCGCTTCGCCTCTGACCTCGATCAAGTACGCCGGTGCACCGTGGGAACTGGGCCTGGCTGAAACTCACCAGACCCTGCGCGGCAACGACCTGCGCGGCAAGGTTCGGGTACAGACCGACGGTGGTCTGAAAACCGGTCTGGACGTGATCAAGGCTGCTATCCTCGGTGCCGAAAGCTTCGGCTTCGGTACGGCTCCGATGATTGCCCTGGGCTGCAAATACCTGCGTATCTGTCACCTGAACAACTGCGCCACCGGTGTAGCGACCCAGAACGACAAGCTGCGCAAGGATCACTACATCGGCACTGTCGACATGGTGATCAACTTCTTCACTTATGTGGCTGAAGAAACCCGTGAGTGGCTGGCCAAACTGGGCGTTCGCTCGCTTGAAGAGCTGATCGGCCGCACCGACCTGCTGGATATCCTGCCGGGCGAAACCGAGAAGCAGCAGCATCTGGACCTGACGCCTCTGTTGGGCAGCGACCATGTGCCGGCCGACAAGCCTCAGTTCAGCCTTGTTGACCGCAACCCGCCGTTCGACAAAGGCCTGTTGGCCGAAAAAATGGTGGAAATGGCCAAGCCGGCCATCGAATCCCTGAGTGGCGGCGAATTCGAGCTGGATATCTGCAACTGCGACCGCTCCATCGGTGCACGGATTTCCGGTGAAATCGCCAGGCTGCACGGCAACCAGGGCATGAACAAGGCACCGATCACTTTCCGCTTCAAAGGCACTGCCGGGCAGAGCTTCGGGGTGTGGAACGCCGGTGGTCTGAACATGTATCTGGAAGGCGACGCCAACGATTACGTCGGCAAAGGCATGACCGCTGGCAAGCTGGTCATCGTTCCGCCTAAAGGCAGCCCGTTCAAGACCAATGAAAGCGCCATCGTCGGCAACACCTGCCTGTACGGCGCGACCGGCGGCAAGTTGTTCGCGGCCGGTACTGCGGGTGAGCGTTTCGCTGTGCGTAACTCCGGGGCCCACGCCATCGTGGAAGGCACTGGCGACCACTGCTGCGAATACATGACCGGTGGTTTCGTCTGTGTCCTCGGCAAGACCGGCTACAACTTCGGTTCCGGCATGACGGGCGGTTTCGCTTACGTGCTCGACCAGGACAACACCTTCGTTGACCGGGTCAACCATGAGCTGGTCGAGATTCAGCGCATCAGCGGCGAGGCGATGGAGGCTTATCGCACTCACCTGCAAAGCGTGCTGAACGAGTATGTCGAGGAAACCGACAGCGAATGGGGCCGTAACCTGGCTGAAAACCTGGACGACTACCTGCGCCGCTTCTGGCTGGTCAAGCCCAAGGCTGCCAACCTGAAGTCGCTGCTCTCCAGCACCCGGGCGAATCCGCAATAAGACAGCCGCAAGCTGCAAGCTTGAAGTGACAAGCTTGCAGCTCTGTGAACTGAACCGAATTTGATTTCTTGCAGCTTGAAGCTTGTCGCTTGAAGCTGCCGCGAAGAGGCTACAAATGGCTGAACGTCTCAGTAACGACTTCCAGTTCATCGAGGTCGGGCGTAAAGATCCGAAGAAGAAGCTGCTGCGCCAGCGCAAGAAAGAGTTCGTGGAAATCTACGAACCGTTCAAGCCCCAGCAGTCGGCCGATCAGGCTCACCGCTGCCTGGGTTGCGGCAACCCGTATTGCGAATGGAAATGTCCGGTACACAACTTCATTCCCAACTGGCTCAAGCTGGTCTCCGAAGGCAATATCCTGGCGGCGGCCGAGTTGTCCCACCAGACCAACACCCTGCCGGAAGTCTGCGGCCGCGTGTGCCCGCAGGATCGCCTGTGCGAAGGCGCCTGTACCCTGAATGACGGTTTTGGTGCGGTCACCATCGGTTCGGTCGAGAAGTACATCACCGACACCGCGTTTGCCATGGGCTGGCGTCCGGACATGTCCAGAGTCGTGCCGACCGGCAAGCGTGTCGCGATCATCGGTGCCGGTCCTGCGGGCCTGGGTTGTGCCGATGTGCTGGTACGTGGCGGCGTGACTCCGGTGGTGTTCGACAAGAACCCGGAAATCGGCGGTCTGCTGACCTTCGGTATTCCCGAGTTCAAGCTGGAGAAATCCGTGCTGAGCAACCGCCGTGAAGTGTTCACCGGCATGGGTATCGAGTTCCGCCTCAATACCGAAGTCGGCAAGGACGTCAGCGTCGATCAACTGCTTGAAGAGTTCGATGCCGTGTTCATGGGCATGGGCACTTACACCTACATGAAGGGCGGTTTCGCCGGTGAAGAGTTGCCGGGTGTGCACGATGCGCTCGACTTCCTGATTGCCAACGTCAACCGTAATCTGGGCTTCGAGAAGTCGCCGGAAGATTTCGTCGACATGAAAGGCAAGAAGGTCGTGGTACTGGGCGGCGGCGACACCGCGATGGACTGCAACCGGACCTCGATCCGCCAGGGTGCCAAGTCGGTGACCTGCGCCTATCGTCGCGACGAAGAAAACATGCCGGGTTCGCGCAAGGAAGTGAAGAACGCCAAGGAAGAAGGCGTGAAGTTCCTCTACAACCGTCAGCCGATCGCGATTGTCGGTGAAGGCAAGGTCGAAGGCGTCAAAGTGGTCGAAACCCGCCTGGGCGAACCTGATGCCCGCGGCCGTCGCAGCCCCGAGCCGATTCCCGGTTCCGAAGAGATTATCCCGGCCGATGCCGTGGTCATCGCTTTCGGTTTCCGTCCAAGCCCGGCGCCATGGTTCGAGCAGTTCGGCATCGAAACCGACAGCCAGGGCCGTGTGATCGCTCCTGAGCAATCGCAATTCAAGCACCAGACCAGCAACCCGAAAATCTTTGCCGGTGGCGACATGGTGCGCGGTTCCGACCTGGTCGTGACCGCAATCTTCGAAGGCCGCAATGCGGCTGAAGGGATTCTGGATTATCTGGGCGTCTAGTGACGCCAGCTACGAGCTACAAGTAGTAAGCGGCAAGCTGGAAGCAAAGGCAGGTTTCTCTGCTTCTGGCTTGCGGCTTATAGCTTGTAGCTTCGCGCTGTCCCTGCGACTAATCGCCTCGATAGAGAAAAGAAACGGCTCTTGCCGTGCCTTTTGTGTCCGCGTCTGAGAAAATGCCCGCACTTTTTTTGCGGATGCCGACATGACTGCCCTGAAGAACGACCGTTTCCTTCGTGCCCTGCTCAAGCAACCCGTAGACGTCACGCCTGTGTGGATGATGCGTCAGGCCGGTCGCTACCTGCCCGAATACCGCGCCAGCCGTGCCAAGGCGGGCGACTTCATGAGTTTGTGCAAGAACGCCGAGTTCGCCTGTGAAGTCACGTTGCAGCCGCTGGATCGCTATCCGCTGGATGCCGCGATTCTGTTCTCCGACATCCTGACCATCCCCGATGCCATGGGCCTGGGCCTGTATTTCGAGACCGGCGAAGGTCCGCGCTTCAAGAAAACCGTCAGTACCCTGGCCGACATCGAAGCCTTGCCGATTCCCGATGCACAGCAGGATCTGGGCTATGTGATGAATGCGGTCAGCACCATTCGTCGTGAGCTCAACGGGCGCGTACCGTTGATCGGCTTCTCCGGCAGCCCATGGACGCTGGCCACTTACATGGTCGAAGGCGGTTCGTCGAAAGACTTCCGCAAGTCCAAAGCCATGCTCTACGAAAACCCGCAAGCCATGCACCTGCTGCTCGACAAACTGGCGCAGTCGGTGACGACGTACCTCAACGGCCAGATTCTGGCGGGCGCCCAGGCGGTGCAGATCTTCGATAGCTGGGGCGGCAGCCTGTCCGCAGCGGCTTATCAGGAATTCTCGCTGGCCTACATGCGCAAGATCGTCAGCGGCCTGATCCGCGAACACGACGGCCGCAAGGTGCCGGTCATCCTGTTCACCAAGGGTGGCGGCCTGTGGCTGGAAAGCATCGCGGACGCCGGGGCCGATGCCTTGGGTCTGGACTGGACCTGCGACCTCGGCCAGGCCCGCCAGCGTGTCGGCAACAAGGTTGCGCTGCAAGGCAACATGGACCCGACCGTGCTCTATGCCCGCCCGGAAGCCATTCGCCAGGAAGTCGCACGCATCCTGGCCAGCTACGGCAGCGGCACCGGCCACGTCTTCAACCTCGGCCACGGCATCACCCCGGAAGTCGACCCGGCCAATGCGGGTGCTTTCATCGAAGCGGTGCATGAGTTGTCGGCGCAGTATCACCAGTAACTGGATTGGTAAGCGCTGTTATGAAAACGCCCGGTATTTTGCCGGGTGTTTTTTATTGGGAAATGCTCACTTGACCAGTCTGTCTCTAGACCTTTGCCGCCAATGGCTGCAACTTCGACAGCTGTAACGCCACGGCCAGTGCCACCAGCAATAACAGGCCGATGAACAGCCCGATGCCGTTCCAGCCGGCGTAATGCCAGAACACTCCGCCTCCGGTTCCGGCAACGCTTGAGCCTGCGTAGTAGCAGAACAGGTACAGCGATGTGGCCTGGCCTCTGGCCTTGACGGCCCGGCGGCCGACCCAGCTACTGGCGAGCGAGTGAGCGCCGAAGAAGCCGAAGGTGAAGATCAATACGCCAACAATGACCACCGCCAGTGGCGAAAACAGGGTCAGTAGCAGGCCGATCAGCATCATCAGGATGATGGCCCACAGCACTTTGCGCCTTCCCAGCCGGTCACCCAGCGAGCCGATCTTAGCCGAGCTGTAGATACCCGACAGATACACCACCGAGAACACGCCGACGACTGCCTGGCTGAGGTTGTAGGGTTCGCTCAGCAGGCGATAGCCGATGTAGTTGAACAGGGTGACGAACGCGCCCATCAGCAGGAAGGCGAGCAGGAACAGCAGCGGCAGCCCTGCATCGCGAAATTGCAGGACGAAACCATCCAGCAGGCTGCGCGGGTGCAGCGAGCGGGGCTGGAAGTTGCGTGATTCGGGCAGGATTCGCCAGAACACGGCGGCTGCCACGAGGGCCAGTCCGCCGACCACCAGCATTGCGCTATGCCAGCTTACGTAATCGATCATCACCCCGGTAATCAGCCGTCCGCTCATGCCGCCGACTGCGCTGCCGCCAATATAAAGCCCCATGGCCAGGCCGAGGTGCATCGGGTGGATTTCTTCGCTGAGGTAGGTCATCGCCACCGCGGCCAGCCCGCTCAGCGACAGACCTACCAGCGCCCGGGTGACCAATACGCCTTGCCAACTGGGCATCAGCGCACTGGCAATGGTGAAGATCGCTGCGCAGAACAACGCCAACACCATTACCGACTTGCGTCCCAGCCGGTCTGAAATCGGTCCGGTGATCAACAGACCGAGGGCAAGCATGGCCGTGGCCACTGACAGGATCAGGCTGCTTTGTGCCGCGTTGATCGAGAACTCCCGGGACAGCAGCGGCATCATCGGCTGCACGCAGTACAGCAGGGCGAAGGTCGCGAAGCCACCGGCGAACAGTGCCAATACCGTCCTTGTGAAAGCAGGGGTGTTCTTCTCGATATAGCGGTCACCTGCCGGAACCGTCGCTTCGACGGCCAGAGGCTGCGGTTCAGTGGAAAGCGGAGCAACGACAGGGTTCACGATGACCTCGGGGCACGGCGGCAGGCATGTAATGAAAAAAGCATATAGCGCTTGAATCATTCCATCCAATATATTGTTCGACCTGTTTGATATGTAAAACGACTTAATGGAGGCTTCATGGAATTGCGCCATCTGCGTTACTTCATTGCGGTTGCCGAAGAGCTGCATTTCGGGCGCGCCGCGCAGTCGCTGGGGATTTCCCAGCCACCGCTGAGCCAGCAGATCCAGATGCTGGAGCATGAACTGGGCGCGCGTCTGTTCGACCGTACCAACCGGCGTGTCGAACTGAGTGAAGCCGGCAGGCTGTTTCTCGAAGAGGCGCGGGCTGTGCTGGCGCAGGTCGACAAGGCCGCTGATGTGGCGCGGCGAGCCCAGTTGGGTGAACTTGGGGAATTGAAAATCGGCTTCACCGCGTCGGCGCCTTTCACTTCCAGCATCCCGCAGGCGATTTTCGCCTTTCGCCAGACTTATCCAGACGTGCATCTGGCCCTGAAGGAAATGACCAGCAAGGACGTGGCTGAACGCCTGGAAGAAAAGTCGATACAGGTCGGCATCATGCGCCCGTTGGCACTGCCGGACTCGCTGGTGTCCTTCGAGTTGTTGCGCGAGCCGCTGGTCGCGATTCTGCGCTCTGATCATCCCTTGGCGCTGGGCAGTGAGCAGGGTCTGTACATGTCGGCGCTGGCCGCCGAGCCGTTCGTATTCTTCCCGCGCTCCTATGGCAGCGGCTTGTACGCCCAGATACTGGATCTGGCCCGAGAGGCCGGGTTCAGTCCGTTGATTACCCAGGAAGCAGGCGAGGTGATGACCATCATCGGGCTGGTGGCTGCAGGTCTTGGCGTGACAGTGCTACCGGCTTCCTACCAGCGGATGCGGATCGAGGGAGTGGTCTATCGCACCTTGCTCGACCCTGCAGCCACCAGTGCCGTGTGGCTGGTGCAGAGAAAGGACGAGCAGTCACCGATGGCCAAGGCGTTTTATGAGCTGGTGACTGGCGGTACGAGGTTCAGCTCGACCAATGAAGTATGAGCTTTTGTGTCGATAAGCTCGCCGTTGTCATATGTATTGCCTAGACTCGGACCTCTTGCAGGCTTTTTATCGGTCTTGCAGGTTGTTTCTTCACTCAGCAAGGAGTCATTGCATGCGTCGCGTGGTGTTCAATCAAAAGGGCGGTGTCGGCAAGTCCAGCATCGCCTGCAATCTGGCTGCTGTCAGCGCTAGCGAAGGTTATCGAACACTGTTGATTGATCTGGATGCACAGGCTAACTCGACCCAGTACCTCACCGGCCTTACCGGCAATGACATTCCCATGGGGATTGCCGAGTTCTTCAAGCAGACCCTTTCCTCCACGCCGTTTGGCAAGAAGAACCGCGTCGATATCTATGAAACGCCTTACGACAACCTGCACGTTGTGACCGCCACTGCAGAACTGGCCGATCTTCAGCCAAAGCTTGAAGCCAAGCACAAGATCAACAAGCTGCGAAAACTGCTGGACGAGCTGAGCGAGGATTACGAGCGTATTTATCTGGATACGCCGCCAGCACTGAATTTCTATGCGGTATCGGCACTGATCGCCTCTGATCGGGTATTGATCCCGTTTGACTGCGACAGTTTTTCGCGTCAGGCCCTTTATGGTCTGCTGCAAGAGGTTGAAGAGCTCAAGGAAGATCACAACGAGGAGCTTGAGGTTGAAGGCATTATCGTCAACCAGTTTCAGTCCCGGGCCAGCTTGCCGCAGCAGATGCTGGACGAGTTGATTGCCGAAGGATTGCCGGTCCTGCCGGTCTACCTCAATGCCTCGGTGAAGATGCGCGAATCGCATCATGCAAGCATCCCTCTGATTCATTTCGATCCTCGTCACAAGCTGACTCAGCAATTTGTCGAGCTGCATCACTGGCTGGAAACCAGGGCACAGGCTTGAGGGCTGAGCGAAGCGGGGCGCAATGCCCCGCTCTGACAGGTATCACTCGTTAGTCTTGAAGAGTGGCGAATCAAAGGTGCCGGCCTTGATCGAACTGGTTATCCGTTCGACGGTGGAGAGGGCCTTTTTGACCATTTCGTCCGGAATGGTGATGGTCGCTTCCATGTCAGCCCTGGAGTGCTCCTGGGAAGCAGCCAGCCGGTTGCTGCCGGTGGGACATCCGCACTTTACCTGGTGCCCGTGCGTGGCAACGGCCACACAGCCATTGATATAGGTCGGGTTGCCCTCGGCGATGTAGCCCACGCTCTTGCACGCCGGACACCATACCGGATCACCCATGCGAGCCACCCTGCGCTGATCTATCAATTCTGTTGCAGATGCTGACAGCACAAAGCCGCCGGTAGTGGTTGGATCGCCTTCCTTGACTACAAATGGCATGAGCATGCCTCCTTGGTGTTTTGGAAAGTACAGATGTTAGATGGAAAGCTTCATCTCAGGGGTGGTTAACTTATATTAAGGAAGAGTCCTACAAAAGAATCGGCAAATACTGTTGCGGGTTACCGAATGGATGCGCTCCTGCGAGTGGTAGTTGAAGGTTGTCAACTATCCTTTCGGGTTGCCCGTTTGGGGAGTTGAGTGGGTTGATTTATCTCTATAGCCTTTTTTGTCATGAACAACAAAAAAGGTATTCGGATATGTACGTTTTAAAAGAATTCAGGCTGGTCGTGGCTGTTGCTGCGCTTGTTGGGTCAGGTGTGGTTCAGGCAGGGCCGCAGGTGACGGTTGTTTTCAAGAATAATGGTTCTGCGGAAGCTGTATATAGTCCGGTGGACAGTAATGAGGCACTGACCAGGACTTTTGCTGTGAAAGTGCCGAATGACAGTGTCTCTGCAGGTAGTGTAGATACATATGTTATTAAAGGACGTCTTTCTCCGTATGCCAGCCACGCTTTTGTCCGTTACAGCAGCGGGAATAAGGTCTGCAAGTTCAAATCTACTTACGTGATGACGGCTACCCGCTCCGTCAAGGTGCCGAAATGGATCAAGGAGGCGACAGCGAGTGGTGGTGCGCGCTGTGATGCCAGAATTAACTCTGTCAATAACGCTACTCATGAATGGATTGTCGAATTCGTCATGAGTTAAAGAGTGCTGGTTGTTAGCTATGGGTTGGCGGTACTGGAAATAAGAATTTATTTTCAGTGCGGCTGACTTTTTATAGATGTTGGTAGGAGGTTTTATGATAAAAGCTATCGAAGTTAAAACTGTCTCCTTGCCTGTTACTTCGACGCCTGCAATGACAGTTGTTGTGGATGCAATAGAGAATATCTCTGCTGTCTCATCCGATACAGCCACGGTATCGCCACTCTCTCGTCAGCTAAGCGAGTGTGCTGCACGGGCGCAAGTGCGTGACCAATCACTTGGTCGCCAGGAGTTGGGGCATCTGGCGCAAAGATTAAAGGCTCAATTCGATACTGTGCCTTATACGCAGAGTAATGCCAGGCATGTTTTGCCAGACACCAGAGTCACAGACAGCGATTTGATAGAGCGAGATCGTCAAGCGGTGGAATATATCATCCGCGATGTGCAACGTGATCCGGGCGCCAGAAACCCTTTTGCCGGTTTGTCCTATGAACAGTTGACTTTGATTGCTTACGATCAAGGTGACACCTTCACTTTGAATGAAAGGCATGCGGCCTCTCGGGCAGCATGGAAATTTGAGGAGAGGTGGCACATGGGAATTGGCTGCGCAAGCCAACAGGGAGCCTTCATCCAGGAGCCCCAGGTTTTTTATGCCGAGCATCTGGCCCATTACCGGGGGCTGCCCCTGATTGAGCAAGCCCAGTATCCGCAAGGTTATGAAGCCAAAGTCGAAGGCTGGATGATCGAAGCTGCCAGTGCAGGCAGCCTCAAGAAAAGTGATCGATTACTGTCCTTGTTCGAGATCCTGGCAGGCGCCATTCCAGGCAAGGACGACAAGCAAGAAGAGAAGGCACCGTCAGCCGAAAGCTCCGACGCTCCAGCGCCTGGCAACCCGGTAATCAAGACGAGCAACTGATCTCCAGGTGCTTGCCCCAATCCGGTGGGCGTTGTGCGTAGTCAGTCATGCCGGGTTGTTCTGTAAAGGGTTTGCAGAGCACTTCATGCAGGCGTCGGACTTCGCTGTAGTCGCCTTTTTCTGCCGCGGCAATGGCGTTCTGCGCCAGATAGTTGCGCAGGATATAGAGCGGATTGACGGCGTGCATGCGCGCCTGGCGCTGCTGCTCGGTGCCGCTGTCTTGTCGCTCATGACGGGCCTGATAGCTTTCGGCCCAACTGTCGAAGCCCTTGATGTCGACAAAGTCGTCACGCAGCTTGCGCAGCGCATCGACAGCCGGTTCGTCTCCCAGGCGGCGAAAGAACAAGGTGTAATCGACGCCGCTGTTCTGCATCAGTTGCAGGAGGCGGCCTATCAGTTTGTCATCCTCGTCTTCGGCGCTGGTCAGGCCCAGTCGACGGCGCATGAGGTCCAGGTAGTGTGCCTGATAGATCGGCAGGAACAGGCCGATGGTTTCGCGCAAGGCTTCGACGCTGATGAAGGGCGTGAGTGCCTGGGCCAGGGCGCTGAGGTTCCATTGCGCGATGGGCACCTGGTTGCTGAAGGAGTAACGGCCTTCATGGTCGGAATGGTTACAGATGAAGTGTTCGTCGAAGTCGTCGAGGAAGGCGAAGGGACCGAAGTCGAAGGTGATGCCCATAATCGACATGTTGTCAGTGTTCATCACGCCATGGCAGAAGCCGTAAGCCTGCCACTTGGCAACCAGTTCGGCGTTGCGCTCGACGATTTCCCGGAACATCGCCAGATGCGGCTCCGGCTGTTCCAGGCACTCTGGATAGTGCAGGGCCAATACATGCCCAACCAGTTCTTTCAAGTGTTCTGGCTGCTTGGTGTAGTAGAAGTATTCAAGGCTGCCGAAGCGGATATGGCTGTGCGCCAGGCGCAGGACCATGGCGGCGTGTTCCTGGGTTTCGCGCCATACCGGAGTGCTGGAGCCCACTACGCAGGCGGCACGGCTGGTGGGGATGCCCAGGGCGTGCAAGGCTTCCGAGGCAAGGAACTCCCGGATCGAAGAGCGCAGTACGGCGCGCCCGTCGCCCATGCGTGAATAAGGTGTCCGCCCGGCGCCCTTGAGATGCAGGTCCCAATGTTCGCCGGAGTCGTTGTACACCTCGCCCAGCAACAGTCCCCGTCCGTCGCCCAGTCTGGGGTTGTAAGAGCCGAACTGATGACCGGAATAGACCATGGCCCGTGGATCGGCATCGCTCCACAGCTTGTGGCCGCTGAAAATCTCCGCGAATAACGGGAGTTCGGCCTGGGACGGGGCGAGATCGAGCAAGGCCAGAGCCGACTCGCTGGCGACTACCAGGCGTGGTTCGGCGATGGGCTCAGGCAGGACCGTAGTGGAGAATGCATCGCCCAGCCGGGCGAAGCGATTGTCGAAGGTCAGTTCGTCGAGGGCTTTCAAGGGCCATCTCCAGCAGAATGTCCGAGCATTCTGCTGGGATTAGCCGTGTCAGTCGAGCTTGAGTTCAGGCGGCTCGGGTGCATCCTTGGGTGCCGGTTTGACTTTGGTCGTGACAGGCGGTGTGTCGGACTCGGCGGGCCGGATGGTCTTGTCGGTGTTTTCGATGGGTACCATCTTGTATTCCTGACCGTGGAGATTCTTGAGATAGACCTCCATCTGGCGGAACGAGATGTTGATTTTCTGCTTCTTGAACTCGCGGTTGATGAAGCGGTTGATCTCGTCGAGTACCGGGTTGCGGTCGCCCAGATCGCGGACATGCATGCGCAGTTCGTGGTCCAGGGTGCTTTCACCGAAGTTCAGGAAATAGACGATCGGTTCCGGTTCCTTCAGGACCCGAGGGTTGTCCCGCGCTGCCTGGAGCAGCAGAGTGCGCACCAGATCCAGGTCCGAACCGTAATCCACGCCCAGTTTGAGGGTGACGCGGGTGATGGTGTCGGTCAGCGACCAGTTGATGAGCTGGCCGGTGATGAAGGTCTTGTTCGGGACGATGATGTCCTTGCGGTCGAAGTCGGTAATGGTCGTGGCGCGGATACGGATCTTGCTGACCGTACCCGACAGGTTGCCGATGGTGATGGTGTCGCCGATCCGCACCGGACGCTCGAACAGAATCATGATGCCGGAAATGAAGTTGGCGAAGATTTCCTGCATGCCAAAACCCAGGCCGACCGACAGCGCGGCGACCAGCCATTGCAACTTGTCCCAGCTCACGCCCAGGGTCGAGAGGGTGGACACGAAGCCGATCCCGGCAATTGCGTAGGACAGCAGTGTGGTGGTGGCATAGGCGCTGCCTTGAGCCAGGTTCAGGCGTGACAGCACCAGCACTTCCAGCAGGCCGGGCAGGTTGCCTGCCAGCACGAAGGTGATGCCGATGATCACCAGCGCGCCGATCATGTCGCCGAGGCTGATGGGCACCATGCTGATATTGGCGCCTGTGCCGCTGGTGTATTCGTACAGGGTGATGTTGTCCAGATAGGCGAACACGGTAATCAGGTCTGCCCAGACCAGATACAACCCGCCGATGAAACCGCCCAGCAAGGCCAGGCGAATCAGGCGCAGCGACTGCTGGTTGACCTGTTCGATATCCAGTTTTGGCTCTTCCACCGCCGCTTCGCCGTCGCCGCTGTCGCGGGCGGCCTGGCGCTTGGCCAGTGCTCGCTGGTAAGCCAGACGCCGCGCGGCAACACTCAGGCCGCGGACGAAGGTGGCTTCCACCACCAGCCAGAGCATCAGCAGATACAGGGTGTCGATCAGCCGGTCACTGAGTTTCAGCGCGGTGTAGTAGTAACCGAAGCACACCGCCAGAAACAGCGCGATGGGCAGTGCCGTGAACGCCAGGCCCACGGCCTTGCGGAACAGCGAGGCGTTGTGATGGGTCGGGCTGGAGAGCAGCAGGCGGCTGAGCAGCCACGCCATCAAGGCATAGCAGGTCAGTACTACACCAATGCCCAGCACGTCGTCGGCCAGTGCCGCCGGTTGGTGTTCGGCGACGGCGACCACAGCCACCAGAGCCAGCACCACCAGCCCCAGACGGCGTATCCAGCCGCGCAGGAATTCGACCTGAGCCGTTTCCCAGCGGAAGTGCAGTTGCGCAACGCCAGCCGGCGCCAGCACGCGATAGGCGGTGTAGAACACCAGCCAGGTCAGGGCAATCTGCAGCAGGGCTTCGCCGAGGTTGGCGTTCTGTCCGCGGGCATCGATCTGCAGGGCATAACCGCACAGCGCCAGGCCCAGTGCGACAGGCATGGCCAGCAGCACGTTGATCAGCAGTGCCAGCGGGGTTTTCCACTGGCTATCGCGCTTGAAGTGGCCGATATCGGCGTGCAGCAGGTTCAGCTTCTGATAAAGCGCCTTGCGCCGCCACGTCAGTACACCGATCAGTAACAGCAGCGGCAGGAACAGCAGTGGTCGTTGTGTCAGCCCGTCGGACAGTTCGCTGAGGCTGGACGTCCAGGGCAGTGTGGCGAGCTGCTTTTTCAGGCGCGGCCAAATGTTCTGGAACCACTCCATATCCAGTGGCTTGTTGCTGGGAATCCAGAACATCTGCTCGTCCAGCGTGGCGCGCAGGCTGATGGCAGTGCTGGTCAGCTGTTTCTGGTTCAGTTGCAGGGTGATGGATTCGTTGAGCAGGGCGCTGAGTTCGCGGTTCAGACGCTCCAGCAGGTCGCTGCGGGTGATGGCCAGATCCAGCAGGGTCTTGCGCAGTTGCGCAGTGATGTCTTCGGGCGGTTGGGTCGCCAGCAGTTTTTCGACATAGGCCGAAGGGCTGCTCATCTGCTCGCGCTGCTGATTGATCTCGAACTGGTACAGGCGGATGTTGGCGATTTCGTCTGCCAGCCCCTTGTCCAGTTGCAGATGGGGCAGGGCCTGCTTCTGCTTGTAGAGAATCTTGGACAGCAACAGGCTGCCGCTCAGCACGGTGATCTGCTCGTTCAGGGCTTGATCGGTCTGGGTCAGGTTGTCCAGTTGCTGCTTGGTCTTGAGGTTCTGCTGGGTCAGTTCGTTGAGCCGGTCGGTGCCGCGCAGCAAGTAGTCGGAGAGCTTGAGGTTGGCGGCGCTTTCCGTGGCCAGCAGACTGCTGCTGCCTGCCTTCTGTGCTTCCAGCGACAGCTCGGCCACGGTCTTCTGCGACTGGGCGCGGCGCTTGTCGTTGATCAGGGTCTGCAGGTCCTGAATTTCCTGCTCCTGGCGGGTCACTTTCTCGGTCAGCAGGTCATGCTGGCTGTTACCCAGGTCCTGAAGCTGGCTGTTGCCGGCCAGTTCCTGGCGACGCAGCAGGTTCAGGGCATTGATCGAGGCCAGTTCGGCATTGAGCATGTTGCGCTGGTCGGCGCTGAGCGGCTTGCCGTTGTCCTTGCCCAGCTTGAGCGTGGCATTGATCTGCTGGATGCGGGTCTGGTTGGCGCTGATTTCCGCCTGGGCTCTTTCCGGACGTGTCTGGGCCGTAATCGTCAGGCTGTTGGCATCGTTCAGGGCTTTCTGCAGATCGCTTTGCTGGGTGCTGCGCTGACTGAGCATCTGCTCCAGTTGCGGCACATCGAGGCTGCCGTAGCGCTGGGCAACCGGGATGACCCTGCTTTCCTTCAAGCGGGTCAGTTCGCGCTGATTGTCAGTGGTCTGCTTGGGGGCCTGGTTCAGTTGCTGCTTGAGGGCAGCCAGTTTCTGCTGGCTGTCCTGTTGGCTGGCAAGAAAATCCAGGGTCTGTTCGAGCACTTGCTGCAGCGCTTTCTGATCGGCTTCCGGCAATTTGCGGTCGGCGATCTTGTCCAGGCTTTGCTGCACGGCTTCGCTGGTTGGCGGATCGGCCGCCAGCGCCGGAAAGGTGGAAAGGCACAGCCCAAGCAAAGTGACAGCAAGAAAAGCACGCAGGGAAAACATAGACACCGGTCGCTTGATAAAACGAGTGGATTGGCAGTTTAAAGGAACAATCCGGGACCCGGGCGGCTTCCTTCGGGGAATCTGACGCCGACTTTGAGGATCTTGTTCCCCTCCATCACCGCAACAGTCCAAATAGTTCCATTCCATTCGATCTGGTCGCCGACCACTGGCTCGCCGCGGTTCTTCTGGATGATGAACTGGCTGAGCGGCATGTTGGTGTCCAGACCGTCGAGCTTGAGGCCGTACAGCGCCGCGACGGCACCCAGTTGCGCATCGCCTTCGAGAACGAAATCGCCGAAGAAACGCAGGTCCAGACCGCGTTGCGGTGCCTGGCTGAACAGCTTGCCCAGCGCCGGAAGATCATGTTCGTGGCCGATTACACACAGCAGGTCGCCGACTTCCAGGGTGGTACTGCCGGAAGGGTGAAGCAATTGCTGGCCCCGGAACAGCGCCGCAATCCGCGTGCCTTCGGGCATTTTCAGCTCGCGCAGGGCTGCGCCGATGCACCACTTTTCCGCGCCCAGGCGATAGACGAACAGCTCCCATTCACTGGTGACATGAACTTCCAGGGCCGCTCGGGAAATCGGTGCAGGATCGGGTGGAACCGTTACCTTCAGCAATTTGGCCATCCACGGCAGGCTGGTGCCTTGCAGCAAAAGCGAAACCAGCACGATGAAGAACGCCAGATTGAAGTACAGCTGCGCGTTGGGCAGGCCGGCCATCAGCGGGAACACCGCCAGAATGATCGGCACCGCGCCGCGCAGGCCAACCCAGGCAATGAACGCCTTTTCACGACCATGGAACGCCTTGAACGGCAGCAGGCCGACCATGACCGAAAGAGGCCGCGCCACCAGAATCATCCACAACGCCAGGCCCAGGGCCGGGATTGCGATAGGCAGCAGGTCGTGCGGGGTGACCAGCAGGCCCAGCACCAGAAACATGCCGATCTGTGCCAGCCATGCCATGCCGTCGAGCATGTGCAGAATGCCGTGGCGGCTGCGGATCGGGCGGTTGCCCAGCACCAGACCGCACAGATAGACCGCCAGGAAGCCGCTGCCATGGATGGCGTTGGTCAGGGCAAAGATCGCCAGGCCACCGGCGATGACCAGAATCGGATAAAGGCCAGCGGCCAGATTGATACGGTTGACCAGTTGCAGCATCAGCCAGCCGCCACCCAGGCCGATGAAGCTGCCGATGCCGAACTCCTGAATCAGATGCCCCAGCAAGCCCCAGTGCAGGCCGGTCTGGCCGCTGGCGAGCATGCCGATCAGGGTGACGGTCAGAAACACCGCCATCGGGTCGTTGCTGCCGGATTCGATTTCCAGGCTGGCGGTCACCCGTTCGTTGAGGCCCTTGCCGCCCAGCAGGGAGAACACCGCCGCGGCGTCGGTGGAGCCTACGATCGCGCCGATCAGCAGGCCCTGAATCATGTTCAGGTCGAATAGCCAGGCGGCGACCATGCCGGTCAGTCCGGTGGTAATCAGCACCCCGACGGTGGCCAGCGACAAGGCCGGCCATAACGCTACCCGGAAACTGGCGACCCGCGTACGCAGGCCGCCGTCGAGCAGAATCACTGCCAGTGCCAGGTTGCCGACCAGATACGCCGTGGCATAGTTGTCGAAGATGATCCCGCCGCCATCCACGCCAGCCACCATGCCGACCGCAAGGATGATGACCAGAATCGGAATGCCCAGACGTGAGGACAGAGAACTGACCAGGATGCTTGCGCCCACCAGCAACGCGCCGATAAGGAACAGGCTGTTGATGGTCGTGGCATCCAAGGGCGGTACTCCATATAAAACTAATCAAAAACGGTTAGGGCAAAAACTGACCATGCAGTCTGCGTGCCAAAGGATTTAACCTGTTGAATTGGCTGGCTGTCAAAGCATTGCTGCATGTGACCGGATAATCATGGTCCGCAGGGCTTGATAAGCCCTTAAATAATTAACGTTCCAAAGTGTGCAGAGCTGTTTACGTGCTGACTTTCTCCCATCAAGGAAAAGACAGCCATGCAAAGACTTTCAGCCAATGTCGGTCCGGGTAATACCGCCAATCGCTACATCACCGAAGAGCAATACCTCAAGACCATCGCCCGGCAGTTCATGGAAGACTATCCGGATATCCACAGCCTGGCCTATGCCGAGGCCCGCGCGCTGATATTCAGGCACACCGGCAGATGGCTGAATCCTGACCGCATCTATTGGCATCGTTTCTCCGGAGCGGTGAGCAGCCCGAGGACATTCACCGGCTGGCAGCACTCAGGCCAGCCAGTGGAGTCGATGACCTTTGTCGAGTTGATGATTCATCGCTTCAATGCAACGGATCAGGTTGCCCCCGACGAGTTGCAGGTTTATGGCGGCTTTTACAGCGACGGTCCGCAGCATGATCGGTTCGATGAGCGCAACGAAATCGCCCTGCTGCCGCAACAGGTTCTCGACGATTTCTGGTCGCTGGATTTCAGCTCGGCGTTCATGACCCGGATGGCGAATTTCTGGGATCGCCACAGCGAGCATTTCTGCATTCTGGCCCGCGCCGGTTTTCTCGCTTCGGCGGGGTTGCAGTTACGCAGTGGCGGCTTGAGTCTTGTCCAGTTCGCGATCATCACCGAGGCGATCATTGGCAAGCTGCAACCGGTCATGACCCTGGATACCCTGAGTAACAGCGTCATACCGGGGCCGGGGCTCACGCTGCGAACATTCGATATCGGCGGTTATGTCTGCCCTGAAAGCATTCGCATCGTCGCTAACAACGGCCAGCAGTTTCTCTATCTGCCGGGCAGCGCCAGGGCTTTCCATGTCTTTGCTTCCGAGCAGGAGTTGTATGCCTGGGTGCAGGGCTGTCTGGGCACGGCATCCTCGAAATCCATCTTCAAGAGTCTGTTCCTGCGCTCTGCGACTGCGCGGCAATTGCACGATGGATTCCTCGACGATCATTTTCAGCAAGTACTGGATACGCCCTGGGCGCAGGGGCAGACGCTGGTCAACCAGAATGACAGGGTCATTACCGGTGACGTGTTTGTCTATCTGCGCGGCATTGCCAGACAGCAGATGCAGGAGGATGCGCAGACCTTGCTCACCTCCAATACCAGCCTGCGCAAGCGGATCTGGATCGGCTATCTGAGTGCCTTCATCAATGTCTTCGGTGCGCTGGCCCCGCTGGGATGGCCGATAACCCTGACACTGGTCGGTGCCGGCGTTGCAAATCTGGCACTCAATTTTGATCAGGCTATCCATGACCGGGATCCCCGACAGCGCAAGGCCGGGATTCTCGGAGTCATCGTCAATACGATATTCGTCGCGTTCAATTTGAGCATGCTGGTCGGCCTTGTCAGGGCCGGGAGCCGGCTGGTGGGAGTGAGCAGTTCCGGCCTTCCAGCGGTTTCCAGCGAATCCATTGCCCTGACCGAACTGAATCCCGTGAGTGGTGCCGGACGCATGCGCGGCATCCAGATGCTGACCAATGGCGAAACCTGGATCAGTCTGGATGATCTTCCGCATCGGGTGGTGTTCAGCGATGCGCATGAGTCCTGGATCATCGACGGCCCGGTCGGCAGCGGGGATTCGGGGCGGGCCGTGTTTCTGGATGGCGATGGCCAGTGGAAATGGCGCGAACCCTTGCCAATGCAGCCATTGCCCGGCACCGGGTTGCCCGATGAGACTCAGCCACTGTCCTTCGTGACCATCCGTTCGACATTCTGGGATGCCTTCATGCAATTCAACCTCACCCAGGAAGAACAGCTGTCGCAGATTGGTCTGGTCCGGCAAAGACTGACCATGAACATCCCGGAGGCTGCGCCGAATGGACAGATCATCTCGATGGGAGAGGATATGGATATCTACATTGACGAAGGAGGAGACGTTCACCATGTGTTCAAGAAGGCCGACGGCCAATATGTGGGCGGCCGTATTTCCATGTACTCGGTCATGGATTCGTCTTTCAACGAGTTCCTGCGCTCCGGGGTTTCTCATGGCCCAACCCAGGTGGAACTGATCGAGGAGCTGGCGGACGATCTGCTGGCTGTCGGGGTCAATAACAATGTCACGCTGTATCGCGGTGGCAGCGCGCTGCGCGGTACGTCAGGCCGCTACTTTCGCAGTGGCCGGATCCGGGCCGGGGATGTGCTGGTCAGCACCGACATGATGTCGTTTTCCGAAAATCCTTATATCGCACGGGCTTTTTGCAGCAGTCAGGCGGGAGAGAATTCCGCGAGTTTTGCGGCTAGCGGCGCTTCGCTGACGTTTGACGAATCCTCTGTAGTATTCGAGTTGCCTGCCAGGCATTACTTCGGCGCAACGCCGATTGCCCCTTTTTCCAGGGAGTACGAGGAAGTCGAATCGCTGTTGATGCCGGGCCGCTACTTCCTGATCGATGGAGTTCAGGAAGTCTCGGGGCTCAACTACAGGTTCCTCAAGGTACAGTTGAGCGAGATTCCCCGTCCCAAGATCTGGCATCGGCTTTATGAACTGCGTACCGGCGAGCCTTTCAGTCGCGAGAGCTATGCCGCGAGGCTGGGAGAAGCGGGCAGGCGACTGGTCGACCGCTTCTTCCCTGTGTATCCCGGCGGCTTGAGTTTCTAGTCAAAACCCGCTGTCCTGCATGTTCAGGCAGGTGTCATCGCGGGCTTCGAGAAGAGCCAGTTCATGATGGCAGCCCGGTATTTCCCAGGTCAGGAAATATCGGGCTGCCTGCAGTTTGCCCTGGTAGAAGTCGGTGTCCGCCGGGTTCGCCTTGGCCAGACCCTGTTCGGCGTGTATCGCCTGCTCAAGCCAGCGCCAGCCGATCACGGTGTGGCCGAATACCTTGAGGTAAAGAGCCGAGTTGGCGAGTGCCGTATTGACCTTGCCCTGAGCCAGATCGGTCAGCAGGCCAACGGTCACCGTCTGCAGGTGTGTTACCAGCTTTTCCAGTGGCTGACGCAAGGTCGAGAGGCTGTCGTAGGCACTGGCGCGTCTTGTGGTGTCGGCAATCAGGCGGATCAGTTGCTTGAGCCCGGCACCGTCGTTTTGCGCCAGCTTGCGTCCCAACAGATCCAGAGACTGAATGCCGTGGGTGCCTTCATGGATCGGGTTCAGGCGGTTATCCCGGTAATACTGCTCCACTGGATACTCGCGGGTGTAACCATGGCCGCCGAGAATCTGGATCGCCAGCTCGTTGGCTTTCAGGCAGAACTCCGAAGGCCAGGATTTGACGATGGGCGTCAGCAGATCGAGCAGTTCATGGGCCTGGCGGCGCAGCTCTTCGGTTTCCCCGGTGCGGGTATCGTCGAACAAGCGTGCGCTATACAAACCGAGGTCGAAAGCGCCTTCCACGTAGGCTTTCTGCGTCAGCAGCATGCGCCGGACATCAGCGTGCTGAATGATCGGCACCGGCGCGCTATCGGGCTTTCGGTTATCCGGCAGTCGTCCTTGCGGGCGTTCCCGGGCATAGTTCAGCGAGTACAGGTAACCGGCATAACCGAGCATCACGGCGCCCATGCCAACGCCAATCCGTGCCTCGTTCATCATCTGGAACATATAGCTCAGGCCTTGATGTGGCTGACCGACCAGATAGCCCACACACTGCCCGTTATCGCCGAAATTCAGCGCTGTCGAGGTGGTGCCGCGCCAGCCCATCTTGTGGAACAGCCCGGCCAGGATCACGTCATTGCGCGGGCCGAGCGTGCCGTCTTGATTGACCAGGAATTTGGGCACGATGAACAGCGAAATACCTTTCACACCGGCAGGTGCGTCCGGCAGTTTGGCCAGCACCATGTGCACGATGTTTTCCGATAGCGAGTGATCGCCGCCGGAAATGAAAATCTTGTTGCCGCGCAGGTGATAAGAGCCATCTGCCGCAGGCTCGGCGCGGGTGCGGATATCCGACAGCGACGAACCGGCGTGCGGTTCGGTCAGCGCCATGGTGCCGAAGAAACGGCCTTCGATCATCGGTTGCAGGAAGCGCAGCTTCTGCTCGTCGCTGCCAAAGCTTTCGATCAGGTTGGCCACGCCCATGCTCAGGAAGGGATAAGCCGTGGTGCCCGCATTTGCAGCCTGAAAGTGGGCGAAGCAGGCCTGGGACAGCAAGGTCGGCAATTGCATGCCGCCTTCTGCAAAGTCCCGCGCCGCATTGAGAAACCCCGCTTCCAGAAACGCCTCGACCGCAGGTTTCACCTCGGGGATCAAAATCGCCTCGCCATGCTCATAGCGAGGCTCGTTTTCATCGGCCTTGCGGTTGTGCGGGGCAAAGTATTTTTCGGCAATGGTACGGGCCGTGCCGATGGCCGCATCGAACGTCTCGCGACTGTGCTCGGCAAAACGCTCGCGCCGGATCAGCGCTTCGGCATCCAGCACTTCATACAGCTCGAAAGCCAGATTGCGGGAACTGAGCAGCGTTTCGGACATGATGGTGCACCTTTGCTGGGAGTGGACTCAGTCTAGGCGGCGGAACAAGGGGCAAGGTAGCAATATTGATTAGGGTGATGACTGCTCAATAACCATGCTCGACGATTATGGGCAGGCCGAAGACCTTCAAGGCTTTTCGTTTGTTTCGTTTATTGCGATTTTCGTTTATTTCGAATATAAATCGGGATTGCTGACCTGCGAAGCCGGTTACAGCTGAATACATAGCCTCTGGAGATCATCATGGCCACCGTCGACCTCTCTCGCACCATTCTTCCCGATGAGAAAGAAATTGCTGCGGCTGTAGAGTCCAGCCGCCAGCTCGCTGCATTCCTTTCGACCAGATTCGAGACCCGGCGCATTGAGCTGGTTGACGAAAAACAGCAACGCGAAGTCGTCGAGCTGCCTACCTTCGCCTTGCGTCTGCTCGGTGAAATCCTTAGCGAGCTTGCGCTGGGTAATGCGGTCAAGGTCGTGCCCATCCACGCCGAGCTGACCACTCAGGAGGGCGCGGATATGCTTAACGTTTCGCGGCCCCATTTGGTGAAGCTTTTGGATGAAGGCGCGTTGCCACACACCAAAACAGGCCGTCATCGCAGAATCAAGTTTGCTGACCTGATGGCTTATAAGGAACAGCGTGACCAAGCGAGCCGTGCAGCCATGGATGATTTGGCGGCACAAGCCCAGGAGTTGGGGATGGGGTACGAATGAGGCATTCCCCATTCACTGCTTTTTATGATGCGAATGTTCTTTATCCAGCACCGCTACGTGACTTTTTGATGCACCTGGCCCTGACAGGCGTCTACCGTGCACGCTGGTCAGCCCGGGTTCACGACGAGTGGAAGCGCAATCTCCTGATCAATCGTCCGGAGCTTACGCTTGAGCAGTTGGATCGTACGTCCTCTTTAATGGATAAAGCTGTGCCTGACGGTCTGGTGACTGACTACGATCCACTTATTGATGGGCTTGGATTACCAGATGCAGATGATCGCCATGTGCTTGCTGCTGCGATCAAATGTAATGCCTCGGTTATTGTGACGTTTAATCTCAAGGATTTCCCGAGGGGGACTCTCGAGCCGTTTGATATTGAACCCTTACACCCTGATGACTTCATTTCTGATCTTTGGGATCTTGATCAGGCTGCTGTCCTTGAAGCTGCACGGCGGCAGCGAGCATCGCTGAAAAAACCACCGCACTGCGCACGGGAATACCTCGAAAAGCTGCTTCAGCAAAGACTTCCTGAAACCGTAAAACTGCTCTCTGGATTCGAGTTTCTGATTTGATGGCGCTGGGTTATTGCGCGTCGATAATCAGGAAGAATCATCGAAAACCGGTACGACTCAATATGTCCCTCATGTAGAGAACCGGATGTGTCAGTGACACCGCTTTCGCGGATGAATTCGCTCCTACACGGTTCAATACCCGGTAGGAGCCAATTCATTCGCGAGGCGGGCAAGCCATCAACCGATGGTCATCAGGCTCGCATTGCCACCAGCCGCAGCGGTGTTCACGCTCAAGGCGCGTTCGATCACCAGGCGTTCCAGCGCAACGTTGGTTTCGCCATGAGACAGGCCGTTGACGCCGATGATGGCACCGGAGCGCTGGGCTACCTGTTCGCAGACTGCACGTAGCTGGTCCGAATCACCATGGTGCAGAACGGCGTCGATCAGCACTTCGTCCTTGCTCCAGTCCGCAACCAGCTTGATGCGGGCCTGCACCTCTTTTGGCAGGCGAGTGCGCAGCGGTTTGCTGATTGCGGTTTCCGGCCAGATGGCCGAGCTGCCGACGGCCAGCACGGCAGCCAGTTGTGTCAGCAGGTCGGCTTCGTCATCGGCCAGGCACAAGACGTGCTCGCGGGGCAGGATGCTGTAGCTGTTGCGTTCGCCGGTCGGGCCGGTCAGCAGGCGGGTGATGCCGCTTTGCGATTGTGCCGCAAACTGAGTGCACAGCTCTTCCAGCGCAGTTTGCTGATTGCTCGCCGCCCAGGTTTTCAAGGCTTGCAGCGGTTTGCCCAGCGCTTCCTGCATGCGGGTGTCGGGTGCGATCAGCTTGTCGCCACGGCCAAAGGATTGTTCGATGGCTTGCTGTGGACGAGTCGACAGCAGGCGATACAGATACAGCGGTCCGCCCGCCTTGGGTCCGGTGCCGGACAGGCCTTCGCCGCCGAACGGCTGCACGCCGACCACCGCGCCGACAATGTTGCGGTTGACGTAGACGTTACCGGCATTGACGTTGTCGATGACCTTGGCAATCGTTTCATCGATGCGGGTATGCACGCCCAGCGTCAGGCCGTAACCCGAGGCATTGATCTGGCCGATGAGCTGATCCAGTTCCTTGCGCTTGTAGCGAACCACGTGCAGCACCGGGCCGAAGATTTCCCGTTGCAGTTCATCGAAGCTTTCCAGCTCGATCAGGGTTGGCATCACGTAGGTACCGCGCTTGAGTTCTGCGCTGTCGGCAATGGCTACCTGATAAACCATGCGGCCTTTGTCGCGCATGCCCTGGATGTGTTTCTCGATGCCAGCCTTGGCTTCGGCGTCGATCACCGGCCCGATGTCCACGGACAGGCGCTCCGGGTTGCCCAGGCGGTTTTCGGCCATGGCGCCCTTGAGCATTTCGATCACGCGGTCGGCCGAGTCTTCCTGCAGGCACAGCACGCGCAGAGCCGAGCAGCGTTGACCGGCGCTGTCGAAGGCCGAGGACAGCACGTCGATCACCACTTGTTCGGTCAGTGCCGAAGAGTCGACGATCATGGCGTTCTGGCCGCCGGTTTCGGCGATCAGCGGGATCGGTCGGCCCTGGGCGTCGAGGCGCCCGGCGATGTTGCGTTGCAGCAGGCGTGCAACTTCAGTGGAACCGGTGAACATCACGCCTTTGACGCGCTCGTCGCCTACCAGCCGGGCACCGACGGTTTCACCACGACCTGGCAGCAATTGCAGCACGCCTTCCGGGATGCCGGCTTCCAGCAGCAGGCGCACGGCCTGGGCGGCGATCAGCGGCGTCTGTTCGGCAGGCTTGGCCAGTACCGGGTTGCCGGCAGCCAGTGCGGCGGCAACCTGGCCGCTGAAAATCGCCAGCGGGAAGTTCCACGGGCTGATGCAGACCACCGGGCCCAGCGGGCGGTGCGTATCGTTACTGAAATCGTTACGTGCCTGGACGGCGTAGTAGCGCAGGAAATCCACCGCTTCGCGGACTTCGGCAATGGCGTTGGCGAAAGTCTTGCCAGCTTCGCGGACCAGCAGGCCCATCAACGGCTGGATTTCGTTCTCCATCAGATCGGCGGCGCGCTCCAGAATGGTGGCACGTTCGGCGGGCGGCGTGGCCTGCCAGATCGGGCCGGCAATCAGGGCGCTCTGCAGCGCGTTATCGACGTCCTGCAGACTGGCTTCCTGCACATGGCCGACCACGTCGCGCTGGTCGGACGGATTCAGGGTCGCAACGGCAGTGCCTTCGCTGGCCGGGCAGCCGAGCAGCGGCGCTGCTTTCCAGTCGTTGTGCGCGGTAGCCAGCAAGGCCGACGACAGCGAAGCCAGTCGGTGTTCGTTGGCCATGTCGATGCCGCTGGAGTTGGCGCGTTCCTGGCCATACAAGTCACGAGGCAGGGGAATGCGAGGATGCGGCAAGCCGAAGCTGCCTTCCTGGGTGGCCATGCGCTCGATGCTGCTGACCGGATCGGCTACCAGTTCCTGGATCGAGATCGACTGATCGGCGATACGGTTGACGAACGAGGTGTTGGCGCCGTTTTCCAGCAAGCGGCGAACCAGATAGGCCAGCAGCGTTTCATGGGTGCCCACCGGTGCATAGACCCGGCACGGACGGTTCAGCTTGCCATCGGCAACCTTGCCGACTACTTGTTCGTAAAGCGGCTCGCCCATGCCGTGCAGGCACTGGAATTCGTACTGACCGGGGTAATAATTCTGGCCGGCAATGTGATAAATGGCCGACAACGTATGGGCGTTGTGGGTGGCGAACTGTGGATAGATGACTTCCGGTGCCGCCAGCAGTTTGCGGGCGCAGGCGATATAGGAAACGTCGGTGTACACCTTGCGGGTATACACCGGATAGCCTTCCAGGCCCTCGACCTGGGCGCGTTTGATTTCGCTGTCCCAGTACGCGCCTTTTACCAGGCGGATCATCAAGCGATGACGGCTGCGGCGGGCCAGATCGATTACATAGTCAATCACATACGGGCAGCGCTTCTGGTAGGCCTGAATGACGAAACCGATACCGTTCCAGCCGGTCAGTTGTGGCTCGAAGCACAGACGTTCGAGCAGATCCAGCGACAGCTCCAGGCGGTCGGCTTCTTCGGCGTCGATATTCAGGCCGATGTCGTATTGCTTGGCCAGCAGGGTCAGCGACAGCAGGCGCGGATACAGCTCTTCCATCACCCGCTCATACTGGGCGCGGCTGTAGCGTGGGTGCAGCGCCGAAAGCTTGATGGAAATGCCCGGGCCTTCATAAATGCCGCGACCGTGGGAGGCCTTGCCAATCGAGTGGATGGCCTGCTCGTAGGACGCCAGATACTTCTGCGCGTCGTGCTCGGTCAGCGCCGCTTCGCCCAGCATGTCGTAGGAGTAGCGGAAGCCCTTGGCTTCAAAGCGGCTGGCGTTGGCCAGGGCTTCACCGATGGTTTCGCCGGTCACGAACTGCTCGCCCATCAGGCGCATGGCCATGTCCACGCCCTTGCGGATCATCGGCTCGCCGCTCTTGCCGATGATGCGGCTCAGGGAAGAACTCAGGCCTGCTTCATTATGGGTGGCGACCAGCTTGCCGGTCAGCAGCAGGCCCCAGGTGGCGGCGTTGACGAACAGCGACGGGCTGTTGCCCAGGTGCGGCTGCCAGTTGCCGTTGCTGATCTTGTCGCGGATCAATGCATCGCGAGTGCCCTTGTCCGGGATGCGCAGCAGCGCTTCGGCCAGGCACATCAGCGCCACGCCCTCCTGGGACGACAGAGAGAACTCTTGCAGCAAGCCCTGAACGATCCCGGCACGTCCGCCTGCGCTCTTCTGGTTGCGCAGTTTGTCGGCAATGCTGGCAGCCAGCTTGTGGGTGGCTTCGGCCATCGGCGCGCTCAGGCGTGCCTGCTCCAGCAGCATGGGAACCACTTCCGGCTCGGGACGGCGGTAGGCGGCGGTGATGGCGGCGCGCAGGACCGATTGCGGCAGGATGCTTTCGGCGAACTCCAGGAAACTCTGATAGCCGGTATCGCCCGGTACTTCGCCCTGATCGTCATTGTCCTTGTTGCCCGAGCCGTTCAGCTCAAGCAGGGTTGCACCACTCTCCAGTTTTTCCAGGTAATTGAAAATCGCCTGCTTGATCAACCAGTGCGGCGTACGGTCGATGGACTGTGCGGCTGCTTTCAATCGCTCGCGGGTCGGGTCGTCAAGTTTGACGCCCAGAGTGGTGGTGGCCATATCTTGTCCTCATTGTTGCCACTGTGGGTGTGGCATCGGCTTTGACGCAGATTAGCTTTGCGCCGGAAAAGGTGCAACCGGGTGCAACCTGTTTTTTCCGGCTGCTTCGGCTGCAATCAGCAAGAAGGTTGACTGTTTAGAGGGTGTGCGTGCTTTTGGTGCGTTTTATTTTGCGAAAAGCTCGGATATCGCCTCAAAATGGGGCGAAAATGACCGCTTAGTGATCTTTTTGTGATGGGTGCAACTGCCTGGATAAAATTGGTTGCACCTTATTCGGAATGTTTAATAGGATTCACAACCACGGTGCAACCGTTAGTGAATCGTTCAGTGGCTGCTTCCTTGCGGAAACTTCAGTCAGCGCGGCATCGGATACCCAGGCACGATGGCTGGTTTCAGCAGTCGGCCTTGCTGACATCCGACGCTTTATAAAAACAATGCCAAGGCAGAACTCATGAGCTTCAATAACCCAACCCTGATCACTTTCGTGATCTATATCGCAGCTATGGTGCTGATCGGCCTGATGGCCTATCGCTCAACCAATAACCTTTCGGACTACATTCTCGGCGGACGCAGCCTCGGCAGTGTGGTGACCGCACTTTCGGCGGGCGCTTCGGACATGAGCGGCTGGTTGCTGATGGGCCTGCCGGGCGCCATCTATATGTCGGGTCTGTCGGAAGGCTGGATCGCCATCGGCCTGATCATCGGCGCTTACCTGAACTGGCTGTTCGTGGCCGGACGTCTGCGTGTGCAGACCGAGCACAACGGCGATGCGCTGACCCTTCCGGATTACTTCAGCAGCCGTTTTGAAGACAACAGCGGCCTGCTGCGGATCATTTCGGCCATCGTGATCCTGGTGTTCTTCACCATCTATTGCGCTTCGGGGATCGTGGCTGGTGCGCGTCTGTTTGAAAGCACCTTTGCCATGCCCTATGAAACGGCGCTGTGGGCCGGTGCTGCGGCCACCATCATCTATACCTTTGTAGGTGGTTTCCTGGCGGTGAGCTGGACCGATACGGTGCAGGCCACGCTGATGATCTTCGCGCTGATCCTGACGCCGATCATCGTTCTGCTGGCGACCGGTGGCGTCGACACCACGTTCCTGGCCATCGAAGCCAAGGACCCGACCAGCTTCGACATGTTCAAGAACACCACTTTCATCGGCATCATTTCCCTGCTGGCCTGGGGCCTTGGCTATTTCGGCCAGCCGCACATCCTGGCGCGCTTCATGGCGGCGGATTCGGTCAAGTCGATTGCCAGCGCCCGTCGTATCTCCATGACCTGGATGATCCTGTGTCTGGGCGGCACGGTCGCGGTTGGTTTCTTCGGTATTGCCTACTTCTCGGCCAACCCCGACGTAGCCGGTCCGGTCAACGAGAACCCGGAGCGAGTGTTCATCGAACTGGCCAAGCTGCTGTTCAACCCGTGGGTCGCCGGTGTACTGCTGTCTGCGATTCTCGCTGCTGTAATGAGCACCCTGAGTTGCCAGTTGCTGGTGTGCTCCAGTGCCCTGACCGAAGACTTCTACAAGGCTTATCTGCGCAAGGGGGCTTCGCAGCGTGAGCTGGTCTGGGTCGGTCGCGCGATGGTGCTGCTGGTTGCCCTGGTCTCGATTCTGCTGGCCGCCAACCCTGAAAACCGCGTGTTGGGCCTGGTGAGCTACGCCTGGGCCGGTTTTGGCGCAGCGTTCGGGCCGGTGGTGCTGATTTCGGTATTGTGGAAAGGCATGACGCGCAATGGCGCTCTGGCTGGTGTAGTCGTCGGCGCAGTGACCGTCGTGCTCTGGAAGCAGTTCAGCACCATGGGGCTGTACGAAATCATTCCAGGCTTTATCTTGGGCAGCATTGCGATCGTGGTTTTCAGCCTGATTGGCAAAGGCCCGTCGACTGCCATGCAGGAGCGCTTCATCGCCGCCGAGAAGGAATTCAAGGCCGCTCGTTGATCCGCAGACCCTGAAATGAGAAAGGCCCGCATTTTCAATTCGGGCCTTTTTTTATTTTTGTGTAGCTGTAACGTAATCAGATCTTGTTGTGATCGATGTCCAGATTATAGAACGTGGCTTTCCCGCCTTCGTTGCTGTAGCCGGAGTTGTCCTGGGTATATACACCAGCCTTGAAGTACAGCGGTTTGGTTCTCCAGGAAGAACTGATGGATGTGCTCCAGTTCACATCTCTGGCACTGACGCTCAGTTCACCGCCGGGGCTGAGGTGAATGATGTATTTGAATTTCTCGTTGAGTGGCACGCCTTCGGCAATTTTAATGACCTTGCTTTTGTCATCATCGAAACGCTTGCGCACTTTCACCACGATATTGCCGGTCTGAGTCTCCTCCTTGTATTGATACTCGACCTTGAGCATCGGCTCTGTGCTTTCGTAGGCGTGTATCTGGCCAATGACGATCTTGCCGGACGACGGCACTTGATTGACCTCCAGTGTTGCATTCAGGAAGTTGTCCGCTTCGGGGTACAGCCAGTTGTGCAGCGTGCCGTCAGCCCACGTCTCGCGCAGCTCGCTGCGTGGGTACTTGGCGTTTTCGGTGCGTGAGCCGGTTACCGGCGACCAGAAGAAGATGTACCCGGAATGCGACTCGAAATACTTGCCGTCATAGCCTTGACGTAACTGTGAGGTTTCAATTGTCTTGGGCGGAGACCCTACCGGGATGCTTAAGTTCCATGAATCTAGATCTATCATTCTATTTTTCCAAAAAATATTCGGTCGACTGTCGGAAAGTCTCTTCTCAGAGCGTTCGAGCAGTTCTTATACGGTTTGAAAGCGCATTTGTTAATGCTCGAAAAGCGAACTAATGACGTCAAAGTGCTGTCACTTTTCTTGTAGGACAGAATTTATATGGCCTGCAGGAATATACCGTTAGTCGGGTAGGCTGAACTTTTGTGGTGGCAATACGCTGCCTTGCCTCTGAAATTCTCAGGAGCGACTAAAGTTGATACAGATTCGATGAGGGTTTTCTTGTAGTAGACGCCTCCCACACAATTAGAGAAGCAGCATGGAATGCGCGCAATCCAAGCCCAATGATGGCTCTTCGGTTCTTCTGGTAGTCGATGATTACCCTGAAAATCTGGTGACGATGTGCGCAGTCCTGCAGCGCACCGACTGGCGTATCGTGACGGCCAGTTCAGGGGTCGAGGCATTGACTGTGCTTCTGGAGCAGGAAGTGGATCTGGTCCTGCTCGATGTGCAGATGCCCGACATGGACGGGTTTGAAGTCGCACGCCTGATGCGCGGCAGTCAGAGAACACGCCTGACGCCGATCATCTTTCTCACTGCCAACGAGCAGAGCCCGGCTTCTGTCCACAAGGGCTATGCAAGCGGGGCGGTGGATTACCTGTTCAAACCTTTCGACCCGAACGTGCTCAAACCCAAGGTTCAGGCCTTGCTGGAGCAGCAGCGCAACCGGCGCGCCCTGCAAAAACTCACCCTGGAACTGGAGAGCGCCAGAGCTTTCAATGCCTCGGTACTGGCCAATGTGGCCGAGGGCATTATGGTGGTCGACGAGTCCGGTATCATCAGTTTCGCCAACCCGGCGATCTGCCGTTTGCTGAATGCATCTGTCGAGCAGTTGTGCGGTACCAGCGTGCTGGATTATGTGCAGGAACCACAGGTCGGCAACTGGCTGGAGTCCGGCTTCTACGAGCACTACCGCAAGGCAGAAACCTATCGCGTGCATGATGCTGTCCTGCGCACGGTCGAGGGCGGCCAGTTGCCGGTGGCCTTGTCCTGCGCGCCATTGCCGTGCGAGCAGAGGGCGATGGTGCTGACCATTCTCGACATGTCGGTTGTGCGCGATCTGTATCAGCAGCTTGAGCAACAGGCGGTCACCGATGCCCTGACCGGGCTGCTCAATCGCCGCGGCTTCTATCAGGCCGTCGAAGGCATGCTGCTGCGCAACGAGCATGCGGACAAGTATCTGGTGGTGCTGTATCTGGATCTGGACGGCTTCAAGCAGATCAATGACACGCTCGGTCATGATGCTGGCGATCAGGTGCTGCTGTGGGTGGCCGGCCAGCTCAAGGACTGCTTGCGCCCCTATGATGTGCTGGCGCGGATGGGCGGCGACGAATTTACCGTGGTGATCGACGGTTTCGACTATCCCGAGCAGGCGGCCAAGGTTGCGGAAAAACTCATCGAGCGCGTTTCTGCCAAGCGTCAGGTGGACGGCGGGGATATTGCCCTGGGCGTCAGTATCGGCATTGCGACCTATCCGGAATGCGGCTCCAACCTCGATGGCTTGCTGCGTGCTGCCGATATCGCCATGTATGAAGCCAAGCGGGCAGGGCGTCAGCAGTATCGTTTCTACGATCAGAACATGAACGGACGGGCGCGCTCGCGCCTGATGCTGGAAGACAGCGTCCGTAATGCCATTGATGGCAAGAACTTCTCGGTTGTGTATCAGCCGCAGGTGTATGTAGCCGATGGCCGTCTGCGCGGCTTTGAAGGGCTGTTGCGCTGGCAGCACGCCAGTGTCGGAGAAGTACCGCCAGCCCTGTTCATTCCGCTGCTCGAGGAAACCCGGCTCATCAACCGGTTGGGCAGCTGGATCTTCGATCAGGGCGCGGAGCAGCGTCAGGCCTGGAGTCGGGTCTACACCTCCGACCTGGTGCTGAGTATCGGCATCAGCCCTACGCAGTTCTGCATGCCCAATCTGGCAGCGGAACTGCGGCGGGCAATCGAGCGTTTCGGTCTGCAGCCCGGTCAACTGGAAGTCGAGATCACCGAAGCGTCACTGGTCAACAACCTGGCCCATAGCCACAAGCAATTGCAGCAACTGCGCGATATCGGTGTGCGGGTGGCGCTGGATGATTTTGGCGTTGGCGAGTGCTCGCTGTCGCATCTGAGAAACCTGCAACTGGACACCCTGAAGCTGGATCGACACTTCATCGCCGGCCTGCTCGATTCGCCGCGCGATGCGGTGCTGGCGCGTAGCATCATCGACCTGTGCCGCAACCTGGATATTCTGGTCATCGCCGAAGGTGTCGAGACGTTCCAGCAATATGAGTGGCTGGCCAACAATGGTTGCCAAATCATTCAGGGGTTTCTGGTGTCCTACCCGCTGGATGCTGCGGACGCCATGTCTTTTCCCCAGCGTTTCGACTGGTCGAGGCTGCAGGGCTGATTGCGGTAGACTGGCGCCTTTGAATCATCTGTCACGGCCTCATGACTGCTCCAGCCCATGCTCCGCTCAAATATCTGCAAGCCTATCCGGCCTCCCTTCAGGATCAGGTGCGGCAACTGATCGCGCAGGACAAACTGGGCGATTATCTGCAGCAGCGTTATTCCGAACGTCATCAGATCCAGAGTGACAAGGCGCTGTATGCCTACGCCCTGGCCTTGAAGCAGGAACACCTGCGCAATGCGCCGAACATCGACAAGGTGCTGTTCGATAACCGTCTCGACCTGACGCATCGGGCGCTGGGGTTGCACACCACGGTATCGCGGGTGCAGGGTGGCAAACTCAAGGCCAAGAAGGAAATCCGGGTTGCGGCGCTGTTCAAGGAAGCGGCACCGCAGTTCCTGAAAATGATCGTGGTGCATGAACTGGCCCACTTCAAGGAGTCCGATCACAACAAGGCGTTCTACCAGTTGTGTGAGCACATGCAGCCTGGCTATCACCAACTGGAGTTCGACTTGCGGATCTACCTGACGTATCGCGATCTGCAGGCTGCGGCCCGGTCGACTACCTGAAAGCGTTTGAACAAAGGATTTGAAGATGGATGTCAGCAAGACCAAAAGCAGCTTTTATCGCCGTCTGTACGTGGCTTACCTGATCGACTGTCAGCTCGCCAGCAGCGTGCCCGAACTGGTGGAAATCACCGGCATGCCACGGCGCACCGCCCAGGACACCATCGCCGCGCTGGCCGACCTGGATATCGAGTGCGAATTCGAGCAACTGGAAGGTGCCCGCAACCATGCTGGTCACTACCGGATTCGTGACTGGGGGGCCATCGACAAAGAGTGGATCGCCCGCAACCTGATCAGCATCAAGGCCGTGCTGGGTTATCCCTGAATACGTTGTGTCTTACTCAAGGTCGCGGCGCATGCCGATGTGCGGGATATCGTCTTCCAGATACACCTCGCCCACCGCATTGAAGCCGTAGCGGCTGTAGTAGCCCTGCAGATGAGCCTGCGCCGACAGATAAATAGGCTGGTCTGGCCATTTTCTTTCGGCATGTTCCAGCGCCTGCACCATCAGTTCATGGCCCATGCCCTTGCTGCGAATCGACGGAGCGGTTACCACCCGGCCAATGGTCACATCGCCACCTTGCTGGATCGGGTCCAGCAGCCGCAGGTAAGCCACCAGTTCGTCGTTCTGCCAGGCCATCAAATGGCAGGTATCGCCGCTCAGGTCCAGCCCGTCCACATCCTGATACACGCACTGTTGTTCGACCACGAACACCTCGGAGCGCAGTTTCAGAACGGCATAAAGCTGTTTGATGTTCAGCTCGGTGTGGTGTTTGCAGATCCATTTGATAGGCATGTCTTTGACTCGCAGATAAACCAGAAGGGAATTCTAAACGCATCCAGCCGCATTCCCAATAAAACCCGGTGATGTCTGTCGCTGGCGTTGGCGAATGCCGGGCAAATATTTTTGCGTTAATCGTACAAATGCCACATGAGTGTGGGTTGTTTAGTGACGGGATTGGGTCTTCAATACAACTCAGGATTCAAGTGACGGTGTTGCTCAACGGCTATCAGTCTGGATCGGGCATGCTGCCCACCTGGGGAATCAAGCATGTCGCGATTGCTGCAAACCATGGGGTTGCTGGGACTACTTCTGATTGCCCCTGCCGGTGCAAGCGAGACGTTGCGTCTGGTCGCCGACCCATGGCCACCCTTTACCGATAGCACCCTGATCAACGGCGGTCTGGCCACCGATCTGGTCAGAACCGCCTTGGGCCGTGCCGGGTATCAGACCCTCTATGAGCAAGTACCCTGGGCGCGGGCGATGTATGGCATCGCCGAAGGGCGCAACGATGTACTGATCAATGCCTGGTTCAATGAGGAACGCACCAGGGTTGGTCAGTTTTCGGCCGAGTATCTGGTCAACCGGGTGCGTTTTCTCAAGCGCAAGGATGCGGTTATCGATACCTCGAACCCGGCTCAACTGCACCGGTACATCATTGCCGTCGTGCGCGGTTATGCCTACTACCCGGCGTTCGACAATGATCCGGCGCTGAAGAAAGTCCCGGTCCACAGCTTTTCCATGGCAGCCAACATGCTGGCTGCCGGACGTGTCGACCTGGCTCTGGAAGATGAATACGTGGCCCGCTACAACCTGGCAAACGAGCCCGATGAAGTTCGTGATCGCGTCGAGTTCCTGCCGGACTCACTCAACGAAAACAGCCTGCACATCCTGGTCAGCCTGAAAAACCCCAGGCACGCGCAGATCGTTGCCGACTTCGACCGTGAAATCGCGGCGATGAAAGCCGATGGCACTTACAGCGAACTGTTCAGATTGCACGGTCTGCTGTCGTCTCCGGCCCCTTGATCAAATGCGCCGCCAGGGTGCGCAGCGGTGCCAGTTGACGATAGATCAAGGCCAGTTGCGTCTGTACCAGACGCTGGCTTTCGTCCAGATCATCGGGCATCTGTTCGAGCTGGGTAGCCAGTTCTTCTTCTGCATCGTTCTGTACGGCAACCGGTTGCTTGTCTGCCAGGCTCCGGGCGATTTCATCAATGCTGGCCGCCAGTGCCGCGCCTGCGCCATCGATAAGCTGCTCATGGACGTCGCCGGGCAGTTGGGTATCGCGGTGTGCGCCGAGCCCCGACAGGTAGCTCAACAGCGTGTGTGACAACACCAGGAAGCGGAAACCGACATCGGCTTCCTTGCGGAAATGGCCCGGCTCCATGAGCATGTTGGCCAGGGTCGTGGACAGCGCCGCGTCGGCATTGTGCGCATTGCGCCGGGCCAGCCGGTAAGCCAGGTCGTCGCTCTTGCCCTTGGCATATTGCTGCATGATCTGGCGCAGGTAGATGCTGTTGCAGCTCAGGGTATTGGCCAGCACCTTGTTCAGCTTGCGCCCTTGCCAGTCAGGCAGGAACAGGAACACCGCGAGCCCGGCAATCAGGCTGCCCAGCAGGGTATCGAACAGGCGAGGCAGGAATAATCCGTAGCCATCGCCCACCTGATTGAAGCAGAACAGCACCATGATGGTGATCGCCGCAGTCGACAGGGTGTAGCGCGTGGTGCGGTTGACGAAGAACACCACGCCGGCCAGTACCGCGCACATCGATTGCAGGATGGGGCTGGTGACCAGCTCGAACAGTGCCCAGCCCGCCGTCAGCCCCAATGCCGTGCCAATGATCCTCTGCACCAGTTTGCGCCGGGTCGCGCCGTAGCTTGGCTGGCAGACGAAAACGGTGGTCAGGATGATCCAGTAGCCTTGCGACGGATGAATCAGATGCACCATGGCGTAACCGATGGTCAGGGCCAGCGGCAGGCGCAAGGCATGGCGAAACAGCAGCGAGGTCGGCGTCATCTGCTGGCGCAGGCGCTTCCAGACGTCCTTGAGGTTGCGCGGCGAGCGGTCCAGCAGGCTGCTGTCGGTCGCATCGGCGACCGCGTCCGGGTTACTGGCATCGCTGATCAGTCGGTCCAGGGTTTCCAGATTGGCGGTCAGCGCCCGCAGGGAGCGCAACAGGCTGCGCCATGCCGGATTGCTCTGGATGCGCAGATGCTCAAGGGAGGCGCGCAGGTCTTCCATGGCCTCGGCAAAGCTTGGGTCATAGACAAACGGCTGGCGTAACTGGATGGACTCCGACAACGCCTGACAGGCGACGCCTTGCTGACGCAGCAGGCGCTGGCAGCGAAACAGCACGTCGCTGTGGAAGAACGCCTCGGCCAGCGAGTTGTAGGGGTAATGCGATGAACTGGCGCGCTCATGAATGTCCTGAGCGATGAAATACAGCTTCAGGTAGCGGCTGACTTTCGAGCCGGGCCGGCCACTGCCGACCCGATGCAGGATGATTTCCTTGGTTGCGTTCAGCGCTGCAACCACCTGACCGTTCTGCTTGGCCAGTTCCAGGCGCCGGGCCTCGACGTCGAGGGTACGAATCGGCTCGAACAGGGTCGACTTGAGCTTGAGGTACAGCCCCAGCTCGCGGAACAGCCGCGCCAGGGCCTGCTGCACCGGCTGGTTGGAAAACAGCATCTGCCACAGCACCGACAACAGGCCGTACCAGGCTGCACCGGCCACCAGCAGCATCGGTTCGTGCCAGAAATCGAGCACTTCGCCGCCGCGCTGATCCACGCCAATCATGGTGTAGACCGAAAGAATCAGGGTTCCGTAGGCAATCGCGCCATAGCGCTCGCCCAGCGCACCGAGCATGGTCAGGCAGAAACTCGCCAGTGCCAATGAGCAGACGAACAGCCAGGGATAGGGAAACAGCAGTTCAACGGCCAGTGCGGCAATGCTGAAACAGACCAGGGTCACGGCCAGCGCATTGAGGCGGCCTTGCCAGCTGTCATCGGTTTCGGCCAGGGCGCAGGCGATAATCCCCAGGAACAGCGGGATCAACAAGCCCATTTCATTCTGATACCAGCATAGCGCCATGCTGCCGGTCAGCGCGATAAAGACCCGAACGCTATAGCTGAACTTGTCCAGTGCCCATAACCGGCGAAACGAATGACTCAATGATTTTGATGCCATGAATGAGATGACGGCCTTGTTCGCAATTGATCGGTCTTGCAGAAGGATATGTACAGGCCTGAAGCAGGCCTGTACATCCGCCTGGGAAAAAAATTATCGTCCCGAGCGTGCCGCTTTTCTGCTGCGCCGCTCTATTACACGTATTGCGCGGCCGCGTAGGCCGACGCCCAGGCCCACTGGAAATTGAAACCGCCCAGGTGGCCGCTCACATCCAGCACTTCGCCGACGAAATACAGCCCCGGCGATTTCAGCGATTCCATGGTCTTGGAAGACACTTCCCGGGTGTCGATTCCGCCCAGTGTCACTTCGGCAGTGCGATAGCCTTCGGTGCCCGCTGGCACCACCCTCCAGCTCGCCAGTGCGTCGGCAATCCCGGCCAGCTCTGCGTGGGTGTACTGCTTCATCGGTTTGGAGACGAACCAGTGTTCGGCAATCAGGTTGGCCATCTTCTTGGTGAAGATTTCCCCCAGCAGAGTCTTCAGCTCGCTGTTCGGACGTTCGGCCTGCTGCTGGGCCAGCCAGCTTGCGGCGTCGTGATCGGGCAGCAGGTTGATTTCCACGCAGTCGCCGGGCTGCCAGAACGAGGAGATCTGCAGGATCGCCGGGCCACTGAGGCCGCGGTGGGTAAACAGGATGTTTTCGCGGAAGCTCGTGTCATTGCAACTGACCAGACAATCCACCGAGGTTCCGGACAACTCGCTGCACAACTCCTTGAGCTGGTCAGTGATGGTGAACGGCACCAGCCCGGCGCGAGTCGGCAGTAGCGTATGGCCGAATTGCCTGGCGACCTGATAGCCGAAGCCGGTAGCCCCCAGTGTCGGGATCGACAGGCCACCGGTGGCGATCACCAGCGATTCGCAGTTCAGCGTGCCCAGTGTGGTTTCCAGGCTGTAGCCGGTGGCGGTCTTTTCGATGCTCTGCACGGAAGTGTCCATGTGCAGGCTGGCACCGGCCTGTCGGCATTCTTCCAGAAGCATTTCCAGGATGTCGCTGGACTTGTTATCGCAGAACAGCTGGCCGAGTTTCTTCTCGTGATAAGGCACGCCATGTTTGGCGACCATTTCAATGAAGTCCCACTGGGTATAGCGGGCCAGGGCCGATTTGCAGAAGTGCGGGTTCTGCGACAGGAAATTGGCCGGCTCGGTGTACATGTTCGTGAAGTTGCAGCGCCCGCCGCCGGACATGAGAATCTTCTTGCCCGGCTTGTTGGCGTGATCGATCAACATCACCTTGCGCCCGCGCCCGGCAGCAGTCAGCGCGCACATCAAACCTGCGGCGCCAGCGCCAATGATTACAACGTCAGTAACGGGCACAGCATGGTCCTCTCGTTACAGCCTGTAGGAGCGAATTTATTCGCGAAGCTTTTGGTCTGGTGGCTTAAAGAATGCGAACCCGCAGCGATTTGCCCTTGATCTTGCCGTTGTTCAAACGCTCCAGCGCCTGCTTGGCGATGCTGCGCTCGACGGCAACATAGGCCTGGAAGTCGAAGATGGCGATCTTGCCGACCTGCGCACCGGGAATGCCGGCTTCGCCTGTCAGGGCGCCGAGAATGTCGCCTGGACGCAGCTTGTCCTTGCGGCCCGAACCGATGCACAGCGTCGTCATGGCCGGCAGCAGCTTGCCGCCTTCCTTGATGCTCAGGGCGTCGTATTGCTGCCAGTTCAGCGGAGCTTTCTGCAATTCCTCGATGGCGCGGGCGCGCTGGCTTTCCGACGGGGCCACCAGGCTGACGGCAATACCTGTTTCACCGGCACGACCGGTACGACCGACGCGGTGAATATGGATTTCCGAGTCACGGGCCAGTTCGACGTTGATGACCATGTCCAGCGCATCGATATCCAGACCGCGCGCGGCGACGTCGGTAGCAACCAGCACCGAAGTACTGCGGTTGGCGAACATCGCCAGTACCTGATCGCGATCACGCTGTTCCAGGTCACCATGCAGGCCCACGGCGGACATGCCTTTGGCGGTCAGGTGATCGACCACTTCCTGGACCTGCTGCTTGGTGAAGCAGAATGCGACGCAGGAGGTCGGGCGGAAATGGCCCAGTACCTTGACCACGGCTTCCAGGCGTTGCTCCGGAGAGATTTCGTAGAAGATCTGTTCGATCTGGCTGTCGGCATGCAGTGCTTCGACCTTGACGGTCTGCGGGTCGCGCATGAACTTGGAAGCCAGTTGCTTGATGCCGACCGGGTAAGTGGCCGAGAACAGCAGGGTCTGCCGACGTTGCGGGGTCTGCTCGATGATATCGGCGATGGCGTCGTAGAAGCCCATGTCCAGCATGCGGTCGGCTTCATCGAGGATCAGCGTGTTCAGGCCGTCCAGTACCAGCGAGCCTTTACGCAAGTGCTGCTGGATGCGGCCTGGCGTACCGACGATGATGTGCGCGCCGTGCTCCAGCGAACCGATCTGCGGCCCGAAAGATACGCCGCCACACAGGGTCAGCACCTTGATGTTGTCTTCGGCACGGGCCAGACGGCGAATTTCCTTGGCCACCTGATCGGCCAGTTCGCGAGTCGGGCACATCACCAGCGCCTGGCAGCCGAAAAAGCGCGGGTTGATCGGGTTCAGCAGCCCGATACCAAAGGCGGCGGTCTTGCCGCTGCCGGTCTTGGCCTGGGCGATCAGGTCCATGCCCTTGAGAATCACCGGCAGGCTTTGTGCCTGAATCGGCGTCATTTCGGCATAACCAAGCGACTCCAGGTTAGCCAGCATGGCAGCGGACAGGGGCAAAGTGTTGAAAGCGGTGTTAGTCACGACGGTGGACCTGCAAAACAAAAATGTCGCGCAGTGTATCAGGTCGCGAGGGCGGCATTGATGCCTTCGCGAATGAATTAGCGCCTGCACGGTGGTGTGAATTCATTCGCGAACAGCCGTCTTCTTGCCCTCCTGCGCCGGCAATTGCAGAAATATCCCCGCCGCAAACATCGCCAGCACGCCAACACTGAGGAACGTCAGCTGGAAGGCGCCCAGTACGCTGCTGACTTCTCCGGTCGCCACATCGTCGGTAAATCCGCCGAGCAGTGCCGCGGCGCTGGCCACGCCAAGGCTCAATGACAATTGCGCCACCACCGACAGCAGGCTGTTGCCGCTGGCGGCGCTGGCATCGTCCAGGTCGATCAGGGTCACGGTGTTCATGGCGGTGAACTGCAGGGAGTTCACCGCGCCCAGCAAGGCCAGATGCACCAGCAGCACCCAGTACGGAGTCTGCGCATCGACCAGCGCCAGAGTCGCCAGCAGAATCCCCAGCAGTAGCGTGTTACCGGTCAGGATGGTGCGATAGCCCAGATGCTCGATCAGCCAGCGCGCCACGGTCTTGGCGAACATCCCCGCAGCCGCCAGAGGCAGCATGCTCATTCCGGCCTGGGACGGCGAATAACCCAGGGCGACTTGCAGCAGCAACGGCACCAGAAACGGCAGCGCGCCACTGCCCAGACGGGCAAACAGGTTGCCGAGAATGCCTACCGCGAAGGTCCGGGTGCGGAACAGCGACGGCGCGAAGAGCGGAAACTCCACATGTCCGGCGCGCAGCCAGTAGATCGCCAGACAGCCCATGCCGGCAAACAGCAGCAGGACCACGCGCATGTGTGGCAGATGCAGTTCGCCCAGGCCTTCCAGAGCAATGGTGATCAGCACCATCGCCGCGCCGAACAGGATGAAGCCTGGACCGTCGAAACGTGTGCGCCCGCCACCGGGGATATCCGGGATGAAGTGCTTGACCGCATAGCAGCCGAGCAAGCCCACCGGAATATTGATCAGAAAGATCCAGTGCCAACTGAAATACTCGACCATCCAGCCGCCCATGGTCGGCCCCAATAATGGCCCCAGCAGGCCGGGCACGGTGATGAAACCCATGATCCGCACCAGCTCCGAGCGCGGATAGGCGCGCAACACGATCAGCCGCCCGATTGGCAGCATCAACGCCCCTCCGAACCCCTGAATCACCCGTGCCGCCACCAGCATGTTCAGCGAATTGGACAGTGCGCAGAGCAACGAGCCAAAGCTGAACAGCAGGATGGCGCTGAAAAAGATGCGCTTGATGCCAAAGCGGTCGGCAATCCAGCCCGAGGCCGGAATCAGCAGGGCGATGGTCAACATGTAGGCAATCACTACCGACTGCATGCGCAGCGGGTCTTCTTCCAGCGAACGGGCCATGGACGGCAGCGCCGTATTGAGGATCGTACCGTCCAGGCTTTGCATGAAGAAGGCGATGGCGATGACCCAGGGCATCCAGCGCAGGGTTTTTTCGTCCAGAGGTGGCATGTGAACTTCCTGTTGAAAATTCGCGAATGAATACAGCACCGTGGAGCGAATTCATTCGCGAAAATGTGCTTACAACGTCAGGGTCAGTTTGCTTATCAACGCGCCCGGCAACTGGATGGATGCTGTCTGACGCTGGCTATAAGTGCTGGCCGACAGAATCAGCTCCCGCTCGCGGGTCAGGTTTTCCAGGGCGCTGCCCAGCAGACTATAGGCGCTGTCATCGAAACGCATGGTACTGACTGGCGCCACGATCTTGCCGTCCTCGACCCAGAAGGTCGCAAAACGAGTCATGCCGGTCAGGCGCGCAGCCGACTGGTCGGAGAAGTTCAGGTACCAGAGGTTGCTGATGTACAGCCCGGTGCCGAGCTGTTGCAGGATCTGCTCCTGTTCCAGCGTACCGCCTGCGATGTTCAAGGCGTTCGGCCATTCGCCGTTGTCCGCGCCATTGGCTTGCAGGCCGTATTCGGCGGCGCTGCTGGAGTCGACCAGTTGCTCGCGGGCTTCACCGGCGGCGATCAACGACAAGTCCTTGCGCGGGTAGCCTTCGCTGGAGAAGGCAGGCGACAGCGAGCCACTGACCTGTTCGTCGAGACTGAACAACGGGTTGAATCGGGCATCGCCGCTGTACAGCCGCTGCAACGGGCTATGTTTGCTGGCCAGCGCCTGCGCGGAAAATCCGCCCCAGCACAGCATGCCGATGATCTCGTCGAGTGCTGCCGGTGCCAGATAGGCGCGGTATTGCCCAGGCTCCAGGGCGCGCAGCGGTCGACCGAGAAACTGCAACTGCTCGCGGGTCTGCGCGAAGCGTCGGGCAAAAGCCTCGCTGTTCCAGTCATGCCCGGCATAGCCGGCTTTCACGGCCTGGCCGTTCTCGTGGAACAGGCTCCAGTCGAAATTGAAACTATTGGCCTGATGCCAGCCCTGCGCGCCCCAGGAGCTGGCGAAACCGCGGTAGATCGGGCCGGCAGCATAGAAACCCACCAGATCCAGACCCTCAGACAGCTGGCTGATCTGTTCCACGATACGCCCGCTGTCCGGCAGCGGCGAATCCTGCAGGTTGTGGCTGTTCCAGGCATCGGTATTGGGCAGCAGATACGGATCCCGGGCGAGCAGACCCACGGTTTCCCGCAACTGCAGCAAGGCTTGAGTCAGGCGCTGGGCATCGTCTTGCGCATCGCCCGAAAGGGTCAGCTCCAGATCGGCATGCCGCCCGTCATCGATCAGCTTGAAGGTTACGCTGGCCTGCTGCACATGCCCGGCCTGACGCACCTGGCCATGGTTGAAACGAATGAAGTCCGAGGCTTCGGCGTTATAGGTCAGGGTGAAGTGTTCGTTCGGTTCGATCCGGCTCTTGAGGACGCTGACCAATGCCTCGAATTGCTGTTGATGAGACATCAGGCATCACCTCCAAAGACATCGACATTGGCGAAAACACAGGCAGGCGAGGCGTGACCGACACGCACCACCTGGTTGGGCTCGCCTTTGCCGCAATTGGGTGTACCCAGCACTTTGAAGGTACTGGCATCGCCCACCGCGCTGAGATTGCGCCAGAACTGCGCGGAAATCGCCCGGTAGTTGGGGTTCTTGACCACGCCTTTCAGTTCTCCGTTTTCGATCAACTGGCCCCACTCGCAGCCGAACTGGAATTTGTTGCGCGCATCATCGATGGACCACGAACGGTTGGTCGACATCAGAACTCCGTGCTCGATACCGCCAATCAGTTGCTCCAGCGACTGGTCGCCCGGCTCGATATTCAGGTTGGCCATGCGGTCGATCGGCGGGCGGTTCCAGTTGCAGGCGCGGCTGTTGGCGACGCCTGGCAAGCCAGAGCGATATTGCGACAGGGCTCCGCCCAGGGGCCGCTGCAACAGGCCGTCGCGAATCAGGAACTGCTTGCTCGCCGGGGTGCCATCGTCGTCATGAGCGTAGCTGGCCAGTTGCTCGGGAATCTCGGGATCGAAAGTCACGTTCAGCAGGCTGGAGCCGTATTGCAGCGTGCCGAAATCCGAGGCCTTGACGAAGCTGGTCCCCGCGTAATTACGCTCGTCACCCAGAATCCGGTCCAGTTCCAGCGGGTGGCCGATGGATTCGTGGATCTGCAGGATCATCTGGTCCGGCATCAGCAGCAGGTCACGCGGACCGCTCGGCGTATTGGGCGCGAGGATCAATTGCAGTGCCTGATCGGCCACCTGTGCGGCAGCGCCGATCAGTCCGCAATTACTGATGATTTCTGCGCCACCTTGCTGGCCGAAGTTGTCCCGGCCCAGGCTGCGGGTCTGGCTGTCATGCCCGTCGTAGGCGGTTACCGTCATGCCCGGAAAGACGAAGCGTTGTGCCTGACGAATTTCTGCGCCCGCACTGTTGAGATAGATCTGCTCGACGTTCTCCAGCCCCAGGCCAGCTTGCCAGTTCACCAGCCGCTCGTCCCTGGGCACCGCGTTCGATTCGGCCATCAGCAGGTCGATGCAATCGCTCAGGCCTGGAAAGGCACTGTTGAGGTTGGGCGACAGGTAATCGGCGCGAGCGGTGGAAACCGCGTGCCCGGTCAGGTCCAGCAGCGTGTGCGGCGCCAGACGGCGGGCCAGTTCTTCGGCCTGATGCAGCGCGGCCTGCAGGCCACGTTGGGAAATATCGTTGGTGGCGGCGTAGGTTTCGACGCCGTTGAGGCGCACCGTCAGCATGGCTCCTTCATCGCTGCCCAGCGATGGCGGCTCGGCCACGTTCTTGCGCACGCTCAGGTGCTGGCTGGTCCGGCGTACGTAACGCACGGCAAAGAATTGCGCATCGCTCTGCAATGCGGCGAACCGCTGCTTGAGCCGAGCGGAGAAATCGAACATGCAGAGGGGCTCCTTCTGGTGCGGGTTTCGCGAATGAATTCGCTTCCACACAGACTGGGCGGGAGCGAACTCATTCGCGAACAAGGCGAACTTGTCCGCGAATCATAGAGCCTGAATTACGCCTGTGCTACCTCGCGCAGCGGCTTGCCACGTGCCGGACGGTCGCCCGCCACGAAGTAGTCGGCGGTGCTGCGTGGCAACGGCTGGCGACCGCGAATCCGGTCGGCGATCTTCTCGGCGATCATGATCGTCGGCGCATTGAGGTTGCCGGTGGTGATGATCGGCATGATCGAGGCATCCACCACGCGCAGGCTTTCCAGGCCATGAACGCGACCCTGGCCATCGACCACGGCCATCTCATCGGTGCCCATCTTGCAGGAGCATGATGGGTGGAACGCGGTTTCGGCGTGTTCGCGGATGAACGTGTCCAGGTCTTCGTCGGACTGCACTTCAATGCCGGGGCTGATTTCGCGGCCACGGTACGGGTCCAGTGCCGGTTGCTGCATGATTTCCCGGGTCAGGCGGATGCCGTCGCGAAATTCCTGCCAGTCCTGCTCTGTGGCCATGTAATTGAACAGGATGCTCGGGTACTCGCGTGGATCCCTGGACTTGACCTGCACTCGGCCACGGCTCGGTGAACGCATGGAGCCGACATGGGCCTGGAAGCCATGTTCTTTCACACCATTGCTGCCGTTGTAGTTAATCGCGACCGGCAGGAAGTGGTACTGAATGTTCGGCCACTCGAACTCTTCGCGAGAGCGGATGAAACCGCCTGCCTCGAACTGGTTGCTGGCGCCAATACCTTTACCGAGGAACAGCCACTCTGCACCAATCGCCGGCTGGTTCCACCACAGCAGGGAAGGGTAGAGCGAGACGGGCTGGGTGCAGGAATATTGCAGGTACATCTCCAGGTGGTCCTGCAGGTTCTGACCGACGCCTGGCAGGTCGTGTACCACTGGAATATCGAGCTTGTTCAGCAATTCTGCCGGACCGACGCCGGAGCGTTGCAGGATCTGCGGCGAAGCGATGGCACCGCTGCACAACAGGACTTCCTTGCGAGCACGGGCTTCGATGCGGGTATCGCTGTCGCCGGACAGATAGGCCACACCGACGGCACGCTTGCCCTCGAACAGGATGCGATCGGTCAGGGCATGAGTGACGATGGTCAGGGTCGGGCGCTTTTTGGCTTCATCCAGATAACCGCGTGCGGTACTGGCGCGGCGGCCGTTGGGCGTCACGGTTCTGTCCATCGGGCCGAAACCTTCCTGCTGATAACCGTTGAGGTCGTCGGTGCGCGGATAGCCGGCCTGTACGCCAGCCTCGACCATGGCATGGAACAACGGATTATTGCCGGACTTGGGCGTGGTCACGCTGACCGGGCCATCGCCGCCGTGATAGTCGTTGGGGCCAATGTCACGGGTTTCGGCCTTGCGGAAATACGGCAGGCAGTCGAGGTAGCTCCAGTCTTCCAGACCCGGTTCCTTGGCCCAGCCGTCATAGTCCATGGCGTTGCCGCGGATGTAGCACATGCCGTTGATCAGCGACGATCCACCCAGGCCCTTGCCGCGGCCGCATTCCATGCGGCGGTTGTTCATGTGCGGTTCCGGCTCTGTTTCATAGGCCCAGTTGTAGCGACGGCCTTGCAGGGGGAAGGCCAGTGCCGCAGGCATCTGGGTGCGGAAGTCGAGCCGATAATCCGGGCCGCCGGCTTCCAGCAGCAGAACGGTGACGCCCGGATCTTCAGTGAGACGGGCTGCCAGAGTGTTACCGGCCGAGCCGGCACCGATGATGATGTAGTCGAATTCCTGGGACATTACTGCGTCCTCTTTTGAAGTAAATAGGGGAGGGCGAGGATTCGCGAATGAATTCGCTCCTGCTGTGGGAGCGGATTCATCCGCGAAGAATCTGCATCAAAATACGGATGCGTAATCGCCCAGTTCCACCTGTACGGACTTGATGCGGGTGTATTGCGCCAGCGAGCTGATGCCGTTTTCGCGGCCGACGCCGGATTGCTTGTAGCCACCGACCGGCATTTCTGCCGCCGACTCGCCCCAGGCGTTGATCCAGCAGATGCCGGCTTCCAGCTGATGAATCACGCGGTGTGCGCGGTTCAGGTCGCGGGTCACGATGCCTGCGGCCAGGCCGAAATCGGTGTCGTTGGCGCGGCGGATCACTTCGTCTTCGCTGTCGTAGCCGAGGATGCTCATCACCGGGCCGAAGATTTCTTCGCGCACGATGGTCATCTCATCCGTGCAGTCGGTGAACACGGTCGGCGCCACGAACGCACCTTTGGCCAGGTCGCCTTCGGTCAGGCGTTCACCACCGCACAGCATGCGCGCACCTTCTTGCTTGCCCTTGGTGATGTAGCCCAGCACGCTTTCCATGTGCTCGAAGCTGACCAGCGGGCCGAAGTTGGTGTTTTCATCTTCCGGATTGCCGATACGGATGCGTTTGACGCGCTCCAGGATTTTGGCTTCCAGTTGCGCTTTCAGCGCATTGGGCACGAAGACTCGTGTGCCGTTGGTGCAGACCTGACCGGAGCTGTAGAAGTTGGCCATCATTGCGATGTCGGCGGCGCGATCCAGGTCGGCGTCGTCGAAGATGATCAGCGGCGACTTGCCGCCCAGCTCCATGGTCACTTCCTTGAGCGAAGAACTCGACGCGCTGGCCATGACTTTCTTGCCGGTGTCGGTGCCGCCGGTAAAGGAAACTTTCTCGATGCGCGGGTGCTCGGTGATCCAGGTGCCGACTTCACGGCCGCTGCCGGTCAGCACGTTGAATACGCCATCCGGCACGCCGGCCTCGGTATAGATTTCTGCCAGCTTCAGGGTGGTCAGGGAGGTGACTTCGCTGGGCTTGAAGATCATCGCGTTACCGGCAGCCAGTGCCGGAGCGGATTTCCACAGGGCGATCTGGATCGGGTAATTCCAGGCACCGATACCGGCCACTACGCCCAGCGGCTCACGGCGTGTGTAGACGAACGAAGAGCTGCGCAACGGAATCTGTTCGCCTTCGATGGCCGGGACCAGACCTGCGTAGTACTCCAGTACATCGGCGCCGGTCACGACGTCGACATAACGGGTTTCGGAATAGGATTTACCGGTATCCAGGGTTTCCAGCGCGGCCAGTTCATCGTTGCGCTCCCGCAGGATGTCCACGGCACGGCGCAGGATGCGCGAACGCTGCATGGCAGTCATGGCTGCCCAGACTTTCTGGCCTTTCTCGGCACTGGCGACTGCGCGCTCGACGTCTTCCTTGCCTGCACGCTGCACTTGCGCGAGGACTTCGCCATTCGCCGGGTTGATGGCATCGAAAGTGGCGGGGTTGCTGGCGTCTACGTAGCCGCCATCGATGTAGAGTTTCTGCAATTCAAAACGGGCCATAAAGTCCTCGCAAATTCAGGTGGGGGGCGATGACTGATTTCAGTTTGCCGGTAAGTTTGGGCAACATTCATCGCCAGTCGTTCGGTGAGCAGGGCTGTGCAGCACTTCAACGCAACGCTTTTGCCAGCTGGAAATCCATGTACTCGTAAGCGATCTGCTGCGCCTGTTCGGTGTCGAAAGCGTCGCCCGACAAGGCGCCGCGCAGCCACAGGCCATCGATGAGCGCCGCCAGTCCGCGAGCTGCGCTGCGTGCCTGCTCCAGCGGCAGGACGCGGCGGAACTGGCAGCACAGGTTCGAGTACAGGCGGTGATCGTTGATCCGCTGCAAACGGTGCAGTGAAGGCTGGTGCATGCTGGTGGCCCAGAAGGCCAGCCAGGTTTTCATCGCCGGGCCATTGACCTGGCTGACATCGAAGTTGCCTTCGATGATGACTTGCAGGTGCGCCCTCGGGCTGTCATCCGTCAGTGCCAGACGGCGTTCGCCGATACTCTGGATCAGGGCATTCATCAGGTGGCGCATGGTCGCTGCGATCAGGCCGTTCTTGTCCTGAAAGTAGTGGCTGATGATGCCGTTGGAGACGCCTGCCAGACGCGCGATCAAGGCGATGCTGGCATCGCTCATGCCGACCTGATCGACCGCGCTGAGCGTGGCCTGAATCAGTTGCTGGCGGCGAATGGGTTGCATACCAACCTTGGGCATTGGCTCGGGTCTCCTGTGCTTGCTGACCCTGAATAGCCTATTTGTTTTTAATTGAACGTTCAATCAATAAAAAATCGTGGACGTGACGAAAGGCTCTGGAACAGGGTTTTCAGCTATGAAGTTTGTTGCCCTGTGGCAGCGGATTCATTCGCGAAAGAGCCATGGAGGCATTTTTCGCGAATGAATTCGCTCCTGCGCGTCAGCCCAGATTCTTGCCCAGCAGAGCGTGATACAACTCGCTGTCGCCCAGAATGCCGACCACCTTGTTGCCATCCTGCAACACCAGCTTATTGCCGGTCTGGTAGCGGATCTGCAAGGCATCGCGCATGCCGATATTGGAGTGCACCAGGGTCGGGCGGCGATCCAGGCTGCTGACGTCCTGGCCCGGTGTCCAGTTCTGCAGGTCGAGTTGCGCAGCGCCCTGGCGTGCGCCTTTGATGACGTTGCCTTCGGCCAGGTCCAGCCAGGAGTCCACGCCCGGATCGAGGCATACCGAACCGTTGATCCGCGTGCAGTTGTCGACACTGCGCATCAGGCTGCGACCGCACAAAACATTCAGCGGGTTGGTGTGAGCGACGAAGGTACGAACGTAGTCATCGGCCGGATTGAGGACGATTTCCTCGGGCACGCTGTACTGAATGATCCGGCCATCTTTCATGATTGCGATGCGGCTGCCCAGCTTGAGCGCTTCATCCAGGTCATGACTGACGAACACGATGGTCTTGCTCAGCTTGCTCTGCAGGGCCAGCAGTTCGTCCTGCAGACCCTGGCGAATCAACGGATCGAGAGCGGAGAACGGTTCGTCCATCAGCAGGATATCGGCGTCCATCGCCAGTGCCCGCGCCAGGCCGACCCGCTGTTGCATGCCGCCGGACAGGGCGTCGGGTTTCTTGTTGCGCCATTGGGTCAGGCCGACCAGTTCAAGTTTCTCGTCGACCAGCCTGCGCCGTTCCTTTTCCGGACGACCCTGCATTTCCAGGCCGAAGCTGATGTTCTCGCGCACCGTCAGCCAGGGCATCAGGGCGAACTTCTGGAACACCATCGCGATGCGCTGGGTGCGCATCATTTTCAGTTCTGCGGCCGTGCAGTTGGCAATGTTGATCTGCGAGCCTTCATGCTCGACATGCAGCGAACCACGGCTGACAGTATTGAGACCGTTGATGCAGCGCAGCAGGCTGGACTTGCCCGAGCCGGACAGGCCCATCAGTACGCAGATTTCGCCTTTTTCGATCTCCAGGCTGGCTTTTTCAACGCCTACGATCTGGCCGGTTTTCTTCAGGATCTGGTCGCGCGTGAGGCCTTGGTCCAGCAGCTTGAGTGCCTCACGCGGATCCTTGGCGAAGATGACGTCTACCTGGTCGAATTTGATGATACTCATGCGTCGGACCCTACCTTGGCTTCGGGTTGTTTGCAGATACGGTCGAGCATGATTGCCAGCAACACGATCGCCAGGCCGGCTTCAAAGCCCAGGGCGATATCGGCGGTGTTCAGTGCGTTGACCACGGGTTTGCCCAGACCGTCGGCACCCACCAGTGCTGCGATCACCACCATCGACAGCGACAGCATGATGCACTGGGTAATGCCGGCCGCGATGCTGGGCATGGCGTAAGGCAGTTCGATCCGGGTCAGCAACTGGCGACGCGACGAGCCAAATGCCTTGCCGGCGTCGAGCAGTTCATGGGGCACATCGCGAATGCCCAGATACGTCAGGCGAATCGGCGCAGCGATGGCGAAAACCACAGTCGAGATCAGGCCGGGCACGACGCCCAGGCCGAACAGCGTCAGGGTTGGAATCAGGTACACGAAGGTCGGTACGGTCTGCATCAGGTCCAGCAGCGGACGGATGATGGTATAGAAGGTGGGCTTGTGCGCGGCGATGATGCCCAGCGGCACGCCGATGACCACGCACACCAGGGTGGCGAACAGCACCTGGGCCAGGGTTTCCATGGTTTCCTGCCAGTAATGCAGGTTGAGAATCAGCAGGAAGGCCAGGATGACGAAGACGGTCAGTCCCCATTTGCGCTGGATGTAATGAGCCAGCGCCGCAATCAGGCCAATCAATATCAGCGGGTTGAACCAGGTCAGGGCGAAGGTCAGGCCATGGATCATCATTTCCAGGGTCGAGGCTATGGCATCGAAATAGTTGGCGCCGTGTTGCGTCAACCAGTCTACGAAGGCCGCGATGTACTCGCCCAGTGGGATTTTATGGTCAGTCAGCATGGTTCGATTGTCCGCTTGCGGGGGAAAATGGGACTGCAGGCGGGCTGACCCGCCTGTAATCGTCTTACTGGGTCAGCCTGGCTTTGGCAGCCTCCAGCCCAGGCTTGCCATCCACGGTGGTAACGCCGGCGAGCCAGGAATCCAGTACTTGAGGGTTGTTCTTGATCCACGCCTTGGCGGCGGCATCGGGTTTCATCTTGTCGTCCAGAACCTTGCCCATCAGGGTGCTTTCCATGTTCAGGGTAAAGGACAGATTCTTGAGCAATTGCCCTACGTTGCTGCATTCCTGCACATACCCTTTGCGGGTATTGGTGAAGATAGTGGCCTGGCCGAAGTTGGGCCCGAAATAGTCGTCGCCACCGGTCAGGTACTGCATCTTGAAGCGGGTATTCATCGGATGCGGTTCCCAGCCGAGGAACACCACATCGGTGCCGCGACGTGTGGCCCGGTCGACCTGCGAGAGCATGCCGGCCTCGCTGGATTCGACGACCTTGAAGCCAGCGGCCTTGAGACCGAAAGCGTCCTTGTCGATCATGCTCTGGATCAGGCGGTTGCCGTCGTTGCCTGGCTCGATCCCGTAGATCTTGCCATCGAGTTCCTTCTTGAATTTGGCAATGTCGGAGAAGTCTTTCAGACCCTTGTCGTAAAGCGCCTGGGGCACGGCCAGGGTGTACTTGGCGTTTTCCAGGTTGGCGCGCACGGTTTCGACGGTGCCGGCTTCGCGATAGGCCTTGATGTCGTTTTCCATGGTCGGCATCCAGTTGCCGAGGAATACATCCATGTTCTTGCCGTCAGCCAGGGACTTGTAGGTTACCGGCACGGAAATCATGGTGGTCTTGGTCTTGTAGCCCAGGGATTCGAGTACTGCACTGGTCACTGCTGTGGTCACGGTAATGTCGGTCCAGCCGACGTCCGAGAAGTTGACTGTATGGCAGGCCTCCGGCTCGGCTGCCTGGGCCAGTAGTGGCAGGCCGAGCGTGGCGAGCAACAGCAGTAATTTGGGATTTTTCATGGGTTGGACTCCTGTGAATTCTGTCTCTTCATCAGCAGATGAACGCTGACGCGGCTTATGTGTGGCAAGGCAATTGCGAAGCTCTTTCACTGCGCCCGGCGATCGAGTCGAAGCCGATCATGTAACAGGCAAAATCAAACGCCTACAGGGGGCGTCGTATCCAGTACAGGCGGGGTCGCATCCAGTGTGAGCAAGGTCGCATACAGATTCTTTATACCGTACAAGCGCAGTCTTGCCGGGGCTGAGGCAGCTAAAAACGGCTAATGAGGGTGTTGCCGGGTGCGCGCGAGCGCGGTGTGTTGGAGGTGGTTCGGCGTATTGAAGTTCAGTTATGCGACTTGCTTGCGCACGTGTGCATCGGGCATGACAGCGACACCGCGAGCGAAGGACTGAAACATATCCCCGGGCTGCTCGATTTTTGAACATGGCTGCCCGAAGCCGCCACCTTTTAGCGCGAAAAAATCGGCTGTGGCGCAGTGCTATTGCCCTGTGCGTTGAGTGACACCCTTGCGCAATCCCGTGGGTTGCTGTTTCCCGAAAGTGCTACCGAACTGCTCACGCTCTCATGTCGTGCGCGGGCTGGCGCGTCGCAATTAGATACGTGGGTCGCGCCTGAATAGACACATCGCGACGTCGTTTTCAGGGGTTATTGAATGGCTATTCAATTTTAGGCATGGGTTTTGCGACAGGTTTGTCAGGCCCTGCATGAAGCAAGGCTACTAAGAAGAGCCTCGCCTGAGGCCAACCACCGCCTAGAGTGAGGAATACGTGATGACTTCGTTCAATGCAGGGGCTCAATCCCAGAACCGCGCACCACAGTCCATCGGCTTTCTGCTACTGGACAACTTCACCCTGATTTCCCTCGCATCGGCGGTCGAACCCCTTCGCATGGCCAACCAGTTGTCTGGCCGTGAACTGTATCGCTGGACCACCCTGAGTGTGGACGGCAACCAGGTCTGGGCCAGCGATGGTCTGCAGATCACCCCGGATGCGGCCATGCACAAGGCGCCAGCTCTGGACACTGTCATTGTCTGTGGCGGTGTCGGCATCCAGCGCACCGTGACTCGCGAGCACGTGAGCTGGCTGCAAGGCCAGGCCCGTCAATCCCGTCGCCTGGGCGCAGTCTGCACCGGCAGTTGGGCACTGGCCTGTGCCGGCCTGCTCGACGGTTTTGATTGCAGTGTTCACTGGGAATGTCTGGCGGCGATGCAGGAAGCCTTTCCCCGCGTTTCCATGAGCACCCGTCTGTTCACCCTCGACCGCAACCGTTTCACCAGCTCGGGCGGTACTGCGCCGCTGGACATGATGCTGCACCTGATCAGCCGCGATCATGGTCGTGAACTGTCGGCGGCCATTTCCGAAATGTTCGTCTACGAGCGTATCCGTAACGAACAGGACCATCAGCGCGTGCCGCTCAAGCACATGCTGGGCACCAACCAGCCCAAGCTGCAGGAAATCGTGGCGCTGATGGAGGCCAATCTGGAAGAGCCGATCGACCTCGACGAACTGGCGGTCTACGTGGCGGTATCGCGCAGGCAACTGGAGCGCTTGTTCCAGAAATACCTGCACTGTTCGCCGTCGCGTTATTACCTCAAGTTGCGCCTGATTCGTGCCCGGCAATTGCTCAAGCAGACGCCGATGTCGATCATTGAAGTCGCCTCGGTATGCGGCTTCGTATCGACGCCGCACTTCTCCAAGTGCTACCGCGAATACTTCGGCATCCCGCCGCGCGACGAGCGCGTGGGCTCCAACACCACCCAGCAAGTCGCCATGATGCCGATCCCGCAGGCACTGGTCCTGGCCCCGTTGTCCGGCCCGATGTCAGCCTTGAGCCAGGCACGTAACGAGTCGACGTTTGCGAGCGTGCGGTTGTAAAGATTGAGGGCTTTTCGCGAATGAATTCGCTCCTACCGTGTGGGAGCGAATTCATTCGCGAAGGGGGTGCAAGCTTCTTACAGGCTAAACCGCGAAACCATGCTGTTCAGGTCCACTGCCAGGCGCGACAGTTCGTTGCTGGCGGCGGTGGTCTGGTTGGCGCCGGTGGTCGATTGGGCGGACAGGTCGCGGATGTTCACCAGGTTGCGGTCGACTTCACGGGCGACCTGGGCCTGTTCTTCGGCGGCGCTGGCGATGACCAGGTTGCGTTCGTTGATTTCTTCCACCGCCGTATGGATGGTTTCCAGCGCCAGGCCGGCGCCCTTGGCGATGCTCAGGGTCGATTCGGCGCGTTCGGTGCTGTTGCGCATCGAGTTCACGGCCTGTTCGGTGCCGCCCTGAATGCTGCCAATCATGCGTTCGATTTCGCTGGTCGACTGCTGGGTGCGGTGCGCGAGGGCGCGTACTTCATCTGCCACTACCGCAAAACCACGCCCGGCTTCACCGGCGCGGGCGGCTTCGATGGCGGCGTTGAGGGCCAGCAGGTTGGTCTGGTCGGCCAGGCCGCGAATCACATCCAGGACCTTGCCGATATCCCGCGACTCTTCAGCCAGGTTGCTGATCAGTTCGGCGGTACTCTGCACGTCGCCGCTCATGCGCTCGATGGCATTGACGGTTTCGACAACCAGATCGCGACCGTCGCCAGCCGACGAAGTAGCGTTTTTCGAGGCTTCGGAAGTGCTGGTGGCGTTGCGGGCAACTTCTTCGACGGCGCTGGTCATTTCGTTGACCGCGGTGGCTGCCTGTTCGATTTCGTTGTTCTGTTGCGCCAGGCCACGAGCGCTTTCGTCGGTCACGGCGTTCAGCTCTTCTGCTGCCGAGGCCAGTTGAGTCGCAGAACCGGAAATCCGTTGCAGAGTGTCACGCAGCTTGCCTTGCATGGTTTCCATGGCCTGCAGCAAACGGCCGGCTTCATCGCTGCCGTCGACCTTGATCGGGCGCGTCAGGTTACCTTCGGCAATGGTTTCGGCCGCATGCAGTGCTGCTGAAATCGGGCGGGTAATACTGTTGGTCAGCAGCCAGGCGAACAGGACTGTCAGCAGCGTGGCGATGATCAGCATGCCGATGACCAGATTGAAGGCCGAGGCGTATTCCAGCGTGGCCTGGCGTTTGGTGTCGTTCAACTGTTCCGTGTTGATATCCACCAGTTTGCCCAGAACCACGTTCATCTGGTCGGAGTTGCTGAGCATTTCGTTGTTGAGCAGGTCTTGCAGCTCATCGATTCTGTTGGCCTTGCTCAGGGCTTTCATGCGCTCTTCGAGCTGGCGGTATTGCCCGAGCAACTGGACATACTGGTTGTAGAGTGCCTGCTCTTTCGGATCACCAATTAGTCGTTCATAAATGCTCTGGGCTTCGCTGATCTGCTTGTTGCGCATGGCCAGCAGATCGACAGTCTTCTGCTGGATGTCCGGTTCGCGGTTGACCAGCAGACGATAGGACAGCACTCGCAGGCGGATACTGACTTCGGCGAATCGATCCAGGCTCTTGATGCTGGGCACGCTGTTTTCGGCGAGGACTTCGGTCGCAGCCCGAATCTTGCTCATTTGCGAAAGCGCGAAAATGCCGAGGATCAGCATGAGCGTGCCGATGACGGCAAAGCCGAGAAACGCGCGCGGCGCGATATTCATGTTACGTAGTGACATGGAAGCTTCCAGAATTAAGGCGCGTTCCATGCGTCGTATGAAGAGAGGGCAATCTGTTGATGGTTGCCTATCGGTTCTACGACGAAAGTCTTGAGGCGAGGACACGTGTTTTGATGTGAATCAATTCATGGCGCTTTTTCAGAAAAATGAAAAAGCGCCTGCAAGTCGTTGAAACCAATGGTCGCTGCGGGTTTTGGCGATTATTTCGAGGTGTTTTGCTGCGCGCTTTTGTCGCAGCAGAGCGGGTCTGACGAACAGCAGGAACCAGATGCCGGAAATGCAGTCACATTTCGCCTGAACAGTTGCTTTATTGACTTGTTCAGACGCTAGCATGCGCAATGACTTTTCTTTATCGTGTGCGCCCGTTGAAATTCGCTTGAGAAATCATAATGTTGGAATCATCCCTTAGCCAATTGGAACAACTTGTCGGTGATCTGGTGCAACAGAACCAGCAGCTACAGGAAACAAATGCACAACTCAGTGCCGAGCTTGCCAAAGCCAAGGATGAGAACGACAGCCTGCAGTTGAACCTGATGGAGCAGGAAGAGAAGCAAGGCAGTACCGCCGCCCGTATCCAGGCGCTGGTCGAACGCGCTACCAGCGCCAGTGCTGTCAGCGCATGAACCACGACAGAAACGGGGTGACCGTTCTCTCCATTCTGGGCAACGAATATTCGGTCAAGGCTCCGGCAGGCGAGGATCAGACCCTGCTGCAGGCTGCCGCGATGCTCAAGACTTCCCTGGCCGATACCAAGCGCAAGTACCCGACCCTGATCGGCGACCGCCTGCTGGTGCTGGCGGCGTTGAACCTGTGCTCACAGCAGATCGAACTTGAGCAGCAGCACAGGATCGAGCTTGAGCGTTATCAGGATCAGGTCAGTGCTACGGTCGATGTGATTTCCAAGACTATTTCACAGGGTTGAGTCGTTACTTTTTTCGCGAATGAATTCGCCCCCACACGGTAGAAGCGAATTCATCTGCGATAACCCTAGCCCTGCATCACCAGCCGGATATCCGCTGCCAGTTCACGGACGCGGGCTTCTTCGGTGTCCCATGAGCACATGAAACGTGCGCCGCCCTTGCCGATGAAGGTGTAGAAACGCCAGCCCCTGGCGGTCAAGGCAGCAATGGCCGGTTCGGAAAGTTGCAGGAACACGCCGTTGGCCTGTACCGGGAACATCAATTCCACACCGGGAATGTCCTTGACCAGCTCTGCCAGCAATTGCGCGCAATGGTTGGCGTGGCGGGCATGCTTGAGCCAGGCATCGTTTTCCAGCAGGCCTACCCATGGCGCGGACAGGAAACGCATTTTCGAGGCCAGTTGACCAGCCTGCTTGCAGCGATAGTCGAAGTCTTCGGCCAGGTCGCGATTGAAGAACAGGATTGCTTCGCCCACCGCCATACCGTTCTTGGTGCCGCCAAAGCACAGCACATCGACGCCCGATTTCCAGGTCAGTTCGGCCGGTGAGCAGTCCAGAAAGGCGCAGGCATTGGAGAACCGCGCGCCGTCCATATGCAGGTGCAGGCCCAGATCCTTGCAGGTGTCGCTGATCGCCCGGAGTTCTTCAGGCTGGTAGACGCCGCCGACTTCGGTCGCCTGGGTCAGGGTCACGACGCGGGGTTTGGGGTAGTGGATATCCTGACGCTTGAGCGCCACTTCGCGGATCGATTCGGGGGTCAGCTTGCCGCCCGCGCTGGGTGCCGTGAGCAGTTTCGAGCCGTTGGAAAAGAACTCCGGTGCGCCGCACTCGTCTGTTTCGACGTGGGCAGTTTCCGAACAGATGACACTGTGATAACTCTGGCACAGCGAAGACAGCGCCAGTGAGTTGGCAGCGGTTCCGTTGAAGGCAAAGAACACTTCGCAATCGGTTTCAAACAGGCGGCGGAAACCGTCGGAGGCGCGGGCAGTCCATTGGTCGTCGCCATAGGCACGTTGATGCCCTTTGTTCGCCTGTTCCATGGCTGCCCAGGCTTCGGGGCAGATGCCGGAATAGTTGTCGCTGGCGAACTGTTGGCTTTGGTCTGTCATGGCCGATTCCTTGTGGTCGTTTTATGGTGCGCACTTTAGCGAACAATGCAGGCCTGGGTCATGTGTTGTTATGTAAGCGTTGTTTCTATGCACGGAGTGATATGGATCTTTCAAACCCGCCCTTTTTGCCGGGACGCGACAAGGCGCTGGATCTGCTCAAATGGCTGGCAATGCTGAGTATGGTGCTGGATCACCTGCGCTATGTCGGCTGGTCGGTCGATGTTCTCTACGTACCTGGCCGCCTGGCCTTTCCCTGGTTCTGTCTGGCAATTGCGGTCAATCTGGCACGGCGCAGTGCAGCGCTGGTGAACCCGCGTGTGCAATGGCGTTATCTGGGCTGGGTGCTGGCGTTCGCGGTGCTTTCGGAAATCCCCTATCGGCTGTTCATGACCGATGCCACGACGCTGAACGTGATGCCGACTCTGCTTCTGGGGCTTCTGGCCGCGCAAGGATGGCGGCATCGCAATGTCACGACCCGACTCATGGCCATTGGCGCCTTGCTGTTTGCCGCGATCTTTCAGCAGCAACTGATGTTCGGCTTTGCCGGCGTGCTGCTGCCGCTGGCCTTGCTGCTGGTCCTGCATAAACCGCTCTGGTACGCGATTTTTCCGGCAGTGCTGTGTCTGGCAGCGAATGCCTGGTCGGACATGTTCGCCGGTGCTGCGTGGGGCGATCCGGTCTCGATTGCGGCGATGATTATCTGTCTGCTTGCGCCATTGCTCGGCATTGCCTTGCTGCGCCACAAACCCGAGTTCAAGGTCTGGCCGATGCGCCGCTGGGCCTACGGGATCTATCCGGGGCACTTTCTGGTCCTGCTGGGGCTGCGAGAGTTGCTGGCCCTGTGAAGGACTGTAAGACCGGTTTTATCCGGGAAGACGCCAGTGAGTCAGTTGCATGACTGAGCCTGGACTGGCCTCTTCCCGAATGAATTCGGTCCCACATGGAGAACATCGCGGAGAATCCCAGTAGACAAAGCGCCATTACTGCCCTTATCTTCGCCGCAGGCCGCCTCATGTGGCCAACGTCGCTCGGACGGTTCCGGGCGCTTACGTCTGCGAGATACTCATGGCTGACCAAGGTTCGCCGCGCCGCTTTGCGCGCATAGATCGACTCCCCCCTTACGTGTTCAACATCACTGCCGAGCTGAAAATGGCTGCTCGTCGTCGTGGTGAAGACATTATCGACTTGAGCATGGGCAACCCCGACGGGGCCACACCTGCGCACATTGTCGAGAAACTGGTTACCGTTGCCCAGCGTGAAGACACTCACGGCTACTCGACTTCGCGTGGCATTCCCCGTCTGCGCCGGGCGATTTCCAACTGGTACAAGAAACGCTACGAGGTCGATATCGACCCGGAAAGCGAAGCCATCGTCACCATCGGCTCCAAGGAAGGCTTGGCGCATCTGATGCTCGCCACCCTTGATCAGGGCGATACCGTGCTGGTGCCCAACCCCAGTTATCCGATCCACATCTATGGTGCCGTGATTGCCGGCGCCCAGGTGCGTTCGGTGCCGCTGGTGCCGGGTGTGGACTTCTTTGCCGAGCTGGAAAAGGCCATTCGTGGCTCGATCCCCAAACCGAAGATGATGATTCTGGGCTTCCCGTCCAACCCGACCGCGCAATGTGTGGAGCTGGACTTCTTCGAGCGGGTGGTGGCTCTGGCCAAGCAGTACGACGTGCTGGTGGTTCACGACCTGGCCTATGCCGACATCGTCTATGACGGCTGGAAAGCGCCGTCGATCATGCAGGTCCCGGGCGCCAAGGACATTGCGGTGGAGTTCTTCACCCTGTCCAAGAGCTACAACATGGCCGGCTGGCGCATTGGTTTCATGGTCGGTAACCCGGAACTGGTCAATGCGCTGGCACGGATCAAGAGCTATCACGATTACGGCACTTTCACGCCGTTGCAGGTCGCGGCCATTGCAGCCCTCGAAGGCGACCAGCAATGCGTGCTCGACATCGCCGAGCAATATCGCCAGCGGCGCAACGTGCTGGTCAAGGGCTTGCATGAGCTGGGCTGGATGGTGGAAAACCCCAAGGCGTCGATGTATGTCTGGGCCAAGATTCCGCCAGCCTATGCGCACCTTGGCTCGCTGGAGTTCGCCAAGAAGCTGCTGGCCGAAGCCAAGGTCTGTGTCTCGCCGGGTGTCGGTTTTGGCGAATACGGCGACGACCATGTGCGCTTTGCCCTGATCGAGAACCAGGACCGCATCCGCCAGGCCGTACGCGGTATCCGCGCCATGTTCCGGGCTGACAAGCCGGCCTGAGTCCTGACTCGCTCCCTCGGATCTCATTCAGTGGGAGCGAATTCATTCGCGAAACGCCCGCAAGGCCGAAACAAAAGCATCGCCTTCAATGACGTCTCGCGGATGAATCCGCTCCTGCGGGTGGATTCATCCGCGAATCATTTGTCTCTCCCCGCCATGCCATGTCGTAAACGCACCTTTGTGTGGCGTCCGTAGGCATTTGGTCCGTTTGCGTCAGCCATACCATCGCATCTAAAGGGCACTTTATAGCCCTGCCTACAAGCCAGGCGCAGCGCCGCCGCTGGGAGATCGCGATGTTCAGCAAGCAAGACCAGATTCAGGGATATGACGATGCACTGTTGGCAGCGATGAATGCCGAAGAGCAGCGCCAGGAAGATCATATCGAGCTGATCGCCTCCGAGAACTACACCAGCAAGCGTGTGATGCAGGCTCAGGGCAGTGGCCTGACCAACAAATATGCCGAAGGCTATCCGGGCAAGCGCTACTACGGTGGTTGCGAGCATGTCGACAAGGTCGAGCAACTGGCCATTGATCGCGCCCGGCAACTGTTCGGTGCCGATTACGCCAACGTCCAGCCACACTCCGGCAGCCAGGCCAACGCCGCTGTCTATCTGGCCCTGCTGCAAGCGGGCGATACCGTTCTGGGCATGAGCCTGGCCCACGGCGGTCACCTGACCCACGGTGCCAAGGTCAGTTTTTCCGGGCGCCTGTACAACGCCGTGCAGTACGGCATCGACACCAACACCGGGCTGATCGATTACGACGAAGTCGAGCGTATCGCCCTGGAAAGCAAACCCAAGATGATCATCGCCGGTTTCTCGGCCTACTCGAAAACCCTGGATTTCCCGCGTTTTCGTGAAATCGCCGACAAGGTCGGTGCCTACCTGTTCGTCGATATGGCGCACGTGGCCGGTCTGGTTGCGGCAGGCCTGTATCCGAACCCGCTGCCATACGCTGACGTGGTGACTACCACCACCCACAAGACCCTGCGCGGTCCACGTGGCGGCCTGATCCTGGCCAAGGCCAACGAAGAGATCGAGAAAAAGCTCAACTCCGCGGTATTCCCGGGCGGGCAGGGCGGCCCGTTGATGCACGTCATCGCCGCCAAGGCCGTGTGCTTCAAGGAAGCCATGGAGCCGGATTTCAAGGCTTATCAGCAACAAGTGATCAATAACGCCCAGGCGATGGCGCAAGTGTTCATCGAGCGAGGCTACGACGTCGTGTCCGGCGGAACCGACAACCACCTGTTCCTGGTCAGCCTGATCCGTCAGGGCCTGACCGGCAAGGATGCGGACGCGGCTCTTGGTCGTGCACACATCACCGTCAACAAGAACTCGGTACCGAACGACCCGCAATCGCCGTTCGTGACCTCGGGCCTGCGGATCGGTACGCCGGCCGTCACCAGCCGCGGCTTCAAGGTAACCCAGTGCACCGAGCTGGCCGGCTGGATCTGCGACATTCTCGACAACCTCGGCGACGCCGATGTCGAGGCCAACGTCGCCGGCCAGGTGGCCGCACTGTGCGCCGATTTCCCGGTTTATCGCTGAGTCAGGAGTAGCCCCCGATGCAACATTACTCAGGCTTCGGCCTTTTCAAGCACTCCCTCAGCCATCATGAAAACTGGCAGCGCATGTGGCGCACGCCAACACCCAAGAAAGTCTACGACGTGGTCATCGTCGGCGGCGGCGGGCATGGTCTGGCGACCGCCTATTACCTGGCCAAGGAGCATGGCGTAAAGAACGTGGCGGTGGTCGAGAAAGGCTGGCTGGGCGGCGGTAACACGGCGCGCAACACCACCATCGTGCGTTCCAACTACCTGTGGGACGAATCGGCTCATCTTTATGAGCATGCGATGAAACTGTGGGAAGGCCTGTCCCAGGACCTGAACTACAACGTCATGTTTTCCCAGCGTGGCGTGTACAACCTGTGCCACACGCTGCAGGACATGCGCGACTCCGAGCGTCGGGTCAGCGCCAACCGCCTGAACGGCGTGGACGGCGAACTGCTCAATGGCAAACAGGTCGCCGAAGAGATTCCGTACCTGGACTGCTCGAAAAACACCCGCTATCCGATCATCGGCGCAACGGTCCAGCGCCGTGGCGGCGTGGCCCGTCACGATGCGGTGGCCTGGGGCTTTGCCCGCGCCGCCGATGCCTTGGGCGTGGACTTGATCCAGCAGACCGAAGTGATCGGCTTCCGCAAGGAAAACGGCGTCTGCATCGGCGTCGAAACCAACAAGGGCTTCATTGGCGCCAAGCGTGTCGGCGTGGTGACTGCCGGTAACTCCGGGCACATGGCGAAACTGGCGGGCTTTCGTCTGCCGGTGGAATCCCACCCGTTGCAGGCGCTGGTTTCCGAGCCGATCAAACCCATCATCGACAGCGTGATCATGTCCAACGCCGTGCACGGCTATATCAGCCAGTCCGACAAGGGTGACCTGGTGATCGGTGCCGGGATCGACGGCTGGGTCGGCTACGGCCAGCGCGGTTCGTACCCGGTGATCGAGCACACCATCCAGGCCATCGTCGAGATGTTCCCGGTGCTGTCGCGGGTGCGCATGAACCGCCAATGGGGCGGTATCGTCGACACCACGCCGGACGCCTGCCCGATCATCTCCAAGACGCCCGTTCCGAACATGTTCTTCAACTGCGGTTGGGGGACCGGTGGCTTCAAGGCGACGCCCGGCTCAGGCAACGTGTTTGCCGCCAGCCTCGCCAAGGGTGAGATGCATCCGCTGGCCAAGCCTTTTTCCATCGAACGTTTCCACAACGGCGCGCTTATCGACGAGCACGGCGCCGCTGCAGTCGCCCACTAAAAAAGTCTTGTGAGAACCGGTACGCCAGACAAGGCGGCGTTCTCACCAGGCTTTGAAGGAGAGTTTTATGTTGCATATCTTCTGTCCTCACTGTGGCGAACTGCGCTCCGAAGAGGAATTTCATGGCTCCGGTCAGGCGCATATCCCGCGTCCGCTGGACCCTAACGCCTGCACCGACGAAGAGTGGGGCGACTACATGTTCTTCCGTGACAATCCGCGTGGTCTGCACCACGAACTGTGGATTCACGCTGCCGGTTGCCGCCAGTACTTCAATGCCACCCGCGACACCGTGACCTACGAGATTCTCGAAACCTACCCGATTGGCGCCAGGCCACAGTTCACGGCCAAGGGAGACAAGGCATGAGCCAGACCAACCGACTGCCCCATGGTGGCCGTATCGACCGTAGCAAGGTGCTGAATTTCTCCTTCAACGGCCAGACTTATCAGGGCTATGAAGGCGACACGCTGGCTGCCGCACTGCTGGCCAATGGCGTCGATATCATCGGTCGCAGCTTCAAGTATTCCCGTCCCCGCGGGATTTTCGCGGCAGGTTCCGAAGAGCCGAACGCGGTGTTGCAGATCGGTGCCACCGAAGCGACCCAGATTCCCAACGTGCGTGCCACCCAGCAGGCGCTGTATTCGGGGCTGGTTGCAACCAGCACCAACGGCTGGCCAAGCGTGAACAACGACGTGATGGGGATTCTCGGCAAGGTCGGCGGCAAGCTGATGCCGCCGGGTTTCTACTACAAGACTTTCATGTATCCGCAGTCGTTCTGGATGACTTACGAGAAGTACATCCGCAAGGCGGCCGGCCTGGGCCGTTCACCGACCGAGAATGATCCGGACACCTATGACGCGATGAACCAGCACTGCGACGTGCTGATCGTCGGTGCCGGTCCTGCCGGCCTGGCTGCTGCACTGGCTTCTGCGCGCAGCGGCGCCCGGGTGATTCTCGCCGATGAGCAGGAAGAGTTCGGCGGCAGTCTGCTCGACAGCCGTGAAAGCCTCGATGGCAAACCGGCTGCCGAATGGGTCGCCACCGTTGTTGCAGAGCTCAAGGGCCTGAAAAACGTGATCCTGTTGCCACGGGCTACGGTCAACGGCTATCACGACCATAACTTCCTGACCATTCATGAGCGCCTGACCGACCACTTGGGGGATCGTGCCCCGATTGGCATGGTGCGTCAGCGGATGCATCGGGTACGTGCCAAGCGCGTGGTGCTGGCCAGCGGTACTCATGAGCGGCCACTGGTCTACGGCAACAACGATGTGCCGGGCAACATGCTGGCCGGTGCGGTTTCCACCTATGTCCGTCGTTATGGTGTAGCGCCTGGCAGAAAGCTGGTGCTGTCCACCAACAACGATCACGCCTATCGCGTTGCGCTGGATTGGCTCGATGCCAGCCTGCAAGTGGTGGCGATTGCCGATGCGCGCCACAACCCGCGTGGACCGCTGGTTGAAGAGGCGCGGGCCAAGGGTATTCGTATTCTGACTTCCAGCGCGGTGATCGAAGCCCGTGGCAGCAAGCGCGTCACGGCTGCGCGGGTTGCCGCCATCGACGTCAAGACCCTGAGCGTTACCAGTCCGGGCGAATGGCTGGAGTGCGATCTGGTTGCCAGCTCCGGTGGCTACAGCCCGATCGTACACCTGGCTTCACACCTGGGCGGCAAGCCGGTCTGGCGTGAAGACATCCTGGGTTTCGTACCGGGTGAAGCCCCGCAGAAACGTGTTTGCGTCGGTGGCGTGAATGGTGTCTACAGCCTGGCCGATACCCTGGCCGATGGTTTTGAAGGCGGTGCCCGCGCAGCCAATGAAGCCGGTTTCAAGGCGGTGGAAGGCGTGATGCCCAAGGCCTTGAGCCGTGCAGAAGAACCTTCGCTGGCGCTGTTTCAGGTGCCTCACGAAAAAGGCACGGCCCGTGCGCCGAAGCAGTTCGTGGATCTGCAGAACGATGTCACCGCAGCCGCCATCGAACTGGCGACCCGCGAAGGTTTCGAGTCGGTCGAGCACGTCAAACGCTATACCGCACTGGGCTTCGGCACCGATCAGGGCAAGCTGGGCAACGTCAACGGCCTGGCTATCGCCGCCCGTTCGCTGAACGTTTCGATTCCCGAGATGGGCACCACCATGTTCCGTCCGAACTACACGCCGGTGACTTTCGGTGCAGTAGCCGGACGGCACTGCGGGCATATCTTCGAGCCGGTACGCTTTACCGCACTGCATGCCTGGCACCTGAAAAACGGTGCCGAGTTTGAAGACGTCGGCCAGTGGAAGCGTCCGTGGTATTTCCCGAAAAACGGCGAAGACATGCATGCCGCCGTTGCCCGTGAGTGCAAGGCCGTGCGTGCCAGCGTCGGTCTGCTGGATGCTTCGACCCTGGGCAAGATCGACATTCAAGGCCCGGATGCCCGCGAATTCCTCAACCGTGTGTACAGCAACGCCTGGACCAAGCTGGATGTGGGCAAGGCGCGTTACGGCCTGATGTGCAAGGAAGACGGCATGGTGTTCGACGACGGGGTTACCGCCTGTGTCGCCGACAACCATTTCATCATGACCACCACCACAGGCGGCGCTGCACGGGTTCTGCAATGGCTGGAAATCTACCAGCAGACCGAATGGCCAGACCTGAAGGTGTATTTCACCTCCGTGACCGACCATTACGCGACCCTGACGCTGTCCGGCCCCAACAGCCGCAAGTTGCTCAGCGAAGTCACGGATATCGACCTGGGCCGTGAAGCCTTCCCGTTCATGACCTGGAAGGAAGGTCTGGTGGCTGGCGTGCCGGCCCGGGTGTTCCGTATTTCCTTTACCGGCGAGCTGTCCTACGAGGTCAACATTCAGGCCGACTACGCCATGGGTGTTCTGGAGAAGATCGCCGAGGCAGGCAAGAAGTACAACCTGACGCCGTATGGCACCGAAACCATGCACGTGCTGCGGGCCGAGAAGGGTTTCATCATCGTCGGTCAGGACACCGACGGCTCGATGACCCCCGACGACCTGAACATGGGCTGGTGCGTAGGCCGGACCAAACCGTTCTCCTGGATCGGCTGGCGCGGCATGAATCGCGAAGACTGCGTGCGCGAACAACGCAAGCAACTGGTGGGCCTCAAGCCGGTGGATCCGACCAAGTGGCTGCCGGAAGGTGCGCAACTGGTGTTCGACACCCAGCAGACGATTCCGATGAGCATGGTTGGCCACGTCACTTCCAGCTATGCCCACAACTCTCTGGGTTATTCGTTTGCGATGGGTGTGGTCAAGGGCGGCTTGCAGCGCATGGGCGAGCGGGTGTTCGCGCCGCTGGCCGATGGCAGCGTGATCGAAGCCGAAATCGTTTCCTCGGTGTTCTTCGATCCGAAGGGTGAACAGCAGAACGTGGAGTGATGTGCACGGGCGGTCTCAACACGCATCACGCCGTCTGTGCAGGAGCGAATTTATTCGCGAACCCCCACAAACCGAATTCATGACAGGTGTCTCATGACCACAGTCAACGTATACCAACAACGCCCGCAAGCGGGCGTAAAGGCTGAATCGCCGCTGTTCCACGCCGACCTCGGCAGTCTGGTCGGCAAGGGCCGCGCCAACCCTGGCGTTACCCTGCGGGAAAAGAAACTGCTCGGTCACCTGACCATCCGTGGCGATGCCCGTGATCCGGGTTTCGCAGCCGGCGTGCACAAGGCGCTGGGTATGGAATTGCCAACTGCACTGGCGCTGGTCACCAGTGGCGAAAGCTCGCTGCAATGGCTTGGTCCGGATGAATGGTTGCTGATCGTGCCCACCGGCGAAGAGTTCGCCGCCGAGCAACGGCTGCGCGAGGCACTGGCGGGGCTGCATATCGCCATCGTCAATGTCAGCGGTGGCCAATCCATCCTGGAGCTGACCGGCCCCAACGTGCGTCAGGTGCTGATGAAGTCCACCAGCTATGACGTGCACCCGGACAACTTCCCGGTGGGCAAGGCCGTCGGCACGGTGTTCGCCAAGTCGCAACTGGTGATTCGTCGTACCGGCGAGGAAACCTGGGAACTGCTGATCCGTCGCAGCTTCTCCGATTACTGGTGGCTGTGGCTACAGGATGCCAGTGCTGAATATGGATTGAGCATTCAGGCGTAGTGAACCCGCTCGCGAATGAATTCGCTCCTGCCGCAGGAGCGGGTTTATCCGCGAACCATTGTCAGGAGTCACCTTTAATATGAGTCGCGCCCCCGATACATGGATTTTGACTGCCGACTGCCCCAGTGTGCTGGGCACGGTGGACGCAGTAACCCGCTATCTGTTCGAGCAGGGCTGCTATGTCACCGAGCACCATTCGTTCGATGATCGGCTATCCGGGCGTTTTTTCATTCGCGTCGAATTTCGCCAGCCTGACGGTTTCGACGAAGCTGCATTTCGCGCCGGGCTGACTGAGCGGGGCGAAGCGTTTGGAATGATCTTCGAGCTGACGGCGCCGAACTACCGTCCAAAAGTAGTGATCATGGTCTCCAAGGCCGATCATTGCCTGAACGATCTGCTCTACCGCCAGCGCATCAATCAGCTGTCCATGGACGTAGTTGCGGTGGTCTCCAATCACCCCGATCTTGAGCCATTGGCTGGCTGGCACGGAATTCCGTACTACCATTTCCCACTCGACCCGAATGATAAGCCTTCTCAAGAGGCCAGGGTCTGGCAGGTCATAGAAGATTCAGGCGCCGAACTGGTGATCCTTGCCCGCTACATGCAGGTGCTGTCACCGGATCTGTGTCGCAAGCTCGATGGCAAGGCGATCAACATTCACCACTCGCTGCTGCCGGGCTTCAAGGGTGCCAAGCCTTACCATCAGGCCTACAACAAGGGCGTGAAACTGGTTGGCGCGACGGCGCATTACATCAACAACGACCTGGACGAAGGGCCGATCATTGCCCAGGGCGTCGAAGTGGTAGACCACAGCCATTACCCCGAGGACCTGATTGCCAAGGGCCGGGATATCGAAGGGCTGACCCTGGCAAGGGCGGTCGGCTATCACATTGAACGGCGAGTGTTTCTGAATGCCAACAGGACGGTAGTGCTTTGAAGCTGCAAGCGGCAAGTTACAAGCTGCAAGCGAAAAGCTAGAGGCCGGCGAGGTCTTCTTGCCGCTTGAAGCTTGCAGTTGCTTCTCTCCCTCTTTCTATCCAACAACAAAACGTAGAGGTGAACGCATGTCTGATAATCGCGGTGTGGTGTATCTAGGCGCTGGCAAGGTCGAGGTGCAGACAATTCCTTTCCCGAAAATGCAGGATCCACGAGGCAAGCGCATCGAACACGGAGTCATTCTGCGTGTTGTTTCCACCAATATCTGCGGCTCGGACCAGCACATGGTTCGCGGTCGTACCACGGCGCAGACCGGGCTGGTGCTCGGTCATGAAATCACCGGCGAAGTGCTTGAAGCCGGGCGCGATGTGGAGCATCTCAAGGTCGGAGATCTGGTTTCGGTGCCGTTCAACGTGGCGTGCGGCCGTTGCCGCAGTTGCAAGGAACAGCACACCGGCGTCTGCCTGACAGTCAACCCGGCGCGTGCCGGCGGTGCCTACGGTTATGTGGACATGGGTGACTGGGTCGGCGGCCAGGCTGAATACGTGCTGGTGCCTTATGCCGACTTCAACCTGCTGAAACTCCCTGACCGTGATGCGGCCATGGAGAAGATTCGCGACCTGACCTGCCTCTCCGACATCCTGCCCACCGGTTATCACGGTGCGGTGACTGCGGGCGTCGGCCCTGGCAGCACCGTGTATGTCGCCGGTGCCGGCCCGGTCGGTCTGGCGGCAGCGGCTTCGGCACGCTTGCTGGGTGCAGCGGTGGTGATCGTCGGTGACGTGAACCCCAAGCGACTTGTTCATGCCAAGGCCCAGGGCTTCGAGATTGCCGACCTGTCGCTGGACACACCGCTTCACGAACAGATCGCTGCCTTGCTGGGTGAGCCGGAAGTGGATTGCGCCATCGATGCCGTGGGCTTCGAGGCGCGTGGCCACGGGCATGCCGGTGCGCAGTCCGAGGCACCGGCCACGGTTCTCAACTCGTTGATGGGCGTGGTGCGGGTCGCTGGCAAGATCGGGATTCCCGGCCTGTACGTCACCGAAGATCCGGGCGCTGTCGATGCCGCCGCGAAAATGGGCAGCCTGAGCATCCGCTTCGGCCTGGGCTGGGCCAAGTCCCACAGCTTCCATACCGGACAGACTCCGGTGATGAAGTATAACCGCCAGTTGATGCAGGCGATCATGTGGGACCGGATCAAGATCGCCGATGTGGTCGGTGTCGAGGTCATCAGCCTCGATGACGCGCCACGAGGCTACGGCGAGTTCGATGCCGGCGTACCGAAGAAATTCGTGATCGATCCACACAAGCTGTTCAGCGCAGCGTAATAGCGTCAGCCGCCTGTTAGGAGCGGATTCATTCGCGAGCAGATTTCGCGGATAAATCCGCCCCTACACTGTCGGAAAGAATCGCTATCCAGCCGTCCCGCTCGGGAACAAGGTATTCATCACTCAGTCAAACCGTCTGTTTTATCATCCACTTTTGGATGGTTTCGGTTAGAGGTTGACTGTAATGAACACTGCACGCGGTATTGCACTCGCAACATTGATGGCCCTGGCGGCAAGCCCGGTTTTTGCGTTCAATCTGAACGACGCGGCCAATGCGGTCTCCAACGCCACCGGCGGCAACCAGAAAGCCACGGCAGCACCTGAAGCCGCCGGCTTGCTCAATACTCTCGGTACACAACTGAACGTCACCCCGGAACAGGCCGTGGGCGGTACGGGAGCCTTGCTGGGGCTGGCGAAGAACAAACTGACCGGTACCGATTACTCGCAACTGACCCAATCCGTCCCGGGCCTCGATCAATTGTCCGGGCTTTCCGCGTTGAACACGCTGGGCGACGGCGGGCTTGGCGCCTTGCTGGGCGCAAACAAATCAGCGAACGGCTCGGCACTCGGCAGCGCGCTCGGCAATGTGCAGAACATGGGCGACGTGAACAACGCCTTCAAGGCGCTGGGCATGGACAGCAGCATGGTCAGCCAGTTTGTCCCGGTGATCCTGCAATACCTCGGTCAGCAGGGCGCCAGTGGCTCGGCATTGCAAAGCCTGAGCGGCCTATGGGGCGCCGGTAGCTGATTCGGCACGCAAGGTGCTGATGCGAGCGTCCTTTTCGATCCAGAGCTGGTTGACCCAGTTCTGGACGTGCTCGCGAAACAGCGGATCGTTTTCGTAGTCGCCCTGCCACAAGGCGGGGTCAAGTTCCCGGGTTTTGATGTCGACGATCACCTTGGGCACCCGTCCGCACAACATGTCCCAGAAGCCCGGAATCCGAGAGCCCGGATAGACCACAGTCACATCCAGAATCGCATCCAGTTGCTCGCCCATGGCCGCGAGTACAAACGCCACGCCGCCGGCCTTGGGTTTGAGCAAGTAGGTATGCGGCGAACCCTGCGCGGCATGCTTGGCTGGCGTGAAACGGGTGCCTTCCAGGTAATTGACGATGGTCACCGGCTGGCGCTTGAACAGCTCGCAGGCGGCCTTGGTAATTTCCAGGTCCTTGCCCTTGAGCTCCGGGTGTTTCGCCAGAAAGGCCCGGGTGTAGCGTTTCATGAACGGATAATCCAGCGCCCACCAGGCCAGTCCCAGCAACGGAACCCAGATCAGTTCCTTTTTCAGAAAGAACTTGAAGAACGGTGTGCGGCGGTTGAAAGCCTGGACCAGCGCCGGAATGTCGACCCACGACTGATGGTTGCAGACCACCAGATAGGAGGTGTCGCTGCGCAGGCCTTCATTGCCGCGAATCACCCACTGGGTCGGTGTGAATGAGGCAAAGATGAGCTTGTCGATCTCGGCCCAGGTTTCGGCAATCCACATCACCGCCCGCGAGCAGTGATCGCGCATACGGCCTTTGAACAGCAGCTTCAGCAATGCAAAAACCAGCAGTGGGCCAATCAGCACAAGGGTATTGACCAACAGCAGCAGGGTGAGGAAACAGCCGCAAAGCACTCGGCGCATAAGGGACTCTGGCATCTTTTCGAGAGGGCAATGATAGAGACAGCGATTTGTTACGCCAATTACACAGGTGCTTACAAATGTTTCACGCGCTGACGATTATGCTGGTTAGCCCCGAACAAACCGCAAGTTCGCTGTCTAAAACCGGGCGTCAATCAGACGCTGCCCATTGCGAGGAACCTGCCACGTGAAACCGATCCTGGCGCTATTGTCCCTGCTGGCGTTGCCTGTCATGGCCGCCGAACCGACGCTGTATGGTCGCTATGAAAACATCAAGGTCCCCGAGATCGGCGAGACCTTCAAGGCCAAGATGGACACCGGTGCGCTGACCGCTTCGCTGTCGGCCAGGGACATTGAGTTGTTCCAGCGCGATGGCGACGACTGGGTACGTTTCCGTCTGGCGACCAAGGATGCCGGCAACAAGGTCTATGAGCACAAGGTTTCGCGAATCAGCAAGATCAAGGGCCGAGCGGAAGGCGATGACGACGATGAAGTCATCGACCCGACCACACGCCCGGTCGTCGACCTTGAAATGTGCCTGGGCAACAAGAAGCGCACCGTCGAAGTGAATCTGGTGGATCGCAGCCATTTCAACTATCCGTTGCTGATCGGGGCCAAGGCGTTGCGCGAGTTCGATGCAGCGGTCAACCCGGCGCGGCGTTATACGGCTGACAAGCCCGATTGCTGATTGACGTCGAGGGCTGAAATCGCGCACCTTTTCGCCCTCACTCCAGGCGCCCGGATGCCATGCCGCATATTTTGATTGTCGAAGACGAGGCCGCGATTGCCGACACGCTGGTCTATGCGCTGCAAGGCGAAGGTTTTACCACCACCTGGCTTGGTCTCGGTCAGGCAGCTGTCGAGCATCAGCGCAGCACGCCGGCCGACCTGATCATTCTCGATATCGGCTTGCCGGACATCAGCGGTTTTGAGACCTGCAAGCAATTGCGCCGTTTCAGTGAAGTGCCGGTGATGTTTCTCAGCGCCCGCGACGGCGAAATCGACCGGGTCGTGGGTCTGGAAATCGGCGCTGACGATTATGTCGTCAAGCCGTTCAGCCCCCGTGAAGTGGCGGCGCGGGTCCGGGCGATTCTCAAGCGCATGTTGCCACGCACGGTCACGCCGCCCGGCAGCGAAGTGTTTCAGGTCGACCGTGAACGGGTCCAGATCAGCTATCGCGGCCAGCCCTTGAGTCTGACGCGGCATGAGTTTCGGTTGTTGCAATGCCTGCTGGAGCAGCCCGAGCGAGTGTTCAGCCGCGAGCAATTGCTCGATGCGCTGGGCGTGGCGTGCGACGCAGGTTATGAGCGCAGCATCGACAGCCATATCAAGAGCCTGCGCGCCAAGCTGCGTCTGGTTGCCGCCGATGCCGAGCCGATCCAGACCCATCGCGGCCTGGGCTACAGCTTCAGTCCCGGACATAGCTGATGTCGCTGAGCATCCGGATTTTTCTGGTTTATGCGGTGTTCATCGCCCTGACCGGCTATTTCGTGCTCAGCACGGTAATGAAGGAAGTGCGCCCCGGTGTGCGCCAGTCCACCGAAGAAACCCTGGTGGACACGGCCAACCTGCTGGCGGAAATCCTCCAGGATGATGTGAAGAACGGTTCGCTGGATCAAAGCCGTTTCCCGGATGCGCTCAAGGCCTATGGCTTGCGCCAGCCCGAGGCGAAGATCTGGGGTTTGTCGAAGCAGCATGTCAACAACCGCATCTACGTCACCGACGCCAGGGGCATCGTGCTGTTCGACTCCAGTGGCGAGGCGGCTGGCCAGGATTACTCGCGCTGGAACGATGTCTACCTGACCTTGCGCGGCGAATATGGCGCCCGCTCGACCCGCAGCGATCCCGAGGATAGCAACTCGTCGGTGATGTACGTCGGAGCGCCGATTCGCGATAACGGCACGATCATCGGTGTGGTTACCGTGGCCAAGCCCAACAGTTCGCTGCAGCCTTATGTCGACAGGGCCGAGGGGCGACTGCTGTGGTACGGCGCTGGCCTGATGGCCTTGGGGCTGCTGCTGGGCGCGCTGTTTTCGTGGTGGCTCAGTTCGGCACTGCGGCGCCTGATGGACTATGCCCAGGCGGTCAGCGAAGGACGTCGCGCCGAGTTGCCGCATTATCGCGGCGGTGAGCTGGAGCGCTTGTCTGCCGCAGTCGAGCACATGCGTACCCAACTGGAAGGCAAGGCCTACGTCGAGCGCTATGTGCATACCCTGACTCACGAACTGAAAAGCCCGCTGGCGGCGATTCGCGGTGCCGCCGAGCTGTTGCAGGATGAAATGCCCGCCGAACAGCGGCAGCGTTTTGTCAGCAATATCGATGGCGAAAGCCAGCGCATGCAGCAACTGATCGAGCGCCTGCTGAATCTGGCCATGGTCGAGCAGCGTCAGGGCCTGGAAGAAAAGGTGCTCGTGCCTCTGGCAGCGCTGGTCGATGAACTGTTGCTCGAACGGGACGTACAGATCGAGCGCCTGAATGTGCAGGTCGAGCAACTGATCGACCGCGACCTGAGCCTGCTGGGCGAGCGGTTCCTGTTGCGTCAGGCGCTGGCCAACCTGCTGGACAACGCCCTGGACTTCACCCCGAGTGGCGGAACCCTGCGCCTGGCCGCCGAGCGGACCGGCGAGCGGATTCGTTTTACGCTCTTCAATAGCGCCGAGCCGATTCCCGATTACGCCTTGCCGCGTCTCAGCGAGCGTTTCTATTCCCTGCCAAGGCCGCACAGTGGCCGGAAAAGCACCGGGCTGGGGCTGAACTTCGTCGAGGAAGTCGTGCAGTTGCATGGCGGCGAGATGCAGATCGGCAATGTCGATGGCGGAGTGCAGGTAAGCCTGCTCCTGCAATGAGCCTTGCCCGCTAACCTCCACACACTCTCCACATTGCGCCCATCATCTCTCCACACAAGGGTTCCAGACTCTCTCTATCGAAAACAGGGAGAGCCCCATGAACCGAAGTCTGGCTATGAAACTGGGAATGATCGCGGCGCTGATTATTCTGTTGCTGATTCCCTTGATGATGATCGGCAGCCTGATCGCGGATCGGCAGCAACAGCGCGACACCGTACTGGAAAATATTGCCAGCAGCTCAAGCCTCAGCCAGCAATTGAGCGGCCCGGTCATGGCGGTGCCGTATCGCAAGTGGGTGCGGATCTGGAAGACCAATCCACAGACCAATGAGTCCTATCAGGAGCCGGCGCAGGAAAAGGGCTACCTGTATTTTTTGCCGGAACGCTTCGAACTCGATGGCAAGGTCCAGACCGAACTGCGTTCGCGGGGCATCTACGAAGCCCGTCTTTACCATGCCGACAACCGCATCAGCGGGCATTTCGTGATCCCCGAGAATCTGGGGCTGAGCGAGAACCTTGCCGATTACGAGTTCGAGCGCCCGTTTCTGGCGGTGGGCATCAGCGATGTGCGCGGTATAGAAAGTGCCATGCAACTGCAACTGGAAGGCCAGACCCTGGATTTCATTCCCGGTACACGGCTGGCATGGCTGGGCGAGGGCGTCAGTGTCAATCTGCCGATGCAGGATGGCGCGCAGCAGGTCCGTCTGGAGTTTGCCTTCGATCTGCGCCTGCAAGGCACCGGGCAACTCAAGGTCATCCCAGTGGGCAAATCCAGCAGCGTGAAACTGGCTGCCGACTGGCCGCATCCGAGCTTCATCGGCAACTATCTGCCGACGCGCCGGGAGATTTCCGCGCAGGGCTTCAGCGCCAACTGGCAGACCTCGTTCTTCTCCACCAACCTTGAGGATGCGCTGGTTCGCTGTCAGCAGACCAACAAGTGCCAGGAATTCAAGAGCCGCAGCTTTGGTGTCAGCTTTATCGAACCGGTGGATCAATATCTGAAGAGCGAGAGGGCCATCAAGTACGCGCTGTTGTTTATCGTGCTGACCTTTGCCGGCTTCTTTCTGTTTGAAGTGCTCAAGAGCCTGGCTGTGCACCCGATCCAGTATGCGCTGGTGGGCGTATCGCTGGCGCTGTTCTTCCTGATGCTGCTGTCGTTATCGGAACACGTGGGGTTTGCCAACGCCTACCTGCTGTCAGCCGGGGCCTGTGTGACGCTGATCGGTTTCTATGTGTGCCATGTGTTGCAGAGCGTGCGCAATGGCATCGGCTTCTCGGTGGCGCTGACGGCCCTGTATGGCTTGCTCTACGGACTGCTCAGTGCCGAGGATTACGCCTTGCTGATGGGCTCGCTGCTGTTGTTCGGCCTGCTGGGCGTGTTCATGGTGCTGACCCGCAGGCTCGATTGGTACGGCATCACGCCGGGCAAGCGGACTCAATCGCTTGAATCCGCAGGGGAGGTGGGTCATGAGTAACCGGGTTGGATTGCGTGAGGAGCAAGTCCTGGCCAGGGAGCTGATGGCCAGGATTGTCAGCCTGCTGCCAGCGCCGACTGTGCGTACTGCGCAGGCAGGCTGTCGATCACTCAGGCCGAAGGCTGGGTCGCCTGCATCGATGGCCGCTGGCTGACGTCGGCGTACCAGGTTGCAAGGCGCGGATAGCTGCTGCGCCAGCGCAGGTCGGGCTGGCGAAAGTCCAGATAGCCAAGGGCAGCAGCCACACTGATGGACGCGATATCGAACGATGAACTGAGTTCGGTGATCGCATCCTGCTCGAAGTAGCTCAGGGAGCGCTCGATCTTTTCCTGCTGGTTATCGAGCCACTGTTCCCAGTGCTTGTCCTTGGGGCGCAGCGCGGTTTCGTAGCGAATCAGCAAGGCGGCGTCCAGCAGCGCATCGGCCAGCGAAGCCAGGGTCAGGCGTCTCCAGCGCGCCGAACCTTCGCGAGGGATCAGCGGCAGGCCGACGTGTTGGTGGTCCAGATAATCGAGGATCACCCGGCTGTCATGAATGACATTGCCATCAGCCAGGCGCAATGCCGGGATCTTGCCTGCCGGATTGTCATCGTTGAGTTCGCTGGAGGGGCTGACCGGCGTGAGCACCGTCGCCTGCAACTGCACTCTGTCGAGCTGACCGGTTTCATGCAGCAGGACAACCACCTTGCGGGCAAAGGGGGAGGCTGGGTTGGTGTACAACGTCATGGTAGGGGCTGACATGAATGTTCCTCGACTGGGGCAGTCTCATAGACTAGTCAGCGTACCGTTGGTCTGCAATATCGGGAGCATATTGTGGATTGTCCGCAAATGAATTTCAGTCACCGGTAAGCGAATTCATTCGCGAAAAGGTCAGGCCAACAGCCCTTTGATACTCAACCCGGCGGCAACTCCCATCCCCACCCAGGCCAGGGTATCCCACCAGCCATCGCCGAGCAGTGCCATGAACAGGCCTGCACCGGTAAGCAGGGCGATCAGGCCCGGTACTGCGAAGGTCGAGCCTTTGCGCTTCATGCTGTCACCTCAACGCGCGCGGGGGCGCGGCGTCTTACCCACCACAGGTACAGGCCGCTGCCGAGGACGATGATGGTCAGCACGTCCAGCGCCGCCCAGAGGATTTTCATCGGCATGCCGCCGTAATCGCCGAAGTGCAGTGGTTGCGACATGCCCAGCGCATCCATGTACCAGGGCCGTTCGACGATGGCGGTGACCTGCAGGGTCCGGGCATCGATCAACACCGGGGTGGCCAGGTGAGCCGTCAGGTGTGTATTGCCTTTGAGGAACACGGTGTAATGGTGTTCGCTGGAAAAGCGTGTGCCGGGAAAGGCGATGAAGTCCGGCTTCATGCCCGGCGCGGCAGTTTCGGCGATAGTTAGCAGTTCAGTCGCAGGCGCTCGCTGGCTCAGCGGCGGGGCGTCGCGGTAGGGCGCGATCATGCTGGCCAGCGCGTCATTGCGCCATGAGGCAATCAACAGGTCGGCACAGGCACTGATCACCCCGGTCACGCCGACTACCAGCGCCCAGGTCAGGGTCACGACGCCAATCAGGTTATGCAGGTCCAGCCAGCGGGTACGGGTGGATTTGCCGGCGCGCACGGTGCCGAACTCCAGCTTGCGCATGAACGGCGCATACAACACGGTGCCGGAGACGATCGCGACCACGAACAACAGACCCATGAACGCCAGCAACAGCTTGCCCGGCAGCTCGGCATACATATCCACATGCAGGCGCAGCATGACCATCATGAAGCCGCCGTTGGCCGAAGGCATTTCCTGCGCTTCGCCGGTGCGGGCATCCAGCGCAAAGGTGTGCGACGAGTTGGGCTCGGTGCCTGCGGTCGCGGCCGTGATCGCCATGACACCGTTGGGATCGTCTTCGTCCCAGCCGAAATACTGCAGCACTTCTCCGGGACGGTGCGCCTCGGCGGCCTGGACCAGTTGCTCAAGGTTCAGGCGTGGCGTGTCCTCGGGCATTTCCCGATAGTGCGGCGCATCACCGAGCAGGTGCTCGATCTCGTGATGAAAGATCAGCGGCAGGCCGGTTACCGCCAGCATCAGCAGGAACAGTGTGCAGATCAGGCTGCTCCAGGTATGAACGATGGACCAGCGGCGCACGGTATGGCTTTTCATTGGTGCTTCCAAAAGCAAAAGGCCCGCTGACGATCAGGGGCCTTTGGTACTCGGGTTAATTCACCACTTGTAATTGACGCTGGCGACGACGTTGCGTTGATCGCCGTAGTAGCACCAGAACCCGTCACAGGTGGCCAGGTAATCCTTGTTGAAAATGTTCTTGGCGTCCACCGCCAGCGAAGCGCCCTTGAGGCTGCTGGCCAGACGGCCCAGATCGTAATGCAGCGAGGCGTCATACACGGTGTAGGAGCCGACATGGCCAAGGGCGGTGTTGCTCTGGTTGCCGTAAGTGTCACCGACATAGCGCACGCCTGCGCCAATACCGAAACCGTCGAGCGCGCCACTGTGCCAGGTGTAGTCGGCCCAGGCCGTGGCCTGATTGCGTGGAACCTGCGGGACGCGGCTGCCCTTGTCGTCGCCCTTGAGGATTTCGCTGTCGGTGTAGGTATAGGAACTGATCAGCTTGAGGTTGTCAGTCACGTCCGCAGTGGCTTCAAGCTCCAGGCCGCGAACCTTGATCTCGCCAATCTGGCTGGTGATGTTGTTTTCGGTGATCGACACGTTCTTCTGGCGCAGGTCGAACACCGCAGCGGTCAGCAGGGCTTTCGAGCCGGGTGGCTGATACTTCAGACCGGCTTCGTACTGCCGGCCTTCAGTCGGCTTGAATGATTCTGTTGCGCTGACGCCTGCGCCGGTAGCGGCCTGGAAAGACTCGGTATAGGAAATGTACGGCGTGAAACCGTTATCGAAGACATAACTCAGGCCAGCGTTGGCACTGAAATGCTTGTCGCGCTGGGTGCTGGTGGCGCTGTTGTTGTTATAGAACGTGGTGCCGGTATGCACCCAGTCCTCGCGTCCGCCCAAAGTCAGGCGCCACTGGTCCAGCGCGATCTGGTCCTGTGCATACAGGCCGGTCTGCTGGGTTTTCTGGTCGTAGTCGTACAGCGTCGAGTACAGAACGTTGGAGAAGTCCGCGCCGTATACCGGGCGGTTGACGTTGGTGCCCGGAACGTTGCCGTAGCCATACTGCCACTGGTAGTTGGTGTTCGAGCGCTGATGGTCGAGGCCCAGCAATACAGTGTGGCTCAGCGCGCCGGTCTGGAAATCGGCCTGGAAGTTGTTGTCCACGGCAAACTGGCTGATGTCTTCGTTGACGACACCGGTGGTGCGTCCGATGTTGCCATCGGCATCGACCGCCGTTGCGCCACTGTTGACGCTCAGGGCCTGGAACGACAGGTCGCTCTTGGTGTAGCGCAGGTTCTGGCGGAACTGCCAGACATCGTTCAGGCGATGGTCGAAGGCATAGCCCAGCGCGTAATAGGTGCGGTCGTAGAACTCCCAGTCCGGATCACCGAGGTTCTTGTGATGGGAAATGTTGCCGGCCGCCGATCCCAGCCTGGTGCCTTGCAACGGCAGGAACTGGCCGGTAATCCCGGTATCGTCGCGGGTGTACTGCGAGATGAAGGTCAGGTGCGTGTCGTCATTGATGTTCCAGGTCACGCTTGGGGCAATGTTGTAGCGCTTGTCCGGGATGTGATCGATGGCCGAGCCGCTGTCACGCACCACGCCACTGACGCGATACAGGAACTGGCCTTCATCGTCGATCTTGCCGGTGCTGTCGAAATTGATCTGCTTGTGCTCGTTGCTGCCCGCCTGCAAGCCCACTTCATGGCTGCTTTCGGCTTGCGGGCGACGGCTGACCATATCGAGCATGCCGCCCGGCGGGGTCTGGCCGTAGACCGAAGACGACGGGCCGCGCAGTACGGCGATGCGCTCCAGGTTCCATGGCTCGGGCTTGGGGTTGGCGTAGGAGCCGACCGGCATCGGCAGGCCGTCGAGGAACTGGGTCGGCACGAAGCCGCGAATGCGCAGCCAGTCGTTGCGCGAGTCGGAGCCATAGCCGCTGCTGACCACGCCTGCGGTATAGCGCAGGGCGTCATTGAGGTTGAGTACCGAGCGGTCGTCCATTTGCTGGCGAGTCACGACCGAGATCGAGCGTGGCGCTTCCACTATTGGCGTATCGGTCTTGCTGCCTGCCGCGCTGCGGGTCGCCGTATAACCTTCGACCGGACCCCATGCCGTTTCAGTATCGCCCTGCCAGCCCTGGATATTGGTTTCCGGCAAGGCCACGGTTCCTTCGGGCGCAGCTTCCAGGCTGTAGCTGCCCGCGCTGCTTTGTACCAGTTGCAGACCCGTGCCGCGCAAGGCCTGACGCATGGCGCCCGTGGCATCGAACTGACCCTGCACCGGTGCCGACATGCGTCCGCTGACCAGCGATGGACTGATCGCCAGGGTCAGCCCGGCCTGGCTGGCAATCTGATTCAGGGTGGTGGACAGCGTGGCGGCTGGCAGGTTGTAGGTGCGAACGCTTGAAGCCTGTTCGGCGGCAATCGGTGAGGTGCTCACCAGCGGCATGCCGAGGGCGATTGCCAGGGCCAGCAGGCTGGGACGCAGAAGAGTTTCAAGCGGGCGAGACATACAAGGCTCCAGGGCAAACGGTATCTATTGCCTCTCTGCCGCACGAATCCGCAAAAGTGACAGGGCTCTGTGCAAAAAAAATCGGACTCAGGGTTTTTCGGTCGCGGCGCTGTCGTTTTTCTCGCTGCTGGCCTGCACGTTTACCCACCATGGCGTGTGCTGTTCGATCTGCACCGGCAAGGTCGGCAACAGGGCCTTGAGAGCCAGGTCGGTATTGTTCAGCGGGAAGCTGCCGGTAATCCGCAGGTCTGCTACTTGCGGCGAGACGCCCAGATAGCCGACCCGGTAGCGACTCAGTTCGGCAAGCATGTCGCCCAGCCGGGCGTTGTCCATCACCAGCATGCCACGGGTCCAGGCATCGGTGCCGGAAGGCATGCTGAGCATCGGCCCGAGCCCGTCGGGCGTCAGCAGGATCTGTTGGCCTTCGCGCAGGACCAGCTCGTTGCCGTGGTCACGAGGATTGGCTGCGACGGCCGATTGCAGCACGCTCAGGCGCGTGCCATCCGACTCGCGGCGGACCAGAAAGCGCGTACCCAGCGCGCGCATCCTGCCGTCGCTGGTTTCGACGATAAACGGGCGAGGATCGTCATGACTGCCGGTTTCGACCAGGATTTCGCCATCCTGCAGGACCACCCGGCGCTGTCTGGCATCGAAATGCACATCGATGGCGCTGTGGGTGTTGAGGCGGATCAGCGTGTTGTCCGCCAGGCGGATGTCACGCTGTTCGCCGGTTGCGGTGCGCTGGTCGGCGAGCCAGTAATCGATTGGCAGGTAGCGATTGCCCATGAACAGCGCCAGTCCGCAGCTCAGCAATAACCCCGCGAGTCCGCCACCCAGCTTGCGCACGCGCCGCCGCAGGCTGCCCGGCGCTTGCTGCAAGGCCTTGCGGGCCGGGCCAGACGGGATGGCGAAGCGCTGGTTGAGCATGCCCAACTGGCTCCAGGCACGGGCATGCTCTTCGTTGGCGCCCAGCCACTTGGCGAACTCGTCCTGTTCGATGCCATCACCGGAATCCAGGCTCAGTTGCCAGGCGATGGCAGCATCGAGCACCTGTGCCGAAACCGGCCGTGAACCGGCGAGCTTCATGTCGGTTCGCCGTACAGGGCGATGTAGCACTGGCGCATGGCCTGGGCCAGGTATTGCCGAACCCGGGAAACCGAAACCCCCAGGCGCTCGGCGATTTCGGCATGGCCCATTCCGTCGAGACGGTTATAGAGAAAGGCTGCGCGTGCCTTGCTCGACAGCTTGCCGAGCATGCGGTCGATGTTCTTGAGGTCTTCAAGGATCAGTAGCTGATCCTGCGGCGAAGGGTGCTCGGCTTCAGGGATCAGCATCAGTTCGTTGAGATAAGCCTGCTCCAGCGCTGCGCGGCGAAAATAGTCGAACAGCAGGCCCTTGGCGACCGCTGCCAGAAAGGCGCGGGGTTCATTCGGCGTCTTGAGCTCGTCACGTCCGAGCAGGCGTACAAAGGTGTCCTGGCTCAGGTCTTCAGCGCGTTGTGGACAGGCCACATTGCGTCGAAGCCAGGCCAGCAGCCAACTGCGGTGGTCGCGATACAACACGCCAACGATCTCGTTATGAGTGCTTGGGGCTGACGACACGAATGGCCTCGAATGGAAATGTGTTAAATAACGAGAACGATTCGCGATTCTGTCAGAGCCTGCGGATACTGGCAATTGACGCTTATCGGAATGAGGGAGGGTTTTCGCGAATGAATTGGCTCCCACCATGGTTGTAGGAGCGGATTTATCCGCGAAGATGTCAGCGCGGTTTGTTGACGGGTGCCAACAGCAATTCGATACGGTGTTTGCGAATCCCATCGGCTGCCGCTTCTGCCAGCGCCGTGTCGGTAATGATGGTGTCGAACTGTTCGAGGGCCGAGACCTTGTACATGCCGAACGTCCCGTATTTGGAGCTGGTGGCGATCAGCACGGTGCGGGATGCGGACTGCATGGCCGCCTGTTTGACTTCGACTTTCAGCGCTGATGGCGTGGTGGTGCCGCGTTGCAGGTCCCATGAACTGGTCGACAGGAAGGCCACGTCGGTAGCGAGCTGGCGCAGGGTTGCAGCAGCCAGGCCGCCGACGCTGGAGCGGTTGGGGTGATCGAGCAGGCCACCGGTGTGGATGACATCCACATGCGCGGCATCGGCCAGGGCGTTGACGATGCCGAAGTCATTGGTCACCACCGTCATGCCGGAAAGCGCCACGATATGCGGGACGATTTCCAGAGTGCTGGTGCCGGCATCCAGATAAATGGTCATGTCCGGATGCAGCAGTCCGGCCGCGAGCCTGGCCATGCCCTGCTTGTGCGGCAGCTCCACGACCGCCTTGGACTGATGGCTGGGCTCGCTGTGCAACTGGCTGGCGATACGCACGCCACCGGTTACCGAATAGGCGCGTCCTTCCTGCTCCAGCACGGCGATATCGCGACGGATGGTCATGTGCGAGCACTCGAACATCTCCATCAACTGATGCACGCTCAGCACCTGATGCTTGCGCAATTGACGAAGCATCAGCTCGCGACGCTGATCGGGGATCATCGGTGTACCGCCAACGATGGCGATATCCTCTTCGGTGGGCATTACGACTCCTGTGCATCCATGACCCGCCAGCGGCAGGCGGCGGTCGTGGCATCTTAGCCAATCGCTTCGACAATCGCAGCAGCTCTTCGCCAGACAGCAAGGCTGTGAGTGCCTGCCGAATCCTCTATGCTCGCAGGCATGGGCGAAGGAACACTCTCGACAGGCTCAGTGTCGAACTGTTGCCAATGATGACGGGCTCTCGCCGTCGCATGTTTTCAATCAAACTCAAATAACAGGACATGAGCATGACAGTTGCATTCTGGTGTGTATTGGTCGCGATAATGCTGCCATTCATTTGTGCGGGCATCGCCAAGGTAGCAAGTGGCTCCTACTCGTCGCGAAACAATCATGATCCACGCGGCTTTCTCGACAAGCTCGAAGGCTTTCCCAAACGCGCGCATGCCGCGCAACTGAACGGTTATGAAATCACTCCGGCGTTTGCCGCGGCAGTGATCATTGCGCATGTTGCGGGCAACGCGCAGTTGGTCACGATCGATGTACTGGCCGTTCTGTTCGTTACCAGTCGCTTGCTCTACATCATCTTCTACATGGCTGACCTGGCTATCATGCGCTCGATTGTCTGGCTCATCGGGCTGGGTCTGATTATCGGCCTGTTTGGCGCTTCTGCGTTCCCGGCTGCCTGATCCCGCCCTTCGCTGGCAGATGGGGGCGCCACCGTTTTCCATGGATTTATCGAGCATTACCTTGAAAAGATTGAGTGCTGTCCTGTTGTCCTGTCTGGTATTGAGCGGCTGTGGCGGCGTCGATCCCGATTCACCGTTGGGCCAGCGCAAGGCGATCTTCAAGGAAATGCTCAAGACCAGCGAGGATCTGGGCGGCATGTTGCGCGGGCGCATCGCTTTCGATGGCCAGCGCTTCAGCGAAGGCGCGGTCAGGCTCGACCGTCTGGCCCATGAACCCTGGAAGCACTTCCCGCAGGTCAGGGAAGCGGAGCATGGCAGTGCAACGGATGCGGTCTGGCAGAAGCAGGCGCGCTTTCAGGAGATTGCCCGCTCGCTGGAGTCTGCGACGGGTGAGCTGGCGGCGTTATCCAGCGTCAGGCCGTTCTCGGCGAGCAGCCTGGCACCGGCAGTGGACAAGGTCGAGGCCGCTTGTCAGGCGTGCCACAAAGAGTTCAGGAATCATTGATCCGCGGGCAAGGGCTTCACTCCTCCGGCTGCACCTTCTCAAGCTCGGTCTGGGCATCCTGCAGTTCCTTGCGGGACTCGGCGAGCTTGTCCTTGCGCTTGTCGATGCGCTCCGGATCGCCCTTGGCCATGGCCTTGTTCAGGTCTGCCTGACGGCGGCTTACTTCGCGCTTGGCCTCCAGCACTTTCTGTTCGCGTTGCTTGACCAGCGAAGCTTCGCTGCAGTTGGCGTTGACTTCGCTCAATGCCTTTTCCAGGCCCGCTTGCTCCTGCTTGTTGCCCTCGGCCTTGGCTTCCTGAATCTTGCTGTTGATCTCCTGGCTTTTAACCAGGCACTCCGACGGCGGCGGAGCCTGCTCGGCTGCGAGTAGCGGGGCTGCCGCAAACGTGAAACTGCCCAGCAGAATCAGGCTGGAAAGAAACTTCATGTGAACTCCTTGAAAAACCATAACGTCCGGGCACGCGGGCGATGAAAAGTGAATTAAAAACCTGCGATACCTTGCTCCCGTAACTGCTCGCGCAATGCCAGCACCTGCGGGTCCTGAAAAAACTCCCAGAGTCGTGCAGCCCTTCCTGGGCCTATACCGGGTACGCTTTGCCACTGTTCGGCACTTCTTGCTGCCAGTTCATGCCATTCCATGCCTGGACTGATCCCGATTGCCGGAGGCAGACCGATAGCCACCAGCCAGGTTTGAAACGATCTTTCACGAGCAGTTTGCAGGCTGTCGAGCAGTTTAGTGCTGCTGCGTTCCGCAAAGCCCGGAATTTTAGCAAGCTGCGCACGATCCAGGGTCATCCAATCGAGCAGGCCATTGATTTCTCCGGCCTCGATCAACTTGTCCCAGGTTCCGGGGCCAACCCCAGGCAGCGCCAACCCCTTCTTGCTACTGAGCCAGACCAGCCTGGCCCGGAACTGACTTTCACATCCCGGCGTCGGCTGCCAGCAACTCAGACCATGAAAATCGCGTTGTTGCGGAACTGTCATTTCAATTCTTTCGCTATTGCGTGAAACCACCTTGTCCAGGCGCGGAATGGTAAGGCCTGCAAGGCTCAGGGAAACCTGATCGCCGGGGCGAATATCCAGTGCTTGCCAGCGTTGCAGAGAGCCGACGCTGAGCCTGCTGATCTTTCGGTCATCAAGACGGACAGGAGTCAGCTCCAGCACCGGTGTGATTCTGCCGCTACGCCCGATAGTGAAGTTGACCTTGCGTACTTCGGCCAGCACTTGGGCATAGGGGTATTTCCAGGCCGCGATCCAGTAGGGTGCCTTGGCCTGCCAGCGTTGTGCCGGTGGCCGTTCGCCGTGACGCATGATGACGCCGTCCGTGGCGAATGGTAGCCCGGTGCGATACCAATGGTTGCGCCAGTCACTGGCCTGGGTGAAATTTTCCAGTGGCTGGGTGTAGACGGCGCTGTCGGTGAAACCCATGGCTTTCAAACCGGCGATTCGTTCCTGCATGTCTGCTGGCCCGGCTGGCCAGTCCCAGACGAACAACCCGATACTGTCGGCCTCTTGGTCACTTATCTCCTGTCGAGCCAGCAATCCGGCGACCTTGCTACGGGCATTGATGCTGCCTGATGTGGCCTGAACATGGTCTGAAAGACTCCAATACAGTTCGCCTTGTAGAACCAGTGTGTCCGGCTGAGGAAGTTGCTTGGCAATGGCAGAAGCCCGCTGTGCATGGCGCGTCCAGTCCTGGCCCTTGAGACCGTCGCCACGGCTGATGACCTTGCTGAGCCTGCCGTTTTCGTACACCAGCGATACCGCAACCCCATCGACCTTGGGTTGTATCCACAGATCCTTCCGGCCCTTGAGCCAGTCCTGCACGGCTTGCGCATCCGCCAGTTTGGCCACGCCGGTATGCGGTATGGGGTGCTCAAGCGGCCCTCTGGCGGTTTGCAGCGGGTTGGCGGCGGGAGCCCTGGTCGAAGTGAAGCAGGCATGCAGAAAGTCGAGGCGCTGGCGGGACTGGTCATACAGCTCGTCTTCTATCAATGAAACGCCCTGGCGGTGATAACTGTCATCCCACTGCGTGAGCTGATGTTGCAGGGCCAGAATCTCGGTATGGGCCTTGGCGGTTGTCCAGTTCGGACAGGCGTTGGCAAAGGCCGCCGAAGCGCCGAGTAACAGGAGGGTACAGCTCAATAAACGTCCAACGGTCAGCATCGCAGCGTCCTTGCCTTGAGGGGATGCCTTCAGGCTAGACAGTCTGGTTGATTGCGCCGGACAAGCTGGTTACCGGGTTTTTCTGCAGGTACAGATCGGCATGATTTACGTGTACTACTGTGTCTTTAGTCTTCGTCGCAGATTGGCAGAATAGACAATCAGTCCTGTTCTGGTCCGGGTGCCCCATGGATATAACGACGCTCGCTGTTTTCGTTCCTGCCTGTTTTGCCCTCAACATGGCACCTGGCCCGAACAATCTGCTGTCGATCAGTAACGCGACGCGCTATGGCTTTGCCCGTTCATGCATTGGCGGCGTGGGGCGATTATTGGCTTTTGTGATCATGATTACGCTGGCTGCGGTTGGCCTGACCGCCGTGCTGCATACCTCGGAATGGCTGTTCCATGCGATCAAGATTGCCGGTGCGGCGTACCTGTTCTATCTGGCGGTGCAATTGTGGCGCGCCAATGCGCATGATCAGGGCGATATGAGCGGCCCTTCGGCAAGCATGAGAAGCCTGGCCCGTCAGGAGTTTCTGGTGGCCATCGGCAATCCCAAGGCGATTCTTCTGTTTACTGCCTTCCTGCCGCAGTTCATCGATGACACCAGCAATGTCACCAGCCAGTTCGCGGTGCTGGGTGGAATTTTCCTGGCATTGGAGTGTATCGCCATCAGCCTGTACGGCTACATGGGCGTGCATGCCCGCCGTCTGTTTTCACGGCCCGCTGGCAAGCGTCTGTTCAATCGGGCATGTGCCGGGTTGCTGGCGGGAGCAGCTTCGGTACTGCTGGTATCACGGCGCGCCTGAGTCATCGTCAGATACTAAAAAGCCCCGGACGATCTGATCGTCCGGGGCTTCTAGTTACAGCGTCAGTGGGTATTACAGGCCGGCAGCAGCGCGCAGGGCGTCGGCGCGGTCGGTTTTTTCCCAGGTGAACGTGGTGAAGGTATCGTCGCCCACGGTCTTGGTTTGCGGCTTGCGACCGAAGTGGCCATAGGCAGCGGTTTCCTGGTACATCGGGTGCAGCAGGTCAAGCATGGTGGTGATCGCGTATGGACGCAGGTCGAAGATGTCGCGAACCAGCTTGATGATCTTGTCGTCACTGATCTTGCCAGTGCCGAAGGTGTTCAACGAGATCGAAGTCGGTTGCGCAACGCCGATAGCGTAGGAAACCTGGATCTCGCAACGCTCGGCCAGACCGGCAGCCACGATGTTCTTGGCAACGTAGCGGCCAGCGTAGGCCGCGGAACGGTCAACTTTCGATGGATCCTTACCGGAGAACGCGCCGCCACCGTGGCGAGCCATGCCGCCGTAGCTGTCGACGATGATCTTGCGACCGGTCAGGCCGCAGTCACCTACCGGGCCGCCAATGATGAACTGGCCAGTCGGGTTGATGTGGAACTGGGTGTCCTTGTGCAGCAGCTCGGCTGGCAGCACGTGCTTGACGATCAGTTCCATTACGCCTTCGCGCAGATCGTTATAGGAAACTTCCGGGTTGTGCTGGGTCGACAGAACGACAGCGTCGATGCCCACGACCTTGCCGTTTTCATAGCTGCAAGTCACCTGGGACTTGGCATCCGGGCGCAGCCAAGGCAGCAGGCCGGACTTGCGGGCTTCAGCCTGACGCTTCACCAACTGGTGAGAGAAAGCGATTGGAGCAGGCATCAGTTCGGCAGTTTCGTTGCTGGCGTAGCCGAACATCAGGCCCTGGTCACCGGCGCCCTGATCTTCAGGCTTGGCACGGTCAACACCCTGGTTGATGTCAGGAGACTGCTTGCCGATGATGTTCATCACGCCGCAGGTAGCGCCGTCGAAACCGACGTCGGAGCTGGTGTAGCCAATGTCGCTGATCACGTCGCGAACGATCTGTTCGAGGTCAACCCAGGCTGTGGTGGTGACTTCGCCGGCAACGATTGCAACGCCAGTCTTGACCAGGGTTTCAACGGCTACGCGAGCGTGTTTGTCCTGGGCGATGATAGCGTCCAGTACCGCGTCGGAAATCTGGTCGGCGATCTTGTCTGGGTGTCCTTCGGACACGGACTCGGAGGTGAAAAGTGAGTATTCGCTCATCTCTACGGGTTTCCTGAATTTTACCGATGGTGAGTGTTGCCAGCCGGTCGCTGAAAGTGGCGAACCTGGATCTGGAAACCATTACGTAAGCCTACATACAGGCTTTCCCCGGGAACTAGCCCCGCAGCGATGGCCCAACGGGCCAGATCATCCTGTTCGAAACCTAACCAGAGATCGCCACAGGCCTCCCTGGCCCAGCTCTGATCATGACTACACAACTCTGTTACCAGCAGGCTACCGCCCGGCTGCAATCGCTCCGCCAGTTGCCGCAAGGCTTCGGCCGGTGCGGCGAAATGGTGCAGCACCATGTTCAGAACGACGCAATCGACACTGACTTTAGTGCCTGTGAGTGCGTCGGCCAGCACCAGCTCGACATTGCCCAGTTGCTCGCGCTCGCAGACATCGCGGGCCAGCTCCAGCATTGCCGGGCTGTTGTCCATGGCCGTGACGCGAGCAAAGCGTCGGGCCAGTTCCGGCAGAAAACCACCGTCGCCGGGGCCGACTTCCAGTGCCGTTGCCGAGGCGGTGAAGCTCAGTTTGTCCAGCAGGCTCAGCAGGCTGTCGCGGTATTGAGCGAGGCCGGCGATCAGGTCCTGCTGGGCACGAAACTTTTCTGCGGTGCGGGCGAAGAAGTCCTGGCTGGCCTGGGCCCGCTGGCCATGCACCTGGTCAATGCGCAGGCGAGCATCGTGGGGCAGGCTCAGCGCATCGACCTCATCGAGCAGGGCCGCGTGCAGTCTGCCGCCGGTCAGTGCGGTGTGGGGCAGGGCGCGACGGTAAAAGATCGCATTGCCTTCACGACGGGTCGCCACCAGACCGGCCTGGGCCAGTACTTTCAGATGATGACTCATGCCTGACTGGCCGATGGCAAAGATCTGCGCCAGCTCCAGTACGCCGAACGAATCGTTGGCCAGTGCGCGCAGGACGTTCAGTCGCAGAGGATCGCCGCCGGCCTTGCACAGGGCAGAGAGGTCGTCGCAGTCGTCATGGCTGATTGCTGGCGCGCATAGGTTCATAGGGAACGCAGTCTAGTTAGCGACCGGTCGCGCCGCAAGAGCAATATCAAAAAGTTTTGATATTGGTTGTCGGGGGCATTTGTCCGTGACGGCCATCACGTTATTGCGGGACGCTATACCTGTTAGCGGGGACAAATAACGCCGCAAGGCAGGAAAAACACCCACTAGTGACTATCTTTCATTGCTCCCAGGCAGTGCCTGAGAGAAAATGGTCGCCTTTTTCCGATCCCATTCCTTCATTCTCCAGGAGATCAGCGATGCCAAGCCGTCGTGAGCGTGCCAACGCCATTCGTGCCCTCAGCATGGATGCCGTGCAAAAAGCCAACAGCGGCCATCCCGGTGCCCCCATGGGCATGGCGGATATCGCCGAAGTTCTGTGGCGCGACTATCTGAAGCACAACCCGGCCAACCCGTCGTTTGCCGACCGTGACCGCTTCATCCTGTCCAATGGCCATGGCTCGATGTTGATTTACTCGTTGCTGCATCTGACCGGCTACGATCTGTCCATCGATGACCTGAAGAACTTCCGTCAACTGCACAGCCGCACGCCGGGCCACCCGGAATACGGCTACACCCCGGGTGTTGAAACCACTACCGGCCCGCTGGGTCAGGGTTTTGCCAACGCCGTCGGTTTTGCCGTTGCAGAAAAGACGCTGGCTGCACAATTCAACCGTCCAGGCCATGACATCGTTGATCACCACACCTACGTGTTCATGGGTGATGGCTGCATGATGGAAGGTATTTCCCACGAAGTCGCTTCCCTGGCCGGTACTCTGGGCCTGGGCAAACTGATCGCGTTCTACGACGACAACGGCATTTCCATCGACGGTGAAGTCGAAGGCTGGTTCACCGACGATACGCCGAAGCGTTTCGAGTCGTACGGCTGGCAGGTCATCCGCAATGTCGACGGTCACGATGCCGACGAAATCAAGACCGCCATCGATACCGCCCGCAAGAGCGAGCAGCCGACCCTGATCTGCTGCAAGACCACCATCGGTTTCGGTTCGCCCAACAAGCAAGGCAAGGAAGAGTCCCACGGTGCTCCGCTGGGCGCCGATGAAATCGCCCTGACCCGCGCTGCGCTGAAATGGAACCACGGTCCTTTTGAAATCCCGGCCGATATCTATGCCCAGTGGGATGCCAAGGAAAAAGGCCTGGCCGCCGAAGCCGAGTGGGACCAGCGTTTCGCTGCCTATTCCGCTGCTTTCCCAGAGCTGGCCAACGATTTCATCCGCCGCATGAGCGGTGAGTTGCCAGCCGACTTCGCCGAAAAATCGGCTGCCTATGTCGCTGAAGTCAACGCCAAGGGCGAAACCATCGCCAGCCGCAAGGCCAGCCAGAACGCGCTGGGTGCTTTCGGTCCACTGCTGCCTGAGTTCCTCGGCGGTTCGGCTGACCTGGCCGGTTCCAACCTGACCATCTGGAAAGGCTGCAAGAGCATCACCGGCGAAGACGCCAACGGCAACTACCTGCACTACGGTGTGCGTGAGTTCGGTCAGGCGGCAATGATGAACGGTATCGCTCTGCACGGCGGTTTCGTACCGTACGGCGCGACCTTCCTGATCTTCATGGAATACGCTCGTAACGCAGTGCGCATGGCCGCTCTGATGAAGAAGCGCGTTATCCATGTGTTCACCCACGACTCCATCGGTCTGGGCGAAGACGGCCCGACGCACCAGCCGGTCGAGCAACTGACCAGCCTGCGTACCACGCCGAACCTGGACACCTGGCGTCCGGCGGATGCCGTGGAATCGGCCGTGGCCTGGAAATACGCCATCGAGCGTAACGACGGTCCGTCGGCACTGATCTTCTCGCGTCAGAACCTGCCTCACCAGAGCCGCGACGCAACCCAGCTGGCGGACATCGCCCGTGGTGGCTACGTACTGCGCGACTGCGCGGGCGAGCCTGAGCTGATCCTGATCGCTACCGGTTCGGAAATCGGTCTGGCCGTGCAGGCGTTCGACGCACTGACCGCTCAGGGTCGCAAGGTGCGTGTGGTTTCCATGCCGTGCACCAGCGTCTTTGAAGCCCAGGACCCGGGTTACAAGCAGGCCGTTCTGCCATTGCAGGTCAGCGCCCGTATCGCCATCGAAGCTGCCCACGCCGACTACTGGTACAAGTACGTCGGTCTGGAAGGCCGCGTGATCGGCATGACCACCTTTGGTGAGTCGGCACCTGCGCCAGCGTTGTTCGAGGAGTTCGGCTTCACTCTGGAGAACATCCTGAGCACCGCCGAAGAACTGCTGGAAGACTGAGAAAGGTCGCAGTAACCAGGTAGGAGCGGATTCATCCGCGAAGGCTTCCTCTTCGCGAATGAATTCGCTCCTACAGGTTTATGTGCAGTACGGTTTGTCTTGCGAGCACCACCATGCCCCAACATCGCCCTTACAAAGTTGCTCTGAACGGCTATGGCCGGATCGGTCGTTGCGTGCTGCGCGCGCTCTGTGAGCGAGGTGCCCGGGCAGGCTTCGAGGTGGTCGCAATCAATGATCTGGCCGATATGGCCAGTCTCGAATATCTCACCCGTTTCGACTCCACGCATGGCCGCTTTCCCGGCGATGTGCGGGTCGAGGGGCAATACCTGCACATCAACGATCACCGAATCAAGGTGCTGCGTAGCGCCACGCCCGAAGGCATCGACTGGGCGGCGCTGGGTGCGGATCTGGTGCTGGAATGTTCAGGTGTCTACAACACCCGCGAGGACGGCCAGCGTTTTCTCGATGCCGGTGCGTCGCGGGTGCTGTTCTCGCAACCGATGGCCAGCGAAAGCGATGTGGACGCCACCATCGTCTTCGGTATCAATCAGCACACGCTGACCGGTGCCGAGCGACTGGTCTCCAACGCATCCTGCACCACCAACTGCAGCGTACCGTTGTTGCGCCTGCTGGATGATGCGCTGGGTCTTGAATACATTTCGATCACCACCATCCACTCGGCGATGAACGATCAGCCGGTGATCGATGCTTATCATCACGAGGATTTGCGCCGTACGCGCTCGGCCTTTCAGTCGATCATTCCGGTGTCCACCGGTCTGGCACGCGGAATCGAGCGGCTCCTGCCGGAACTTGCGGGCCGAATTCAGGCCAAAGCAGTTCGCGTACCGACGGTCAACGTCTCGTGCCTGGATATCACGCTGCAGACTGCACGTGATACCGATGCTGTGGAAATCAATCGTATCTTGCGTGAGGCCGCGACCAGCGGCCCGCTCAAGGGCCTGTTGGCATACACCGAGTTGCCGCATGCCAGTTGTGATTTCAACCATGACCCTCATTCGGCGATTGTCGATGCGAGTCAGACCCGGGTTTCCGGCCCACGGCTGGTAAACCTGCTGGCCTGGTTCGATAACGAATGGGGTTTTGCCAACCGAATGCTCGACGTCGCGGACCATTTCTTGCGCGTCGCAGACCAACAACAGTAAAAGACAGGAACGCCTCATGACCGTGTTGAAGATGACCGACCTCGATCTGCAAGGTAAGCGGGTACTGATTCGCGAAGACCTCAACGTCCCGATCAAGGACGGCGCTGTCAGTAGCGATGCCCGGATCCTTGCTTCGCTGCCGACCATCAAGCTGGCGCTGGAAAAGGGTGCTGCGGTAATGGTCTGCTCGCACCTGGGCCGTCCGACCGAGGGCGAGTTCTCCGCCGAGAACAGCCTCAAGCCGGTTGCCGAGTACCTGAGCAAGGCACTGGGTCGCGAAGTCCCGCTGGTAGCCGATTACCTCGATGGCGTCGACCTCAAGGCCGGCGACGTCGTCCTGTTCGAGAACGTGCGCTTCAACAAGGGCGAGAAAAAGAACGCTGACGAGCTGGCACAGAAATATGCCGCGCTGTGCGACGTGTTCGTGATGGACGCTTTCGGTACCGCACACCGCGCCGAAGGCTCGACCCACGGCGTTGCCAAGTTCGCCAGGGTCGCTGCAGCAGGTCCTCTGCTGGCGGCCGAACTGGAAGCCCTGGGCAAGGCGCTGGGCGCTCCGGCCAAGCCGATGGCAGCCATCGTTGCCGGTTCCAAGGTGTCCACCAAGCTGGATGTGCTCAACAGTCTGAGCGCCATCTGCGATCAGTTGATCGTCGGCGGCGGCATCGCCAACACCTTCCTGGCGGCAGCCGGTCACAAGGTCGGCAAATCGCTGTACGAACCTGATCTGCTGGACACTGCCCGCGCCATCGCGGCCAAGGTCAGCGTACCGTTGCCAGTGGACGTGGTGGTTGCCAAGGAATTTGCTGAAAGCGCTGCGGCAACCGTCAAGCTCATCGCCGATGTGGCCGATGACGACATGATTCTCGACATCGGTCCACAGACCGCTGCCCAGTTTGCCCAATTGCTGAAATCTTCCGGGACTATCCTGTGGAACGGTCCGGTCGGCGTCTTCGAGTTCGATCAGTTCGGTGAAGGCACCAAGACCCTGGCCAAGGCGATTGCCGAAAGCGCTGCATTCTCCATCGCAGGTGGCGGCGATACGCTGGCGGCCATCGACAAATATGGCGTTGCATCACAGATTTCCTACATTTCCACTGGCGGCGGCGCTTTCCTGGAGTTTGTCGAAGGCAAGGTCCTGCCAGCGGTTGAAGTACTCGAGCAGCGTGCAAAGGCCTGATTCCATATCAGGAAGGGGAGTAGTACATGGTCAGGACGTTACCGTTATTGCTTATCGCAGGTTTGCTGGCCGGTTGCGCGAGCAAGCCTGGGGTCGACGAGGCGGAACCTGAGTCACAGGCCCAGCTACTCCAATTGAGTTGCTATCAGGCCGGTTGGCAGGCTGAAACCGTACCGGTGATCTACAAGCGTGGCGGTCAGGAAGTATGGGATCGTTACGAGTTCATGCCGCGTGTGGGAGAAGTCGGCTGTCTCTGAGTCAGGTTGAAAGCTCGCAGGCAACATCTGCGAGCTTTGGCGGTCACTAGAAGGTGGACCTTTTCCGAGAAGGAGTTTCGCCATGAAAATCGCCACCCTGGCTCTTGTGAGTTGCATTGTATTGGCAGGTTGCAGCGGTTCGGGCTCCAAAGCCCGTACCTGTGAAGTATTCAGCCCGGCCTCCGTGAATGTACCGACGACCGAAAACAGCCAACGGGTCGAGGCACATGTCACGGGTGAACCGGCCAGTGATCGTAATCAGGAACAGAACTGCCCCTGAGCAGTGAAGCGAGCGGCATATGCCGGGCTTTCCAGGGCAGGCCAGGAGACATGATGAAAGGCTTGATTGCCCTTGCGGCATTTGCAGTGCTTGGCGGTTGTGCCTTTACCAAGGCACCGCAGTCCAGTGATTCCTGGAACCACTGGGTGTGTGACAGCAAGGCCGAAGTGCACTGGCGCTTTGCCGATTCGGCGAAGAAGGAAGTGGATGTACGCCTTAACCAGAGTGACCAGGTGTTCCGGCTCAAGGCCGAACCTGGTGCCGCCAGCGGTACGCTCTACAGTAATAGCGTGTTGGCGTTTACCAACAAGGGTGACGAAGGCCTGATCTACTGGGACGCCACCAACGATTTGATCGGACGCGGCTGCAAGGCCAGATAAGTCGTAGCCGATGTACCACCCGCATGGCCCCGTGGCCAATGCGTATAACTTGAATAGCAGTCGCCACTACGGCAGGCTTGCACGATTAACGACCCGACCGGGAGACACACAGACAATGGCACTTATCAGCATGCGCCAGATGTTGGACCACGCAGCCGAATTCGGCTACGGCGTTCCAGCTTTCAACGTAAACAACCTGGAACAAATGCGCGCCATTATGGAAGCGGCCGACAAGACCGATTCCCCGGTGATCGTCCAGGCTTCGGCTGGCGCCCGCAAATACGCCGGTGCCCCGTTCCTGCGTCACCTGATCCTCGCGGCAGTCGAAGAATTCCCGCACATCCCGGTGGTCATGCACCAGGATCACGGCACCAGCCCTGACATCTGCCAGCGCTCGATCCAGCTGGGCTTCAGCTCGGTGATGATGGACGGTTCGCTGGCTGAAGACGGCAAGACGCCGGCCAGCTACGAATACAACGTCGACGTGACCCGTCGCGTAGTTGCTTTCGCTCACGCCTGTGGCGTGTCGGTAGAAGGTGAGCTGGGTGTGCTGGGTTCTCTGGAAACCGGCATGGCCGGTGAAGAAGACGGCGTTGGCGCCGAAGGCATCCTGGATCACAGCCAGATGCTGACCGATCCGGAAGAAGCCGCTGACTTCGTCAAGAAGACCCAGGTCGATGCCCTGGCAATCGCCATCGGCACCAGCCATGGCGCCTACAAGTTCACCAAGCCGCCTACCGGCGACATCCTGGCGATCGAGCGCATCAAGGAAATCCACAAGCGCATCCCCAACACTCACCTGGTGATGCACGGTTCTTCGTCCGTTCCTCAGGAATGGCTGAAAATCATCAACGAGTACGGCGGCGACATCAAGGAAACCTACGGTGTGCCGGTCGAGGAAATCGTTGAAGGCATCAAGTACGGCGTGCGCAAGGTCAACATCGACACCGACCTGCGTCTGGCTTCTACTGGCGCCATCCGCGAATTCATGGCCAAGAACCGCAGCGAGTTCGACCCGCGCAAATACCTGGCCAAGACCGTCGTCGCCATGCGTGACGTATGCATCGCCCGCTACGAAGCCTTCGGCACCGCCGGCAACGCCTCGAAGATCAAGCCTATTTCGCTTGATGCCATGTTCGAGCGCTACGCCAGGGGTGAACTGGATGCCAAGATCAACTGAGTGTTGATCCTCTAAAGAAAAAACCCGCAGAAATGCGGGTTTTTTTATGAAGCATGCTTTCCATGGTTCTCTGGCATCATCCGGTTCTTATCGGAGGAAAAGCCAGTCTCAGCTCTTTCCACATTTCCGTTTCATGCCGCTTGTTGAATAGCGATACCCAGAAACCGAAGCTTGCCTCAGAAATGATCCCGTCGATCATTTCCCGCTCTTCATCAACTCCGAACACGCCGTCTTGTAAGCCTCATGCTGATACTTGTTCAAGGTATCGGGCAGGGTGAAGTCGTGTTTTCTGTGCTGGGCATTGATGGTCTGCGGGGACACCAGGGTCACGCCGCAGTCGGCCAGAAGCTGGAAGACGGTTTCGATCTTGAAGGTGGTCGGGCCGCCGGCGAATTCGCCTTTCTTGCTGCGTTTCTTGATGGCGATATGGCTGATGCCGTTTTCACGCACGAAACTGGCGATCCGGGAAGCGAAGGCTTTGACGTTGTCGGCTTCGTCGTCATCTTCCAGCGCGATCTTGCGGGTGGCCAGCGGCAAATGCGCGATGCCGCCGTTCTGACGGGTTGCCAGGGCGAAGATGGCTTCACTGCCTTTGATTTCTACACCACAAATAATCATGAGAATGCCTGGTGCCTTGGGTTCATATAAAGGAACAGGTTATCTCATCGCTGGCGTTATTCCTGCGCAATTGATTCCAGATATTCCGAACGCTCGTCGCTCATGCGCGCAATGCAGTCGTTTTCGCTGATGGTATAGGCCTTGCTACCCGCAGCTGACGGGAAGACTTCCACCGCGCAATCGGCATCGCGCAGCTTTTCCCAGGCCTGTTGCGCGGTCTTGAGCTTGCTGGTGAAGTCGTTGTATTGCGATTTGTTGGCGACGAATTGCGACTGGACCCGATTGAGCAGGTTCTGAAAGTTTTCCTTGAGCAGCTCTTCTGCCGTGTGACGACTGTAGACCGAGCATTCCAGCGTCTGGTTTTCGCTATCGACGCCGTCGCAAGGCGTGCTGTCCGAGTCTTGAGCAGCTTGTGCGCCGGTCACGGCTGTCGCCATGAGGGCCAAGGTCAGGAAAATCGTTTTCATCGAGTTGCTCCGATCCATTGATGCAGTGAATTCTGGCCTAAGCGCGAAGCAAAGAACAGGTTTACGACACAGGCCGGGCGTGGCCGATGGCGCTTTGTCGCATCTTGACGCTTTCGGCAAACCCCCTGTCGTTTTTGCACCCGGCTCGCCGGACCCTCCGGCATATGCTGACCCCAATAGCGCCGACAGCCGATTCGGCGCGCAAGCACCTAAAAGGGGACAGCCTGATGAGCCCAGCCGAACTGCACGCCGACAGCATCGTCATTGACGGGCTGATTATCGCCAAATGGAACCGTGAGCTGTTTGAAGACATGCGCAAGGGCGGTCTGACCATGGCCAACTGCACGGTATCGGTGTGGGAAGGTTTCCAGGCCACCATCAACAGCATCTGCTCCAGCCAGAAGCTGATGCGCGAGAACAGCGATCTGGTGATGGCAGTCCATACCACCGCCGACATCCGCAAGGCCAAGGAGCTGGGCAAGACCGGCATACTGTTCGGCTTCCAGAATGCCCATGCCTACGAAGACCAGATCGGCTATGTCGAGATCTTCAAGAAGCTGGGCGTTGGCATCGTGCAGATGTGCTACAACACCCAGAATCTGGTGGGCACCGGCTGCTATGAGCGCGATGGCGGCCTGTCGGGCTTCGGTCGTGAAATCGTTGCCGAGATGAACCGCGTGGGCGTCATGTGCGACCTGTCTCATGTGGGCTCCAGGACTTCCGAAGAAGTCATCCTCGAATCGAAGAAACCGGTCTGCTATTCCCATTGCCTGCCGTCCGGCCTCAAGGAACATCCGCGCAACAAATCCGATGCCGAACTGAAGTTCATTGCCGATCACGGCGGCTTTGTCGGCGTGACCATGTTCGCGCCATTCCTGGCCAAGGGTATCGAGTCGACCATCGACGATTACGCCGAAGCCATCGAATACACCATGAACATCGTTGGTGAAGACGCCATCGGCATTGGCACCGACTTTACCCAGGGCCACGGCCAGGACTTCTTCGAGTACCTGACCCACGACAAGGGCTACGCCCGTCGGCTGACCAGCTTCGGCAAGATCATCAACCCGCTGGGCATTCGCACCGTGGGCGAATTCCCCAACCTCACCGAAACCCTGCTCAAGCGCGGCCACAGCGAGCGCGTGGTGCGCAAGATCATGGGCGAGAACTGGGTGAACGTGCTCCGAGACGTCTGGGGCGAATAACTGCCAGACACCCCCTGTTTGAATTGATAACCCTGCTGCCCCTGGCGCAGTGGGAGTAACCCGAATTTCTGGAGTTTGACCCCATGGCTAAAATCGCCCCGCAACTGCCTATCGAAGTCGACAGCGAAACCGGCGTCTGGACCTCCGATGCATTGCCGATGCTCTATGTGCCTCGCCATTTCTTCGTCAACAACCACATGGGGATCGAAGAGGTGCTGGGCGCCGATGCCTACGCCGAGATTCTCTACAAGGCTGGTTACAAGTCCGCCTGGCACTGGTGTGAAAAGGAAGCCGAATGTCACGGGCTGCAAGGCGTAGCGGTGTTCGAGCACTACATGAAGCGTCTGTCGCAACGGGGTTGGGGACTGTTCAGGATTCAGGACATCGACCTGGAAAAGGGCACCGCCAGCGTCAAGCTTGAACACTCGGCATTCGTGTATGTGTACGGCAAGGTCGGACGCAAGGTCGATTACATGTTCACCGGCTGGTTTGCCGGGGCCATGGACCAGATCCTGGAGGCTGGCGGCAGTTCGATTCGCACCGTTGCCGAGCAGGTCTACGGTGGCTCCGAAGAAGGCCATGACGACGGTCTGTTTGTCGTCAAACCGCTGTAAGTCGAGGATCGTGCGATGGCTTTTGAAGCGATGTTCCAGCCGATCCAGATCGGCAAACTGACGATCCGTAACCGCGTCCTGAGTACCGCGCATGCCGAGGTCTATGCCACCGATGGCGGGATGACCACCGACCGTTACGTGAAGTACTACGAAGAGAAAGCCAAGGGCGGTATCGGCCTGGCGATCTGCGGCGGTTCTTCCAGTGTGGCCATCGACAGTCCGCAAGGCTGGTGGAAGTCGGTCAACCTGGCCACCGACAAGATCATTCCGCACTTCCAGAATCTTGCCGACGCCATGCACAAGCATGGTGCCAAGATCATGATCCAGATTACCCACATGGGCCGTCGTTCCCGCTGGGACGGCGAGCATTGGCCGACGCTGATGTCGCCCTCGGGCATTCGCGAGCCGGTTCACCGTGCGACCTGCAAGACCATCGAGCCGGAAGAAATCTGGCGGGTGATCGGCAACTACGCCAGCGCTGCGGCGCGTGCCAAGGCCGGTGGCCTGGATGGCGTCGAGCTGTCTGCCGTGCACCAGCACATGATCGACCAGTTCTGGAGCCCGCGGGTCAACAAGCGTACTGACGAGTGGGGCGGCAGCTTCGAGAACCGCATGCGCTTTGGCCTGGAAGTGATCAAGGCGGTGCGCAAGGAAGTCGGCCCGGATTTCTGTGTGGGTATCCGTATCTGCGGTGACGAATTCCATCCTGATGGCCTCAGCCATGAGGACATGAAAGAGATCGCCAGGTATTACGACGCCACCGGCATGATCGACTTCATCGGTGTGGTCGGCTCGGGTTGCGACACCCATAACACCCTGGCCAACGTTATCCCCAACATGAGTTATCCACCGGAGCCGTTCCTGCATCTGGCAGCCGGTATCAAAGAGGTGGTCAAGGCGCCGGTCCTGCACGCCCAGAACATCAAGGACCCGAACCAGGCCACGCGGATTCTGGAAGGCGGCTATGTCGATATGGTCGGCATGACCCGCGCCCACATCGCCGATCCGCACCTGATTGCCAAAATCAAGATGGGGCAGGTTGACCAGATCAAACAGTGCGTCGGAGCCAACTACTGCATCGACCGTCAGTATCAAGGGCTGGATGTGCTGTGCATCCAGAACGCCGCGACATCCCGTGAATACATGGGCGTGCCGCACATCATCGAGAAGTCCGAAGGACCGAAGCGCAAGGTGGTGATCGTCGGTGCCGGGCCGGCGGGCATGGAAGCTGCCCGGGTATCTGCCGAGCGCGGTCATGACGTCGCGCTGTTCGAGAAGAAGGAATTCATTGGCGGGCAGATCACTACCGCATCGAAGGCACCGCAACGTGACCAGATTGCCGGGATCACCCGCTGGTATCAGTTGGAGCTGGCGCGCTTGAAAGTCGATCTGCGCCTGGGCACGGCTGCCGATCCGGCGACCATTCTCGACCTGCGCCCGGATATCGTGGTGCTGGCAGTCGGTGGTCATCCGTTCCTGGAACAGAACGAGCACTGGGGCGCCGCCGAGGGGCTGGTGGTCAGCAGTTGGGACGTGCTGGACGGCAAGGTTGCGCCGGGCAAGAACGTGCTGGTCTACGACACCATCTGCGAGTTCACCGGTATGTCGGTGGCCGATTTCCTGGCCGACAAGGGTTCGCAGGTCGAGATCGTCACCGATGACATCAAGCCTGGCGTGGCGATCGGCGGCACTTCGTTCCCGACCTATTACCGCAGCATGTACCCCAAGGAAGTGATCATGACCGGCGACATGATGCTGGAAAAGGTCTACCGCGAAGGCGACAAGCTGGTTGCCGTGCTGGAGAACGAATACACCGGCGCCAAAGAGGAGCGGGTGGTGGATCAGATCGTGGTCGAGAACGGCGTGCGGCCGGACGAAGCGCTCTATTACGCGCTCAAGGAAGGCTCGCGCAACAAAGGCCAGATCGACATCGACGCCCTGTTCGCCATCCAGCCCCAACCTTCGCTGAGCCAGCCAGGTGATGGCTACCTGCTGTTCCGCATCGGCGACTGCGTGGCACAACGCAATACCCATGCGGCGATCTATGACGGATTGCGGCTCTGTAAGGATTTTTAAGACCCCTCCCCGTAGGAGCGGACTTGTCCGCG
>NZ_RBRE01000015.1 GCF_003700275.1 Pseudomonas cichorii | reverse complement strand
TTGGCGGCCGTCAGGCCCGCCACCAATGGGTTGTCCTGCTGCTCGGCCCAGTCCGGGCGATCCAGGGCAATCACCGGCACAGCCAAGGTTGGCAGGCCAGCCAGCAGTGCGTGCTGAGTCAGGACCGCAACCGGTGCGCTGTCATCCAGCAGGTAGGCAATGCGTTCGTCGGGATGTGCCGGGTCCACCGGCACGTAACCGGCGCCAGCCTTGAGTACCGCGAGCAGGCCGACCAGGGTTTCCAGGCTCCGACGCGCCACCACAGCCACGCGATCATCCGGGCGCACGCCCTGGCTGATCAGATGCCGGGCCAGGGCATTGGCCTTGCGGTTCAGCTCGCTGTAGCTCAGGTGCTGATCGCCCACTTGCGCGGCAATGGCATCCGGCTGATCCAGTGCCTGGCGTTCGATGCGCTGGTGAATGGTCAGCTCGGTTTCCTGAGCGAGGTGATAGGCATTGAAGCTTTCCAGCAACAGCTTGCGCTCATCGACCGGCAGGATGTCCACGCGCGCGACCGGTGTCTGTGGCGCTTGCTCCAGAGCTTCCAGCAAATGCTGCATGGCACGTTGCAAATAGGCGCAGATGCGCTGTGGGTCGATGCCGGAGGTGGTTTGCGCGGTAAAGCTGAAAGCGTCGCCCAGATCGTCGACGCTGATTACCAGCGGGTAGTTGCTGCGTTCCTGGGCATGCAGGACTTCGATGCCCTGCCAGGTTTCGCCACCGGTCTGCGGCGAGCTGTGCCGGTAATTGAGCAAGGCGTTGAACAATGGCGTCGGTGCAGCCACGCCGCTGCAACGCTGGGCCAGCGCCAGTGGCGCATGTTCGTGGCGCATCAGCGTGGTCAGCCGCTGATGGGTGGTCTTGACCGCACTGCGTACGTCCTCAGCGTCCAGGTTCAAGCGGATCGGCAAGGTATTGATGAAGATACCCAGCGCCCGCTCGGTGGCTTCGGCGCCCAGCAAACGGCCCATCAGCACGGTGCCGAACACCACGCGCTGGCGTCCGGTCAGACCGGAAAGAACCCGCGCCCAGCCCAGGTGGAACAGGCTGGCGACACTGATGCCCAAAGTCCGCGCCTGAGTACGCAGACCGCGGCACAATTCAAGGTCCAGCGCCAGGGTGTGCTCGCCAATGTCGCTGCCGTCGCCGCTGAGGTCCTGCAGGTTGTAGGCGAGAGTCGGTTCATCGAGATCGCCAAGCATCTCGCGGAAGAACGCTTCGTGTTCTTTCTCGCTGACGCCCAACAGGGCCTGCCCGACGTAGTTGCGAAACGGTACCGGCGTACCCAGCAGACCGGCCTGGCCCTGCAAGCAGGCCTGAATTTCATGGCGCACCACTTCCAGGGCACTGTGGTCCATGGCGATATGGTGGAATTGCAGGGCTGCTTTCACGCCCTGGCTGTCTGCGGATTCGTCGTAGACCAGACGAATCAGCGGCGCCTGGCTCAGATCCATCATGGTCTGGGCCTGTGCCGACAACGCGCCGACCGTGAGTCTCGCGTGACGCCAGACCACCTGCACCGGGGTTTCCAGCCCGTCCCAGTGCACCGAAGTGCGCAGGATGTCATGGCGTTCGATCACGGTCTGCAGTGCCAGGGCAAAGGCCTCCAGGCGTGCGCGGTCGGCAAAGGCGAACTCCACGTGCATCACATAGGGATCACCATGGCTGGCCGTCACGTGGTGATAAAGAATGCCTTGCTGCAAGGGCGCCAGCGGGTAGATGTCCTGCACATTGGCCGCGCCGCCGGGAACCTGCGCGACAAGGCGCTCAATGGTGTCCTGATCCAGCGAGACCAGGGTCAGCATCTCGGGAGTGATACGGGTGCAGCCGGCAGGAATACCGTTGTCCGGCAATGTCGGGGCACCCCGTCTGGTTGCCATGTACTCGCCCTGCTCGATCAGTTCGATCAATGCCGGCTTGTGCTCGCGCAGGTGTGCCACCAGGCCCTTGTCGGTCAGTGCACGGCGGTTGCCCTGCACCACCAGTTGTCCATCCTTGACCGACAGATTGATGTCATTGGCCTTCAGTGTCGCGAGGAGTTCGTTGATGCTCACAGGATAATCTCCATGCTCTCTGTGATGGCTGCATAGCCGGCCAGCGTAGGTTGTTCAAACAGCGCCCGGACATCGGCTTCAATGCCTTCCTGCCGCAGACGCGCGGTCAGACTGACCGCCAGGAGCGAGTGACCGCCCAGTTCAAAGAAGTTGTCATGCCGCCCCACCCGCTCGACACCGAGCAGTTCGGCCCAGAGGTCGGCCAGCAGGTTTTCCGTCTCGCCTTCCGGCGCTTCGTAAGGACGTGTCACTACCGCATCGGCGCCCGGTGCCGGCAGTGCCTTCTGGTCCACCTTGCCGTTAGGCGTCAGCGGGAAAGCGTCAAGGTGCACATACAGAGCCGGGACCATGTAGTCCGGCAACTGTGCCCGCAGGCTCTCACGCAGGGTTTCCACTGCCAGCAGTGCGCCGGTGTAATAGGCCACCAGTCGCTGGCCGCCCGGTTGTTCGTCGCGAGCCAGTACCACGGCTTGCTGAATGTCCGGATGGCGGGTCATGCAGGCCTGGATTTCGCCCAGTTCGATACGCAGGCCATACAGCTTGACCTGATCGTCGTTACGGCCCAGGAAATCCAGGTTGCCATCGGCACGCTGGCAGACCAGGTCGCCGGTGCGATACAGACGGTCGCCCGCCACGAACGGGCTGTCGATGAAGCGCTCGGCCTGGAATTGCGGCAGATTCAGATAGCCACGGGTTACCCCGGCACCACCGATATGCAACTGACCGATCACGCCCTGCGGCACGAGCTGGTCGTATTCGTCCAGCACATACATGCGGGTGTTGCTGATCGGGCGGCCGATAGGCAAGGCGCTTTGTGGTACCGGTTCGTGAGGCTCTAGGGTCCAGGCGCTGGAGTCGACCGTGGTTTCGGTCGGGCCATAGACGTTGTGCAGACGCGCCCACGGCAGGAGCTGGCGTACTCGTTCGGCCAGGGCGGTAGTCAATTCGCCGCCGCCACAGACGATGTCGGTCAGGGATTTGCACTGGCTGATTTCGTCCAGCTCAAGGAACTGTTGAAGCAAGGCCGGTACGAATTGCACCACGCTGACCTGTTGCTCGCGGATCAGGCGCATCAGGTAAGCCGGATCGCGATGCCCGTCAGGACGTGCCAGCACCAGCGGCAAACCGCTGCACAGCGGCCAGAACAGCTCCCATACCGAGGCGTCGAAACTGATCGGGGTCTTGTGCAGCAGCGCTGCCTGCGGTTTCGGCGCGAAAACCTGCGAACTCCAGTGCACCAGGTTACCTACGCCACGGTGCTCGACCATCACACCTTTCGGCGTACCGGTCGAACCGGAGGTGTAGATCACATAGGCCAGGTGTTTCGGTGTAAAACCAACGATCAGTGGGTTCTCGACGCTCTGGGTATTCCAGGTGCCATGGTCAAGATCGACACGCAACGTGCGCTCTTCTTCGAGCAGCCTGTCGGTCGCCGTCTGGACCAGCACCACGGCTGGCGCGCTGTCTTCGAGCATGTAGTGCAGGCGTTCGAGCGGATAGCCCGGATCCAGCGGCACATAGGCTGCGCCAGTCTTGAGGATGGCCAGCAGGCCAACCACCATCGACACGCCACGTTCGACACAGATCGCTACCCGATCGTCAGGTTTTACCCCCAGGCCGATCAAATGATGCGCCAGACGGTTGGCCTGCTCGTTGAGGGCCTGATAGCTCAGTTGTACGCCTTCGCCACGCAATGCCACCGCCTGCGGCGCGCGAACGACCTGCGCCTCGAACAGGCCATGCAGGGTGTGCTCCAGATCGTAATCGACTTGCGTTGCGTTGAAATCGACCAACAAACGCTGGCGTTCAGCAGCATCCAGCACGGGCAACTGTTGCAGCGGCAAATCGGTTGACGACTCAAGAGCCTCCACCACACCGGTCAGCGCCTGTTGCACATAGCCACAGATGCGTCGGGCACCGACCTTGGGGGTGACCGTGACCGACAGCCGCAAGCTTTCACCCAGGTCATCGACGTTGAGGCTCAACGGGTAGTTGGTGTGTTTCTCGCTGGCGAGGATTTCCAGGCCGCGCCACGCATCTTGTTGCGCATCCTGCCGGGCCTGTCCGGCGCTGTGCCGGTAATTGAGGATCGCGCTGAACAGCGGCAATGGTGCTGCCACACCGCTCCAGCGCTGGGCCTGAGCCAGGGAAGCATGCTCATGACCGAGCAGTTCGGCGAGACGTGCATGGGTGGCTCGCGCCCCTTCGCGCACGCCGATACCGGCCAGATCGATCCGCAACGGCAAGGTATTGATGAACATGCCCATGCCGCGGTCGGCACCTTCGCCGCCTTGCAGACGACCAAGCAATACCGTGCCGAATACCACCCGGTCCTTGCCGGTGGCGGAAGCCAGCACCCGGCCCCAGGCCAGGTGGAACAGGCTGGCAACGCTGACGCCCATGTGCCGGGCCTGAGTGCGCAGGCGCAGCACCAGATCATCGGGCAGCGTCTGCTGGGCTTCCTCGATGGAACTGCCATCACTCTGCACATCGTGCAGACCAAACGGCAGTGTCGGCTCGTCGACATCACCCAGTTGGCCACGGAAGTAGGTTTCGTGCTCTGCCTCGCTGACACCCAGGCGCGCCTGGGCCACGTAGTTGCGGTAAGGCACGGCCGGCTGTGCAGGCTCCGGCTCGCCGCGCAGGTGCGCAAGGATTTCTTCACGCATCACTTGCAGGGCCGTGGCATCGACCACGATGTGATGGAACAGCAAGGTCGCCTGCAGGCGCGCGCTGGCCGGGTCGTTGTTATAGACCAGACGAATCAGCGGCGCCTGATTGAGGTCCATGCGCGCAGCGCCGGCTTCGGCTTCGATCTGCGCCAGCGGCACTTCCTCGACAGGCAGCTCGGCATTGCGCCAGACCACCTGTTGCGGTACTTCCAGCCCATCCCAGGCGATGGCGGTACGCAAGCTGTCGTGACGCGCAATGACCTTGTTCAAGGCGTCGGCAATGCTCTGCAGACGCTCCAGACTGTCAAAGCTCATGCGCAATTGCAGCAGGTACGGATCGCCCTGTTCGGCGGTCAGGTAGTGATAAAGAATGCCTTCCTGCAACGGCGCCAGCGGATAGATTTCCTGCACATTGGCAGCGCCACCGGGGACCGTCTCGACAATTCTCTCGATGGCCGACTGATCAAGGCGCGACAGGCTCAGCATGTCCGGCGTGATGCGCGTGCAGCCTGCCGGGACCAGATTGGCCGGCACGCTGATTTCGCGACCGTTGCCGACGGACGCTGCCAGGGCGGCCACGGTCGGCTGACCAAGCAGGACTCGCACATCGGCGCTCAGGCCGGCGTTGCGCATGCGCTCCACCAGGCTGACGGCCAGCAATGAATGGCCACCCAGTTCAAAAAAGTTATCGTGACGTCCTACCCGGTCGACATCCAGCACCTGCGCCCACAGCGCAGCAATGGCGGTTTCGACTTCGCCTTGCGGTGCTTCGTAAGCCTGGCTGACCAGATCGGCCTGATCCGGGTCCGGCAAGGCACGACGGTCGAGCTTGCCATGACTGGTCAGCGGCAGCTCTTCCAGGCGCATGAAGGCCAGCGGCACCATGTAGCCCGGCAAACGGGCCTGCAATACCTGACGCAACACCTCGGTGTCGACCGCCGCGCTTTCGGTGAACCACGCCAACAGGCGTTCACCGCGCACCAGCACCACGGCATCCCTGATTCCGTCCTGGGCCGCCAGAGCCGACTCGATCTCGCCCAGCTCGATACGCATGCCGCGAATCTTCACCTGGTCATCGTTGCGGCCCAGATAGTCCAGCGTGCCGTCGACATTCCAGCGCACCAGGTCGCCGCTGCGGTACATCCGTGCATGCAGCTTGTTGCTGAACGGATCGGCAAGGAAGCGTTCTTCGGTCATTTCCGGCCGGTTCAGGTAACCACGTGCGACACCCGAGCCACCGATGTACAGCTCACCACTTACGCCCACCGGCACGGGCTGCAATTGCTCATCCAGAACATAAATGCTGGTGTTGGAAATCGGACCGCCGATATGCAGCGAACCGCCGACCAGGACCTGCCCCGAAGTGGCAACCACTGTGGTTTCGGTCGGGCCATAGTTGTTGATCACCGCAAAACCCGGATCGCGATCGAACTGACGCAGGCGGTCGCCGCCGATCAGCAAGGTACGCAAGGTCGGGTGCTGGCGCGGACGGTGGAACGCCTGCTCGGCTACCGGGGTCGGCAGGAAACCGACCTGCAAGGGTTGCTCCAGCCACCAGTCGAGCAGTTCATCCACATGCTCGTTGCCGACATGGGCCGGTGGCAGGTGCAGCACGGCACCGACACACAGCGCAGGCCAGACTTCCCAGACCATGGCATCGAAACCGAAACCGGCGACGCTGGCGGTATGGCTGCCGGCCTGCAGGTCGAAGGCCTGGCAGTGCCAGTGCACAAGGTTGTTCAAGGTGCGGTGTTCGACCATCACGCCTTTGGGCTGGCCGGTCGAACCGGAGGTATAGATGACGTAGGCCAGATGGCGGTCGCTCAGGCCCGCCACCTGTGGGTTGCTGTGGAATTCCTGATGCCAGGCACTCTGGCTCAGGTCAACCTGCGGTACATCACCAACCAGATCGTGAGTCGAGCCATCGACCAGCACCACGCGCGGCTGGCTGTCCTGCAACAGGTAGCTGATGCGCTCCGCCGGATAGGCCGGATCCACCGGCACATAGGCGGCACCGGCCTTGAGCACGGCCAGCAGACCGACCATCCGGTCCGGGCTGCGGCGCAGGCACAGCGCAACGCGCTCGTCCGGTTTCACGCCCAGACCGATCAGGTGATGCGCCAGGCTGTTGGCGCGGCGATTGAGTTCGGCATAGGTCAGGACCTGACCGTCCTGCACCACGGCATGGGCATCCGGACGGCTGGCGGCCTGAGCCTCGACCAGCGCATGGACGGTCATGCCTTGCGGGAAGGCTTGTGCACTGGCATTGAAGTCGACCAGCAACTGGCGACGTTCACTGGCCTCAAGAATCGATACCTCGGCAAGTGCGACCGGCGCGGCCTGCTCCAGAGCCTGGACCAGTTGCGCAACGGTGTTGTGCATCCAGTCGACGACCCGTCCGGCACCGATACCTTCGAGTGCCAGCACGTGCAGGTCGAAACCGTCGCTCATGTCATCCACGCTCAGGGTCAGCGGGTAGTTGCTGCGCACATCGCCGCCAAGCACGCGTACGCCCTGCCACGGCCCTTCACCGTCGAGTGGCTGCACATTGGCGCTGTGACGATAGTTGAGCAAGGCGCTGAACAGCGGAGAGCCCGCGGCTACTGCGCTGCAACGCTGGGCCAGGACCAGCGAGGCATGTTCGTGGGCCAGCAAGGCCGACAACCGCGAATGCACGCTTTTCAGCGCTTCGCCCGCGTCAGTCGCGGTATCGACGCGCAGCGGCAAGGTGTTGATGAATACACCCAGGGCGCGGTCAGCACCTTCACCGCTTTGCATACGGCCCAGCAATACGGTGCCGAACACCACATCGCGACGGTTGGCGAGAACACTCAACACCCGCGCCCATGCCAGGTGCATCAGGCTGGCAGCACTCACACCCTGTTGCCGGGCCTGCTCGCGCAGGCGCAAGGCCAGGCCCTTGTCGAGCACCAGCCGGGCTTCTTCGATACCGCTGCCATCGGTGCGTACATCCTGCAGACCGAAAGGCAGGGTCGGCTCGTCGACATCGCCGAGCATTTCGCTGAAGAACGCTTCATGGCCAGCGTCGTCGCCCATGCGCACTTGCGCTACATAGTTGCGATACGGCACTGGCGCGGCCAGATCCTCCGGCTGGCCGAACAGCAAGGCCTGCATCTCGTTGCTGGCCACTTCCATGGCGGCGTTGTCGAGCACCAGATGGTGGAACAGCAGAATCGCCACGACCTGGCGATTGACCGGATCCTGGGCATGGACCAGACGCATGAGCGGAGCCTGAGACAGTTCCAGGCTGTGATGACGGGCATCGAACTGCTGGTGCAGACGCTCGATGACGGTAGTGTTGGCATCCGGGGTATCGAAGCTGACGGCCTGCACGGTCAGCTCGGCCTTGCGCCAGACCACCTGTTGCGGGCTTTCCAGCCCTTCCCAGACCACCGAAGTACGCAGGATATCGTGGCGGTCGATGACCTGCTGCAACGCACCGGCCCAGGCCTGCAAGCGATCCAGGCTGTCAAAGGCCAGACGCCATTGCAGCAGATACGGATCGCCCTGTTCGGCAGTGATGTGGTGATAAAGAATGCCTTCCTGTAACGGCGCCAGCGGGTAGATTTCCTGCACGTTGGCAGCACCACCGGGCACTGTGGCGACGATCCGGTCGATGGCAGTCTGATCCAGATCGGTCAGGCTCAGCATCTCTGGCGTGATGCGTGTGCAACCTGCCGGAACGCGGTTTTCCGGCACGGCAATCTGCCGGGCATTGCCATCGCATGCTGCCAGCGCAGCGACCGTCGGCTGACCGAGCAGGACGTGGACATCGGCCTTGAGCCCGGCCTTGCGCAGGCGATCCACCAGGTTGATGGCCAGCAGCGAATGACCGCCCAGCTCAAAGAAGTTGTCATGCCGCCCGACTTGCTCGACACCCAGCACTTGCGCCCAGATTTCGGCCATGGCGACTTCGACCGAACCTTGCGGAGCCTCGTAGGCCTGACCAAGCAGGGCTGCCGGATCCGGGTCCGGCAAGGCGCGGCGATCCAGCTTGCCGTTGCTGGTCAGCGGCAAGGCTGCCAGGAATGTGAAGGCACGCGGCACCATGTAGCCCGGCAAGCGGGTGCGCAGGGCCTGGCGCAGCTCTTCCGGATCGACCGTAGCGCTTTCGGTGAACCAGGCCAGCAGTTGCTGATCGCGGACCAGCACCACGGCGTCTTTCACTCCAGGCTGGCTGGCCAGCACCGATTCGATTTCGCCCAGTTCGATGCGCATGCCACGAATCTTCACCTGGTCATCGTTGCGGCCCAGGTAATCCAGCGTGCCGTCGCTGTTCCAGCGCACCAGGTCGCCACTGCGGTACATCCGTGCCTGCGGCTGATCGCTGAACGGGTCGGCAAGAAAGCGCTCATCGGTCATTTCCGGGCGGTTCAGGTAACCACGGGCAACCCCGGCGCCACCGATATACAGCTCACCGGTCACACCCACCGGCACCTGTTGCAGCCGCTGATCCAGTACATAAGCACGGGTATTGGCGATCGGACCACCAATGTGCAACTTGCCGTCGACCAGCACTTGCCCGGAGGTGGCGACGACCGTGGTTTCGGTCGGGCCATAGTTGTTGATTACCGCAAAGCCCGGATCGCGATTGAGCTGACGCAGGCGATCACCACCGATCAACAGGGTGCGCAGAGTCGGATGATCTTCATCCTGGCTGAAGGCGTACTCGGCCACCGGGGTCGGCAGGAAGCTGACGTCCAGCGGCTGGGCGCGCCACCAGCTCAGCATGGCATCGATGTCTTCACCGCCGTCCTGTACCGGCGCCAGATGCAGGGTCGCGCCGCTGCACAGGGTCGGCCAGACTTCCCAGGCCATGGCATCGAAGCCGAAACCGGCCAGGCAGGAAGCGTGTCCGCCCGCGCCCAGCGAAAAGGCCTCGCAATGCCAATCGACCAGATGAGCGAGCGTGCGGTGCTCCACCATCACGCCTTTCGGCTGGCCGGTGGAGCCGGAGGTGTAGATCACGTAGACCAGGTTATTGCTGTGCAGATTGGCGACCCGTGGATTGGCATGAGCGCCCTGCCCCCAGTCGCTGCCGTCCAGTTCGATCAGCGGCAGGTCCAGGCTTGGCAAACGACCCACCAGGTTCGACTGGACCAGCACCACTACCGGCTGACTGTCGCTCAGCAGGTAGGCCAGACGCTCGCGCGGATGCGCGGGGTCGACCGGCACATAGGCAGCGCCGGCCTTGAGAATTGCCAGCATGCCCACCAGGGTTTCCAGGCCACGCCGGGCAACGATTGCCACCCGATCATCCGGGCGCACACCTTGCTCGATCAGGCGCTGGGCCAGGCCGTTGGCCTTGCGGTTGAGTTGCGCGTAGGTCAGGTGTCGGCCCTGATGCAGCGCCGCCACGGCGTCAGGGCGAACCTGTGCCTGCTGTTCAATGCGCTTGTGAATCAGTTGCTCACCGCTGAAGGCTACATCGGTGGCGTTCCAGCCTTGCAGTTGTCGATGCTCGGCGGGTGTCAGCAGATCAAAGTCCTCGACCTGCAGGTGCGGGTTTTCCAGGCCTTGCTCCAGAACCTGCAACAGACGCCCGGCTATCGCCTCGACTTCCGCGTCCTCGAACCAGGCGCGGTGAAAGACCAGGTGCAGCAGAGCGGTGTCGTTGTAGCGATTGGTGCGCATGTGGATGGCCAGAGGTGTCGCCTCGTAGCCGTTCGATACTTTTACTGTCTGCGCTTCAACCTCGCCGAAGCGATACTCATGGTCTTCCTGTTCGTAGGACACCGAGACCTCGAACAACTGGCCTCTTTCTTCGCGTGCTACGCCCAGTTTGCGATTCAGCTCGCTCAGGGGAAAGCGCTGATGACGGAAATCGCGCTTGAGCGCGTCGCGCACCTCGGTGACCAGCGCGCCGAAGTTCAACTCCTCGGCAAAGGCCATGCGCACCGCGCTGACCTGGGCGAAATGGCCAAGGGTCGCCTTGAAACGTGCGCCGATGCGGTTGAGCAATGGCAAGCCGACGACCCAGTCGTCGCGCTGTTCGGTGCGGGTGAAATACACGTGCAAGGCCGCCAGCAGCACATGGAAGGTCGAGCAGCCGTTGCTTTCGGCGAACTGCTTCATGCGCGTATGCAGTGTCTGCGGAAAATCCTGCACCCAGGTATCGGACGGCGCCGGATCGGTTATCCGGCGGTTGTGATAACGCGATACCAGCAGCGGCTCCGGCAGGTTGCGGTACTTCTCCAGCCAGTACGCCTTGTCACGCGCATAGCGGGGCGAAGCATTGTAGTGCGCATCTTCCTTGATGAAGTTGCTGTAGTCCTGCCCCTGGAACTCAAGCTCGGAACCTTCCACCAATGCCGTGTAGTGCTCACCCAGCGACTTGATCTGTTGCCCGAAGCCCCAGCCATCGAGAATCAGGTGGTGAGCCAGGCTGATCATCCAGTGATGGTCTGCATCGAGACGCAAGAGATAGAAATTGAACAGCGGACTGCCGTTGAGTACGTAAGGACGCTGCATGTACTCACGGGTCAGTGCATGGGCGGCGGCAAGGGGATCGGGCTGCCCGCTCAGGTCGTGGATCGGCATCGGTACGGGCATCGATGCTGCGTAAGTCTGCTGTGGCAAGCCGTCTGCCGCGGCTCCCGGCAGCAATACGGTACGTAATCCCTGGTGGGCTGCCACCAACTGTTCCAGAGCACGCTGCAGCATCGCAGGGTCCAGAGGGCCGGTGAGGTTCAGATAGCCGCCGACGTTATAAAGCGGCGAATCTCCACGACTGATCTGGTCAAGCCAGATGTCACGCTGGGCGGCGGTTAGGGGGAAGATATCGGCGGCAGACATGGGTCCAGGTCCTTTTGGCAGTTAAGCCGCGGATTCAAGCACCGCCCTGCCGACCCTGTATGTCCCCAAAAACCCCTACAATGGCACCGAGCCACCACACAAAAAAACCTTGACAGCCCTCCGGGCCCACAGCGGGTAAAACCGATGACCGTTCGTCGCCGATCAAGCAGAGTTCTTCTGTAATGGAAAGTTCATATCTATAAATATCCTTGTCCCGGTTTTCTACTACAGTCCACGGGATTGAATACTGCGATCATCATCGTCATTATTCAGGCGTCAACATAAGGACACGACCATACAGTTTGCGCGGGAATACCGTTAGCAGGGTCAGAATCAAGGAAGATAGAAGTATGAAACTGACGACCAGTCTTGAGCACAGCCATGACCCGCGTTTTTATCAGCAATTGGGCCAATTGATTTCCAGCACCGGCAACAGCGCCTTTGCCAGACAGATGCTGCAGATCGTCGATACGCTGGTGCCGATCCACGGTCTCGATCTGTGCGAATGGACTCTGGATATTGCGCAGGCCAGTATCAGCCAGATCGACCTCCTGGGTAATGCGGGCCTGCCGCATGATCTTCCGGCGACCGACAACCACAACCATCCGCTTTTGCAAAGCATCATGCAGATGGAAGCCCCCTTGCTTATCCAGCTCAAGGTGCCGGCCAACAGACAGAATCCGCAATACACGACTCACCAGTGCAATCTGGTTTCCAGCAACGGCGACCAGCGCTGGGTGATCTGTTTCTATCGCCTGCCGACCTTGCGGCCGTTCTCGCTGGGCGAGCTTTCCTTGCTCAAGAGTCTGTCGGACACGCTGCTGCCGCTGGTCGAGCATCATGCACGACTCCTGGCACAGCCTGCGAACCGCGCAACCAGCACAGTGCGCGTTGAACCGGAACCGGAGGCAGAAGCCGCTACCCTGCATCAAGCCTTCAATGGTCGGCTGGCACAGGATGCAATCAACCTCTCGGCTCGCGAGCAGGAAGTTTGCCTGGGCCTGCTGACCGGCGGCACCGTACCGGAAATGGCCCAGCGCCTGCGGGTCAAGGCCAGCTCGGTGGAAACCTACCTCAAGCGCGCCACCGTCAAGCTCGGCATCAGCGGCCGCCATGGCCTGGCTCGGTGGATGGCGGGCGCCTGAGTCCGGCGGATTGCCCAGCAGAGACTGTCACGCTTTCGCGGATGAATCCGCTCCTACCCCAGCCAGCCAGTAAACAGGCCATCGGCAGGAGCGAATTTATTCGCGATTAGCAGCACATTGTGTTTCTTCAAAAAACCCACTTCAGCAGTTGCTCGTTGGCCCCATAACTGAGGTCTTTTTCAATCATTGAACGGACATGTTTTGATAATGCGCGCTCAAACATGAAAACCAGCAAACCAACCTCGGCAATGTTTGAAATTTTATACCCCGCATAAACATCCCCCTTATCAAAACAAATAGCCTCGCCCTGAAACACCAAGGCCTGTCATTCAAAAACGCAAAGATTTTTTACAGCGTTTTCACTTTAATTTTACGTCCGCCTTAGTAATTTACGGTCGGCATCCATGATGCACGGCCATGAGATGGCAAGAGCAGTATTTTCCCCGGAATCTCAGAAAGCTACCGGGACGATCGAATGACGGGAGCGCGCGGAAAGATCAAACCACCAGCTACCGGTTTGAAGCTATAAGGATGGAGAAGTCTGTAATGCGTATACTTGTCATCGAAGACCACAAGGATATCCTCGCCAACATCACCGAGTACTTCACACTCAAGGGACATGAAGTGACCGGAGCGCTTGATGGGCTGACAGGGCTTAATCACGCAGTCACTCAACATTACGACGCTATCATTCTGGACCTTATGCTACCCGGCATGGACGGCATTCTTGTGTGTAAAACGCTTAGAGAAAACACCCGGTATCAAGTCCCCATCCTGATGCTGACGGCCCGTGATGAACTGACCGATCGCCTGACAGGCTTCAAGGCGGGCGCCGACGATTACATTGTCAAACCCTTTGCGCTATCAGAATTGCTCGCCCGCGCCGAATCGGTTTCGCGACGCTTCAGCGGTTTGAAAAAACGCATACTGCAGATACATGACCTGACGTACGACCTGGATACCCTTGAGGTCAGGCGGGCAGGAGAATTACTCAAACTCAATCCTAACGGCATGACTCTGCTTGAACTGCTCATGCGTAAAAGCCCGGCCGTGGTGAAACGCCACGACCTCGAACAAGCCATCTGGAAAGGCAATACGCCTGAGTCGGATAGTTTGCGAACAACCATTTACATGCTTCGTAGAGTCGTGGACAAGTCTTTCGACACTCCTCTCCTGCACACCGTGCATGGCATGGGCTACAAGTTACAAGGCCCGAGATAAACGGGCCAGAACCCTGTCATCGTCCTGTCTAGGTGCTCTGTACATAGCGTTGCAGAAAACGCAGGCCGACCAAAGGCAAACCGACGCCCACAACACCAAGACTCCAGGCAATACCCTCAATGCCAAAGGCAATGAAAGCGCCACTAACAAATGTTATAGGCAAAAGCGGGAATAACAGTGCGCACATCAACAAGGCGTGTGCGCCCAACAACTTCTTCAATCGCCCCTGAGCATTGAAAACACACACCATCCAGAGCAACGCCCAAAATACAATACTGGCCAAATAAAGTATCAGGTGCAGTAAATCACCTATCATTCCATATCCATGCATCTCTGTAGCTCCATGAAGTTTACATACCTGCCAGCAGTTCCTTGGCCAGCGCATCAAGAATAGCAGCACTTGAGGTCCCGGCCTGAAGACGGCCGGCACTCCAACTGTCTACGCAGCAACAGTCGATCAACATTCTGCCTTCGACCGCACAACCACACCGGCCCCGAAACACCCCGCAGAGCCCGTACAACAAGGCCGGCAGCGGATGGCACGACACCTGCAATCGCGTTATCACTTCCCAACCCTGTACTGGATACCGCGCGATGCGTCTGATTGATCTGGCCTTGCCCCGCCTTCCTCGCTCCCTCAAGTTACTGGCCTGCTCCGGCCTGATGGCACTGGCCCTGAACCCATCCGCCCGCGCCGAAAACGCGCCTGAGGAAGTGCGTCTGGATTACGCCTATTACTCGCCTGTCAGCCTGGTGCTCAAGCATTTCGGCTGGGTCGAAAAAGCCCTGCCGAACTCGAAAATCAGCTGGGTGTTCAGCCAGGGCAGCAACCGTTCGCTGGAATACCTCAACAGCGGCGGTGCCGACTTCGGCTCGTCGGCCAGCCTGTCAGCCGTGCTGGCCAGGGCCAATGGCAGCCCGATCAAGTCGGTCTACGTCTACAGCCGCGCCGAATGGACTGCGCTGCTGGTACGCAAGGACTCGCCACTCAAGAGTGTCAACGATCTTAAAGGGAAGAAGATCGCCGCCACCAAGGGCACCGACCCGTATCTGTTCACCCTGCGCGCACTGGCTCAGGCGGGCCTGGCAAAGAATGACGTCGAGCTGTTGCACCTGCAGCATCCGGACGGCCGCACCGCGCTGGAGAAAGGCGATGTCGACGCCTGGGCCGGTCTCGACCCACACATGGCCGCCAGCGAACTGCAAGCCGGCTCACGCCTGCTGTACCGCAACAAGGACTTCAACAGCTACGGCGTCGTCAGCGTCACCGAAGCCTTTGCCAAGGCTCATCCGCAAACCATCACTACGTTGCTCAAGGCCTACGAACAGGCTCGTCACTGGGCCATCGCCCATCCGGACGAATTCGCCAAACTGCTGGCCGAAGAGTCCAAACTGCCGCTGGACGTCGCCAGACTGCAACTGTCGCGTACCGACCTGTCTGCGCCGCAACTGACCGATAAGGACATAACCGCCTCCAAGGCTGCGGCACCGATCCTGGTTTCGGAAGAACTGGTCAAGCGCGGTGTCGATGTCAATCAGGTCATCGATCAACTGATTGATCCATCCTTCGGCAAGGCCAGCATCGAGCGATGAGCACGTCCGGCAAAGCCCTGGCCGGGGCAAATCCGGCACAACACCCTGTTGGTGGTACATCGCAATGGCAACGCCGGGCCAAGGGCCTGGCATTACCGCTGGCGATCATCCTGCTGCTGGAAACCGTGGTGCGCCTTGGCTGGATTGCTTCCTACCAGATGCCAGCGCCCAGCGAAGTGGCGCAGACCCTGTTCCAGCTTGCCGACGGCGCGTTGTGGAAACACATTGGCGCGAGCCTGTCGCGGGTGCTGGCCGGCTTCTTCATCGGCTCGTTCCTTGGCCTGCTGTTCGCCGCCTGGGTAGGCCTCAGCCGCGAGGCCGAAGCCTGGCTGGAACCGACCTTTGCCAGCCTGCGGGCGATTCCCAGCCTGGCATGGGTGCCGCTGTTGCTGTTGTGGCTGGGGATTGGCGAAACCTCCAAGGTCACGCTGATTGCCATCGGTGCGTTCTTCCCCGTGTACCTCAACGGCGTTGCGGCGATCCGCAATATCGACCGCAAGCTGGTGGAAGTCGGGCGCATGTATGGCTTCAGTCGCACGCGCCTGGCCCGGCGCATTCTGCTGCCGGCAGCTTTTCCCGGTGTGTTCACCGGTTTGCGTAGCGCACTGAGCCTGAGCTGGATGTTCCTGGTCGCTGCCGAACTGATCGCCGCGACTCGCGGCCTGGGTTATCTGCTCAGCGATGGCCGGGAAACTTCGCGACCGGACCTGGTGCTGGCCGCGATCATTGTCCTGGCACTGCTCGGCAAACTCAGCGACGGCCTGCTGGCCAGCCTGGAAAAACGCTGGCTGGCCTGGCGCGACACTTTTGACGGCACAGACTCCGGAGCCCGACCATGACCCTGCTTCATCGCCTGCCACCCGTTGCAGCTCAGCAAACGCCTCTGCTCGACCTGCGAGTCGAGCACAAGGCCTTTGGCGATATCCCCGTTCTCGGCCGGCTTGAACTGCGCCTGCAACCGGGAGAAATCGTCAGCCTGCTCGGCCCCAGCGGTTGCGGCAAAAGCACATTGCTGCGGCTGGTGGCGCAACTCGATCAGGATTTTCATGGCCAATTGCGTAATCGTCCCGACGAAGTCGGTTTCGTGTTTCAGGAACCACGGCTGATGCCCTGGCTGAGCGTCGCCAAGAACATCGGCTTCAGTCAGGACCAAGACTTTGATCGCTCGCGGGTCGCCAGCCTGATCGACGAAGTCGGCCTCGGCGGCTTTGCCGATGCACTGCCCAAGGCACTGTCGGGCGGCATGGCCCAGCGCGTGGCAATTGCCCGCGGCCTCTACGGCCAACCACAGTTGCTGTTGCTGGACGAACCGTTCAGCGCGGTCGATGCGTTCACCCGCTTCAAGCTACAGGACCTGCTGCTGGATCTGGCGCAGCATCACCGCATCGCCTTGCTGGTCGTCACCCACGACGTCGACGAAGCGCTGTACCTGAGCCATCGGGTGCTGGTGATCGGCAACCGGCCCGGCACCATCATCAAGGAACTGAACGTACCACTGAATTACCCTCGTGACCGCCGCGACGAAACCCTGGCACGCCTGCGCAGCCAGGCGCTGGAAGCGCTGCATGAGGCGCGGGTGATCTGACCACGCAGGAGCGGATTCATCCGCGAAGGCCGCATGAAGGACGATACATTTTCTTCGTATGTATAGGCCGCTCGCGAATGAACTCACTCCTGCCTTCAGCCTTTAAAACAGCCCCGAGGTCGGCGGTTCCGTTCCTTTGAGCTGCCAGGCGCCCACTACCGCTGCCTTCCAGTGACGCGGATTATGGTTGGCCACGGTGCGTGCATTGCGCCAGTGGCGGTCGAGATTATGGCTGCGGCCTGTGGTTGATGCACCACCGACATCGAACAGGGTTTCAGCCGCCTTGAGCGCCAGCTCTGCGACCAGATACTGCGCCTGGGCCACCTCGACGGCGGCCTGTTCGACCTCGGCATACGCCTGTTGCGCGTCCCAGGCACAATCGATGGCCTCGGCCGCCTTGAGCACCAGCGCTTCGGCAGCGTAGGCCCGGGCGGAAATGTCGCCGACAGCCAGTTCCACATAAGGATCGTCCACCGAACGACGGGCGCTGCTGTGCTTGATCGGTCGAGCATGCTCCCTGGCAAAACGGACCGCATCGTCCAGTGCATTGCGAGCGATACCGGCCTGAACCGTGCCCAGGAACAATTGCAGGAATGGCGTGACGATGGTGCGCTTGCCCTCTTCCACCGTGCGGGTCCGAATATCACCGGCCTCGACCCGCACGTTGTGCAAATGAGTCGTGCCACTGGCGGTCAGACGCTGGCCCATGGCATCGAAATCGTCGAGCAGCACCAGACCTTCGCGGTCGCGAGGCAGAATGAATGACACCGGCTGCTCGGCCTCGTCCAGCGCCACCGCGCTGACCCAGTCGGCAAACAGTGCGCCGGTGCTGTAGAACTTGCTGCCATTGACCCGATAGTGATCGCCTTCACGCACCAGCCGTGCGGCAATCGCTCCATTGGCTCCGCCCAGTTCCCAACCGGCATTGCCGATCACCGCACCGTCAAGGTAACGGGCAAACCAGCGAGCACGCTCGGCCTCGGCATCTTCGCCCGTGGACACCAGCAGCCCTTCGACAAACGCCAGCCCGGGACGCAGCGCCTGGGCGACGTTGGAGTCCACCGAAGCGATGCGCAACAGCAGTTCAATGACATTCCGCACGCTGCCGCCGGGGCCGCCATATTGTTTAGGGATACGCACGGTATACAGGCCGGCAGCAGCCAGTTGGGCGATGGCCTCGAAAGGTAATTGCCGCTCGCGTTCACGCTGTGCTGCGCCAGCACCGATGGCCGGCAGCAGCGCAGTGATGCGGGTTTTGAGTTCAATGACACTGGCAGCCGGCGGCTGTGGGGCAAAACGTTGAAACGTGGTCATGGGCAGTCCTCAGCCTAGATGGCGATTTTCCAGAGACGTGATTCATCGAAGACGTCAAACGCTTCGTGTTCCGGGTCCCGCGGCGGCACGACCAGTTCAGCGCCACTGCCGGGCAGGCGCGGAACCGAGCCAAGCAGGCGCCGGGTGTATTCGTGGGCGGGTCGAGTGAAAAGCTGCTCCGCAGGCGCCAGCTCGACGACCTGACCGTGGCGCATCACCAGCACGTTGTCGCTGACATGACGAATCACGCCCAGATCGTGGGAAATGAACAGATAGGCCATGCCCAGCTCCTGTTGCAGGTCAGCCAGCAGGTCCAGGACCTGCGCCTGTACCGAAACATCCAGCGCCGAAACCGGTTCGTCGCAGATGATCAGCTTCGGCCCGCTGGCAATCGCCCGAGCAATCGCCACCCGTTGGCGCTGGCCACCGGACAGCTGCAAGGGACGTCGCCGGGCCAGCTCTGGCGGCAAGCGCACCTGCCCCAGCAGATGGTCGATGCGTGCCGGGCGCTGACGCACCTCGACACCCGCGACATGCAGCGCATCATCAAGGATCTGCATCACGCTCCAGCGTGGGTCGAACGAGCCGAGGGGGTCCTGATAGATGACACTGATGTCGCGCCTCAGGGATCTGCGGCGGTTTTCATCGACGGCATTGCCGGGCAGGTTCCAGGGTTGCCCGCGATACAGCACCTGACCGGCGTCGGGTTGCAACAGGCCAAGAGCGATGCGGGCTACCGTGGTCTTTCCCGATCCTGATTCGCCGACGATGCCCAAGGTCTGCCCGGCGCGCAGCTCGAAACCGACGTCCTGCACCACCTGACGAAGCTGGCCATCCGGTCCCAGATAACGCTTTCCCAGCCCCTGAGCCTGCAACAGCACTGGCCCCGGTTCGTGACTGCTGGCGGGCGCTGGCGGACGCTTCACGCCCGGCCGTTCGGGAGACAGGCGACTGCCGCGAGGGTGTTCGGACGGCACTGCGGCCAGTAACTCACGGGTGTAGGGATGTTGCGGCTGGCTCAGGACCTTTTGCATCGGCCCCTGCTCGACCACTTCGCCATGGCGCAACACCACAACCTCGTCCGCCAATTGCGCCACCACCGCCAGGTCATGACTGATGATCAACAGCGAAGCACCACGGGACTTGATCTGCTGAAAGACTTCAAGAATCTGCGCCTGCACCGTAGCGTCCAGGGCCGTGGTCGGCTCGTCGGCAATCACCAGTGCCGGATCCATGGCCAGCGCACTGGCAATCAAGGCACGCTGGCGCAAACCACCGGATAACTGACCGGAGCGCTGGCGGGCGCGCAACGCCACATCGGGCACGCCAACCCGTTCCAGCAATTCCAGCACCCGTGTGCCGCGCTGCTGCCGATTGCCGTAACCATGGGTTTGCAGCACTTCGAGGATTTCCTTGCCCACCGGCCGTAGCGGATCCAGGGACACCAGCGCATCCTGCAGGACAAAGCCGATGTCTTTGCCGCGCACGCCACGCCACTGGCGTTCACTGAAAGCCAGCAGGTCATGCTCGGCAAAACTCAGGCGCCGGGCCGCCACTTGCGCACGGCTGCCTGCCAGCCCCACCAGACTGCGGGCGCTGACGCTCTTGCCAGAACCGGACTCGCCCACCAGCGCCACACAGCGACCGGGCGCCAGCGTAAACGACAGATCCTGCACCACACTTCGGCCGTCAAAAGCGATGTTCAGGCCTTCGACAATCAAGGTCTTGTCACTCATGGCAGGCGTCCCTCCAGACGTTGTTGGATGTAGCGACCGGTCACGGTGGTGGACAGCGTGGTCAGCACGATGAACAGGCCCGGAAAGAACGTCAGCCACCAGGCATTGGCAATGAAGTCACGCCCCATGGACAGCATGGTTCCCCACTCGGGGGCTGGCGGCTGGGCGCCCATGCCGAGAAAACTCAGGGCCGAGGCCCAGACAATCGCCTGGCCGACACCCATGGTCAGCGTGACCACCAGCGGACGCATGGCATTGGGCAGTAGCTGGCGCAGCACGATGCGTGAGGTCGGATGACCCAGCGCCCGCGCCGCTTCGATATAACCGGCATTGCGTACCGCCAGAACCTGGCCGCGCACCATTCGCGCATAGCCGGGCGCAGCCCCAAGGCCGGTGGCGACAATCAACGGGCCGATGCCACTGCCGAATACCGTCACGAACAGCAGGGCCAGCACCAGGCTCGGGAATGCAAACAGCACTTCCAGCAACCAGCCCACCCCGCGATCAACCCACGCACCACCCAGACCGCCCACCAGCCCGAGGGTAATGGCAATCGTCATCGCCAGTGCCGTGGCGGCGACACCGATGAACAGGCTTTCGCGGGTACCGTAGATGATCCGGGCAAAGATGTCGCGGCCGGACTGGTCGGTGCCCAGCCAATGCGCCCAGCCCGGTGCCTGGAACGCCTCGCGTGGCACGATGGCCAGCGGGTCGATGGACGTGAACAGTTGCGGTGCCAATGCCGCCAGCAGCAGTGCAGCAAGAAACAACAGCGCCAGGCTCGCGCCCAGGGGTGGCAGATGCAGACGTCGTTGACGGCGCAACGGGCCGAAGGTCTGCTCAAGCGTCAGCTCGCTCATGAATTTGGCTCCTGTTGCCGTGGGTCAATCCATTGATAAAGCAGGTCCACCAGAATATTGGCCAGTACATAACCGGCAGCCACCACCAGACTGATGCCGATCACCAAGGGCAGGTCCTGGGCCTGTACCGCCTGATACAACTGACGACCGACACCCTTGCGGGAAAAGATCACCTCGCAGACCACCGCACCACTGATCAGCGCCCCGATGGCCCAGCCGGACAGCGATACGCCCGGCAGCAGTGCATGACGCAAGGCGTGCCTGAAGCGCACCGCCAGATCGCTCAAGCCGCGGGTGCGGGCGGTCAGTACGAAGGGCTGATCAAGGGTCAGTTCGAGGGATTCGCGGGTGACCTGAGCAATGAACCCCGCCAGCGGAATGGCCAGGGAGAACGCTGGCAGCACCAGGCTTGCCAGGCTGTCGCTGCCGGCTGGCGGGAACCAGCGCAGACCAAAGGCGAAGACTGCGAGCAGCACCACGCCAAGCCAGAAATGCGGCAAGGCTGCACTCAGGGTTTCGGCGAATGATGCCGCGCCGCCGATCAGCCGTCCGCGCCCAGAGGTGACCACCGTCAGCAGCAGGACCAGCACCCAGGCCAGCGCCAGTGATGCCAGGGTCAGTTCCAGAGTCGCACCGCCCTGCTCGGCCAGCACCCGGGTCACCGGCTGATGCTGGGAATAGGAGTTGCCCAGATCGCCCTGCAGCAAGCGGCCCAGATAAACCGCGTATTGCACCGTCAGCGGTTTGTCGAGGCCGTATTCCTGGCGCGTGGCTTCGATGGTTTCCGCTGTCGGGTTGCCGCTGGGACCGCCGAGAATGGCCAGCACCGGATCGCCCGGCATCAGCCGCAGGGCGAAAAAGGTCAGGGTTGCCACGGCCCACAACACCAGCATCCCGCCCGCCACACGAATGGCGGCACGTCGACCGAGGGCGGTCAGGCGTTGGCGACGGGGATCAACCACATCCGCAGAGGTTGCGCTTGTACTCATTTCGTCACCCATGAGTCATAGAGATAAGTCACCGCCAGCGACGGCTCCAGACGCACGCCGTGGGCCGTCTTGTAGATGCCCAGCCGGGTGCTTTGCGGATAAGTGGTCAACTCCAGATATTGCCCGGCGATCTGCTTCTGGGCCTGGTAATAAATCTTGCGGCGCTGCTCGGGGTCCTGAGTGGCCAGGGCACTTTCGATCAGCGCATCGAATCCGGCATCGGCATAACCGGCGGTGTTCTGGTGATAGCCGCCAACCCCGGCCGGCTGGACAAATGCGGAGCTGAAGATGATCCGCAGCACATCGGGGGTATTGGTGTTCCAGTAGCCGATACGGATGTCGTAATCCCAGGCGGCCTGACGCGCCGTGGACTGCACATCGCTCATCTGGTCCATCACCAGTTCGATGCCGACCTGACGAGTCGTGGCCTGGACCTGCTCCCATAAGGTCACTTCCGACGGCGGCGTCCGTGAGCCGATCAGCACCACGGCGCGCAGACGCTTGCCATGTTTGGTGCGATAACCTTCGGCATCGCGACCTGTCCAGCCAGCTTCGTCGAGCAGTTGCACGGCGCGGGCCGGGTCGTAGTCCTGAACACGCTCGAAGTCCGGGCTGTAGAACGGTGTCGCCACGCTCAGCGGGCCGCCTGCCCGTTGGAATTCGCCGAAATAGACACTTTTGAGCGCTCCTTCGACATCGGCGCTGCGCACGAACGCCTCACGCACCCGCAGATCGTCGAAGGGTGCCCGCCGAATATTGAAGGTGCCATTGGTGGGGTTGCCTGGGCGCTGGGAGATAATCAGCTTCAAGTCCGGGTTGCGGCGCGCCGCTTCGTGGGACTCGGGCGGCAAAGCCTCGATCACGTCGACTTCACCGGCCTGCAGCGAGGCAAAACGCACCGAAGGCTCCTGAATGAATTTCCAGACGATGCCTTCCAGATAGGCCGGCCCCTGATGGCGAGCGGTGGGTGGAGCCCAGTTGTAGTCGGGATTACGCGCCAGTTGCACGTGACTCTGCCGCTCCCACTTGACCACCTTGAACGGCCCGCTGCCCACCGGGCTTTCACAGTTGGCATCGCGGCTGCGCGCCAGCGCCGTGGGCGACTGGATACCGAGGAATCCCTGGGCCAGCACTTCAAGAAACGCTGCATAAGGCGTAGCCAGATGCACGATGGCGGTGCGGTCATCCACGACCTCGGTGCTGCGGTACTGGCGAATGTAGCCACCGGCGGTGCTGGACTGGGTCTTGGGGTTGGTAATGTGCTCGAGGTTGGCCTTCAGGGCCGCTGCATTGAATGGCGTGCCATCGGTGAAATGCACGTCATTGCGCAAATGGAAGGTGTAGCTCAGGCCATCGGGCGAAACTTCCCAGCTTTTGGCCAGCCAGGGACCGATCCGCCCTTCGCTGTCCATGGACACCAGCGAATCCAGGTACTGCTGGGCGACAAACACCTGAGGCATGTCCCCCGCCACATGAGGATCAAGGCAGGTGGGCTCGCGGTCAGTGGCGTACACCAGAGTGCCGCCATGCACTGGCTGGTCGCTCTGGATTGCAACTTTCTCGGCACGCTCGCAACCGGTCAACGCCAGCGCCAGTGCCGGGATTGCAAATAAATGGATGAAAGGACGGATATCGAATTTCAAGATCGCTCCCGGGGATGACAGGTTCGATGGCTTTGCACAGCCGCTCAGCAGAGGAGTTGCAGGTCCCGTGCCGACTCTGAAGCCATTGAATTAATTGATTTAAATGCCTGGACCGGTGATGGACGACCAACAAAGTGTCCATGCGCTGTTGCTGCTGCAACAGCCGCCGGCTGCTGGCTCATGACGGTTCCGGCACGGCAAAGCGCAACGGCTGCGAGGGCTGACTCAACGCCGCAGGGTCGCGGTAGCGCGCAGCCGGATGATTGCCCGGCAGACGCGACTGCCCTGCCCCGAACAACCGCTCGCGCAAGGTTTCGCCGGGGCTGTAGCGCTCGCGAAAACGCCCGCGGCGGCGCAGTTCGGGCACCACCAGGTCGATGAAATCCCGGGCCGTCTCGAACGACACGTACTGGCGCAGGTTGATGCCGTCGATGCCGTCCACATCCAGCCAGCGCTCGATCTCGTCGGCGACCACCGTCGGCGTGCCGGCGACGAAGTAACGATCCTCCTGCAATCCTGAAAAACTGCCGAGCATTTCAGCCACTGTGGTATCCGGGCCGAAACGGTTGAGCGAACCCCAGCCGATATCGCCGCGCTTGATGATGCTGGAGAGCCGTTCGTGGGGCGGATACGCCTTGAGGTCGATGCCCATCTGGGCATGCGCCATCCCGCCATCGGCGCTGATCAGGCGGCGATAACTGTCGAGCTTGGCCGACACCTCGGCATCGTTGCGCCCGACGATCACCCCCGCCTGCACAATGAACTTGATACCCGCCGGATCGCGCCCCTGCTCCTCGGTGTTGCGGCGCATGGTGGTGATATTGCGCCGCACATCTTCGTGAGTGACGCCGCCGGTAAACACCACTTCGGCATGTCGTCCCGCGAAAGCCGAACCTGCCGGGGAACCGGTGGCCTGGAACAGCACCGGGGTACGCTGCCGTGACGGCTGGCACAAGTGCGGGCCGGCAACCTTGAAATGCTCACCGACATGGTTGATGTAGCGCACCTTGGCCGGATCGGTGTAGATGCGCTGCTCGCGATCCTGAATCACCGCATCGTCGTCCCAGGAGCCTTCCCAGAGTTTGTAAAGCACGTCGAGGTATTCGTCGGCAATCTCGTAGCGATGGTCGTGGGGCACTTCCTGATCCAGCCCGAAGTTGCGGGCGGCGTTGGGCAGATAGGAAGTGACGATATTCCAGCCGACCCGGCCCTTGGTCAGATGATCCAGCGTGCTCATGCGCCGGGCAAAGCTGAACGGCGGCTCGTAGGTGGTGGAAAAGGTCACGCCGAAACCCAGTTCACGGGTCACCGCTGCCATGGCCGGGACCAGCAGCATCGGATCGTTGCTGGGCACCTGCAGCCCCTCGCGCAGAGCCGTTTCCGGGCCATTGCGAAAGCGGTCGTAGACGCCCACCACATCCGCCAGAAATACCCCGTCGAAAGTGCCGTATTCCAACAACTGGGCCAGCTCGGTCCAGTAGTCAAGATCGTTGAAGCGGTGGCGGTTGTTGTCCGGGTGAACCCACATGCCATGGGTGATATGACTGACGCAGTTCATCTCGAACAGGTTGACGTGCAATTGTTTGGGCATATCGCTCTCCTTGAATGCGGCGCTCAGAACCGGAACGCCACACCGGTGGTCACCGAAAAGGCGTCGCCCGGATAGAAATTCGCCGAGTCCTGGCCGTTGGCGTTGTAGGCTGTATTGGCGGCAGTGGCGTAACGCTGGTCAGTGAGGTTGCGCAGGTCGGCAAAAACTTCCCACTGCTTGCCTGGTGCCTGATAGCCGAGCTTGGCTCCCCACAGCACGTAGGACGGTGCCTGCCAACTGTTGGCGTAATCAATGTAGTAACTCGACGCTGCGCGCAGATTGAGCGAGGCGTAAAAGCCGCTGTGCTGGCGATAGGCAAGCTCGGCCTGATAGAAATGACGCGGCAGGCTGGGCAGTTCGTTGTCGTCAAAAGTTTCATCGTGGCGATAGTGGAAATCGTTGAGGGTGTAGGCCTGGCGCAAGTCCAGGGTGTCGCCATTGGCGCCCGACCAAAGCAGCGCGCTCAACCCGGCTTCGATGCCTTGGTGGATAGTCGGGCTGGCATTGGACGTGGTCGTGATCTGATCCTGAGTGGCAGTGGCCTGCTGCACCACTACCGTCAGCAGTTCCTTCTGAATCCAGGAGCGATAAAGCGTCAGGCTGCCATCGAAAATCCCCTTGCTGCCGCGAATCCCCACCTCGAACGTGGTCGCCTTCTGCGGTCGGGCATCGAACAGATAAGGGTTGCCGGTGCTGCCCAGTTGCCAGGTCACCGGCGGGTCGATACTGCGGCTGACATTGCTGAACACCTGGAAGTCCGGCGTCAACTGATAGCGCAGGCCGAGGCGTGGCGCGATGTCGTTCTCGGTGTAGGCAACGCTGTCGGGAAAGTCGCTGGTGTTGGTGCCGCTGGTGTATTCGATCTCGGCCTTGCGTTTGATATTGATGAATGAAAGCCCCGATGACAGCCACAGACGATCTGTCAGTTGCAGCTCGTTGCCGAAACTCAGCACCGTGTCCCGCGAGCCGGTGTAGTTGGTTTCCTGCAACTTGGCCCCGGTGCTGGCGCTGTGGGATTTGACGTCGGCCAGATAGGCCCGGGTGTTGCTGAAGATGATGCTGCTGTCGCTGGGCAGACCGAAGAAGCTGTCGCCGGTGCGGAAGTAACGCAGGGTCAGGTTGATATCCTTGGAGCGCCAGTCCTGTGGCGCAACCGCGTAGCGCCAGCCATTGAGCAAGGGGTAATTGTTGTAGGCCGCCCCCACTTCGAGCTTGCCGCCATCGTCGAAGGTGTAGGTGGTCTTGTTGGCCAGAAAGGTGGTGCCATCCTTGCGGCGCCCGGTAGGCACCAGATTGCTGCGCGGGTCGTGCTTGAGTTGCTGGCGCGTCAGGGTATTGCCGTTGACCAGATCCTCTTCCCGATACTTGAGGAAAAAGCGTGTCTCCAGTTTCGGGCTGAACACATGTCCGAAGTTGGCGGCCAGGCCACGGGCTTCATTGGCAGCATGGTCCTGATAACCGTCACGCTCGTTGTGCTGGATATTGATGTAGTAATCGCTGTCACCGACCACACCGCCAGTGCTCAACTGCTGCTTGCGATAACCGTAGCTGCCGACCTCGAAACGGGCGTAATTGCCGGGGTCGGTACGTCCGGTCTTGCTGACGAAATTGATCGCGCCGCCCAGTGACAGGGCTGCATATTCCGAGGCATTGGCGCCATACAGCACCTCGGTATGCCCCACGCCCTGCATGTCCAGGAAATCTTCCTGAGTGCCACCGGGGCCGGTGATCGGCAAGCCATCGAACAAAAACTTCGTGCCCAGCACATAGCCTTGATAGAACGTGTTCAGGCCCGAGCCCCGGATGGATATTTTGTTCGCACCGCTGCCGCTGGTGGCCTGAGCGAATACACCCGGCTGCAGGGCAAGCACATCTTCGGCACTGCCTGCCTTACCCTGCTCGACCTGGCGGTTGTCCACCACAGCGGTATTGCCTGCGACCTTCTGCAGACGCTTGCGATCCTTCAGCGCCTCACTGTCGGCAGTGCCGGTGACCGTTACCTTGCCCAGGGTGGTGCCGGCGGACTCGTCGGCTGCATGGGCAAACGGAGCGAGTAAAGCCAAGAGGATCGGCACGCTGGCGGCACTGTTTAGTTGGGGAAAATAACGTCCGCCTTGTCGCTTGATTGCCTGCACTGCAAGTACTCCATGATGGTCGACCGATATCCAGACAGGTATTAACCGGCCCATCCCGAATAGCGCTAAAATTTTATGGAAGTTCACATTGCAGATGTCGTGCCAGCCAATCCTTATTGACTTTTCTCCCTGTAATTGCCTTTTACAAGTTGAATAACAGGCAAATTGACCGATCAATGTTGCGCTACAAACAGTTGTCCTTCTCTAATGCATGAAAAGCCAGAGAACGCCCTGAATCAGCCATTACAGAGCATTAAAGCCTCTATAGTCGATGTGTTTTATTCCCGACAACAATAAGTAATATGCATATAATTGCCACTGTTCAGCCTGCAACAGCCCGGCAACAAAGTTTGCGATTTCAAATCACTTGTCTGCCAGATTTTCACGCCAACACGCCAACTTTTCAGGTACCTGCTCCAGGTCGCTGACAGGCCTGACTATGCCCATAGAACGCCGATAATTTTCAGTGAAAAACCTGGGAGATATGGCGTGCACGCCATACAACGTGGCCGGAGCCGATACGGCCGCGTTGTATCCGGGTGACGGGATTGGGACTTGGGCGGGGTTTGAGATGAGGTATCAGGTTTTGACTTCAGAGGGTGTCGATATCCACTTCCAGATCCAGAAAAATGCGCCCTGTCAGTTCGTAGGTAGAATCATTGACCATGACATGCTGCGCCAGCACATTCACGTCCCTCAGGTACTTCTGCAACCTGGACGTCTCGAAGACGGCAAGCCCCCCGCCCAACGAGTACATGGACTGAACCACTTCCACGCAAGTATCGACAGCATAGGTCGTGGCAAGCCTAAGGTCACGACGCATCTCCAGTGCAATCCCCGAGCCTTTTTCTGCATCCCGCCATGCCTCATGGATTGCCTCGAAAATGAAGGCTCTGCAAGAACGTACTTTGGCTTCTGCCACAGCCACGGCCTGTTGCACCATCGACCGCTGCGCCAGCGTTTTCTTGCCGGGAGCCATGACTTTCGTACAGGCGACTCTTTTGAGCTCCTGCAAGGCCGCCCTTGCCACGCCCAATGAAACGGCAGCGATCCCAAGCCCCAGCAAGCCGAACACCGGAAACTGATAAAGGGGCCTGGCGATGGGCCTATCCAGAAACAGACACGTGCTGTTCTGCTCGGGGACAAATGCATTCGAGACTTCAAACTCTCCGCTACCCGTACCCTTGAGCCCAAACGCCGTCCAGTTGTCGAGAAGCGTCACCTGATCCTTGTTGAAAATGACAGATTGCAGCCTGACCTTACCGTTAGCCAGTAACTCCGGCTGACCATCCTCGCCGATGATGCAACAACCACCCACAATCAGATCGGCATTTCTGGAGCCCGATCCCCAGGCCCAGCGACCGTTTACGCGAAATCCTTTTACGCCGTTTTCGACCACACGAATGGCACGACCGCTCGGTGCGAAGACGCCAGCCACCTTGATGGTATCGGCAAGAAAAAGTTCTTTGGCTGATGCGGGTGAAACATAAGCTGACAGAACGGAAGAAGTGCAGCAGATGAATGTGCACCACGCGGTAGATGCATCTTCCTGCGCCAGCAATTCAATTGTCCTGACGAACACATCGACTTCACATTCGGCCCCGCCCAGCTCGGCGGGTATCAACATCTTGTAGAGTCCGGACTGCTCCAGCGCTTCTACAATCTCCTGCGGCAAATACCCCAGCGACTCGATATCTGAAGACCTGGAAGCCGCCAGCGCCCCTATAGCCCTTGCGGCCTCAAGGAGCCCTGATTCGCTCTCTGCGCTACCCATATGATTCACCTCGTCAACCGAATGCATGAACTGGAAAGCAACTTGCAGCAACTAACAGAACAATGTGTTGATACGACAAAACTGCCAGAAGCTACCACAGCCTCCACCAACAGCCAACATGCAACTCTCGAGGTACTTATATGCCAGTCATAATAAAAATCAGATAGTCATTAACAACAGAAAGTCCAGATCAGCCTATGGCAGGCATTTAATGCCTGACACTCAGAACCCTGTCCTGGATATAAAAAGGGGCCAGTTTTTCATGAAGACAGGAAAAATACAGGCTCTACGCCCGCTTGGCCTCAATCGGCGGCATCTATTCTTATTGCCAGAAAGTCTAATCGCAATGATTTATCTGCCGGTAAAGTAAATACCGGTGCGGCAGCAAAGCCTGCGAACGGCACTATTTTTTCTGACTCTTGGCTATACCGGCCATACATACCACTCAAGGACGATCATGAACCCAAGGATGCTTGCTTTAAGCTTTGCCACCCTTCTCGCTCCATCCCTCAGCCAGGCCGCTGCACCCGATCCCTCGATCAGCGATGCACAGTACAAGACCGTATTGGAAGGCTCATGGCGAGCCGGGGAAAACCGTGCGCGCGACGCATACCGTCATCCACAGGAAACCTTGAAGTTCTTCGGTGTGCAACGCAACCAGACCGTAATCGAAATAACCCCCGGTGGTGGCTGGTACAGCGAGATTCTGGCGCCTCTGCTCAAGGACAACGGGCACTACATTGCGGCCCTGCAAACGCCTTCCTCGGGTGACTACTACAAGAAAGCCGCCGACGGCTTGAAACAGAAATTCAAGGCCGATCCGGAGCGTTACGGCAAGACCGAGTTTATCGAGTTCGATCCAAAGACACCTGTCTTTGGCAAGCCCGCCTCGGCCGACCGGGTCCTGACATTCCGCAACGTGCATAACTGGGTACTTGCCGACGATGCGCCGCAAACCTTCGCCGCCTTTTTCAAGGTCCTGAAACCGGGCGGCGTACTGGGCGTGGTCGACCATCGTGCCAAAGAGGGCAGCAACCTGGAGAGCATCAAGCAAAGCGGCTACCTGCCCACCGATTACGTGGTAAAGCTCGCTACCGATGCAGGCTTCAAACTGGAAGCGCAAAGTGAGATCAACGCCAACCCGAAAGACACCAAAGACTATCCGGCAGGCGTCTGGACACTGCCACCGGCGCTGAAACTGGGTGAGCAGGACAAGGCCAGGTATGTGGCGATTGGTGAGTCGGACAGGTTTACGTTGCGGTTTGTGAAGTCGGTGAAGTAGTGAAATGGGAGGCAGCTTGTAGTGGTCAACTTTT
>NZ_RBRE01000078.1 GCF_003700275.1 Pseudomonas cichorii | reverse complement strand
GTCATTAGACCAGCTCACACGTATGAGCAGATTGTGAATGTGTTTGAGCGTTGATAGCTAACGAGGAGTGTGCATGGACAGAGGAAGCATCAGGCGATTGTTCAACCCGGCAGGCGCCGAGTTTCTTGCCGCTCATTACACCCATCACGAATTCCAGCCGCACTGGCATGACGCCTGGGCGGTAGGAGTGGTTCTGAAAGGCGCGCACGATAACAGTGCCCGGCATAATGGCTCGGGTGTAGTGACTCAAGGGCAGGTGACGTTGATCGAACCAGGCCAGTTGCATGCTGGGCGCGCCATCGGATCTGCGCCCTGTCAGTACTTGATGCTGTACCTCCCGGAGAGGCTGTTGAACGACGCCGAATGCTGGCACCAAGGTCCGCGCTCGGTTGTTCAACGTCAGGGCTTTTATGCTCCGAAGTTGGCCGAGGGATTGCTGGCAGCTTCCAGACTGGAGAGTGCCAGCGGGCTGCATGCAGAAGTTATATGGAGCAACCTGATCAACGAGTTCGTAAGCGAAGTTACAGGTTTTTGTGTTCGTGAACAGATTGGCGGCGTTCGCTCGGTCAATCGTGCTGCCAAGCTCGCTAGGCAGTACTTGCATGACAATTTAGGGAATGCCTTTAGCCTGGATCAACTGGCCCATGCTGCCGGGATCTCCAAATACCATCTTTGCCGATTATTCACCGCAAGCTTTGGCTTGGCTCCACAACAGTATCTGCGTCAGATTCGTGTGCAACATGCGCGCGATCTTCTCCGAGGAACGGCGTCTTTGAGCGATGTAGCCCTTCAATCGGGGTTCGCTGATCAATCGCATCTTGGTCGAGCGTTCAAGCGAGCGTACGGGGTAACGCCCGGTGCCTATGCGGCTGCGACAAAATGAGCAATCCGATTCTATAGGCTCGGTAAACGCCCCCCCTACCATGCGCATCTGGTTTATTGGAGCCTCGCATGGACATTTCTTTCGCCAATTTGGCGGTATTCGCAACGTCAGTCGCCATTCTAATGATTACGCCCGGTGCGGATATGGTTTACATCCTGTCCAACTCGATCAGTAATGGTGCGAGGGTGGGAATTGCTGCCATTCTCGGCGTAGCCAGTGGTGCATTTTGTTATGTGATTCTGGCGATAGCGGGTGTTGCCACCTTGATCGCCGCGTCTCCACTGCTCTACGGCATGCTTGTGCTGGCAGGTGCGATATATCTTTCATGGCTTGGTTTGAACATGCTCCGCTCTCATCAAATAGTTGAAGGAATCCCGGGCGGATTGAGTGCGAGTTTTTGGCAAGTCTACCGACGCGGGTTGATGACTAACCTGCTCAATCCAAAAGCGATGATTTTCACGCTCTCATTCATGCCACAGTTCATTCCACAGCACGCAAATAACAAAGCACTCGCGATGCTTTATCTCGGTATCGTCCTTGTTGTAATCATGATTCTGGTAGAACTGCCGCTCGCATTCTGCGGGCAGCAGATTGGAATGAGATTACGTGATAATCCAGGTATCGGGCTTTGGATCAACAGGGTTGCGGGCCTGTTGCTGCTGGCCATTGGATTGTCTCTAGTGGTTTCCAAAATTCTCTAAATCCTTTTTTGACATGGAGCCTTACTCAATGACAATGGGCGGTGTCCTGTACTGAGCACTTCAAGCCCACTGCTCACTTGCCCGCGACAGCGTAATAAATCCCGCCCCATGAAAAACCTTACAGGTTGAGCGTCCAGGATCACTGATCCTCAGCAACAACACGCAAGCCATCCCACACTCCCATTATCTGAGTCACCGCAGCATCCAGCTTGGCATGTGAAACACCATCGCGTGCCAGTGTCGACAAGCCCAGCAGAAAACTGTCGAACATGGCAGCGAGAATTTCCGGTATCACCGTCGCAGGCAGTTCGCCGGTGGCAATGGCGCGCTCGATACAGGCGGCGATACCCGCCCGATTCAGGTTTCTCGCCCGGGCAAGAGGCTCCGAGATGGCTTTGCTCTCTTCCGAGCAAGCGCTCATCAGGCCTAAAGCCACCAGACAACCCTTAGGATGATCGGGCTCGCATTGCATTTTCGCGGAGCAGCGCAGGGTAAGTTCTATCGCCTCTTTAGGCGGCAGAGTCGTATCAAACAGACTGTCCATGACTCGGCCATGAGTGCTGAGGTAGCGTTCCATTACCTCATTGAACAGTTCCTGTTTCGAGCCAAAGGCGGCGTAAAAGCTAGGCGCGGTGATGCCTCCACCGATGTTCGCCTTCAGTTGGCTGAGGGATGTCGCATCGTATCCATGCTCCCAAAACAAATGCAGTGCCTGAGTGATTGCCAGGTCACGATCAAACGTGCGCGGGCGTCCCATCTGTGCCATGTCGGATCTCCTCCAGAGTTACTTAAATACTAATCGATACATAAGTTGTTGACCACCCGGTTGCCCATCTTTATATTTATACCGATCAGTATATTAGTAGAGGTTGAGACAAATGGCAGCAGATGAGACACAGAGCGGAAAACTTCCGCTTGGAGCATTACTGGCACTGGCGATGACGGGGTTCATTTGCATCGTGACCGAGACGTTACCTGCGGGTTTGCTGCCCGAGATCGGCAGTGGCCTGGGGGTGTCGCCATCGTTTGCCGGGCAGATGGTGACTGTTTACGCATTGGGATCACTGCTGGCAGCCATTCCGCTGACCATCGCCACTCAAAGCTGGCGGCGCAGGACAGTCCTGCTGCTGACGATTGTCGGCTTTCTGGTTTTCAACTCCATCACCGCGTTGTCCTCCAATTACTGGCTGATCCTGATCGCGAGGTTTTTCGCCGGCGTCTCTGCGGGATTGGCCTGGAGCCTTATCGCCGGTTATGCACGACGCATGGTTGTTCCTCAGTTGCAGGGCCGGGCGTTGGCGGTGGCGATGGTGGGAACGCCTATCGCATTGTCGCTGGGCGTGCCTTTGGGAACCTGGCTGGGTGGGATCATGGGCTGGCGCATGGCGTTTGGCTTGATGTCCGGTATGACCTTGGTATTGATCGTCTGGGTGCTGCTTAAGGTGCCGGACTACCCCGGCCAATCCTCCTCCCAGCGCATGGCGTTGCGGCAAGTCTTTTTCACGCCAGGCGTCCGTTCGGTATTGGGCGTTGTGTTCACCTGGATGCTGGCGCACAACATTCTTTATACCTACGTCGCTCCCTTTGTTTCCAAGGCAGGCTTGGCAAGTGACATTGATGTGGTACTGCTGGCATTTGGTGTCGCCGCGCTGGCGGGTATCTGGGTAACGGGACGGCTGGTTGATCGGCATCTGCGCAAGACGGTGCTGGCCAGCCTCGCAACCTTTGCAGCGGTTTCGGTTTTTTTCGGTTTGTTTTCAGGCTCTGCCTGGGCAATTTACATCGGAGTCTGTATCTGGGGGCTGACCTTTGGTGGCGCCGCCACACTGTTGCAGACTGCACTCGCCGACTCGGCAGGCGAGGGCGCTGACGTTGCGCTTTCCATGAATGTGGTTGTCTGGAACAGCGCCATCGCAGGCGGTGGGCTACTGGGCGGCGTTTTACTCGGTCAGTGGGGAGTGAGCTCTTTCCCCTGGGTCTTGTTGATGTTGTTACTGCTAAGCCTGCTCATTGCATCGCGAGCGCGAGTTCATGGCTTTGCAAAGGGTGGCAGACAGTCCAGTCAAATGGTCGCGGGTCATTGATAGACAGGCAGCATTGCGCTGCCTGGCATAGCTAAAACTCAAGCAATCCCGTTAGGCCCATCCAGCACCTGCCGCACCTTCCTGGCAAGATCGTGCGGCATGCAGGGTTTGGCGATCACTTCAAACTCGGAGCCGCCCAGATCCGTCCGTTCGATGGAGCTTTCGGCGTAGCCTGTAGTCAGCAAAACCTTGATTTTCGGGTGGCGGCGTCTCACTTCCCTGGCCAGCATTACACCGTTCATCCCGCCCGGCATGATCAAATCGGTGAACAGCAGATCGTAGGTTTCGCCGCTGTCGAAGCGTTTCAGGGCCTCGCGTGCGTTCAGCACCATGTCTGTCACATAGCCGTAATCTTCCAGCACCATCTTCGCAAGCTCAGCCACATCGGGGCGGTCTTCGACGATCAGGATGCGCTCCGTACCCGATTTGCTGGAGACAGGTGTGGCATGCTCATGAATGCTGACACTGGCATCGTCGACCGGGAAATAAAGGCGCAGCGTGGTCCCGACATCCTCTTCCGAGTAAATACGGGCCGCTCCACCAGACTGTTTGGCGAAGCCATAGACCATCGATAGCCCCAACCCGGTGCCCTGGCCTTCCTCTTTGGTGGTGAAGAACGGATCCATGACCCGGTCGCGAATGTTCACCGGCATGCCGATGCCATTGTCCGTGATCGCAACGCTTACGTAGCTTCCCGGCAGCAAGCCGTCATAGGAGACATTGGCCAGGTCATTCACGACGATGTTGCGCGTTTCGATGAACACGCGACGGTCAGGCCTTCCAATCAGCGCATCCCGTGCGTTTATCAGGATATTCAGCAGTGCGACCTCGGCCTGTGTCGGGTCGAGGCGGCAATTGCCAAGGTTGGGTTCAAGGTCATATTTAACCTGCACCTCGGCATCAAACGTGCGCTGGATCAACGCCTCCATGCCCGTGACGACCTGATTGAGGTTCAGCACCCGCCCCTGGAGCTTCTGCTTGCGGGCAAAGGCCAGCAGTTGCTTGGTCAGCGTACTGGCCCGGTCGACTGCCGACTTGGCGTGCTCGACACTTCTTTTGATCCGGGCAACATCGATATGCGACTTGTCGGTGGCTGAATCGATCAGGCCGATATAGCCGCCCATGACCTGCAGCAGATTATTGAAGTCGTGGGCAATGCCACCTGTCAGTTGGCCAAGGGCTTCCATTTTCTGTGCCTGACGCAGGGCATCCTCCGCGTCACGCCGACGGCTCACATCAAGCTGAGAGGCAAAGAAGTAAACCAGATCGCCGTTGTCATTGAAGACCGGCGACATGAAAAGCGCGTTCCAGAACGACGAACCATCCTTCTTGTAGTTGAGGATTTCCGTGGCAATGTCTTCCTTGTTGGCGATGGCCGTACGCAAGGCAGTAACAACTTCACGATCCGTATCGGGCCCCTGAAGGAAACGACAATTGCGATTCAGAATCTCATCGAGCTCATAGCCCGTCATTTCGAGAAAGGCCTGATTGGCGAAAATGATCGGGTTATCCGGGCGGCCAGGATCCGTGAAAATCATCGGCATCCGCGTGGTTTCGACGGCGGCAAAAAATATGTCTTTATCTGGGTGGGAAATATCACCCGTTGCCAGATTATTCACCCGGACCTTGCTATCGCTCACACATTCACCCTCAACGCTTGGCTGCCGCTATGTGAGCTGGTCTAATGACC
>NZ_RBRE01000005.1:30853-31482 GCF_003700275.1 Pseudomonas cichorii | reverse complement strand
GGCAAACGCCTGACCCGCTACGCGGTGACCCTGCGCCCGCAACTGTCCTACCTGGCGCACCGCATCAACCAGCGCATCTTCCAGAACCTTTCGGTACCGAAGATCATCGGCCTGGTCCTCGAAGAACATGGCATCCAGAGCAACGCCTACACCTTCACCCTCGGCTCGGTCTACCCCGAGCGCGTGTACTGCGTGCAGTACGACGAGTCCGACCTGCACTTCATCCAGCGCCTGTGCGAGGAAGAAGGGATTCACTACCACTTCCAGCACAGCGCCACGGGCCACAAGCTGGTGTTCGGCGATGACCAGACGGTGTTCCCGAAACTGGCGCCCGTGGCCTACCAGCAAGACTCGGGCATGGTCGCCAACGACCCGGTGATCAAACGCTTCGACCTGCGCCTGGAAACCCGCACCAGCCGCACTACGCGCCGTGACTACGACTTCGAGAAGCCGCGCCTGACCCTGGAAAGCGAGAACCGTGGCGACGCACTGCCGGACCTCGAAGATTACGACTATCCGGGCCGCTTCGTGGACCGCGAGCGTGGCAAGCACCTGGCCAAGCGCGCCCTGGAACGCCATCGCAGCGACTTCCAGTTGGTCGAAGGCAAGAGCGATCAGCCGTTGCTGGT
>NZ_RBRE01000005.1:0-30823 GCF_003700275.1 Pseudomonas cichorii | reverse complement strand
CATCAGGGCTACCGCAACCGCTTCCAGGCCACGCCGTGGGACGTGCCGAACCGCCCGCCGCTGCGCCACCCGAAACCGCGCATCCTCGGCAGCCAGAGCGCCATGGTGACCGGCCCCAAAGGCGAAGAGATCCACTGCGACCAGTACGGGCGCGTCAAGGTGCAGTTTCACTGGGACCGCGAAGGTCAGGCCGACGACAAGACCAGTTGCTGGCTGCGCGTGTCTTCCGCCTGGGCCGGTGCCCAGTACGGAGGCATCGCGATCCCGCGGATCGGCATGGAGGTGCTGGTCACCTTCCTCGAAGGCGACCCCGACCAGCCGCTGATCAGCGGCTGCCTGTACCACAAGGAAAACCTCGTCCCGTACGAGCTGCCGGCCAACAAGACCCGCAGCACCTTCAAGACCCTGAGTTCACCCGGTGGCGGCGGTTACAACGAACTGCGCATCGAGGACAAGAAAGGGCAGGAACAGATCTACCTGCACGCCCAGCGTGACTGGGACGAGAACGTCGAGAACGATCAGAAGATCCGCATCGGCAACGAACGGCATGACACCGTCGAGCAAAACAGCTACAGCGAGTTCCGTGCCGAAGAACACCGCATTACCCACGCCGACCGCAAAGTCGAAACCCGGACCGACGATCACCTAACCGTGGGCGCCAACCGCCACATCAAGATCGCAACCTCCCAGTTTGTCGAGGCCGGCCAGGAAATCCACCTCAGTGGCGGCATAAAAGTCGTACTCGAAGCCGGCAGCGAACTGACCCTCAAGGCTGGCGGCAGCTTCATCAAGATCGACGCCAGCGGCGTGACCATCAGCGGCCCGGAGGTTACGGTCAATACCGGTGGCAGCCCAGGGAATGGCACCGGGGCGGCGCCGTTGTTGCCAGGGCCGTTGAAGCCGGCGGATGCGGACAAGGCTGGACAGTTGCTGGTGCCGGCGCAGCGGCAGGCGTTGATGCAGAAGAAGCCGATTTGTGCGATCTGCGAGAAAGCCAAGCTGGAGGCGCAAGATGCTTAAGTCAGAGTGGTCGCTGGAGAATGGCCTGCCGCAAGATCTGGCCTGGAATGGCACAGTCGGCTTGCTGCTCGATGGCGTCAGCGTCGAGAGACTTCCCCAGCAACTCTATCAATGGTCGGACAGCCCGGAGTTCGAGCCGCTTTATCTGCGGACACGGTGGGCCGAACTGGTTGATATTTCTCCGTGCCTGATCCGGATAACATCACAGAACGATCCGATCCTGATGCAATTCCTGAATGCAGCCCGTCAGGAATGGGGTTATCTGGTTTTCAGCGATCAGCCATGGGAACAGGTGGTCGCGCACTTTCGCTGGCTGACCAGCGTGATGCACCCGCAAGGCGAAGAAGTCCTGCTGCGTGTCGCCGACCCTGCCGTCACCCATGCCCTGCTCTCCCATGCACAAAGCCTCAAGGATGCGACCCTGTTCGGCCCCTGCAAACAGGTGGTTACCGTCGATGCGGCGCTGGGTTGCTGGCACGTCGATCAGCGCCCTGGCGCTGCGCCGAATACTGATCACGGCAAACGCTATGGCTTGAGCGATGAGCAAATCAGCCAACTCAATGAAGTGAATTTTCGCAGCATCGTTCTTCGCCTCGACGAACACATGCTCGAATACTTCCCGTCCTATCAGGACCAGGCAACGCCTGTGCAACGCTGGGAACACCTGCATGCATTGGCCTCGACTTCATATGATCGAGGCTTCAACACCGAACTCGACATCACCCTCTACGCCAACATTCACGGGTTCCTCGGCGAAAGAGCACTGGAAGAGCATCCAGACCTCGACGCAATACTCAAGACCCCATCGGAACAAACGCCCGCCCAACGACTCGAACGGGTCGCTGATATCGCTCAGGCACGGGCCGAAACCTTCAACAGGAGCCAAGGATGACGACCTCAACATCGGCCGGCAAAAGCCCGAACAACGTTGCAAAAAGCCGAGACGATGGCAAGTGCGCCATGGGCGGCTGCCCCCTGATGAAGGCCAAAATCCAGCTCATTCCCCTGCGCTATGGGCTGGTCGAACGTCTTGACCCCTCCAGCGCACTGGCGATGCCGTACAAAACCAAGTCACGTCCGCTGGGTATTCGCCTGATCCGCGATGGCTGGCTCTATGTCATCGTCGACAAAAAGCCTAAAGCCATCCTGCATGAATACCGCATCGAAAACGGCATCGTGACCCAACTGCTGTGGGACAAAAGCGAAGTCACCGCCGACAAACGCGAAAGTAATGTAGGCGAAGCGGTGTTGCTCTTCCCGCGTTCAAGCGATCTCTATGTCAACTACTCCGAGGTGCAATGGACTGCCGCCAAATGCGCGCAGGTCATCAAACACAAGTCTGAGCGTGAGTACTTCATGCAAAGGGTCAGCCTCAGTAGCGTCGACCCGGAGAAAGGCGCAGCCAATCTGCTGACTGCCAGCCAGGCAGAAAAGTGGGTTGCGGAAATTGCAGAACAGCCAGGTAAAGCACCGGCCATTGCAGGCGCCAAACCTGAAGAAAGTAAAGACTACGCCTGGGAACAAGCGACCCAGTTCAAGAAAACCCAACTGGGTGTCTTGAAGAAGCAGGTCAAGGCAGAGAACGAGCGCGACCATCTGTATCTGGTGGTACAGGATGATATCGGCGTGCTGCGCGATCTCGCCGAGCATCAGGATTTGGCAGCAGGCTGGATCAGTGACTGGAGCAATTCGGAAGAGACCCAGAAGAAATATGTCATGGGTTGCTACATCGAAACCCTGTACACCGTGACCGGCGACACCATTCTGAATGCCTCCCAAAGTGATCCACGCTTTGCCAGGCTCAAGGAAGAAACCAACGAAGGGCAACGACAAACTATCGCTGATTACGTCAATCTTAAAAATCAACAGAAGTTTGCCAATTTATGGTCAACACCTGTCAGCGTTGCCAGAGCAAAGATGCGAATGAGAGAAAGCCTGGGTGCTCTGTATCCCAAGTACCAGGACCTGATCGAATCGATTGATGGCAATGCGGAGGATGCACTCGAAGGTGCAAAGATGGGTCAACAGGGCATCAATGACCTGATTAACCGATCGGCCATGGAAACATTCGTCAAGCAACAACGAGCTCATCTGGAGCGTTGGAACAAACGGCTGGACTTGATCACCGAGGATCGAATCCAACTGGTGACTGAGGAACGTTTTCATCGCTCAGCCTGGTATTTCGATCCAAAGCCTCAAGGACAACGGCATGCGCTTCTGGCTACTGAATATGCAGCCCTCAAGGATATTTGCCGGACCGACAGCGCGACGGAAAAGCTCGCCAAACTGATTGAGCAACAACCCGGTTTTTCGGTCTCCACATTTTTTACCTTGAGCCGGGCCGATCAGAAAGACTTTGATGCCAAGCTTATGTCATCCATCAAGTCCCTGCGTGACACCCTCATGGTCAAGAACGACTATGCCGGCACACAGGAACTTAGCGGCAAGTTTGGCAATCTGCTGGCCGAGCATTTGCCGGACTCCCTGCAGCTTACCGATACCGACATAATGCTCGGCCAGCTACGTGACACTGCTTACGAGCCAGCCAAGCAATTACATTTGGCAGGGGCATTGGATAATGGGATGCAAGCCTTGCGCAGCGGTCAGCCGTTCGACCCAGCAAAAGTACTGCGCAATATTCCGGGGGCCTCATGGATAAATGTTTTGCAGGCCTTCAATAAAAACGGAATCACGCTCCAGTTCTCCTCGGCCAGCCAGATCAGGAAATTCAATGAGGATGTCGCAAAGCTGACCGAACTTCGTCAGAAAATGCGCTCACTCAAAAATCAGATCAAGCAGGCCGTGGCCAAGGAACATAAAGGCCAGGCTCCCAAGGGTGGTTACAAAGCACTGGTGACGCAACGCAAAGCCTTGCAACAAGCTGTCTTGCCTCTTGAAGGAAGTGTTGCTCAAGCCATGAGCCCCGTCGGGGATGGCGCTGGAAAAGCCGGCTTCAAGATCGCCGGGCTTAACAATGCTCAATTGCTTGAATTCCAGAGAATGGCTGACGACTACCGGCTCAAGCGTCCGTTCAAGGGAGTCAGCAACGCTGTTTTCACCTCTGCGGGAGGCGATTTATTTGCTTCGGTAGCGGCGGTTTTGCAGATAGTTAACTTTGCCACTGTCTTTAGCGAGTTCATGAGTAAAACAAACGCAGACACCTCCGAAAAATTGGCTCTTGCCAATGCCTTCTCATCAATGATCGGAGGAACTTTTGCAGCGGCACAAGGCATAGTCATTACGGGTCTTACGGTCGCAATTGGAAACTACGCAAGTAAGGCTGGCCAAATAAATATGGCCGCGAAATTAGGAAAAATCACTGCTTCGCTGGGACTTTTAACCTATTTCTTTAGCACCGTTGCTGCTGGCACAAGTTTATACGGAGAAAAAGGTTCGGTTAGCCGCTGGACGGAAGCCTTGCGATCAGGAAACGGCGCCAAACTAACGGGCGCAAGCATGACTCTTTCTGGAGACGCCGGACAATTGGTGATCAATGGTTGGGCTACGGCTCGAACCACTCAATACGCCTATACGGCAATGACCAGTGCCAGCCAGGCACGTGCTCTTGCCTGGGTAACAGCTGGAGGAAAACTACTGAGCGTCGCCGCCCGAGCCAATTTGATAGGCCTTGCTCTCACAGGCCTCCAGCTCGGTGGAGAATGGCTATATAACCGCAACAATAAAACCCAGCTTGATAAATGGTTACTGGAAAGCCCATGGGGTAAAGAGAGCAAAAATCGAACATTGCCTGAAGAACGTGTCTCGCTGGCCGAGATTACATCATCACCAAAAGTCTCGTTAGAGCATGTCGATAAAAAACCTATGCTCATCATGCATCTTCCCGGCATGACTGCCAGAGAGCTGAATGACGTTAATTTCGGCCTCAGTGCCTACTTTTTGCAAAATAGTCAACGCAATGACTGGGAAGCCTGGAGCGAGCCCTTGCTGTACCGACTCGACCTGATGAGCGCTCCCGACGCCCCGCTCAAACTGGGACTGGAAATCTTCCAGAACCAGGCCAATGCACAACATGGCATAGCTATCGCTTTGAAGTATCACCCGGTGCCCGGTGATACGGCTTTTCGGGAGAAACGTTTTGAAACCACCTCGCTGGGCGGGAAGGATAACAAAGAGCTTTCAGAGGTTAAGGTATTGAAGACCCGCACCAATAATGCCCCGTGGCTACTTGTGAACAGCGATGTTCTTTAGCCATCCAACTCGTCTATTTCCTGGTTGAATATATGTCCTCCAAACCCGATCAAAACGACGAACTGGACCTGAAACACAATCGCCCCAAGGCCGGTGAAATACGTCGCTTTGCCACTGGCGAAAGTGTGTTTCTGTCACCACTTCCCGTACCCACCGGTCAGACGCCAATGGATCTCGGGGGTAGCTTTCTTGAGGTCAACGATGTCTATCTGGACGTGGGGAGCAGTAATCAAGGCAAATCATTTCAAGCCCGGCTTGCTGTGTCGTTACCCATGTCGGCGATCATCGCATTCGTGATAGTACTTCCTGTTGTAATGGGCTTCGGAACATTTTTCAATCCATTTGGAAGAACGTTCTGGTATTACTTCAGTGATTTCTTTGTATTTGGATTATGGTTCTCAATTTGGGCTGGAGGCTTGGGCGCGCTCATTGGCCTCTATGCCGTTGTCAGCACAACAAGAACGAAAGCCCGGACTCGTCCGATACGATTCAACCGCCAACGCCGGGAAGTCTGTTATTTCCCGGACGGTTCCGATAAGCCGGTCATACAACCCTGGGAAGACACCGTCTCATGGGTGTCAGTCAGCACCGGGTTTACCGGGGTTGGCGTTATCAGTACTTATACCTTTGGCATGGCTATCGATGATCCGAAAAATGACAAGGTGCATTTTCTGAATCAGGGCATCATGACACCTATTCACGGGTTGGCTAAATGGGAAGCCATTCGTTTGTATATGGAAAAAGGCCCGGAGTTCTGCCCTGGCAAGGCCATGCATGAGGGGGCGCATACTTTCGATAAGGAGCGCGAGGAGATGCGTGAGGAATATCAGCATAAGCAACGCTCCGCACTGGGTGTCGGTTTTTGGTATCTCAGGCATTTCATTACATTGTGGCGCGTGCCGTACTGGATAGCAGCGTGGGACCAACGCTACAGCATGAAATCCATGCCCGACTCGATTGCCGAGTGGTCAAAATCTCTGCCTCCTGAACAATGGGCCGTGCCCAGTCCGGCGCTAAAGGCACAAAGCGCTGATATCGAGAAAGCCTTTGCTCAAGGGCAGGATTTCATGACGTACTTCAAGGTCAACCTGAACAAAGAGAAGGCCGAAGAATCGTCACATGACTGAACACGGCGAACTGGACCTGAAACACAACCGCCCCAAGGCCGGTGAAATACGTCGTTTTGCCACTGGCGAAAGTGTGTTTCTGTCACCACTTCCCGTACCCACCGGTCAGACGCCAATGGATCTCGGGGGTAGCTTTCTTGAGGTAAACGACGTCTATCTGGACGTGGGGAGCAGCAATCAAGGCAAGTCTTATCAAGCTCGACTGGCTGTGATGATGCCTATGTTTGTGATCATCGTAACAGTTGTTATGCTTCCTATTTTCATGGGGGTTTTTGGGTCATTCTTTAATCCATTTGGAAGGAACTTCTGGTATTACTTCAGTGATCTCTTTGTCTTCGGATTATGGTTTTCACTCTGGGGAGGCGGGGCGGCAGCACTCATTGCTATATACGCCGTTGTAAGCACCACAAGAGCAAAAGCCCGAACTCGTCCGATGCGGTTCAACCGTCAACGCCGGGAGGTCTGTTTCTTTCCGGACGGTTCCAATGAGCCGGTCATACAACCCTGGGAAGACACCGTCGCCTGGGTATCGGTCAGCACCGGTTTTACCGGAGTTGGTGTCATCAGCAGTTATACCTTTGGCATGGCTATCGATGACCCGAAAAATGACAAGGTGCATTTTCTGAATCAGGTCGTCATGACGCCTATTCACGGGTTGGCAAAATGGGAAGCCATTCGTGTGTATATGGAAAAAGGCCCGGAGTTCTCCCCTGGCAAGGCCACACATGAGGGTGCACATACCTTCGATAAGGAACGCGAGGATATGCGTGAGGAATACCAGTACAAGGAACGCTCAGCACTGGGCGTTGGCTGGTGGTATCTCACTCATATCGTGACATTGTGGCGCGTGCCGTACTGGATCGCGGCGTGGGACCAACGCTACAGCATGAAGTCCATGCCCCACTCCATTGCCGAGTGGTCACAACCTCTTCCTTCTGAACAATGGGCCGTGCCCAGCTCGGCGCTCAAGGCACAAAGCGCTGATATCGAGAAAGCCTTTGCTCAAGGGCAGGATTTCATGACGTACTTCAAGGTAAACCTGAACAAAGAGAAGGCCGAAGAATCGTCACATGACTGAACACGGCGAACTGGACCTGAAAAAAAACCGCCCCAAGGCCGGTGAAATACGTCGCTTTGCAACCGGCGAAAGTGTGTTTCTGTCACCACTTCCCGTGCCTACCGGCCAACCTCCAATGGATCTCGGGGGAAGCTTTCTTGAGGTCAATGATGTCTATCTGGACGTGGGGAGCAGTAATCAAGGCAAATCATTTCAAGCTCGATTAGCTGTATCGCTACCTGTAGTCGGGATCATAATGTGTATCCTCATACTTCCTACTTCAGCGGGCTTGTTAGCATTTGATAACCCATTTGGGAGGAGTTTTTGGTATTACTTTAGTGATTTCTTTGTATTCGGTTTAGGGCTTTCAATTTGGATTGGAGGATTAGGCGCGCTTATTGGCCTGTACGCCGTTGTCAGCACCACACGAGCCAAAGCCCGTACTCGCCCGATACGCTTCAACCGTCAACGCCGGGAGGTCTGTTTCTTTCCGGACGGTTCCAATGAGCCGGTCATACAACCCTGGGAAGACACCGTCTCATGGGTGTCAGTCAGCACCGGTTTTACCGGAGTGGGTGTCATCAGCAGTTATACCTTTGGCATGGCCATCGACGATCCGAAAAATGACCAGGTGCACTTTCTGAATCAGGTCGTCATGACACCTATTCATGGGCTGGCTAAATGGGAAGCCATCCGCGTTTACATGGAAAAAGGCCCGGAGTTCTCCCCTGGCAAAGCCCCCCACGAAGGCGGGGATACCTTCGATAAAGAACGCGAAAACATGCGCGAGGAATACCAACATAAAGAACGCTCCGCGCTGGGCGTTGGTTGGTGGTACTTAAGCCATGTCGTCACATGGTGGCGTTTCCCGTACTGGGTCGCAGCATGGGACCAACGCTACAGCATGAAATCCATGCCCGAATCCATTGCCGACTGGTCAAAACCACAGCCCCCTGAACAATGGGCCACACCAAGCCCGGCCCTCAAACAACAAAGCGCCGACATCGAAAAAGCCTTTGCTCAAGGAAAGGATTTCATGACGTATTTCAAAGTCGAGCTGAGTGAAAGCAAGGCCGCAGATTCATCGCATGCCTGAGCATGACGGACTGAACCAGAAACATCATCGCCCCAAGATCGCACTGATTTAGCAACATCACCTGCATTGCGTGAATAGCCTTCGCGGTTAAAACCGCTCCTACCGATCCGATACCGGGTCCACGATCACCGTACAGGTCATCCCCGCCGCCAGCAGCAATCCGTCGGGGATCTGCTCCAGGTGAATGCGCACCGGTACGCGCTGGGCCAGGCGGACCCAGTTGAAGGTCGGGTTGACGTCGGCGATCAGTTCGCGGCTTTGCGGGTTGTCGCGGTCGTAGATGCCGCGGGCGATGCTTTCGACGTGGCCTTTGAGTACTTCGCCGCTCATCAATTGCATGTCGGCGGGATCGCCCACGTGGACATGGGGCAGTTTGGTTTCCTCGAAGAAGCCGTAGACCCAGAACGAGTTCATGTCGACCACCGCCATTTTCGCCTCGCCCGCCCGGGCATAGTCGCCGCGATGGACGTTGAGGTTGGTGACGTAACCGTCCACGGATGCCAGTACGCGGGTGCGTGACAGGTTCAGTTCGGCTGCTTCCAGTTGCGCCAGGGCCAACTGGTAATCGGCCAGGGCCGAGGTGGCGATGTTGCTGGCGTCGTCGCGGTTTTCGGTGGACACCACCAGGTTGTCCATGTCGGCGCGGCGTCTGGCGTTGAGTTTGCGCATCTCCCAGGTGGCCTTGCGTGAGGCCAGCAGCGCTTGTGCCTGTTTGACGGCAATCCGGTAATGCTCGGGATCAATCTGGATCAGCAGGTCGCCCTTCTTCACTTGCTGGTTGTCACGCACCGGCACATCGACGACGGTGCCGGATACTTCGGCTGCGACGTTGATGATGTCGGCGCGTACCCGGCCATCGCGGGTCCAGGGTGTGTCCATGTAGTGAACCCACAAGGTTCGGCCGATAAAGATGGCCAGTGCCAGGACCAGCAAGGTGGCGAGCAGACTGAAGAGCTTTTTCATCAGGGTTTCTCGAAGCGGGCGTCAACGATAAAGGGGCAGCGCCAGGGCGCCGAAAATGCAGGTAAACAGGCTCAGGCGCAGCAGCGCCGGATGCCAGAAGAGGCGGTACAGGTCGAACCCGGCCAGCAGTCGATCCAGCGCCCAGGCCAGCATCAGCGCAATCAGGAACATCAGGGTGATGCTCGGCATGTACAGGCCGTGGAAGGCAATTTCACGAGGCATGCGCGAATCCTTGTGGGCGGCCATACACGGCCAGTGGCGATTGCGGATCGAGCAGCGAGGTGCGGATGAAATGCAGGTAGCTTTTGACCCGTCGCAGCACTGAGGTATCGAAGTGCGAGGCAAAAGGCTCGTCGGTCAGTTGTACCCGGCTGATGGCGTGATCGACGGCCACCAGACAGCGCTCCAGGTTGCTGGCATCGGGCTGGATGAACAGGCGGATCAGCGAACGGCCCATGACCCGGATCGCAATGCGCCAGGACTGATGTTCGGCGTAGCTGGGGTGAATCGGCAGGATCGCCTGCTCGCGGCGCAGTTCGATGATCGCGTGACCGATTTCCAGCACCGCAAACATCCAGCGCAACAGCTCACGCTGCACTTCAGGCCTGCCGACTGCCAGGCCATAAGCCTGATGCATCAGGTCGCGGGTCTGGCTTTCAAAGCTGGAGCCCAGCCGGTTCAGCGGCGCGCTGATGGCGAATACCACTTGCCGGCGCAGGGCGTCTTCAAGACGTTGCCACATCCAGCGGCTGTTGGGCGGCAGGATGATCGCGCCCGCTGCCGCGCACAGCAGCATGCCGATGACCATGGCGATGTAATCGTTGATGAAGGTGTAGGGGTTGTAGAGCGTCAGGTTGTCCGGCACCGAACCGATGCTGAAGAAGATCAGCAAACCCAGCCCGTAACCGGCCCACTGCGGGCGCGAGGCCAGGAAAGCGCCGACCACGAATACCGGCGCGAGCACCATGCACAGCAATGGAAAACCATCGATCTGCGGAAAGATGAAAAAGGTTTCGGCAAAGCCCAGGATCGCGCCCAGCAAGGTGCCGCAGGCCATCTGGAACGACATGCGCCGTGGGTTGTTGGTGGTCGATGACAACGCAACGGTGGCTGCGGACGCCAGGGTCATGATCGCGCCGCTGGGCCAGGCCGTCAGCACCCAATAGGCGCTCAACAGGCCGACGACGCTGGAGGCCCGCACACCGGCCGCCAGGGCGGTGATCCAGCTGGTGCGCGGCACGAACGACTCTTCCCACTGTTCGCGCACATGTTTGTGGTCGGCCAGCGAGGCGTGGGTCTGAGCATAGTTGTGCAGGTCGCTGACCAGCCGATACAGCAACTCGAAAGCGGTATGGAAATCCAGCAACTCGGCTTCGCTCGGCGCGCTTTGCTCAAGCTCGGCGCGCAGGCTGCGTACCCGCTCGGGCAGTTCGGCCTTGCAGGTTTCCAGGCGTTGCACCAGCAGCGCAGCATCGCCAATGGTCAGGGAACGGTCGGCAAACGCATCGAGCAGTTCGCTCAGTGCAGCGAGGCCCGGATTGACCCGGCTCATGACGGCGCTCATCTGTTCGCTGCGCAGCCGCGCCAGCAATTGATGCAGGGCGTTGAAGCGCGTGGTGGCGGCCATGAATTCGCTGTTCAGGCGGTTGAGTCGCCCGTTGCGGCGGCGCATGTGCGGGTCCTCGAAGATCGTCACGCTGCGCAGCCCTTCCAGGCCGATGGCCTCGGCGACAAAGCGCACGTTGCCGGTTTCAAAGGCCAGCCGTTCGCTGCTCCCGCGCAGGCCATCGACCATGAAACGGGCGAATACTCCGAAGCGCTGATACAGCGCGTTGCGCATTGCCGCGGCGGAGCTTTGCGGCAGGATCGCCGCCGTGACCGCAGTGGAACAAACGATGCCCAGGGCGATTTCCAGCACCCGCCAGACTGCCGCCATGAACGAGCCTTCCGGGTGCGCCAGCGCTGGCAGGCCGGTCATTGCCGCGGTGTAACCGGCCAGCACGAAACCGTAGGCGCGAAAGTTGCGATAACGCGCCGCGCCCGCCGAGCAGATGCCGACCCACAGCGCCAGGCAGCCGAGAAACGGCACCGAGTTCTGCGCGAACAGCGCCATGAGCAGGACCATCATCACCGAGCCTGCCAGCGTGCCGAGCAGGCGATAGAAACTCTTGGCGAACACCTGTCCGCTCTGCGGCTGCATGACAATGAATACGGTGATCATCGCCGTGCGTGGCTGCGGCAATTCCAGCCGTAACGCCAGCCAGTAGGTGAGGAATGCGGCGATCAGCACCTTGAAGATGTAGATCCAGGTGACGCCGTCGCTGCGCGCCCAACTGTTGAAGGCTCGCCGCCAGGGCAAGGCCAACAACGGTGGGAGCGGATTCATCCGCGAAGACGATGTTCCGGACGATGAATTAATTGTGGATGTACCGGCCTCTTCGCGAATGAATTCGCTCCTACGGGTCACAGGCTGCCACCCAGTGCGACGGCCAGTCCGGCATACACGCTCAGGCGTGCGGCCTCGATCTGTTGCTGGATCTGTTGCTGACGGAACAGCAAGGTCTGGGCATTGAGTACGTTCAGGTAGTCGGTCAGGCCGCGCCGATAGGCGATCAGGGCAATGTCGTAGGTCTTCTGTGCCGAGGCCACGGATTCGGCGGCGAACACTTGTTGCTTGTCCATCGAAGCGCGGCGGATCAACTGGTCGGAAATGTTCTTGAGCGCTGTCACCAGGGTCTGGTTGTAATGGGCCACGGCCAGGTCATAACCGGCCACAGCCTGGCCCAGTTCCGCCCGCAAGCGTCCGCCATCAAAGATCGGCAGGCTGATCGCCGGGCCGGCTTTGTAGGTGAGTTTGGTGCCGGTCAGAAACTCCAGCATGCCGCCGCCAGTAGCCATGTAGCCAAGGCTGGCGACCAGGTCGACATTGGGATAGAAGCCGGCACGCGCCACATCGATGCCCCGCGCCTGCGCCTCGACGCACCAGCGGCTGGCAACCACATCGGGGCGCTGGCCCAGCAGTTGCGCAGGCAGTGCCGAAGGCAGTTTGAGTGCGGTGTGCAGCGACAGGCTCGGGCGTTGCAGTGTTGCACCCTCGCCCGGCCCCTTGCCTGCCAGCACGGCCAGTTGATTGCGGTCCAGCGCAATGGCCTCTTCCAGCTCGTCGAGCTGTCGATGGGTTTCCGGCAGTGGCGTTTCTGCCTGGCTGACCTCGAAATGCGTGCCGATGCCGCCCTTGAGTCGCCGCTGCGCCAGATCGAGAATCTGTTGTTGCTGGGCCAGTGTGGCCTCGGCGATATCCAGCCGCGCGTAATGCAACGCCAGCTGGATATAGGCCCGCACGATATTTTCCTGCAGTTCGAGTTGCGCCTGGCGTTGCTCGGCAACGCTCATGTGCGCCAAGTCAAGCGCCTGTTCGCTGGCGTTGCTTTCGCGGCCCCAGAGATCGAGGGCGTAACTCAGGCCCAGCGTTGCATTGTTGTCCCAGGTGCGAGTATTGGCCAGTGCGCCAGGGCCATAGAATTGATCGCTTGGCCAACTGTGACGAGCCAGGCTGGCATTGCTGTCGATGTGCAAGGCTTCGGCGGACTCGGCAATCCCGGCCAGCGCCCGGGCCTGGCGAACACGTGCAGCGGCCATCGCCAGACTCGGGCTGTCTTGAGTGGCGCGTGTGATCCAGCGCTCCAGTTGCGGGTCGCCGTAGACACGCCACCATTGGCCGGCGGGCCAGTTTGCATCGCGGTCAGCGCTCTGGATGGCCTGATCCGTGGCCAGGCTTTCCACGGGTAATACGCTGCCTTGTGGTTTGATTCCGTCGGTGCCGATACAGCCGCTGATAACTAACGATACAAGCCAGACACTGAGGGGCTTGAAGCCCCGGATGATGCGACGCGGCACAGCTGCGAGTTCCCGACCGGAAATGAAACGCCCTTGAATGGCGCGATTCTAGGCGGCGGCCCTGACGGCGATAAGCTGGGGAATATGTGATTCTTTATTACAGAAACGGCGATAATCCTTTGGTATGGATGACATGGATCAGTAACTTCATGTCACAATTTGCTATGCCTTCAGAGAACTGCACATGGACACCCTGCAAAACATGCGCGCCTTCTGTTGTGTGGCGCAAGCGGGCAGCTTCACCGCCGCCGCAGCACAACTGGACACCACCACCGCCAACGTATCGCGTGCCGTCTCGAACCTTGAGGCGCATCTGCAGACCCGTCTGCTCAACCGCACGACCCGCCGTATCGCCCTGACCGAAGCCGGCAAGCGTTACCTGTTGCGCTGCGAGCAGATTCTCGCCTCGGTGGAGGAAGCGGAAGCCGAGGCAAGCGATGCCCATGCCCGGCCGACCGGCCAGCTCAAGATGCATTCGATGCCCGGCATCGGTCAGCATTACGTGATCGATGCGATTGCCCGCTATCGGCAGAGCCATCCCGATGTGTCCTTCGACCTGACCATGACCAGCCGCGTGCCGGACCTGCTGGAAGATGGCTATGACGTGTCCATCGTGCTGGCCAGCGAACTGCCGGACTCGGGTTTTGTGTCGCAGCGGCTGGGTATCACCTACAGCATCGTCTGTGCGTCACCGGCCTACATCAAGAATTTCGGCATGGCCTACACGCCTGCCGACCTGCTGAACCACGCTTGCCTGCGGCTGGTCAGCCCGGTGTTTCCGCTGGAGAAGTGGCTGTTCGACGGCCCGCAAGGCCAGGAAACCGTGACCATCAACAGCTCACCGTTGCTGGTCAACTCTGCCGACGCCATGCAGACCGCGATCTCCAGCGGCATGGGCATTGGCATTCTGCCGATCTATTCGGCCATCGATGGCTTGCGCAACGGCACCTTGATGCGGGTCCTGCCCGACTACCGCTCACAGGAGCTGAACCTGTACGCCATCTATCCGTCGCGCCAGTACCTGGATGCGAAGATCAAGACCTGGGTCGAATACCTGCGCGGTTCGCTGCCGGAAATTCTCGCCGCCGACGAAGCCGATCTGCATATTCACTCGATGAAATCTCTGGCCTGACAGCGCCCGCCTGCACAACCGGGCTGCCCAAGAGCGGTCAGGAATGTTAGCGTGCTATTCATTCAACCCGCTCAAGAGTGACTGCCACAATGAAAAAAACCGTACTCGCCTTCAGCCGTGTCTCCCCCGAAATGGCCGAACGCCTGGCGCAGGACTTCAACGTGATCGTGCCGGACCCGAAACTCGGCGACCTCAATGCCCAGTTCAACGAAGCGCTGCCTGAGTCTCACGGCATGATCGGCGCAGGCCGCAAGCTGGGTCGCGAACAGCTGGAAGGGGCTGGCAAGCTGGAAGTGGTATCGAGTATTTCAGTGGGCTACGACAACTACGATGTCGGTTACCTGAGCGAGCGCGGCATCATGCTCACCAACACCCCGGACGTGCTGACCGAAAGCACCGCCGACCTGGGCTTCTCGCTGATCATGAGCAGCGCCCGGCGGGTGGCTGAACTGGATGCCTGGACCAAGGCCGGCAACTGGAAACGCAGCATCGAGACACCGCACTTCGGCAGCGATGTGCATGGCAAGACCCTGGGCATCGTCGGCATGGGCAACATTGGCGCGGCCATTGCCCGGCGCGGGCGCCTGGGCTTCAACATGCCGATCCTGTACAGCGGCAACAGTCGCAAGAGCGAAGTCGAGCAGGAACTGGGCGCACAATTCCGTAGCCTGGACCAGTTGCTGGCCGAGGCGGATTTCGTCTGTCTGGTAGTGCCACTGAGCGAGAAGACCCGCCACCTGATCGGTCGTCGCGAACTGGCGCTGATGAAGCCCGGTGCCATTCTGATCAACATCGCCCGCGGCCCGATCGTCGATGAACCGGCGCTGATCGAAGCCTTGCAGAACGGCACCATTCGCGGTGCCGGGCTGGATGTTTATGAGAAAGAGCCGTTGAGCGAATCGCCACTGTTCAGCCTGAGCAATGCGGTGACCTTACCGCACATTGGCTCGGCCACCACCGAAACCCGCCAGGCCATGGCGGATCGGGCTTACAACAACCTGCGCAGCGCGTTGTTGGGCGAGCGGCCGCAGGACCTGGTCAATCCGCAGGTGTGGAAGGGCTGAAAGCCTTGCAGAAGCGGACTCATCATCAGGCAGCCTTTGCGGATAGATCCGCTTGTGCAAGAGGTCTGGGTTTTCGGAACACCAGCACATTGCCCAGCATCACCATTGCCAGTCCGAACAGGGCTGGCAATGTCCACTGATAGCCTTCGACGAAGGCCGAGATATTCAGCGCTACCACCGGGAACAGGACCGTGCAGTATGCGGCACGTTCTGGTCCCATGCGGCCGACCAGTGTCAGGTAAGCGGTAAAGCCGATCACCGAACCCGGAATCACCAGATACAGCAGCGAGCCGATATAGCGGGCGTTCCATTCAAAGGCGAACGGCGTACCGCTGAGCAGGCAATACAGGCCCAGGATCGTCGCGCCGTAAAACATCCCCCAGGCATTGGTGGTCAACGGCCGCAAGCCGGCTTTCTGTTGCAGGCTCGACAGCAGGTTGCCTGCCGAGAAACACAGGGTTCCCAACAGCGCCAGGCCCAGGCCAATCAGGGTTTCACGACTGGCCGTATGGCCGACCAGTTCCGGCCAGAACAGACAGCCCAGCCCGAACAAACCCATGGCGCCGCCCGCCAGCACATTGCTCGCCACTTTCTGCTTGAAGAAGATCCGCGCATTCAGCGCATTCCATAAGGTCGCAGTCGAGAACACCACGGCGATCAGGCCGCTGGGTATCCATTGGCTGGCGGTGTAGAAGCACATGAAGTTGATGCAGAACAGGCACAGGCCCTGCGCCAGGCAGATCAACTGACCGCGCCGATTGACCGCTTGCAGCCGCCCGCTGAGCAAGAGCAGCGCGAACAGAATCAGCGCCGCCAGAGCGAAGCGATAGAAAATCGAGGCCGGGATCGCGACTTCGCCCAGTTGCAGTTTCAGGGCAATCCAGGTGGTTCCCCAGATCAGGACCGTCAGCAGATACAGCGAGATGTTCATGATGCTGCTCCTCAATGAGCCTTGAGTCTGCTGCCCGCCTGCCAGCGCTGCTTGCATAATCTTGCGCATTTGATCGTGCCGCTGATGGCAATGGCCCGTCTGGCAGGTAGGATGCGAAGCAAGAGGAATCGTTATGCCGCCCATTGAATCCATCCAGGTCTTTCAGGCCTTGCACAACTCGCCCCATGCCCGTCTGGAGCAGAGCGCGGCGCTGGGCGATGGTTTGATGGCGGCGCTGTGGAACAACCGGCATGACTTGCGGGAATATCACGCGCCGACCCACCACACGCTGTCGTGCTACATCGCCGATGGCACCGGAACCTTTCGTCGTGATCAACCCGGCCAGAAAGGCGCGCCCGGCAAGCTGTGCATATTGCCGGCCGGCCATGAGTCGGCGTGGATCATCAATGGCGAGATTCGTCTGGCGCACTTGTACATCAGCCCCGAGCAGTTCGCGCTGGGTTGCGTGACACTGCTGGATCGCGAGCCCCGTGAATTACAGTTGCACGAGAACACCTTTCTCGACGATGCCGAACAGACCGCGCGTTTTCAGCGATTGATCCAGATGAACTGGGCCGAGCCCGGCGAGCGTTTACTCACCAGCAGCCTGGCCCATGAAATGCTCAGCCATGCGTTGCTCAGCCAGGTCGGATTGCGTGATGGCTTGCGCCTCAAGGGCGGGCTGGCGCCGCACCTGCGCCGCCAGTTGGTGGATTACATCGAGATGCATCTGGCCGATCCCTTGAGCCTTGGGCAACTGGCAGGGATCTGTGCATTGTCGGAATACCACTTCGCCCGCATGTTCCGCGAAAGCTTCGGTTTACCGCCGCATCAATATTTGCTGGCACGCCGCCTGACCCATGCGCGCCAGCTGTTGCGCCACACCACTCAAGCGCTGGGAGAAGTGGCGCTGGCCTGTGGCTTTGCCAGTGCCAGCCATTTCAATAACCGCTTTCGGCAGGCCATGGGGGCCACACCGGGAGAATACAGATTGGCACTTACCCGGTAGCGAATTCATTCGCGAAGAGACCGGCACATCCGCAAGCAATTCATCGTTCCAAATACCGTCTTCGCGGATGAATCCGCTCCCACAGAGTTTGCGCTCGGCAGGGGCCACAATCCCTCTAGAACTCCAGCGTCGTCGACAACTGCACCTGCCGCGAATCGCCCACCGAGACGAAGTAGCGATTCACGCTGGAGGTGTAGTAGGTGCGGTCAAAGAGGTTTTTGATGTTGAGCTGGAACCTGACTTTCTGCCCGTCGAGCCGGGTATCGTAGCTGGCGAAGGCGTCGGCGACGGTGTAGGCCGGCAGGTTGAAGTCGTTGGCCGAGTTGCCGGCCCGCTCGCTGACATAATGCGCACCGGCGCCCAGCCGCAGGTTGTCACCGCCCAGCAGGCTACCCACCTCATAGACCGCCGACAGCGAACTGCTGTGGCGCGGGACATTCTGCAGGCGGTTGCCTTTGAGCAGCGGGTCTTCGATCACCTCGGCAGCGGTAAACGCATAGCCGCCGATCAGGCTCCAGCGTTCGCTCAACTGGCCGCTCACGTCCAGCTCCAGCCCGCGTGAACGGACCTCGCCCGCCGAGCTGTACACAGTGCCGGCAGTCGCCGCATCGTAGTTGGCGACCAGCACGTTGCGTTTCTTGATGTCGTACAGCGCCAGACTGGCGGTCAGCGCGCCAGGGCTCTCCCATTTGGCGCCCAGCTCCCAGGATTTGGCCCGCTCCGGCAAGGTCCCGGAATCCACCACATAGCCGCCACTGAGCGGCGCGATGCTGGAGTTGGGTTTGAAGGATTCGCTGTAGCTGCCATAGAACGACAGTTGATCGGTGTAGCGATACACCAGCCCGGCGCGGGGAATCCACTGGCTGCCATTGGCGTCGGTGTTGGTGGTAAACGGTCGGCCCCTGCCCGCCACCTGATCGAAAGTCATGAAGCGTGCGCCAGCCAGCAGAATCCATTGTTGATTGAGATGAATCGCGTCCTGCAAGAACAGCGAGTTGCTGCGCAGTATGTCGCTCTGCGCGCTGTCCGCTTCGCTGGGCGTCGTGCCTTCGACTTCCAGGCCATAAACCGGGTTCAGGTAGTTGAAGGTGGTCAGGCTTCTCTGGCGGATCAGATCGGCGCGATAGACCTTGCGATACTCATCGTCCACACCCATCAGCAGATCGTGTTGCAGCCCTGCCCACTGAACGTCACCGGCAAGGGTCAGCACGGTATAGCGATCCGTGGCCAGCGCGCCCGATGTGCCGTCCATCGAGCGCGTCAGGCTGCCATTGGCCGGATTGACCGCCGTGACGCGCACCTGACTGGCATCGTAGGTTTCGCGGTTGTAGCTGTAGCCCAGATGTCCCTTCCACTGCTCATTGAAAGCATGGTCCGCCTCGAAACGATACAGATCCGAACGGCCCTGCATGTTGTTGAACGGTTCATCCAGACGGCGGGTGGCCGGAATATCCAGCGGGTGATTGGTGACAGGATTGATGGCGGTGCCACGGTCGAACGGGTAAAGAAATTCCCGGTGCTCATAAGCCGCCACCCATTGGGTGTCTTCGCCGTACCAGGCCAGCGACGGTGCGAACAGTGATTCGCGATGGGTGCCGAAATTGCGCCAGTAATCTTCGTCCTGATGATCGGCAATCAGCCGCCAGGCCAACCCCGAATCACCCAGCGGGCCGGTGCTGTCCAGCGTCGCGCCGCTGCCGTTCCTGCCCGCGCCATAGCTGGAGCCGCGCGCGGTAAGGCTGGTGCCGGCCTGCAATTGCGGCCGTTTGCTGACCACATTGATGATCCCGCCCGGGTCCTGGATTCCATACAGCAGGCTGGCCGGGCCCTTTAGCACTTCAAGGCGTTCGGCGGTCGCGTTCAGGTTGCGGCCCTGCACCACCGGCATGCCATCGCGCATGATCGAGCCGTCGCGGTTATCGCCGAAGCCGCGCTTCATCAGGGTGTCCTGTGTGCTGCCCAGGGTGTTGCCCTGAGTGACACCGCTGATAGTGCTCAAGGCATCGTCGAGGTTGCGCGGTGCCTGATCGCGCAGCACCTGCTGCGGCACGACGCTGACGCTTTGCGGTGTCTCCAGCAACGAAGCCGACGAGCGCAATACCGAGCTGCTGGCGGGCGGTTGATAGTTGCTGCGCTGCGGAATCCGGGAGTCGATATGGGTTGCGGCCAGATTCAGAGTGCCCGCTTGCGGAGCCAGGGTTTGCAGGGTAAACGCCTGATCGCTGGCCCGGCGATAAGCCAGCCCGGAGCCGCGCAGCAAGGTGCCCAACGCCTGCTCGGCACTGAGTTGGCCGTTGAGCGCCGGGGCATCGAGGCGGTAAGGCGCGTCCTGGGTGTAGATCACGCTCAGGCCGGTAACCCGGCTGAAGTCACTCAAGGCTTGCGGCAGCGGTTTGGCCGGGATCGCGAAATCGAATGCCTGCTCTGCCGCACTGACGGCGCCAGAGCAACAGATGCCCGCCGCCAGCAACAGGCTCTTGCCCGGCCAGCCGCTCATTGCCTTGCTCCTGGTTGCGTGGAGGAGCCTGCCTCAGCGCAGCACAATGACCCGGCCCAGCATGCTGTAAGTCTCGAAGCCCACCACCGACTGCAAGGCATTCAGCACCGCTTGCGGATCCTTGCTGGGAAACGTGCCGCTGATGCGCCTGGCAGCCAGTTGATCATTGAGCACGACGATGCGCCCGGGGTAATAACGGCTCAGGTCGTTGACGACATCGGCCAGCGGCGTGCGGTAATAATTCAGCCAGCCTTGGCGCCAGGCCAACAGGCTTTCGCTGTCGATGTTTCTTGGCGCTGAGGTGAGCTGTTTGTCGTGGTAGGCGACTTGCTGGCCCGTCTGCAGAATCTGCTGTTCAGCGGCGGTTGCCGCCTTGACCCCGACACGCCCGGACAGCACCGTCACTTGCGCACCTTCGGGCTCCAGACGCACCTCGAATTCGGTGCCCAGCACGCGGGTTTCGCCGGTATCGGCATAGACCACAAAAGGCTCGCCCGTGTGGGTCACCTTGAAGAACGCCGCACCACGGCGCAGTTGCACGCGGCGTTCGTTACCCCTGAAATTCACCGCGATGGCGCTGTCGGCATCCAGCGTTACCTGAGAGTTATCGTCCAGGGTAACGGTGCGGACCTGGCCGGGTGCCGACACATAATCGGCCCCCAGATCACTGGCCCAGCGTTGTGGCTGCCAGCCCGCGCCCACGGAAATCATCAGCATCAGACAGGCGGCCATCGCCAGCCCGACCGCCCAGCGTTGTCTGTGGCGACGTGGCGGTGGCGCATCCATGGCACAGAGCAAGGCGTCCAGCGCAACCACGTCTTCGGCGGCCAGCTGCGCGGCCGGAATTTCGCTCAGTTCCCACAGCACCTGTGCCTTGCCATAGGCCTCCACATGCGCGGGATCGGCTTGCAGCCACCTGCTGAATGCCTGTTGCTCGGCATAGCCGGGCTGGTTATGCAGCACGCGCAACCAGACCAGTGCGGCTTCTTCCTGAGCCGGTGTTGTCGGCACAATCGGCGGTACACTCATGGACGAGCGTCTCCTGGCTTGGGTCGGGAGCCTGCCGAGCCCTGTTCCAGGCTCGCCTTGCAGGCTTGCAAGGCGCGCATCATATGTTTTTCCACGGCACTTTGGGAAAGCCCCATGGCCTTGGCGATTTCGGCGTACTTGCGCCCGTGGATGCGATTGAGCAGGAAAATATGCCGGGTACGCTCCGGCAAGCCGCGCAGTGCCGCTTCAACGTGACGCAAGTCGTTGCTGGCTTCCAGTGCCGCCCGGGGATCGTTGCTGGTATCGTCCTGCCCGGTTTCAAGGCTTTCGCTGACCCGGCTGCGCACGCCTTCGCTGCGCAAATGGTCGATGGCGATATTGCCCGCACAGCGCAGCAGATAGGTGCTCAACTCTTCGACTTGCACCAGTGGCCGACGCCAGAAGCGCACGAACAGGTCCTGCACCAGATCCGCCGCCGTGGCCCGGCAACCGACCCGACGACTGACCAGTGCTTCCATCTGTGGCCGCTGAGACAGAAACACCTGCAGAAAATGCGCACGCCCGCCTCGCCCAGCCGCAGGATCGGCATCAGGCCCGGTGTCGGGCAGGTCAGGTTCAGGAGGCTTCATTGCAATTATTCAGACCGGGAATTGTTCAATAACCGCAAACGGGCAAAGCACCAGCGCGATACAGGCCAGCATCAACACCCAGCGCGGCCTGAAAGGCATCAGGAATACCAGCAGTACCACGCTGGCCATCAACACCGCGAACCATTGTGCCAGACCCACGCCCCAACCGCCGTCATCGACCGCAACCCACGAAGAAGCGGCCAGCAGCAGCCAGCCCGCCAGCTTGAACGACCGGCTGCGCCGTTCGCTAAGCGAACCGCTCAGCAGCTCGCCGTAATGACGGTTCATGGACAGACACAAGGCAGTGAAACCCAGGTAGCAGAGCAAGGCGGCCAGCAGCATCAGTTGGCCTCCTGACGGCTGATCGGCAGGCTGGTTTTACGGGCAGGCTGCACAGCGCCGTCGGCACGAAACTTCAGGGCCGCCCAGCCCAGGAACAGACCGGTTCCCAGCGCCGTCAGGTTAAAGGCCAGCAGCACCCAACTGCCCTGCTGCAACGCAGCGATGAGGTAATGCGCACCACTGAGAATGTCGAGCAGCGGCAAGGCCATGAACAACAATGCAGCAACGCCCAGTTGTTCACGCCAGGCACTGCGTCCGCTGCGCAACATGGCATGCAGCAGCGACAGGCCCCAGACCATGAAGAACACGTCGACTTCCCAACCTGCACGTCCGCCAAGCCCGACCGGCAACACCCGGTTGGCCCAGAAGAAAGCGGCCACCGCGAGCATCAGCCCGGACATGCTGGCGATATTCAGCACCTCCACCAGCCGCAACTCGAAAGGCAGCACGCCGCTCTTGGCATGCTTGAGGCGACGCTTACCCAGCCACATGACCAGACCGGTGCCGATCATCGCGGTGCCGGCCACGCCAAAGATGAAGTACAACCAGCGCAACAGCGGCCCGGCGAAATGCCCGACATGCAGGCCGTACATGCCGCTGGAAATCAGCATCGCTACCGGACGCCCGGGCGTTTCGTTCTGCAGGGCGCCGCTCACGCCGTCGAAAGTCAACGCGCCACCGCGATCAGGCGTGATGCTGCCTTTGTCGTCACGGGTCAACAGTACCGAGGCATTGCTGTGACCGGGATTATTGACCACCACCCGCCCGACCCGATCGCCGTTCCAGTTCTGCCTTGCAGCAGCGAGAAGCGGAGCGAGTTGCGTCAGCTGAGCCGGCTGGCCGGTGGGCCTGGCCATGTTCGAGCCGGGGAACACTTCGCTGTAGAACGCCTGCACATTGCCGTAGCTGCTCAGGATGCTGGCGGGCATGACCATCGACATGAAGATCACCAGGCTGCTGTAGGTGATCATCAGGTGAAACGGCAAGGCCAGCACACCCAGAGCGTTGTGCCCATCCAGCCAGGAGCGCTGGCCCTTGCGCGGGCGGAAGGTGAAGAACTCCTTGAAGATTTTCTTGTGCACGATGATGCCGGTCACCAGTGTCACCAACATCACCATCGCAGCAATGGTCGCCAGCCAGCGGCCCCACGGGTGCGGCATCTGCAACTGGTAATGGAAGCGGTAGAAAAAGTCGCCACCGCGTGTCTCCCGCGCCTCGACTTCAGCGCCGCTGCGGGTATCCAGCACCTTGCGCACGAAGTTGTTGCGCTGCCCCGGCTTGCCTTCCGGCAGCCAGCCGACCATCAGGCCCGGCGAGCGCTCGTCGGGCATGTTGATGAACCAGCGCGTCGCGCCCGCCGCATGTTGTTGCAGATAACTTTGTGCCAGACGGATATTGGCGTCGGCATCCACAGGCCCGGCGGCAATCTCCGGCTGCATCCACTGGGTAATCTCATCCTTGAAGTAGGAAAGCGTGCCGGTCAGGAAAATCGCGAACAGCAACCAGCCAAACAGCAGCCCGACCCAGGTGTGCAACCAGGCCATTGCCTGACGAAACCCGTCCTTCATGGCAACCACCGGCCACAGGCATAGACAGCGCCGAGAAGCGCACAGGGCAATAACACCCCGACCCACGCCTGCAACGCCGTGCGGCAGGCAAAACACCAGAGCACCGCAACCAGATACACCAGGAACGAGAGCATCATCGCCGTGACCACGGCCTCGGCTCGCGGCATGGGCAACCATTGGGCGACGCAGATGCTGGTGACCGAAGCCAGCAGGTAGCCGGCAAAGATCGCCGCCAGAGCGCGGGAAGTGACAGCCAGTCGATAGGCTGTCGTTACGCCACTGCCTTTCGCAGGGCGTTTATTGGCCGCTGGGCTATTGAGGGTTGTGCCGTGCATCCGAGAACCTTTACCCAAGCCTGAACTGCCAGGGCAGATGCCTGATGCAAGTCCGTTGAACCGTCGATTCGCGCCCAGGCACGAGAATAAAGCGCAATATTAATGATAAATATTCTCATATGCAAAAGAGTCTGACAGAATCTACGCCCTCAATGAGTCCCCGTGGATTTTTCTACGTGATGCCCACCGCCCAGTCCGCTCTCAATCAGACCGTCGAAGGTCTGTATCAGGCCCATAACTCCTGGCTTACGACCTGGTTGCGGCGCAGACTCGGCTGCCCGCACAATGCGGCAGATCTGGCGCAGGACACCTTCGTCAAAGTGATACTGGCCCGCGACACGACACAGATCGTCGAGCCACGTGCGTTCCTGACCACCATCGCCAAGCGCGTGCTGTGCAATCACTACCGGCGTCAGGATCTGGAACGTGCCTACTATCAGGCGCTGGCCGAACTGCCGGAATGCGTGGCGCCGTCCGAAGAAGAGCGGGCGATCATTCTTGAAACCCTGGTGGAACTGGATCAGTTGCTCGATGGCCTGCCCATGCCGGTCAAGCGCGCCTTTCTGCTCTCGCAGGTCGATGGCTTGAGCCATGGCGAAATCGCCGCGCAACTGGGCATCTCCATCGCGACGGTCAAGCGTCACCTGAACAAGGCCGCGCTGCGTTGCTACTTCGCTCTATGAACATGAACAGCGAATCCCTGAACAAATCCGACATTTCTCCAGGCGTAGCCCAGCAGGCGGTCGACTGGATGCTCGAAATGCAGGACGGCGGCCTGGACGCCCGTCGCCAGCAAGCCTGGCAACAGTGGCTCAACGGCAACAGCGAACACCAGCGCGCCTGGGCGCATATTCAGCGGGTCAACCAGCGCTTGAGCGGGCTGTCTTCGCCACTGGCGCATGCCGCGCTCAATGCGCCGAAGTCCGGCAGTCGACGTCAGGCCCTGAAACTGCTGCTGTTGCTGGGTGCCGGTTCGGCGGCTGGCTGGAGCATGCGCGAACAGATTGCGCTGCAACCGCTGTTGGCCGATTTCCATAGCCGGGTGGGCGAACAACGCAAGGTCGCCTTGAGCGACGGCAGCCAGGTGCACCTGAATACTGCCAGTGCGGTCGATGTCGACTTTGCGGCTCAACAGCGCCTTGTCCGGTTACTGGAGGGTGAAATCCTCGTGACTGCGGCAGCCGATTCACGCCCGCTGAACCTGCTGACAGCCGAAGGCATGGTGCGTGCTGCAACCGCTGCCAGTCGCTTCAACCTGCGGCAACTCAAGGGACGTACACAACTGGCGGTACTGGCCGGCACGCTCGAACTCAGCCCCAGCGGCCATGTCGGCCCGGCCTTGCGCTTGCAGGCCAGCCAGCAGGTCACCTTCAGCCGCGATGCCTGGGACAGCGTGCGGCCAGTAGACGCCAGTACCGGCGCCTGGGCAGAAGGCATGCTGGTGGCATCGCACATGAAGCTGGCGGACTTCCTCGATGAATTGAGCCGCTATCGACGTGGGCGACTCAACTGCGATGCAAGCGTCGCCAACCTGCTGATCTCCGGCAGTTATCCACTGGCCGACAGCGAACGCATCCTCAGCATGCTGGAAGTCGCCCTGCCCGTTCGCGTGCAGCGTTTCACCCGGTATTGGGTGAATGTTCAGGCCAGGGCCTGAGCCCTTCTGGGCGGGGTCTTGGCCGCGACGACGATATTCCAGGCAAAAAATTTCAAATCCCGTGAGCCGTTTTCAACCTCTCGCGTGACAGACAGGGAAAGCATCATTAAATCCTTCATTCACAGGACTCCTGCATGTCATCCCGAGCGCCCCAACTGTCACCACTGGTTCGTACCCTGCGGCATATCCTTTTAGGCGCGAGCCTGTCCCTGGTCGGCATGTCGCTGGCGCAAGCGGCTGACGCCAAGGCTTACCACATTGCCCCAAGCGAACTCGAAGCGGCGCTGAACCAGTTCGGGCGGGAAGCGGGCGTGATGATTTCCTATGGCTCGCAAATCACCAGTGGCCTGAAAAGCCGGGGTCTGGAAGGCCAATACACCGCCGAACAAGGCCTCGCCGCCCTGCTCGAAGGCACCGGCCTGCAAGCCGTGCCCAATGGAAATGACGGTTTTACCCTGCAAGCGGTGAGTGCAGCAGGCAACGGGCCGCTGGAGCTGGGCGCGTCGACCATCGTCGGCGACTGGCTGGGCGAGGCTCAGCAAACCAACGTCTTCGAGCATCCGGGCGCCCGCGATGTGATTCGGCGTGAAGAATTCGAGCGTAACGGTTCGACCAATGCCCGCGAAGTGCTCAATCGCATCCCTGGTGTAAACGCGCCGGAAAACAACGGCACCGGCAGCCACGACATGGCGCTGAACTTCGGCATTCGTGGCCTCAACCCGCGCCTGGCATCGCGCTCCACAGTGCTGATGGACGGCATTCCGGTGCCGTTCGCGCCTTACGGTCAACCTCAGTTGTCGCTGGCGCCTGTCAGCCTGGGCAACATGGACGCCGTGGACGTGGTGCGTGGCGGCGGTGCCGTGCGTTATGGCCCGCAGAACGTCGGCGGGATCGTCAACTTCGTGACCCGCGCCATTCCTGACGAGCCGACCATGAAGGGCTCGGTGCAGACCGAAATCAGCCCGTCGTCCAGCCAGGACGGTTTCAAGAAAACCGGCAACCTGCTGCTCGGCGGCACGGCCGACAACGGCCTGGGCGGCGCGATTCTGTATTCCGGCGTGCGTGGCAGCGACTGGCGCGAGCACAGCGATACCCAGATCGACGACCTGATCCTCAAGGGCAAATACCAGATCGACGACGCCAACAGCCTCAACGCCATGGCCCAATATTACGAAGGCGAAGCCGAGATGCCCGGCGGCCTGAGCAGCGCGAACTACGATGCCGACCCGTATCAATCCACGCGCCTGAAAGACAAGTTCTGGGGCCGTCGCACGCTGGCCAACTTCGGCTATCGCTACGAGCAGGATGCGCGAGTGTTCACCGCCAACACCTTCTTCACCAAGACCCTGCGCAGTGGTTATCTGGAACAGGGCAACATCGTCACCCTGTCGCCACGCGAGTACTGGGTACGCGGTTTCGAGACACGTTTCTCGCAGGGCTTCGCCCTGGGCGAAAGCTGGCATGAAGTGGGTGTCGGCTATCGCTACATCAACGAATCCGGCCACGAAGTGCGCTACAACGAAACCACTGCTTCGCAAATCATGCCCAGCACCTCAAGCGCCCAGGACCGTGACACTCGCGGCTACACCGATGCCAAGGCGTTCTACATCGACGACCGCATCGATATTGGCAAGTGGACCATCACGCCCGGCATTCGCTACGAGATGATCGATACCGCGCAGTCCAACAACCGCACCAACGTCAAATACCAGGGCGACTACAACACTGCGCTGCCTGCCTTGAACGTGCTCTACCACGTGACCGACACCTGGAATCTGTACGCCAACACCGAAGGTTCGTTCGGTAGCGTGCAGTACAGCCAGATGCCCAACCGCGTCAACGGCGGCGAAATCCAGCCGGAAAAGGCACGGACCTGGGAACTGGGTACCCGCTATGACAACGGCGCATTGCGCGCAGAGATCGGCGCCTTCCTGATCAACTTCGACAACCAGTACGATACCAACCAGACCGACAACCGGATCATCGCCCGCGGCGAAACCCGTCACCAGGGCATCGAGAGCAGCCTCAACTATGCGCTGAACGATCTGAGCCTGGCGCTGGACGGTTACGAGGTCTACGCCAGCTATGCATTTGTGGACGCGACCATCCGCGAAGACGGCCCGAACAAAGGCAATCGCGTGCCCTTCTCCTCCAGACACAAAGGCACTTTGGGCGTGCGCTACACCGAAGGTCCGTGGAAGCTGAACCTGGACAGCTCGTTCCAGAGCGACCAGTTCGCCGACAACGCCAACACCGATGCCGAAAGCATCAGCGGCAACAACGGCAGGATTCCCGGCTACATGCTGTTCAGCACTCGCGCGGCCTATGACTTCGGCCCGAAACTGTCCGACCTCAACGTGGCAGTGGGCGTGAAGAACATTTTCAACCGCGAATACTTCACCCGTTCGTTCGACGACAACAACAGCGGCAAATACGTGGGTGAACCGCGCACGCTGTATGTGCAGACTTCCGTCGCGTTCTGATCCTGAATATCGCTTGCCCGGTCGCGGGCAAGCGTGCTCCCGCTGGCTTTGTGTTTTTTCTGTGGGAGGGCGCTTGCTCGTGACAACGGTCTGAAGGAAATCGATGACCAATCCCTCTTGCATTCAATCCTTTTTCTGGCCGCGAAATATTTCTTACATATTGGGGGTTGAATTGTTGGCTCATTGGCGCCAACACTGTGATTGAGCGCAAACAAAATCGAGCTCCGCAAGAAATCGATCCATGAGCCTCACACGAGCAAGCCCTAATAAGGATTAACTATGCAAATCCAGGTCAATAGCGATAATCACATCGAAAGCAGTATCCGACTGGAGGAGTGGGTTCGTACCACCATTGAAAGCACGCTCGAACGCTACGACGAATATGTAACCCGCGTCGAAGTTCACCTCAGCGATGAAAACGGCGACAAGCCAGGTCCGCATGACATCCGCTGCCAGATAGAAGCCCGTCCGAAAGGGCATCAACCGATTTCCGTCACCCAAAAGGCCGATACAGTGGATCAGGCCGTTGATGGTGCAGCAGTAAAACTCGATCACGCCCTTGAACATCTTTTGGGCAAACTGCGCAGCAAACGTGGAGGTGTGCCTCTGCCCCTGGATCAGGATGAAGATTCGGTCAGTCCGGACGCCCTGCTGGAAGAAGAGTTTCTGGAAAAGGAGCAGGAAAAGGAAGCCGCACGGCTGATCTGATTTCCTGACACATTGCTCACTGACAAAGGGCGACTCTGAAAAGGGCCGCCCTTTCTGTTTTCAGCGCCCGGCCTTTACTCCCTTGGCTTGACCACAATCAGCAGATCCGTGAACCGCTCGATACGAATCGGCAGGTTATCGCTCAGCGCCGCCAGCGCGGCATCGCTGTCATCGAGCCGGAACACCCCGGAAACCCGCATGCCCTCAAGCTGCCTGGAATCGAAGTGGACAATGCCCTGTCGATAATCGGCCAGGGTTTGCAGCACTTCGACCAATGGCCGGTCATCGACCTTGAGCACGCCGCGCGTCCAGGCCTCTGGATCGCCACGGCCTATCGAACGAGGCGCCTGCACCACGCCATCCTTGAGCAAGGCCTGCTGGCCGGTCGCGACCCTCACCACATCCGGATTGTTGGCCTTGGCCGCGATGGCCGATTCCAGCACGCTGACCGTTGTCCCCTCCGGCCCGCGACGCACCAGAAACCGGGTGCCCAGCGCGGTGATGGTGCCCTGATCGGTGCGCACCACGAAGGGGCGCTGTGCATCCTTGGCGACCTCAACCCACAACTCGCCCCGCAGCAACTCAAGCTCTCGCTGCCGTCCGTCGAATTTAACATCGACTGCCGAATCGCTATTGAGCTGCACCTGGCTGCCATCGGCGAGCAGGAATTCACGCCGCTCGCCGACGTTGGTGTGCTGGTCGGCCATCCACACCGGCAGGCGCTCGACACTCATCCAGCCGCCGATCAGCACAGCCAACAGACCAAGGACCTGCAAGCCTCGCGAAGAGGCTTTTGCACCCGAACGGGTGAATGTTTGCTGCAAGGCGACCCGCCCCGGCGCGCCCGGAACCTCATCGAAACTGCCCCACAAAGCCTGCATGCGAGCCAGCGCCAGAGCATGCCGAGGATCGGCCTGACGCCAGGCATCCAGTGCCTGACGGTCGGCATTGCTGACTGCGTCGTCATTCATCAAAGCGAGCCAGGCCGCTGCTTCGCTGATCATCTGTTCGTTGGGTTCGTGCTTATCGCTCATGAGACATGGCCCGAACCATGCAGTGCCTTGTAGCAATGCACCATCACGCTGGCCATGTATTTTTTGACCATGCTGGAGGACACACCCAATTGAGTGGCTATTTCGCAGTAAGTCAGACCTTCAAGACGGTAGAGCAAAAATGCCTGGCGCGGCCTGGCCGGCAAACCGTCGAGCAACTGGGCGATGCGCTCCAGCGTCTGCAGCGCCGCATGAATGGCTTCGGGGCCGGGAAGACTGGCCTCGTCGGCATACACCGCCAGCGCATCGAGGTAAGCGCGCTCGATCTTGCGCCGCCGCGCGCCATCGATCAGCAAGCGCGTCGCAGTGGTCGCCAGAAAGGCCCGCGGCTCCTTGAAGTTGAGCGGTTCGGCCAGCAGCAGAATCCGCACGAACGCATCCTGGGTCAGGTCCGCGGCACGCTGCGAACAACCAATTTTCTTGCGCAGCCAATTCTGCAGCCACAGATGGTGGTCGCTATAAAGCTCGCTCATTTGCTGCCGGCGATCAGCCACAAGGTCGTCATCAGCTGCGGAAAAGTCGCGCATGCGTCAATGCTTCTCAAACACGAAAAATTATCATTAACGCGAAAGATTACAGCAAAACCTGTCATCGGCAAGCACAACAGAAGATTGCCGATGGTCAGCCACTGAGAACTAAAGGGACTAATACCCGGTCAATTTATGCACTACACATAGACAGGTAGACGATATGGATAATCCTTTTCAGATGATCACCGACACCTTCCACCCCGATTACCGGGTGAATCTGAGCATCCAGGGACTGGATGGCAGCATCATGCTGACACTGTCGAACGAAAAAGGCGTGGTCGCCAAACGCCTGATCAGCGCCGCCCAGCGCAACGACCCCGAGCGCCTGCGCCGCCTGATAGAAAGCGTGCAATTCGGCATCGCCATCGAGCGTGGCGACAGCGCGCTGAAAATCCTCACCGCCATGACCGATGGCGTAACCCTCAGCCAGGTCCCGATTCTCACGGGCGGCAACTGGCAACCCAAAAGACCGGACCGGGCGATGGGGTTTTGAACCGGTATCGGCAGGCTGAGCTGGTCTAATGACC
>NZ_RBRE01000062.1:18808-19624 GCF_003700275.1 Pseudomonas cichorii | reverse complement strand
ACAACTTCTAAATTCATGAGAGAATTTTTGCATGAACAATTAAAAGGTCGGCCATGGATACAATAGAAAGATACGAATTCTCAAAAGATAAAGAATACGGTCTAACGCATATTTATACCGCCACCAACGTAATACCTATCGTCAAAACCTTCATGAATCTTGCATTGTTTTCGAAGAAAAGAGGTGAAGAAAAAACTAAAACTAGGAAAATCCACCTCGGTGATTTAAAAGATTTTCACATAGAAATGCTCAGATTCTCGTATTTCGACTACAAGATTTTTCTGGCAATACTAAAGCTAATAGATAACAACGAAGAAGTGAATATAGATAGCTTTGGCGATTATATACAGACGTTTTCTGTAGATGAAATTTATAAATTGATAGGACTAAAACCCGGCCTTTGTAGAAAATCAGAGAAAAGAAATAATATCCACGCTCAAGACAATATAAGAAATGACGTTCGTGAAAACGAAAAATGGCTCAATAACGAGAACGAAGCCATTTTACGAATTGACCATACATAACCAGCAAGAAGAAGAAAACTTTGATTTTGAATTCAAAACCTTCAATTTCAATATAAGCTTTGAATTCGTGTACTCGGTCAGAAAGGAAAGTAAGGAGCTTAACTTTGTCGGTATGGTTGCTATGGCCAAGCTCAATCTACTTGGCCCAGTAGCAGCAAATGCTTACATACAAATGCTTGCAAACAGCGGCTACACACGCATGTATTTCAATGCCATGGTTGAGCGCCTAGGCTTAGAATCATATACGAAAAAAACACACCAAAATGAACAGATTTACAGGGCGTTCACAAAA
>NZ_RBRE01000062.1:0-18802 GCF_003700275.1 Pseudomonas cichorii | reverse complement strand
AGGTAGCCAGAACCTTTGAGGCTATGCCACACCGCGGCGGTTCTCCCAAAGTGCGATTAGCGTCCGGCGGCTCGCACGGTCACATCAATGTGATGGATGCCTACTTTTACCAGTGTGCCCACTGCGGCAACTCATCCCCTTTTATAGCTGCCCTGCAGCAACTTATCCGTTTGGCCATTTCCCTGCGCCCGTCTCTTTCTTCCAGAAAGAGACGGGCGTTCCTAACGCTGCTGCAGCCCACCTCGTACAAGGCATTGCGGCATTCCCCCTCGTGACAATCGGCGTGACAAACACCGAAGTCACCAGCAACAGCGATTCAGATGATGGAGCCGCAGCTCACGGAATGGATTGCACCTGACTGACAGTAAGGCATGCCCCTGTCATCGCTTCACTGCCTTCACCCGACTCAAGATCTCGCGGCGTTGGTCTCGTCAGCCAATGCAGCCTCCACCCGCCCACTTCTTCGGAGGTGTTCAGGAGGCCAGATCATGAGATGCCCCAGCTCCCGATCGTAAGAGCCGCCAGTCCCGCGTTAGTGGACAACCCTCACAGGTCGCAGGGGCCTTGATCCCTGATCGTGGCGGGATGACGTGGGGAAGGTTTTAAGGGTTTGGCTTCAAGAGGAGTTTGATGGCGTTGGTCGATAAACGGGACGGACGCAATTTTGGCTATGGCCGGCAATTGAGTTATGCCGGGCCACAGGCGTTGCGCGATCTGTTTTGCGGCGGGCACTACGGCACGGTCAAGGCGCACAGTGATCGCTGGCAGGCGCTTGTCCGCTGGTGCAGGTCGGAGGAAGGACCAGGGTTTAACAATGCGCGGCAGATTGATCGGCAGACCTTGCTGGAGTATGCCGGACATCTGCGTCAGCAAGTTGAACAAGGTGAGCTAGCCATCGCCACCGCGCAAAACCGGTTGTCCAGTGTGAATCGGACCCTGGCCGCGCTTCGCGGTGATCAGTATGTGAAGGTCGTGAGTCCGAGCAAGGAGTTGGGAATGCGGCGCACCAGTGTTCGTCGTTCCGTTGCCGCAAGGCCAGGACCGCGAACAGGTGAAGCGGATCGTAGAGGTGCTTTGCGAAAACCAGCAGCCGCGCGCCGCGGCCATCGCTCAGTTAGCGCGAGCCACCGGTATGCGCTTGCGCGAGACGCGTGTCGTTTTTTGAAATGCTGACCGCTCGACGCCCGGAAAATATCCGGATATTTCAGACCACCCCTAAAATAACATTCTTCTGTTCAGGGCCAAGACATCATCTTCAGAGAACCGGCCCGCATAAAACTGCACTTTAGGATAGGCCTGGAATAACTCAATCACTGCGCGTAGCAAATCCCTCCGAGCTTGATAGGTCTGATTCTCGGCATCCAGAACGTCCGAGTTGGTACGTTCACCCCCTATTACACTCTTGCGCAAGGCCGCTACCAGATCGGAACCATCGGTCGCGCTCTGACGCAGCATATGGATTCTTTGCATGCTGGTCGTACAGGTCCGATAGTATTTTTCTACCAGATATTCTATGCCGTTACTTTTGTCTTGCAGGTCGTAACCCGCACGTTCCAGCTGACTGTGTGCTTGCTGTTTGGCGTAATAGCTTGATCCGCCGCTGAATAGCGGTATTGAAACCTGCAGGCCGATGGTTCTGCTGTGGTAATCGCGTCCGCTGTTATTGATGTTGTCGGAGTCGACCCGGTCCTGTGTCGCAAAAAGTGAAAGGCGAGGCATGAATTGCCCCTTCTCCCGCTCGATGCTCAGTTCGCTATAACTGACTGCCAGGCGAGCCGCTTGAATTTCCGGGTTCTGCGTCAGGGCATCATCGAGCAGCGTTTGTTTGTCGACACCTTGCAGTGGCAATTGCTCCGAGTACAAGTCGATGGACATCAGCTGCGATGCCTGGATTTCTTCGCCTAGCAGCATTGACAGTTCTTTCAGGGCATCCGCCAAGCCATTTTCGTAATCCACCAGTTGTGCGCGGATAGTGCCCAGCCGCGAGCGTGTTTCCAGGATGTCTACGCGGGTGCCTTCCCCTTGGGCGAAGACGGTTTCATTGTCATGTAGGGTATTTTGATAAGTGCGCAACTGATGACGGGTCAGTTCGAGCAAGTCACGGCCCAGCACCGCATTCAGGTAGGCATCGATCAAGGAAATGGCCTGCTGCTGAAGTTGCAGTCGATACTCGACCTCGGCATGCTCCGCACGCAGTTTTCCCATGCGGTAGGTGCTGATGGCCGAATAGTCGAAAAGCACCTGCTCAACGTTCAGGCTGGTTCTCTTTCCAAAGAATCGATCGTCGATAGTATCGTCCTGGCCCACCAGGCTGGCTTGCTCAAGACGTTCCGACCGGTCCGTGCGGTTGCGCATATAGTTGATGGACACCTTGGGCAAGAGGGCGGCTCGAGCAATATCCTCTTCATTCAAACCGGCATCACGAGCCGCTTTTGCTGCCAGTGTTTTCGGGTTGTTGAGCAGCATGCTCTCGTAAGCCCGCACCAGGTCGATATTGGCTCCACCCGTTGACACCGCATTGACCGATGCCACAGGTCGTGGATGTGAAAGGTCCGGCAGGTTGCGCGGCACTGATTCTGCCTGCACGAGACTCGACCAGCCTGCGATGCATAACAGGGCAAGCGATGTCAGAGAACATGGCCGGAGTGTTCTCTTGCGTCGGAACACTTCAGGCAGTATGGATTTATCTTTCATCGTTTCGTATTTATCGTTCAATTCTCTGTCAGCGCCATGCGTGTACGATCGCGAAGCGGTTTGAGCAGGTATGCCATTAACGTGCGTTCGCCAGTTTTGATAAAAGCGGTTACCGGCATACCCGGCACCAACGACAGCCCCGGTGCGATCTCCTGCCCCTGGAGATCACTCACATTGATTTCTATTCCGTAATAGGGCTGGTTCTTCGAGTCTTCCATCCTGTCCGCAGAGACCGTCTTGACGGTACCCAGCCGCTTGGGTGTAGTCGTGCGGCTGAACGCCATGAACTCCAGCTCGACCTGCAGGCCGGAATGAACCTTGTCCACCTCCGACACAGGCAAGCGTCCCTCTACCATCAGCGGTTCGTTCAACGGGACGATGTCCATCAGCTTCTCCCCGGCATTGACGACGCCGCCATGGGTAAATACCGACAGACCGGCCACGATACCCGTCGCCGGAGAGATGACGTTGCTGTTCTCTACTTCGTATTGCGCCGTATTCAATCGTGACTGCAAATCTGTCATGTAACTACGAACTTCGCTCAGCTCGGTGCGCAGTTCTTTTTGATACTGGGCCTGCTGGGAAACCAGTTGCGCTTTTGCCTCGTTTACACTTTCTTTCAGCGAACCCAAACGACCCTGATCATCGGCAATCGACCCCAGCAGTTGATAATACTGGCGCTCTGCCTCCAGGAAACGATTTCGCGCCAGCAGTCCCTCATCGACCAAAATCCGCTGACTCTCTAGCTGACGATCAAAGCCACGGCGCTGATCCTCGCGTGAGCGCAAGATCCGTTGCACGCTGTCAATCTGCTCGAGTGTGCCGCGCAATGTTGCTTCCAGTCCGTCCTGCATTGCCTTTTGAGCACGCAGGCGACTATCGAACAACTGCTGCTGAACGCGAACGATGGCCTCTATCTGTGGGTTGCTTTCCCGCTCTTGCAGCAGGCTTTCATCAAAATGGACTTCTGGCAGTCCATCGCCTTCGGCCGTGAGGCGGTTCCTGGTAGCCAGCCTGGTCAAGTATTGCAGCCGCAACGAATCGAACTGATTCGAGGTCAATGTGGAATCCAGTTCAACCAGTACCTGGCCAGCTTCTACCCGCTCTCCCTCCACGACATGAATCTTTTGTATCTTGCCGCCTGCAAGTGGCTGAACGGCCTTGCGATTGCCACTGACAATGACTTTCGCCTCTATGGCTACACCTGCATCCAGCGGGGCCCATAACGCCCACCCCAAGAAACCGATTACGCCAAACAAGACGATAAGCCATCCCAGATGAACGTAATATCTGTCCTCCTTGGAGGATGAATTGCCTTTGTCGCACGCCGCATTCATCGAGTCAGCTACCATGCTTTCTATAAAGTCGGAGCAATATTTTTGATTGCTCAATGCTTGTGGGGTCGAAAATCAAGGCGTCTCTACGGCAGCCCTGGCATTCATTGCAAGTTTCTGCGTTCTCGCCATGACTTCAGTCAGCGGCCCGAAGTCCACTCTGGTGCCTGCTTTCAGAATCAGCATCTTGTCCGCCTGTCTTGCAACGTTGGGCTTGTGCGTAATCAATACCAGGGTGATCCTGGCTTGTTTCATTCTGAAAATGGCTTGCGCCAGCATGGCTTCGCCCAGGTCATCCAGATTGGAATTAGGCTCGTCCAATATGATCAAACTTGGATTTCCATAAAGCGCACGTGCCAGGCCTACTCGCTGGCGTTGCCCGCCCGATAATCCCATGCCGTTGTCGCCCAACTGAGTCTGGTAGCCTTCCGGTAGCTGAAGAATCAATTCGTGCACGCCAGCCATCTGGGCTGCTGCAATGACTTTGGCTTCGTCAAGGGTATCGAAGCGGGCAATGTTTTCAGCTACTGAACCTGAAAACAGCTGTACGTCCTGGGGCAAGTAACCAAGGTGTCTACCGAGGGTTTCAGGTTGCCACTGATCCAACGGCACATTGTCCAGGCGTACCTTGCCGCGTAGTGGCTCAAGCGCATTGACCAGGCACCGCCCCAATGTACTTTTACCTGCACCGGAGGGGCCCACGATTACCAGACTCTCTCCTGGCGCCAATTTGAAGCTGATATTTTGCAGCAGCATCTGCGCCCGGTCAGGCGAAGTAACCGTCAATTGCTCGACGATGACTTCCCCTGTCGGTTGGGGGAATGCCATTCCCTTGTCCTGAGGTGGGAAGGCGTCCAGTAGCTGGCTGAGGCGGCGGCGCGCTTCCTTTACATTGGTCCAACTGCGGGAGGCGCCAATGATCTGATCGATCGGTGACAAGGCTCTGCTCATCAGCACTGACCCTGCGATCATCATACCGGGCGTCATTTCATGTTCCAGGACCAGCCACGCGCACAGGCCCAAGCCCAATGACTGCATGACCAGTCTCAGGGCTTTGTTGAATCCCAGTAGTGTCGCCATGCGAACATAGGCGACACTTTGCTCGCGCACATAAGATTGATGCTGTACAGCCCAGCGACGCCGAAGATTCGCGAGCATACCCATGCCAGCGATCACCTCGGCATTGCGCAGGTTTGCATCGGCGCTACGGCTCGACGCAATCATCATTTCTCCGGCGTTTTTCAAGTGGCTGCGACTTATGCGTTCATTCAGCCAACCTGATGCTAGCAATATCAGGGTGCTGCCCAGGGCGAAAAACCCTAGCGCCGGGTGAAAATAGAACATGGCCAATATATAGATCGGAGACCATGGTGCATCGAACAAAGCCAGTAACCATTGGCCTGTAATGAATTGGCGCAGTTGCTGCAAGTCTTCCAGTGGCCGTGCTGCATTGCCCTTGCCGGTTTTCAGGTTGGCGTCGAAAGCAGCATCGAAGACGCGAGGGGCCAGTTTTTCATCGAATCCAACACTCAGGCGCCATACCAACAGACTTCGTATCCATTCCAGTGCCCCGATAAATGCATAGATCATCAGGACAATCAGCGTCAGCATCCACAGCGTAGTTTCATTACCAGAGGTGAGAACCCGGTCATACACTTGCAGCATGTAGATCGTTGGGGCCAGCATTAAAATGGCTATCACGCCTGAAAACAGGCCGACGTGAATGAAAATGCCTCGGTAGGTCAGTAGTACTTCTGCAAGCTCACCACGTCCGGTGTTCGAGGGCTTGAGATTAGTTGTACTCATTGCATGCCAATCCTGCGCAATGTTTTTCTCCGAATAGCGTGCGATAAAAAAGCCCGCCGAAGCAGGGCTTTTTTATGAGCGGGTTAAAGACTGGCTCAGTTGGCTCTATGCTTTTGCTGAAAACCGAGATTGCCAAGAAGCAGAGGAAGATGCGTTTGCAACCATGACTTCCCCGCCTACAGCCTTCGCTATTATTGCGGCACGAAGCGAGCCCAAATCTCCAGAGTTATCACCAGGGAGATTCAGGTTTTTCAGCTGTGCGGCGTAGGCGTCGGTAAACGCTACCGCGCCAGACTTGTAAATTGTCGCAACAAGCTGATCACCCTTCATGACAACGTTGGCTGCATTGTGGGGAGCGTTATCGGCATCAAGACGACCTATGCCTCGTTCCACTTCTTCGGCTTTACGCAGACCTTCAGCTGCGGCCTTAAGGTCATGAGCGAAGTTGGCGTTCGATTTGACCAGCGAAAGATTCAAGTCTGCAATGCTGCGCGACGTTGTCGCCAAAGGTATGCCTTTGGAAATTTCCATGAAATACACCTCCTTGTGTTCAACTCTTCCAGTTCTAGGAAACTTACGCCAACGCCAGGTTCTGCAACGAGGTCTCGGTGTACGAAGCTTGGTCAGTGGGCAGCAACTGGGACAGATCGAACCCGGCACCAGTGCTGTCTGCCAGGTATTCGATATTGGTATTGACATTGTTCAAGTAGAAGTCCTGAATAATGACCCCATGCTGAATGAACCCACTCTGATCCACGCCTTGCGAAGTGTACAGCAGAAGGTCATTGTTGACCGCTTGAAAGTAGATGTTGGCAAACGTGGTGTTGGTAAACTGCAGGGTATCAACCCCCCCACCATAGCCCGGAACTTCGGCAGCCGTCATGCCGTCGTTGATGATATCGATACCGGAGTTTACGGAGTATAGATAGAGGTCGTTGCCGTAATTGCCATACAAACGATCATTGCCCGCGCCACCAAACAACACGTCGTCTCCAGCTCCGGAGGGGGTGAGGAGATTGTCTCCGACGATAAGATCGTCTCCATCGCCTCCGTACAACTGATCGGATCCCTGATCGCCGATGATCGCATCGTCTCCACCGTTGCCATAGATTACATCATTGCCTGTGCCTCCTTGGATAATGTCGTAGAAGTTGCTTCCATAGATGGTATCATTTCCACCAAGACCATAAATGAAGGACATTTCGCTAGCCGACAAAACGTTGTCGTTGTTGTCACCAGTAATAGTAGCCATACTTATCTCCATATAAGAATATAATTAACTAGCCGTAGGCAATGCTCCAGACAAATGCTTACGCGCAGCATGAAAGCTATCATATTGCCATTGCCGTTGTGAACCCTGCGCAGAGCGGACGGCCGCGATTAGAGACTCTCCGATCAAGTCAGCACAAGCCATCTGACCTGTGCTGAAATAGCCCTCCATGTTCACAGCTCGTCGGAAATTGGATGGAGAAATCCGATCAAGCTTCCACCCATACCAGTCCTTATTGGAGGCAGGTAGGGTGTACACTTCACCGTACAACGTGGAAGTGTACACATGCAAAAAACCATATTAATTATACAGTTATGCTATTATTCGAGTCTCCCTCGGGCACCATATAGCAAGACATTCAAGCGGTTGCAGAGCTTGAATGAAAAGAAACCGGCCAGTTGAGCCGGTTTTTTTGTGCCCGGAATTTCATCACCCACAGATAGGCACCCGATGCCTAACTGTACAGGACCTGTGGAAGGCAGCTTGCTGGCGACAGGGCCAGTGAAATCGGCACATATGCAGCGTCTGCTCGTCAGTCATCGCCAGCAAGCTGCCTCCCACAGAGTGAACTGCGCCTGACTGATCGGCATTACCCTTTCTTGACCCTCTTTTTGAGGCCTCCATCCAGGCCCTTATAAATCAATGAGTTATGGATGGACTGAGAAAAAGGGTAAAAGAGGGTTTTGCGCAGGGTTTTTCTTTAAAAACTGTGGGTTATGGGGCAAGGTGTCTACTTCACTGCCGTGTAGGCAGCTTAGAAAATGATTGTTTCGTCGCCTTCAACACGCCGAACACTTCACTGCCGTGTAGGCAGCTTAGAAAATTCACATCTTCGCAAAGTTGAGCATCGCACTCTTCACTGCCGTGTAGGCAGCTTAGAAATGAAGAAAAGCAGAAGGACTGGCCAGACCATTCTTCACTGCCGTGTAGGCAGCTTAGAAATCCGACACTCCATGCCGCTGTTGCATATGGCGCTTCACTGCCGTGTAGGCAGCTTAGAAAAAACTCGAAAGTCAGAATGAATGCGCCGTGGGCTTCACTGCCGTGTAGGCAGCTTAGAAACAGGGAGTTGGAGACTTCCCCGATCACCTCGACTTCACTGCCGTGTAGGCAGCTTAGAAAGACGTGGCCAGCTCGACCAGGTGCGCGAAAGTCTTCACTGCCGTGTAGGCAGCTTAGAAAAGCATCCTCAATTTGCTGAACAACCAGCGCGCCTTCACTGCCGTGTAGGCAGCTTAGAAAAGCAGCATCTGCAGCATCGGCGCTGGTAGCTACTTCACTGCCGTGTAGGCAGCTTAGAAAACGCGAAAACTGACGACATTGGAATGTCTGGTCTTCACTGCCGTGTAGGCAGCTTAGAAAGGTGAGTAGCTCAAGGATCGGCGCAGGGTCTGCTTCACTGCCGCATAGGCAGCTCAGAAAACCATCATCCATTGCAATCCCCCACTACCCTCCCCTATATTCCCCCTCGGCGTCATCCACGCCCCCATCCGCGGAAAGGGCTGCGCCCAGGATCTTGCCTCACGCATTCGTCATTACGACTCCCGACCTTCAAGCGGACAAGGTTTGTGCAAGGAGATCGTATGTCTACTCGTCCCGTGTCGTTATCCCACAACGGTCGTATCAACCTTGAGCAGCAGCGCAAGCGTGCCAAGGAGCTTTTACAGCGTATGAAAAACGGCGCTGCGCCTGATGAGCTTTCGCTGATTTCACGTAGTACTTCCTCCGCTCCTGCGACCTTGTCCGATGCTCAATGGCTGATCGCCAGAGAGTTGGGCTTCAGCAGTTGGCCGAAGCTGAAGGCGCATGTGGATGCGGTGGAGTTTGCGGCGCGGCATCCGGATTTCGAGGCCAGTGATGAGGAGCGCACGGTGCATTGGCGGTGTGGCAATGACATTGCGCACAGTCTGCAACTGGCGGGTTTCAAGGGTTCGTTTCAGATGCTGACCGACCCGTTGTGCATGGGACCGGTTCAGGATTTGCCTGACGAGGCGTATCAGGCGCTTCGTGGTCAGTACATCAGTCAGGCCTTCGGGATGGCGGTGGCCGATACCACGCGCCGGCTTGATGATGAATACACAAACCTCAAACTATTGAGCAGCGCCGATCACAGTGTGCTGTGGTGCGAGGCGGATGCTTATGATCAGTTGTTCCTGATCCGGGCGCTGGCAGGGCTTGAGCGTCTGCCGCGTCGGCTTGAGCTGATCGAGGTCGACCATGTGCCCGGCGTGCAGCGTTTTATCGGCATGGGTCAGCTGGCTCCCGACGTCCTTGCGTGGCTCTGGCCGCAGCGCAGGCTGGTCGATGAAGAGGCGCTGCTGTTGGCGCGTCAGGCATGGCTGGCCTATTGCGATGCGTCGCCCGTTGCACTGGCGAAACTGGCCCATGGCCCGCAAGGCGCCCTGCCTTTGCTTGCTCCGGCACTGTTGCGACAATTGCAGGAGTTACCGGGTGTTCGCGACGGTTTATCGCTCACGGAACGTCTGACCTTGCAGGTGCTGGATGAATCGGGCTCGATGCCTTTTGCCAGGGTTTTCGCCGAGCTGATGGGCAAGCGCGAACCACTGCCCTTTCTGGGGGATATGATGTTTCACGCGATGCTGCGGCCGCTGATCGATACCCAGAGCCCATTGCTGAGCGAGTCGGACGCTCATCTGGAATGGCCACGTCGCGTGTTGACGCTGACGCCGCTGGGTCGGCAGGTGTTGAGCGGAATGGCTTACTGGCCGGATCATGCCAGCCATGAGCGCTGGATTGGCGGGGTCTGCATCCGACCGGGGCAGCCTCACTGGATGATTGATGAGCAGTTATGGCCGGTTTGGCGAGAGTAGCTTTCGGGCTGGGTGACTGACTTGACGGCATTGAACCGCCATTAGTTGCCTCTCTTCCTTCTGCACGTTAGGCTTCGCGCCGTTCGTTGCAAAATCAGCGACCGGATTTGACGATCCGATCTATCCAGGCGTATCAGCGTCTCCCCCACTGCTTCAGGCCTACGCTTGAAGTACGTGTTATGGCGGCTGTGCGTCGGAGACCTTCGGGTCTGCCGGTTTCCTGGATACCGGTTCGTCAACCTTCGCACAGCTGCCACCCATTCGTTTGACGACGTTGTTTGGCAGCTTCAATTATCCAGGAGCTATGCCGATGTACACCCTTAATCCGTCCGCGCCCTGCACGGAACAATTTGAAGCCATCCTGTTCAACCGCCATCACCGAATGCTGCGAACCGTCATGTGCAACACCCAGGCATGGTTTTGTCTCGCAGATCTTGCTCGCCTGATGGGCAAACAACTGGATGAGCGCGCCACACTCAAGCTCGATCCGGATCAACGTCGCACGGCCTGGCTACAGGCTCATGGCCGTTGGGAAAAGTGCGTTCTGGTCAGCGAGTCCGGCGTATTTGCGATGCTGATCCACCACTACATCCCCGAAAACCGCGCCCTGCGCCAGTGGCTGACCCATGACGTCCTGCCCGTGCTGCATCAACGCCATACGCAGACCAACGACCAACCCAGCCTGAACCAGATGCAATGGCTCGGCACCTCCCTGAACCTGCTGCACTGGCGCAACGAATCATGGATTCGCCTGCAGGACATGCCGCATGTGGTACTGGAAGTTCCGCCACAACCCAAGCGAGGCATGTGGCGCAAGGTCGTGGAGACATTCGCAGGCAAACGCATAGCCGCCTGATTCCCTCACCGTCCCCGCCGTAGGAGCGAATTCATTCGCGAAAGCTGCATTCCAGACGATAGATTTCTTGTGAATGTACCGGCCTCTCGCGAATGAGTTCATTCTGAAGCGCTATTCACACCCCATCCAAGTTTTTGCGGAGGAATTTGTAGCTTCAACATCCTTTAATAGAAAGCGCGCACGAGCCTCATCCCTCAATCACTCAAGCGGCTTCCCTACTCAACCCGATGGAAAACCGACTCCATTTAAGGATAAAGCCAGCCTAAATCAGAAACATCATTTATATTTTTTCTGCAACTTTCTTAATAACATATCGACATCCACCCTTCCCGATAAATTTTGTGTTTTACACCATTCAACGATACAGTTTACGGCTTCATGAAAAGGAAGCGACACATGCCCCTCCATGAATTCAAACGCAATACCCTCTTCTAGATACTCCGGTATATTTTCTACATCCTCATCGGAGCTAATATATATACCTGACATTTCAATTCCGAACCCCTGCGAATCGAGCAGATTGGTCAAAGCCAGAGGTAAGAAGCTTGGATTATCTAGCGATGAGGATTCCAAGAGATCCAACAAGCAGTTATGGATTGTACTTTTCTGCGCCAGAGTCAAACTATTCATGCTCATATCATCACTTCATTGTCGGATGAAAATTTGTGACAGTTGTAAGGGTTTCATCTAAATAAATACGAAATATTATGCCATCATGGGACGCACTATATACACGATTCCCGCTTGCTTTAGCCTGACTATATCCCGACGCAGCCGCTTCTTTACCAGCCTCGAACATCCGATCGGTGGAAATCACACTTGGATCGTAGACGGTTTTCGGGTTGCCGAACTGTTTAACACCCACGACGTTCCCAGCCCTATCCAAAGAGTCTCTTCCATAAACGATTTCCGACAGTCCAGGTGTAGTAGGACTTTGCGTTTCTGAGATTATATGCAAATTCTTATCAGTGGCAGCTTGGAGGAAGTCATTACGATTATGGGCTCCTTTCACGCCTGTCTTCGTGCTATATCCATCAATATTTTCAAGGTGCCCCCGAGCGTTGTTGCTAATAGGGACACCGTTGTGCATCGTTGCACCAGGGCAATTATTCAACCCCAACGGATCCACCCACCCCGTAGGGTTAGGCACATACTGGTAGCTATTCAACCCACCCGCCAGCTTGATCGGGTCCGGCGTCAAGAACCGTCCAGTCCCCGGATTGTAGTAGCGATGCCGGTTGTAGTGTAAGCCCGTTTCCGCATCGAAGTACTGGCCCTGGAAACGCAGCGGGTTGTCGATTTCGCTGATGTCCAGCGCCGCGAGGTTGCCGTAGGCGCGGTATTTGGCGGACCACATGATCTCGCCGCTGTAGTCGGTGAGTTCCTGTGGGGTGCCCAGATGGTCCAACTGGTAGTAGAACGGCGTGGCTTTGCGTGGGCCTTCGCCGTCAAGCATGGCCAATGGGCGGAAGCTGCCGGGTTCGTAGATGTAGCTGCGATAGCGGTTCTCGGCGCTTTCGGCGATCAGGCGTTCGCCTTGCCAGAGGAATTCGGTGCTGTGGCCGTCGACGGTTTTTTCGATGCGGCGGCCGAAAGCGTCATATTTGTAGCTGGCGGTGCTGCCACCGGGCAGGCTGACGCCGATCAGGCGGTGCTGGACGTCGTAGCGGTATTCGGTGACCAATTTCTGGCCAGCGCCGCGGCGTTCGCGGATCTGGTTGCCGTAGGCATCGTAGTCGTAATGGCGGTCGCCCTGCATCAGCAGGCGGTTGCCTTTGACGTTGGCCAGGTTGGCGGCGGGTTGATCGCCCTGCCCCAGCAGGTTACCGGCCGGGTCGTGGGCGAAGCTTTCCGGGGTCGCGCCACGTACGTTGATCAGGCGGTCGAGCGGGTCGTAGTGGTAGCGCAGGTTGCCTTTACGGCTGTCGTCGATACCCGCCAGATTGCCATTGGCGTCGTAAGCGTAGCGGCGCTGCAGCAGGTGTTTGTCGCGCTGGCTGACGCTGTGCGCCTGCAGACGGCCTTGCTCATCGTACTGGTATTGACTGAGCAACAGGCCTTGCTGACGCTGTTGTTCTCGACCGGCAGCAAACTGGTGGCTGGTCAGGCGCGAGCCGTTGAGGTCGATGCTGCTCAGTTGGCCACCGGCCTGATGGCGGTAGTCGAGTTTGCTGCCGTCCGGCAGACGGCAATGGCTCAGTTGCCCGAGCTTGTCGTACTCGTAACGGGTCGTGCCCCAGCCCTGGTGCTCGGTGATCAGCCGGTCTTGCAGGTCGTATTCGTAAGCCAGCGGCCAGTGGCCGTCGTCGACGTTGACCAGGCGTCCGAGGGCGTCGTAGCTGTAGTGAATCTTCTCGCCATCGGCGAGGGTTTTCACCAGCAGGCGGCCGGCGCTGTCGCGCTGGTACTCGGTAACCAGTTCGCTGCCGTCGTCGCCGAATTCGGTTTTCTTCAGCAACTGGCCGTTGAGGTCGTATTCGTAGGCGGTGCGGCGACCGTCGAAACCGGTTTCCTGCTGGATCAGGCCGTTGCTGTAGTAGTCAAGGTGGTAGTGCTCGCCACGTTCGTTTTCGATCTCGGTCAGCAGCAGGCGCGAGTTGTCGTAGCGGTAGAGCAACTGGCTGCCGTCCGGGTTGATGCGGCGGCTGACCAGATGCAGGTTGTCGGCGTACTCATAGCGGGTGACGCGACCCAGTTCGTCGCGCTCGGCGGTGACGCGGCCATACGGGTTGTAGCTGAAGGCGCGAGTCGCGCCGCCGGGCAAGGTGACCTGGCTCAGGCGATTGACCGCATCCCATTGGTAATGGGTGATGGCACCGGTTTCTTCCTGACGGGTGATCTGCCGCCCCAAGGCATCGTAACGATACTTGCGCTGGCCGCCATCGGGCAGGTGTTCTTCCAGCAACTGGCCCAGGCCGTTCCAGCCCAGGGTGTGGCGGCTGCCGTCGGGATGGCGGATTTCCAGCAGGCGGCCATGCAGGTCGTAGCGGTAGTGGGTTTCGTTGCCGTGCGGGTCGACTTGCCGGGTGATGTCGCCCTGGTCGTTGCGGTCATACTGCCAGCGCGCCTTGCCACGACGGACCTCGACCAGTTGCCCGTCGAAGTAGTTGTAATGGGTCGGCGCATCTTCGGGCGGGATGACAGCTACCAGACGTCCGGCGGTGTTGTACTGGTATTCGGTAACGGCGCCCAGCGCGTCTTTCTCGGCGATCAGGCGACCGTCTTCGTCGTAGGCTTTCTGGGTTTCTGCGCCATCGGGGGCGGTCTCGCTGATCAGCCGGGCATTTTCGTCATGCACGTAGACCTGCTCGCTGCCATCGGCGTTGTAGACGGTGACCGTGCCTTTGTCGTCCCACTCGTAACGCGCTTCGAGTTGCGAGTAATTCGCCCAGTGACGCACGCAACGCGAGAACTTGCCTTCACGCTCCCATTCCCAGAAGAAGCTCGCGCCACCGGCCAGTTGCCGCTCCAGAATGACGTGCTGGTCGTTGTAGCGGTAATACTCGGTTTCACCCACCGCATTGGTTGCCGATACCAGTTGCTGGCGGTCGTTGTAGGCGTAGGTGACGAGGGTTTGCAGGGTCAGCCACGGGTCCTGGCGTTCGCCACGCTCGTCGTACTCGGAACGCTGTTGCTGTTGATCAACGGCGACGATATGGCGGTCGTCATAGCGCAGCAGCAGCGAGCGACCCGCACCGTTGTCAATGCGTTGAATACGGTCCACCAGGTCATAGCTGATGTGAACCTGATTGTCATACGGGTCGCTGATGGTGGTCAGGCGACCGGCACGGAAATGGTAGAAACGTGGTTTCGGGCCAGCCTGGGTCAGGATCAGCTCGCCGGGAGCGGTGCCCAGATAGATGGCGGCCTGCGCCAGGCTATTGGTGATGGCCGGACGTTGTTCGGTCGGCATCGGAAAACGGGTCTGACGGTTTTCGTTGTCCGTCCACAGCACGCCGTCATCGTCCAGTTGCAGACGATGGGACAGCGAATGGCTCCAGCCATAACCAAGACGACTGTCGACTTCCACCGCACTGCTGCGGTACAGGCGCGTCCACTCGAAGGGCAGCACACCGCCCAGTTCGCCGTCGGTGAGGGTCAGCAATTCTTCGCCGGTAACCATCGACACCGGTTCGCCGTTGGTGCAGGTCTTGTCGGCGCACTGGGCAGGCTGATCGGCCGGTGTCTTGGATTGTTCCGGGGCGTTGTCGGTCTTTTCCGCCTGCTCCATGCGCGTGGCGTTTTCTCGCTTGGCTCGCGCCTGAATCTGCGCATCCGTTTCTACGGTTCCGCCTGTTACCGGCGGTTTTTTCTTCGGCGCAACAGCTGTTTCTGCTGGTTTGGGCGGCGCGATTTCAACGCTGGCCTTGCGTGCCGGGTTCATCGCCGCATTGCCATTGAGCAACAGCGGCTTGGCGGTTTCAGCGTGACCTGCCGCATTCTTCTTGCTGAGATTCATCAGCATGGCAGTGAAGTCTTCGATCAGCTTCATGACCTTGCCGCTGTTTTTCGCAGCATTGAGGCCCTTGGCGCCAACGCGCACAGCCAGGCCGATACCGCCAGTCAAGACAATACCGATCAGGATGTTCAGCAGCACTTCGGTGGTCAGTTCGGCCAATACTTCGGTGCGGGTCTGCGGCGGCAGCATCTTGACCCACGCGACGATGGCCGCCACGTAGATCCACATCAGCGGTTCATCGCTGGCAATCAGCAGTGCCGTTTCAATGGCTTTTTTCGAGGCGTTGTAGATCTTCTTGATCTCTTCCTCGGTGAAGAATTTCTTGAGCTTCTCGTAGTTCTCACGCGGGTGCGCGACCAGGTCGTAGAGACCCATGATGTCGCTCCACAAGCCCATGATCGCTTTCAGGAAGCCCTTCCAGGCAGACTCCAGCTGTTGCAGGCTCCGGCCAGCCATGGAGGCATTGGTGTGCGCTTGCCAGAGCGGCAGAAACTCGGTGCTCCATTGGGTTTGCAGCCAGCCGCTCAAATCGCCGATGACACCCTGATACGAACTGAACAGGCTGTTGATCTGCGCCGGAGTCGGGTTGGGGAAAAAAGTAATCTCGTACTGTTGATTCGGCTTGAGGCCCGTGACTTCAAGAATTCCGCTCGGGCCGATCGTGTACTCGAGGGCTTTACCAACCTCGTTTTTGCCGTAGAGCTTGCCGTCTTCCACAGGCACCAGACGCACCTTCGTATTACCGATCGGCACAAAGCGCGCCGCCTCGAAACTGTGCACCAGTTTCAGCTTGCCGTTGGCCGGGCAGTTCGCATACAGGGTGTTGGCCGCTTTGCTGTCCTTGTCTGCGGTGCCAACCTCGTCACCCACCTTGAACTGCTGTTCAGCGTCAATCAAGCCGCCGTACACGGCTTCGGCATGCTTGCGGTAATCCGTCAGGCATTTCTTGAAATTGTTGATGAGGGCCTGAGCATCAGGTTGTGTTGCTGTGAGATTACCTGCGATCTCACCCATCAGAATGCTCATGCCACCACCTCATTTTCCAGATGGGCCTTCAACAGCCCGGTAAAATTTTCTTCCGTGAGCGACGTGCGTTTGACGAAACGCGCCACTTTGGTTCGCAGATTGGATTCAGGGAACGAGAAATACAGCTCAGCCTCGTTCTCCTGCAGCCACTGCATCATGTTGTCGATCACCATGCTGGGGTCATCCCCCGCAAGCTTTTTGATCAGCGCATCGGGCACTTCCCACCAGGGGAACGCCTTCGCTTCACCGACCGGTCCCTGCCCGGTTTGCAAGGGTCGGCCATTGATCAGGTAACGGTCGAACACCGGCAGAATCTGGCTGGCCTGCTCGCCCAGCTCATTCAGGATCGGGTAGATATGCCGCCCATCCCAAAACCGGAAAAACACTTCGGCAGCATCGGGCATCTTCACCTGGGTCAGGCTGCGCAGGTGTTCAAACACCACGTTCGGCTCGCAGCGCGATACCGCCAGCCAGCCCCAGTCCTGAACGTCGGTGTCGGCGATCCAGCGCATAAACGCCGAGTTGGGTTTCAGCTCGGTGAGATAAGGCATCACCGGCTGCCAGTCGGCATACGGCGTACCACCCCAGATCGGGATCAACTGGCTGGCAGGTTCGCTCTGGTACAGGGTTTTCAGCGCATCGCCATCGCTGGCGGCGCTCACCACCAGGTACAAGCGCTCATCCTTTTGCAGCGGCTGTTTGGCCAGCCATGCCTTGGGTGTCATGGGTTCAGATCGCACAGGCACCGTCCTTGCACTTCTCGCACTCTTCGCAGAACGGCGCGTTGCGTTTGAGGGTATTGATCTGCGCCGGTGTCAGCACCGCGCCCGCCTTGTCCGCATCGGCCTGTTTCAATGCGCCCGGCAACAGCGGCGCTGCGCCTGTGCCATTGCCGGGGCTGCCGCCCGCGTTAGCGTTGATTATCGGCCCGCTCAGCGTGACGCCGCTGGCGTCGATCTTGATGAAACTGCCGCCAGCCTTGACGGTGATTTCGTTGCCAGCCTCGATCACCAGCTTCATGCCGCTGCTCAGGTGGATTTCCTGCCCGGCGTCGATGAGTTGCGCAGTACCGACCTTGATGTGCTGGCTGACGCCCACGCTCAAGTGGTCGTCGGCGCGCGCTTCGACCTTGCGGTCGGCATAAACGGTGTGGTGCTCTTCAGCCTTGAATTCACTGTAGGTATTCTTTTCGACCGTGTCGTGACGCTCGTTGCCAACACGGATTTTCTGGTTGTTCTCGACGTTCTCGTCCCAGTCACGCTGGGCGTGCAGGTAGATCTGTTCCTGCCCTTTCTTGTCCTCGATGCGCAGTTCGTTGTAACCGCCGCCACCCGGTGAACTCAGGGTCTTGAAGGTGCTGCGGGTCTTGTTGGCCGGCAGCTCGTACGGGACGAGGTTTTCCTTGTGGTACAGGCAGCCGCTGATCAAGGGCTGGTCGGGGTCGCCTTCGAGGAAGGTGACCAGCACTTCCATGCCGATCCGCGGGATGGCGATGCCACCGTACTGGGCACCGGCCCAGGCGGAAGACACGCGCAGCCAGCAACTGGTCTTGTCGTCGGCCTGACCTTCGCGGTCCCAGTGAAACTGCACTTTGACGCGCCCGTACTGGTCGCAGTGGATCTCTTCGCCTTTGGGGCCGGTGACCATGGCGCTCTGGCTGCCGAGGATGCGCGGTTTCGGGTGGCGCAGCGGTGGGCGGTTCGGCACGTCCCACGGCGTGGCCTGGAAACGGTTGCGGTAGCCCTGATGGAAGTCGTCCTTGTTGCTGGTGGTGTCGCTGGTCACCGACTCTTCCAGCACCTGCGGCTGTTTGCCTTCGTGGACGATTTCAGTCAGCAGCCACAGGTCGTTCCACTTGGCTTTCGGGTGTTGGGTCAGGGCCAGGAAATGACCGCTGACCAGCAACGGCTGATCGCTTTTACCTTCGACCAGTTGGAAGTCGCTGCGATGGCGTTCCAGGGCGCGCTTGGCCAGGTGCTTGCCGCGCTCGCGGTCCACGAAGCGGCCGGGATAGTCGTAGTCTTCGAGGTCCGGCAGTGCGTCGCCTCGGTTCTCGCTTTCCAGGGTCAGGCGCGGTTTCTCGAAGTCGTAGTCACGGCGCGTGGTGCGGCTGGTGCGGGTTTCCAGGCGCAGGTCGAAGCGTTTGATCACCGGGTCGTTGGCGACCATGCCCGAGTCTTGCTGATAGGCCACGGGCGCCAGTTTCGGGAACACCGTCTGGTCATCGCCGAACACCAGCTTGTGGCCCGTGGCACTGTGCTGGAAGTGGTAGTGAATGCCTTCTTCCTCGCACAGGCGCTGGATGAAGTGCAGGTCGGATTCATCGTACTGCACGCAATACACGCGCTCGGGGTACACCGAGCCGAGGGTGAAGGCGTAGGCGTTGCTCTGGATGCCGTGTTCTTCGAGGACCAGGCCGATGATCTTCGGCACCGAAAGGTTCTGGAAGATGCGCTGGTTGATGCGGTGCGCCAGGTAGGACAGTTGCGGGCGCAGGGTCACCGCATAGCGGGTCAGGCGTTTGCC
>NZ_RBRE01000099.1 GCF_003700275.1 Pseudomonas cichorii | reverse complement strand
GTGGTGGCGGCGGTGGCGGTGCTCCATCGGTTGGTGGCGGCGGTGGTAGCACTCCATCCATCGGTGGCACGGCTCCGACCAGCACACCTGGCGCTGGTAGCCCTGTGAGCACCGGTGCAGCCGGTTCGTCCACTCCAGTGTCCTTCCCGACTGCTTCGAGCAATCCGACCGTAGTCAACGAAACGATCAAGGTAGGCCCGGGCGAAGTGTTCGATGGCCAGGGCAAGACCTTTACTGCCGGCCCTAGCCTGGGTGATGGCGGACAGGGTGAAGGACAAAAGCCAATCTTCGAGCTGGCTGAAGGTGCCACCCTGAAAAACGTGACCTTCGGTGAAAACGCCGCTGATGGCGTACACGTTCGTGCCGGCAGCGAGAAGGCGGTAAACGTCGATAACGTGCACTGGACCAACGTCGGTGAAGATGCGCTGACGGTGAAGGGTGAAGGCGGTGCCAAGGTCACCAACCTGAACATCACCAACAGCAGTGCCCAGGGCGCCAACGACAAGATCTTCCAGCTCAACTCCGACGCCAACGTGAGCGTTGACAACTTCAAGGCCAAGGACTTCGGCACCTTCATGCGCACCAACGGTGGGCAGCAGGGTAACTGGAACCTGGACCTGAAAAACGTTGACGCTGAAAACGGCAAGTTCTCCTTCGTCAAGAGCGACAGCGAAGGCCTGAACCTGACCACCAGCGGCATCAACCTGAAGAACGTCGAGCACCCTTACGACAAGCTGCCGGGTTCTACCAACCATAAGGATGTCTGATATGACGGCCACGCAACAACAGGAAAAAACTGAACAAACCTCCTGGTCGTCACTGGTACGCAATGGTGGTTACCTGACGCCGGTTCAGCGCCAGGCGTTTGAAAATGCAATTGCTCTGGTCAACGAACGTTTGCAGACGACCCTCGACAAACCGGGCAACCGGGTCAACGGTCAGTTCAGCCTGAACAATTACATTGACAGCCTGGAGTCGGATTTCAAGCGTGATGCCGGTGCAGACGAACTGCGTGGCGATGCATCGCTGACAGCTTTCTGGATCGTGCGATTGCTGGCTGATCGCTTGCTGGAAGCTGCGGGTGCCAGACCTGTCGTGCATTGATTGCACAAAAGTCGAAAAACAAAACGGGCTCTTGAAGAGCCCGTTTTTTATTGGGCGCTGTAAAAGCACTCAAGCCCAGCGGCAGGAGCCAATTCATTGGCTCTGTCTGCATTAAGTGTTGCAAGTCTGTCAGAGGACTGTGCGAGGCAGCGCTGTACCAGAGACACCACAACACTTAACGAGGACAGAGCCAACTCATTCGCGAAGAGACCGGTACATCCTTGGAAATGTGTCGTCTGGAATGCTGCTTTCGCGGATGAATCCGCTCCTACCGGGGGTGGTACATTCACAAGACATGGATAGCGCCGTCGCGGGTGAACTACCAGGCATGAAAAATCCCACAGGCGTTATGCGCGCTCTGTGGGATCAGGTAAAGCGGCTATCGGGATCAATGCTTCATGAATTTGTCTTTCTCGAACTCCATGTAAATGATGGTCCGTGGAACCGGGGTGGCGTTGACTGCAAAGTGGTCCAGCGAGCCGTCGAAAATCGCGCCTGTGCCGGGTATCTGGTGGTAGAACTCGCCAGCCACGTTCAGGTAGGAATAGTTGGCTTCGTTCGCTGCGCTCAGGGTGATATGCATCTGCAGCAGCCCTTCTTCAGGCAGTTCCGGGTGGCGGTGCAGGCTGAGAAAACTGTTAGGTGCCATGCGGGCCAGGGCCAGGACCTTTATGCCCTTGAGCGGCTGGAACAGTTCCAGGGTGCGTGGCATGGTCGCCCGGGCCGGGCCGATAGGCGTGTCTCTGAACAACAGTGCATATTGTGTCCAGTCGCGGTTGCCGCCCTCGGCACCCCACCCCTTGAGCCAGCCGTAATCGCCGCCCTGTTGCAGGTGCTCGGCCAGTTCGGCGTGAACTTGCTGGTGTTGCTTGTTGGTACGATCGATCTCGAGCAGTGGCGCTTCCAGGGTCGCGACTTCCTGCTGGATCACCGCGTAATGCTTGATCAGGTTGGCCAGTTGCGGAAAGTCTTCGAGAGCATAAAAGGCGGTAGTCATTTTCAGGATTCCTTGAAATGGATAGAGCACTGAACAGGTGAATGCTCGCGGTGCAATCTGTGCTGCACCGCGAGCATGTTTTTACGTCAGGACAGCGGCATGCTTAGCTCTTGAGTTCCAGTCCGCCTTTTTTCAGGTTTTGCGCGATGGTTTTCTGCTCTTCCGATGCTCTGGAAATTTCACCGTTCACGAAGTAGGCCTTGGGTTTATCCTGATCCTCGCCATACGAGAAGTTCACTTTGGCCAGGGTCTTGTTCACCGCCATGGACGCTGAGCTGTTGGCGCTGACCAATGGCGTGGGCGTGGTAAAACCGTCGGTCTGTGCTGCGCTTCTGAAGATGGAGATGGCCATGATCCGCATGTTGTCGCGGTTACTGAGCAACTCGAACATCTCTTTTTGGGTAAGAGTGCCGTCACGGCTACCGGCATCGAACCTGTCGAACAAATGGTCTTTGGGTTCCAGACGAACCCGTGCCAGGGTGCCAGGAGTGTTTTGAAACTCCTTGATTATCGACTTGAGTGCCGGGTCCTGATCGAGCAGCTTGGAGACATTTTCCGCGTTACTGGTCTGGTGCTTGCCGTAGACCACACTCATGATCTTGGAGGACACACTCTGTTCGTCCACACGAGACAGGTTGGTGTAGTTACTTTCAAAGCGACCGTTGTCCAGCACACTGTGTTTGTTGACCGAAGCTTCCTGCTGGGCGGTGGAGCGCTTCAGATCCCTCAATGCTGCGTATTGCTCATCGTTTTTTGGCGTCTTGTCGGCAAAGAAATCATTGAGTCCCTTGAGCTGGATCTGGATCTTCTCCTTGGCGCTGGCGTCCTTGTATTCCGGTTGGGTGTGATCAGCCAGTCGAGTCAGTTCAGCTTTCGAGGCCTTGTCCTTGAACGCATCGCCCAATGAGGTCGCGAGCTTGGTGACGTTGGCCGTGGTCAGCGGCGCAGCTTCCTTGAACTGGAACTTGATCCGCTTGGTTGTCTTGGAGTCGACGGACGCGGTTCCTGTTATACCGCCAGTGCTGGTAATGGCCTGGGAGCCCGGTGCTGAAGCAGGTGCCGGGTCGGTGTGGCTGCCGACGACCTGAGCGCGGGCAAAGCCACCGACACCCGCATTGTTTAAAAAGCGAACCCGGTTCTGGGATTGCTCATCCATACGACTGGTATCGTTTTCCTGACTCAGTTTTTGCCAGGTAAAGTTGGCCAGGTTGACGTTGGCGGTAACACCGACGCCGAACCGTACGGCTGACGTCAATGGTTTGCTGTCACGGTCCGATAAGCCCAGCTGTAGACGAAATTCAGCAGTGCCTCCTCCGGTCAGGTCAATATTGACCCGCTTCATTTCGTGTGCCTTGTGGTTGGCGCCTTCCTTGAGAACGTCCAGTGCTGTCAACTTGCCTGTGAACAGGTTGTCGACGAACTGATCGATCTTTTCATCCGGTACTGTAAATGCCACACCGCTACGGGTGGTGCCAGTGCCTGCAAGTGTGCCGTCGACGCCAAGCCGAAAGGCCAGTGCGCCACGCTTGTCATTGCCCAGGTCAAGGTTGGTCAGTTGCTGGAAGTTGGCAGGGCTCGTAATATCCGGAAGGACATCCTTGCCGGCACCCACGCTGCCACTCAGCAAGTTGGCATGCTCGCGTAGCAGATAAACTTCGACACCCTTGTCGCCGCGCTCCGCCGCAAAGGCGTAATTGCGCGTGTTGTTGTACTGCCCACTGGGCCATGGACCTGGCGCGTGTTTGGCGATACTGATGAAGGGCGTACTCAAGGTCATGCCATAGCTACGTGAAAGGCTGATTTCGTCGTCCGGAAACTCCAGTTGTTTCAGTGCATTCTTGAATTTGTCAGCCAGTTCTGCCTGATCCTTGCTGTTGGTGGCGGCGCGCATGTTGACGCTGGTGGCGTGATCCGGTTTGTGGAAACCGTTCAGGAAGGCCTTGATACCGTCGTAGGATTTTTCCAATTGGTAGTGTTCGGTATATCCCATGTCCGAAACTTGCTTGATCGGATTTTCCCCATAGGTCTTGTCGCGCAAATGGGTCAGCTCATGCTTGAGCGCCTTTATCTGGGCATTTTTATCGGGACCATCGGGGAGTTTTTCAGCTTTATCCAGCAGCTTTCCAACCTCATTGAGGGTCCCGATATCCAGAGCCAGGCGTGCCTTGGTCAGGGCGTGTTCATCGCTACCATGGCGGCGCTTGTCTGCTGGTGTATCGGCATCCAGGTGCTTCATCTTCAGGCCCATGCCTTGCAGGGACTTGAGTAATGCACCGGTCGGGTTATCAGAGGAGGGAGATACTTTGTCCAGGGCACCCTGGGTCAGTGCCATCAGGTCATTCTTGCCCTCTTTAGGTGGAGCGTGGTGTGAGGACTCCGCTTTACTGGCTGCTTTTTTTCCCTTCTGCGTAGGTTCTCCATGAAGATTGAGCAAGCCTGCTTTCTCGCCCAGGGTCATCACGGTCTTGCGACTATGGTTCTCCAGCTCTTCGCGGAAGGACTCCAGACTTTCGGTCAGCGCCTTGCCTTCTTCCCCTATATCCAGCTTGGCGATGCGAGCCTTCAGGTCGTTGCCGGCTTCCGGAGCCTTGCCTGGCGCATTACGGATATCCTTCAAATCATGGAACAAGGGGGCCTGTGCATTGTAGACGTCTGCCAGACCTTCCCGACCATTGATCTTGTGGTCGATATAGTTCACCAGGTTCTTGGCCGGTCGCACTTCCGTGCCTGACTGGATGACGTGTGCCTTTATGAACTCTGACGTGCTGGATTTATGACCCTGTTCTACACCACTGCGTCCCAGCAAGTTGGAGGTAATCCGTACAGTGCTGCCAGTCAGGGGGATATGGTAGGCCCTCATGCCACTGTCGATCCTCTCGAACATCTTGTTCAGTTCGTTCTGATCGGCAGGACGATGGTCAACGGTTTGCCACTGTTTTCCTTTGAGCTGGTAGGTACCATGATCATTGGGGTCATTTTTCAAGGTAATGCTAAGAGTGTTATCCACTTCTGTGCGCATACTGGCTAGTTCACCTCCAGGACGGAAGGGAATCTTTTGCCATTTAGGCTCGCTGTCGGTTTTGGTTTCCGATGCTTTGGAGCTTGGGGGGGTGTCCTGTGCAGCAGAGGATGTTGAAGGCTTGGTTTCAGCAGATGCGGACGTCGACGGTTTGGAGTCTGAAGGTTTGGCCTCGGCGGCTGTCGAAGGCTGTGCCTGTACAGGCTCGGAATCCGTAGGTTTTTTCTGCCAGTCGTCCTTGAGCATGAAGTACAGATCGCCCGTGCTGGTGCCGACATGCACACCATTGGCGTCCAGGCTCAGGAAGGCAACGTTGCCTTCCAGGCCATGACGGGTCATTTCGCTCGGGTCGCCTTCCTTGTGGTGGGCGGTCATGCGGCCCTGGTCGTCAAGGGCGACAAACTGTTTGTCGTTGTACATGGCGAAGTCTTTGATCGTGCGGCCTTCCAGACCCGCAATCGCATCGCCCAACTCGACCTTGGTGGAGCGGGGTGTATCTTTCAGATTGTGGCTTTCGTTGAAGGCTGACTTGCCGTAATCGGGGGTTACTTTCAGCTCGTGAACCTTGCCATCCTTGAGCACATACGCATTGCCATCGATGCCGCGTTTCAGCGCGTCGATATCTTTGATGCCGCTGTCTTTCCAGTCCTGAGTGGTTGAGTCCCAGGTCTGGATACTGCCATCCACTATCCCGATACGACCGTTTCTGTGCAGGTCGAGAGTGTTTTCCGGCGTTGGCTCTCTCTTGACGGGCAGGCCCTTGGTATTTTCCAGAACCTTTACATCCGTGAGGTTCCAGCCGCTCTGCAGCTTGGAGGTCTGCTCATCCAGGGTATGGGAATGCACATGCCCGGAGCCGTCCTTGATCAAGGCATGCAATTTTCCGCCATCGCCACTCATGAAGCCGGTAACCTGATGGCGTTCACCCAGTGTGGCGCCGTCCGGCTGGTAGTTTTTCTCCGGCATGAGCTTGAGTGTGCCGCCTTCGGCTTTAAGGTCGTTGCGTGCGGCGCTGTACAGTTTGCCTTCGGTATCGGCAACGAACAGGCGATCCTTGGTCAGGCCGATACTCTGGGCTTCGGATTTGCCCTCGTTGAGGTTGAGGGTGATGTGCAACTCCGGCACTTCGCCCATCTTGCCCAACTGCAAGGTCTGGGTATCCTTGCCCGCCAGCATCGCCACGGTCCCGTCGGAAGCGACCGAATGGGACTGCAGATCCTTGAGTTTCATTTCGGGCTTTTTGTCGCTGGACAGGTTGACCAGCGAGTCGCCGCTGCGGGCATACAGGTTGCCATCGCCTTCTGTGGCAAGGTGGCTGAACTTCTTGTCGCCGGTATCGGCAAGTGGCGCCCACTTGAGAGCGCCGGCGGAGAATTGATAAGGCTTTTCGTCATACAGGCGCAGATTCTGGCCATTGCTGTCCTGATGCGCGCCGCTTACATGAGCGATGTGCGCCTTGTCCGGTAGCGCTTGATTCACAGTGGAGGTCAGGCCCGCGAGGTTCATCGAGTTGCCCTGGCGCTGCAGTTCGACCTTGCCTGGCTTGCTGTCCGAAGGCACATCCAGCGATTTACTGCTGCGCAGCACTGTGAACCCTGTGTCGGTCTGCTTCATCTTGAGCAGATGGCCCTTGGGTTCGAGCAGGACCTGTTCGTCACCCTTTTCCGAGCGCTGAATGGCCAGGTAAGTTTTATCCGATTTACCAAGGGTGCTTTGCAACAGGTTGTTCAGTGCCGGCGGGCTGAAGTTCTCGAAACTGGCCTTGCCTTTCTTGTCCAGGCTAACCGAGCTTTCAAAAAACTCTCGACCCGCGTTAATGTCACGTCCCAGGCCAATGTTGCCAGTCATTCTGAAGTTTGATTTACGACTGGCTTGAGTAGCATTCTGCACCGCCTGCTCATCGGCGCGTAAAGCCCTGGGGGATTCAGCTTCAGTGATTCCCTGCTTCGATGAGGTGCCTGGCTCTTTCTGGATTTGCGTCTCTTTGACGGATTCGCCTGCGTTGCGCTTGCCTTCGGCTTTCTTTGACTTGACCGATTCGCCTTGCGGTTCCCCCATCAGGGAGAGTTCCAGTTTGCTTTTGCGCAACGGCCAGCCCAGACCTTCGGCTTGCGGAGCAACCGGATCATTCTGAGCCACGGGAGTCGCTTCGGACTTGCTGGCTTGTTTTGTGTCTTCGGACTTCTTCGACTTCGAGGACTCAGCCCTGGATTCGCCTGTCAGCGAACGTCCCGGTTTGTCCGCACCTCGCGAACGCGCGCCTCGTGCATGTTGTGCGGTTTGAGCCGCCAGGTCATTGGGATCCTGAGCCGTGATTTCTGACGATCCGCTGCTCTGCGCGCCGATCTTTGGCGTGGCTTGCAGGTCCTGGGTCACCGGGCCGATTTTCGTCGGTGACTGCTGGCCAAGTTTGTCCAGCGATATGGCTGGGCGCTGTGTCGCTTGCTGGGGGCGTTGTTCAAGGCCTTGCGGGTTGTGGCCTGAGGACGTCGCGCCATGGACCTGGCTTGCGCCAGGCGTGTTGTTAAGCGGGATCATGGGCATTCTCCGTGTCATGGGCTGACCTGGACAACCTCGCTATGGATGTCCGGGCGGCAAAGGAAGGATTCCTTTGCCCTGAGTGGAAATGCCCAGCGCTCTGGTTCCAGAGGCTGGCCCGCTTTGCGATCTGAACTTTTGAGCTGTTGTGTCCGCAGGCGGGAAGGTCGCTTTTTGAAATACGCCGCTACAACTGTGTCGATATTGATACGTCTGGAAGCTGTTACTTTGCCCAACTCCGCAATGGAGCCAGTTTGCTCTACAACGCGGGTCGCGCTTCAACCGCCTTCAGGCTGACGCGCCATCAAGACATACCACTTGTAATTGCCCATCACCCCGGCTGACCAACAGCAGGTGAATTGACCGGGTCCTGTTTTCAATCATTCGTCCAAATGGCGGACGCCGAATTCGTTCGCCCCTGAAAAGACATTTGCAGCGCCAGGATGGAACATGCAAAACACTGTAATTCGCTATAACTGCGTGGGCTGTGGAATCTGTTGCAAGGGCCGTCTCATACCCTTGACCCTGGCCGAGGCCGAGCAATGGCTGGCGCGTGGGCACGATGTCGCAATCGTACTGGAAGCCTTCAACGAGCTGAGCTGGCCGCCCGGGTCCGGGCAGTATGCGCACAGTGCCGGTCGATCGGTTGCGGTCAACAGTGACGAGAGCAGTATTCGTGTCATTGCAGTATTTGTTGCCAATGCGCTTGATCAGTGCCCCAATCTGCGCGCGGATAACCTGTGCGGTATCTATGAAGAGCGTCCGCTGGTGTGCCGGATTTACCCGATGGAAATCAACCCGTTCATTGAAATGAGCCAGGACAACAAGCTCTGTCCGCCCGAGTCCTGGGGCAGCGGCGATATTCTGTGCAGCGATGGCGTCGCCAATCCCGAGCTTCAGGCGCTGGTCCAACGGTCAAGGCAGGCGGATGTCGCCGACGCGGCAGACAAGATCGCGATTTGCGCACACCTGGGGATCAAGGTCGCGAGCTGGAAGGAGAATGCGTTTGCCATCTACTTCCCGGAGCGCCTGAAGCTGATCGAGGCCATAAACAGCAGCAAGGAAGTCACCGTGGATGACTGGAGCGAGGACTGGAAGGTAAGGGCGGATGATCCGCAACTGCGCGAACGCCTGATTGCACACAGCGTTCCGCTGGCTGACAGCGATGCTGCCGACTACATCTTTCACCGGCTTTAGGGAGGATGCTCTTGGCCCCTGCGGCCCGCGCATGATGGAGCATGTTCAGCACGCCCGGCGTGGGGATGGTTTCTCCCGACCGGGCGCGGAACATGCAGGTCTCAATCCAGCAGTCGATGCAGTTTGGCGTACTGCAGGAGCATGATGGTCTTGCCGTCGCAGATGGCACCGCTCTCGATCATGGCCAATGCTTCGTCCAGAGGCAGTTCGAGGACTTCGATGTCTTCGCCTTCCTCCTCAAGACCGCCTCCGGCGCTCAGCTTGTCTTCATCGAAATATTCACCGACGAAAAAGTACAGGCGCTCGGTCACTGATCCCGGGCTCATGAATGCCTCGAACACCTTGCGCACTTCCTGGATGCGATAACCGGTTTCTTCTTCGGTTTCCTTGCGGATGCAGGTCTGGGGATCGTCGCGGTCCAGCAGTCCGGCACAGGTCTCGACGAGCATGCCGTCGTGCTCGTTGACGAAAGCCGGAAAACGGAACTGCCGGGTCAGCACCACGGTTTGCTTGCGCTTGCTATAGAGCAGGATGGTTGCACCGTTGCCGCGGTCATAGGTTTCCCGGGTCAGGGTACTCCAGGTGCCATCCTGGCTCTGGAAGTCGTAGGTGGTCTTGCGCAATACGTACCAGTTATCCGACAGTACTTCGACTTCCTTGATGCGTACCCGGTCCCTGGTAGCGATAGCCTTGCTCATGGTCTCGCTCCCGGATGAGTCGCGCTGGATGCAACCGTCATCACCGTCGATGAGATTTTGCCGAACGCAGTCTCGCATTGGGCCACTTGAATATCCTGCAAGCCGGGCAGTTGCTGAAGACTATCGCCGCCAATACGTTGAACCTGCTGGTGTGCTGATGAACTGCTCACACGTTACCTCTCGTCTTCTGGGTGGTTTCTGAGTGTCCGGTGCTCACCAGACGCTCATACCATTCGCAAAGCGCAGTGGCGGCGTTACCGCGTCGCAGCAGGCCTTCACTGGCATTGCTGCTATAGCGTGGCCCATGAATCTTCAGCTGTCGGTCTATGGCTGGCAAATAATTCCGGCGAATGCCGGGGTACAGGCCTGCAGCTACCGGAAACTCAATAGTGCGGCATTTCGATCACATCGCCCTTTGCCTGTTCATCGATTTCCCGCAACAGACGATAAACCTGAGCCACGGCCTGCAAAGTGGCGCGGGGAATGAACTGCCCGACGTTTTCGCGATACAGGGTTCGGGCCAGCCAGACGAAGCGCACCACCGGCACACCGGCCTTGCGTGCGCGTTCGATCAGTTCGCGGGCATCGGCGTCGCGGCCCTTGCACAGGATGCGTGGCAGCGGGGTCTGTTCCGGGCGGTAAAACAGCGCCACGGCAAAGTGGGTCGGGTTGACCAGCAACATGTCGGCGTCTTCCACCGGCGCCTTGGCGGGCGTTCCCGAGGCAGGTTGCTGAGAGACTTCCCGGGCCAGGGACTTGCGGTGAGACTTCATGTGCGGGTCGCCTTCGGACTCCTTGTACTCCTTGCGGATGTCTTCATGGCTCATGCGCTGGCCCTTGACGAAGAAGTACTTTTGCAGGGCGAAGTCGATGGCCGCAAGCACCAGCAGCAGACCGAGACAGATACGTGACAGACGCCTGAACAGGTCGACCAGTGCCAGCCAATAGCTGTCCAGATCGGTCCGCGCAAGGCCGATCAGATCGCCCAGTGCCGGCGGCAGGACCCAATACAGCACCAGGGTGATCATGACTGCCTTGCACAGGCTGTTGAACAGGTTGAACAGCTGGCGCGAAGAAAACATCTGCTTGAACTGGTTGATCGGGTTCAAGCGTTCAAAGTCCAGCTTCAGGGCTTCGGTGGCGAACAGCGGGCCGAACTGAATCCAGCCCCCAACCAGGCGCATGACGGCGGCAATCCCCAGAACCGGGAGCATGAACAGCAGCAGGTCCAGGCCCGCCTTGGTCATGACTTCGGCCAGTGCCGCGTCGAAAGGCCGGTCCAGCTCCAGCATGGGCAGCATGATCAGTTCCTTCAGACGCTCCATGCCGGACTCGACCATGCTCAGAATCAGCTCCATCAAGGCGGCGAAAATGAACAGCTTGGGCACGTCCTGACTCTGCCCGACCTGACCTTTCTTGCGCGCGTCATCGAGCTTTTTCTGCGTGGGTTCTTCGGTTTTTTCGCTCATGGTCCGGCTTCCGGCAGAGGGCGGTCAGGGAATCTGCAACATCAATGGCAACAGGTGTTTCAAGTCCTTGAGTTCATCCAGGCGACCTTCGCCCAGCCAGGTGAGCATGGGCATGTACAGCACCAGAAAGCCCAGGCCCACCAGGCTCTTGGCCGGCATTGCCAGGGTCGAAACCTGCAGTTGCGGGCTGTACAGGCTGAGGATTGCCATGCCGAACTCGATCATCAGCAACAGCCCGACCAGGGGCGCGGCGTACAGCACCATGAACCGAAAGGTGCTGGCGACCAGCTTGAGATACACCTCGAAGCCTTCGGGGCCGGTGACTGGCACCCATTGGCTGGCGGGCCAGACCAGATAGCTGTCCCATATGACCTGAGTCAGGGTGGCGTAGCCGCCGCCCAGAATCATCAGCAGGATCAACACCTGCTTGAGCATGTGCCCGAGTTCCGAGGTGTTGTCGCCCAGCGCCGGGTTGATCTGGCCACCTACCAGCGCACCACGCTGGTTGTCGAACAGGCAGCCAATCGACTCGAACAGCCAGAACGGCATGGCCAGCAACAGGCCAAGCAGCAGGCCGATCAGGCTTTCCTTGAGCAGCAGTGCGGTCAGGTCCAGCCAGTCGAGTGACTGGCCGGCCATGGACGCACGAATGCTCGGCATGGGAAACAGCGCCAGGGCCAGAACCATGGTATGGCGCAACATCCCCTTGAGCTCGGTGAAGGCGAAGGCCGGGATCAGGAACATGCACGGATACAGCCGGGCCATGCCCACGGTCAGGGCAATGATCGATTCACTGACTTCCTTGAAAGGGAGTTCAAACATCTCAATGCCCCGTCTGGCCGATCATGTTGAAAGCCAGATAGGTCAGTTGCATGAGCTCGATCCCTATCCAGCGTCCGGTCAGGGCCAAAGCCAGGCCTACGGCAACCAGTTTGATGGCGAACGGCAGGGTCTGATCCTGCAATTGCATCACCGCCTGCAGCAACGAAGTGATGACACCGACGATCACTGCCACGATCAGCGCCGGTGCGGACAGCACTACCACCAGCAACATGGCCTGCTTGAAAAGCGTCAGGGTTTCCATAAAGCCTCGGCGGATCACATGTAGCTGTAGAAGAGCCCATCGAGCAGGCGGGTCCAGCCATCGACCAGCACGAACAGGAGGATTTTCAGTGGCAGCGAAATGGTCATTGGCGCAACCATCTGCATGCCCAGTGCCAGCAGAATGTTCGAGACAATCAGGTCGATGACGATGAACGGGATGTAGATCAGAAAGCCGATCTGAAAGCCGGCCTGCAGCTCGGACAGCACGAACGCTGGCACCACCAGCAGCAGGTCGTCGCGGCTGGCCTGTGCCGACATTTCCTTGGGCCACATGCGCTGGGTGTTTTCCAGCAGGTGAGTCTGAATGTCCGGGTCAAGGTTGCGGGTCATGAACAGGCGCAACGGTTCGATCACGTGCTTGCCGGCGCTTTCCATGGCGGCAAAGTTATCCAGCCGTTCGGGAAGTTTCTTGACCCGCTGGCCCATCTCGTTGAACACCGGCGCCATGATGAACAGCGTTGCCGCCAGGGCAATGCCGTACAGCGCCATGTTCGGCGGGGCCTGCTGGACACCGATGGCGTTGCGGGTAATCAGCAGCACCATGGCGATCTTCAGGAACGCCGTGCAGATGATCATCAGCAAGGGCACCAGCGACAGAGCCCCGAGGAACAGGGCCAGCGTCAGTGGATTCGCATCCTGGAGATTCACCGTAATGCTTCCATGCGGGTGATCTGCAGGCCCAGGCGGCCTTCGACATCCACCAGTTCGCCATGCGCCAGCGCCCGCTCACCGTGAAACAGCATGGCATGACCCGGCGCGCAGCCGTTGAAGGTCAGCACGGAACCGACCGCCAGCGAACGCAACTGACCCAGGCTCAGGGAAAGATTGCCCGCACGCAGGGTCAGGGCCAGGGCCAGATCGTTGAAGCGCTCCAGATCATCGTTCTGCTCGGAATCACTGGCGGCGAAATCCTCATGTTCGTGGATGTCGTCGAGCATGATCGGGTTATCGCTGTCGGACGCCGCAAAGTGGTCGATAGTGGCATTCATGGTGTCTTGCTCCAGTTCGGTAAGGGTGAAGCACAATGCGTTGGCCGACTCCTGAACCAGGCTCAGGCGGCAGGAGCCCAGTTGCAGTATTCCGTGGCCGTTGGGGGTAAACAGCGGGTGATCGGGCAGCAGCACATCGCCGGGGCGCAGTCCCGACAACTCTCGGTATTTCAGTACCAGATGGCCCAGCACCAGCGGGGTGCTGATCGGCCACGGATAGACCGGGGCGACCTGTGCGTACCGCCATTGGCCCCGATCCAGCAGATCGAGCAGGGTGCTCGGCGGTGCACTCAGCCGCGAGCAGACCCGCAAACCGTTGATCCGCGCTTCCAGCAGGCAGTCCAGACCCGGTTCATGGGGTTCGCCCAACGGTTGCAGGGTGCCGAACAGACGTTGCAGTTCCGGGCTCAGGTAATGGTTGTAAAGCTGCCAGTACCATTGGTGGTCTTCGCCGCTGTCTGCGGGTTGCAGCAAGGCCGGGCAACTGGACAACAGGCCCAGCAGGGCTTCGGTATTGGTCAGCCGCAAAGGTCCCGAGGCGCATTCCAGGTGACCTTCGTCGACGCTCTGGCCGGGCATCGGCGCCAGGCGCAGGCCCAACTGTCCCTGTTGCCGATTCAACTGGAAAGGCAGGCTCAGACCGCTGCCGATTCGTTGCCGGATCGACGCTTCGATACTGCTGACGGGCCTCAAGGCAAGTGCCTGTGCATTCATGTCAATGACCTGCCTGATCGAGAGTGAGCCTGATGCGACGTCCCAGCCGCTGGCTGAGCCATTCACGGCTGGCCTCGCGGTTTTCCTGACAGCGCTGCAAGGCCGCATCACGGGCAAAGCGCAGGACGATATCCAGGCCGTCGTTGCGCGGGATGACCTGAACCGTCACCTTGCCCAGCTCCGGCAACTCGAAGATCGCTTCCATCGGTTCCTGGTCGTTGCTGGCCAGGTGTTCCTCGATCGGGTTGAGCAACGAGTCCCACAGGGTCGAGATCTGGGCCGGTGGCAACGAGGTATTGCCGCCGTGCTTCTCGCCATCGCGCGAGCCATCGCTCATGCCCTGTGGCTGTTCTGTGCCCAGCCAGAAGACGTTGTCGCTGGAGGAGGTCATCATCTGCTCGAAGAGTTCACCTTCTTCCAGGGTTTCGTGAGGCACGTGTTCGCCGCGCTCGTGCCTGATCGGCGTGGCGCTGTTTTCAGTGTTCGTGCTGCGTGGCCGGGGAGGCTCCTGCGGGCGCGGAGGCGTGGGCTTGTGCTGTGCCGGCTTGGTGTTCATGACGCCTCCCGGGCGAGGTCCATCAGGTAGTCGAGCTTTTCCACTTCACGCTGGCGGATGCGCAGTTCCTTGTGGCTGTCTTCCGTCCACATTTTCTGCTGGCGATGCTCGTGCTGCAGAGTGCTCAGATGTTTCTCGCTGCGCTCGATATGTTTGATGGCCTGACGTTCCTGAGCCAGCCAGTCATTCATTTCGCTCAACGGCAACGGACGGTTGGAATGCCGCTCGCGTTGTTCCAGGCGTGACTGGCGGTAGGCCTGATGCAACGACTCCAGATCACTGGTCATTTGATGCAGGCGTGTCTGCAGGTCGTTGAGCACCTGGTTCTGACGTCGCCAGGCCTGTTCGGCCAGGGTCAGGCGATGACGCCGGATCGGCGCCAGGATATCCAGGGTCTGGCCAAGGCTGTTCATTTGCGGATCATTGGCCGAATCCAGCAGGTCAATTTCATCGTGGGACATCAGCAGTTACCTGTATGAGGTGGTCCAGGGTGTCGTCCAGCGACACCGGGTCTCGTAGCGATTGCTGCAGAAAATCCATGATCTGATCGCGCGATTGCACAGCAAAGTCGGTCAATGGATCGTTCCCCTGTTGGTACTCGCCCAGCTTGATCAACATTTCAACCTGCTGATAAGCAGCCAACAGTCTGCGTATCTGTGTGGCACCCTTGACCTGTTCGGTTCCCACCACATTGCTCATCGTTCGGCTCAGGCTGGTGAGAATGTCCACGGCCGGGTAATGACCGCGTTCTGCCAGGCGCCGCGACAGCACGATATGGCCGTCCAGCAACGAACGAACTTCGTCGGCCACCGGGTCGTTCATCGAGTCCTGCTCGATCAGCACCGAATACAGCGCGGTGATCGCGCCGGCCTTGGTACGTCCGGCGCGCTCGACCAGACGTGGCAACAGGCTGTAGACCGAAGGTGGAAGCCCGCCGCGACCGGCCGGTTCGCCACTGGCCAGGCCGATTTCCCGCTGCGCACGGGCGAAACGGGTCAGCGAGTCGATGATCAGCAGGGTCGATTTGCCTTGCTGGCGAAAGCCTTCGGCGATGGTGGTGGCAGTGAAGGCAGCGCGGGCGCGCTCCATGCTGCTGCGGTCCGAGGTGGAGCAGACCAGCACGGTTCGCGAGCGCAGTTCCTCGTCCAGTTCGTGGTCGAGGAACTCGCGCAACTCACGTCCACGCTCACCGATCAGGCCGAACACAATCGCCTCGCAAGGCGTATTGCGCGCCATCTCTGCAAGCAAGGTGGTCTTGCCGCAACCGGCACCGGCGAACAGCCCGACCCGCTGGCCTTCGCCCAGGGTCAGGAGCCCGTCGATGGCGCGCAGGCCGGTGGACAGCGGTGCTTCGATCCTGGGACGCTCGGTGGCCGGTGGCGCATCGCGGATTACCGGTTGGGCGCCGACTGCGCCAGACAACGCAAAGGCCGAAGGACCATCGCCGCTCAGTGAACGTCCGAAACCATCCAGCACCGAGCCCAGCAGGTATTCGCCCACCACCAGACTGTGCGGCTGGAACAACGGCCGCACCGGCGCGCCGATGGCAATGCCGTCCAGCGCGCCGAGGGCAGCGAGCAAGGTGTGCTGGCGGTCGAAACCGACGATTTCGGCCATCACCTCGCTGCCATCGGCGCGGCGGATTTCGCACAGATCGCCGATACGTGCCTGGGGCATGTGGCTGTGCAGCAGAATGCCCTTGACCCCGGCGATGCGCCCCATCACTTCCACTGGCGCGCAGCGTTGCAGGCGCTCGCTCTGTTCCTGCCGCCAGGTTTCCAGGCGAGCCATGGCTGATTCCATCACCAGCTCACCTCCACACGCCGTTCACCCTCGAACACCACTTTATGTTCGTTGATGTCCACGAAGCGCACGCCATCGACTTCGTCACCGAGAAACAGGCGTCGGCCATCGCTGGTCAGAACACTGGCCAGGCGTGTATTGCTGATTTGAATGATGGTGAACGGCAGTTCGGCGGTGGCGGCGGGCAGGGCGTTGAGCACTTGCAGCGGGCTTTTGTACTGCCGGTCGAAGTGCAGCAGCATGCGTGAGGTGGATTGCAGCAGGTCGTCTTCATCGAAGGGGCCGTGAAGGAAGATTTTTCCTTGCTCTTCGGCCACCGTGACGCGGTTTTGCAATTCGCGTTCTTCGAGCATCTTGAGCAGGACTTTCTTCACCTCGGTCGCATCATGCAGCACAACTTTGGAGGGCTTCAGTGGTGCTGGCGGTGCTGGCTCTTCCTGATTGACCAGCCAGAACAGCGCGCCGAGAAAGACCACCAGTGAACCTGCCAGCAGCATTGGCCCGAGCATTGAACGTGGGGGCGGCTTGAGCGCCGGAGCTTCGCGCCGGGCAACCAGGTCCGCAGTTTCGTGCTCATGTTCGGGCTCTGCTTCTGCAAGCGGCTCGGCGATGGCTTCGGCTGTGGCCTGCGGCTGTTCTTCGTCTTCCTCCTCCTCGGCAGGCCATTCGGTGTTGGCGCTGAGCACCGACAGCCACACGCCATTGAGCGCAAAAGGTGTTCCCGGCTCAAGCTGGGTAATGCCCTCGACCTTGTGGCCTTCACTGTCGGTGACGCTGCCTTCGCTGCTGGCCAGCGACCAGGTGCTGTCCACCAGCCGCAGCATGCAGTGGCTGTCCTTGATACCGGGATCGTATAGCGCAAGGTCTGCGCCGCTGGATGAGCCGATGCTCCATTGATCGCCGTTCAAGGGTAATGCCGCGCCCCGGTGCAAACCGGTCAGGACCCGCAGTTCATAGTGTTTTTCGCTTTCCATGGGGACTCCATCAGGCCATCAGGGCTTGTGCTTCATCCAGGTCGATGCGACCCAGAACCTTGACTTGCACCGTGGACAACAGCTCGGCGAAAGACAGCACGGGGACGTGGTTGAACTCTTCTGCAAGCAGGCTGTGCAACGGGCTGCGCAAGTCCTGGGCTACCAGCAATACAACCTTGGGGCTGGATGGCGGATTGGCTTGCAGGGCAAAGGCTTCGCGCAGTTGTTCGAGTAGCGCGCTGCCCAGTTCGGGTTCCAGCGCAAAGTAGGATTCGTTCTGGGTCTGGCGCAGGGCATCGCGCAGCAACACTTCGGTTTCCGGCGTTACCAGCCAGGTATTCAAGGTGTTCTCTTCGCTGTGCTGATGGCAGATCTGTGCCTTGAGGGCGATGCGCACATAGTCGGTCAGGGCATTCAGGTCACGTTCGTGCTGGCCTTGCTCTATCAGGGTTTCGGCAATCGGCCTGACCGAGCGCAGCGAAACCAGCTCGGCGGACAGGCGTTGCAACACGGCAGCAAAGCGCGCCAGTGGCAAGGTACGTTGCAGCTCCTGAGCCAGCTCCGGCTGTTCGGATTCCAGCCAACTGAGGATCGCCTTGCTTTCCTGAAGACCTATGAACTGCGGGCCGGTGGCCTGGAAGGCGCGACTCATGCGCTCCAGGATCAGTTCATGGGCGGGCACGCCGATGATGTCGCTGTCCTCGAACAACGGATCGTTCGCCTCGACCCACAGCCAGCGGGCCTCATCGCGCTCAATTCGTCCGGGTTCGCCTGGCTGCTCTTCATCCACTTCATGGGCATCGACGGCCACCAGCGTGGTGGACAGCGTGGCGCGGATGAATGGCACTTCGTAGACACAGAAACAGAACTCGTCGACTTCGCAAGTCTCGACGAACTCCATATCGAAGGAGGGCAGGGTCAGGCCGAAGTTGTGGACCAGGGTGTTACGGCGCTGGCGAATGCCTTGCAACAGCTTGTCGACTTCTGCCGTGCCTTTATGACTGGGGTGAAACTGCAGCAGGTAGGCCCGCGCCGGGTTGAAGCGGCGGATATCCTCGCGGCCATTAAGCTCCGGCGAGGCATTGCGGGCGGCACCGGCCTGATCCTGATCAAGCTCCTTCTGGCGGATCCGCCACAGCTGGATCAGGCCGCTGAACAGGCACAGCATACTGATGGTCACGAAGACCATGGTCGGCATGCCCGGAATCAGGCCGAAGCCCACCATGCCGATGGACGAGAACACCCAGGCCTTTGGCTGGCTGGTGAGCTGTTCGGCGATTTCGTGACCGATGTTGGCGTCGGCGGTCTGGCTGTCCGGTGCCACGCGGGTGATGATCATGCCCGCAGTCAGCGAGATCAGCAGTGCGGGGATCTGGGCGATCAGGCCGTCACCGATGGTCAGTACCGAATACAGGTGCATGGCGTCGCCGGCTTCCATGCCGTTTTGCAGTACGCCGATGGAAAAGCCACCGATCAGGTTGATGAACACGATCACCAGACCGGCGATGGCATCACCCTTCACGAACTTCATCGCACCGTCCATCGCACCGAACAACTGGCTTTCCTTGGACAGTTGCTCACGGCGGTGCCGCGCTTCACGAACGTTGATCAGGTTGGCCCGCAGGTCGCTGTCGATGGACATCTGTTTGCCGGGCATGGCGTCCAGGGTGAAACGTGCGGCGACTTCCGCGACCCGTTCCGAACCCTTGGTGATCACCAGAAAGTTGACGATGGTCAGGATCAGGAAGATCACCAGGCCGACCGCCAGGTTGCCGCCCACCACGAAGCTGCCGAATGCCTCGACGATGTGTCCGGCGTCCTGTTGCAGCAGAATCAGGCGAGTGGTGGCAATCGACAATGCCAGGCGAAACATGGTGGTCAGCAGCAATACTGCCGGAAAGGTCGAGAATGCCAGCGGGCGCGGCAGGTACATCGCCAGAACGATAAGTAATGAAGAAATACAGATGTTCAGGGCGATCAGCACGTCCACCAGTGCGGTGGGCAAGGGCAGGATCATCATGAACACGATGGCCATGACCATGATCGCGCCGACGATTTCCGTGCGCTTCACCACTGCCAGCGCCAGACGGTTCAGGGCATGGATAACGCGGATCATTGGATGCTTCTCCCGATGTCGTCCAGGCCCATGGCCTTGCGTTCCTGGCGTGACAACTCATCCATCAGGCCCTGCAACAGGCGCAGGCCGTTCTGACGGGTTTTCAGATCCTTCCACAATGGCAGTGGCAAGTTCTGCAGCAACGGGTACAGGCCGTTGAAGAACAGCGGTTGCAGATTGGGCGTTCGACCGATGGTTTCTTCTGCCAGCAGCGTCAGGTCGCGGGCGAAGAAGCCGTTGCCGCAGAAGCGCAGCACGCGCTTGCTCATGCCCAGGGCGGTCATGCTGCTGCCGGGGGATTTATTGGCCAGGCGTTCGAGCAGCGCGAGGCAGGTTTTCAGCAAATTGTTCAACTGACCGCTGGCGCCCAGGCCGCGCAGCATCGAACGCAGTACACCGCCCGGCAAGGACGGGGCGAGGGCGGCGATATCGTCGGCCAGGGCTCGCTGCAAGGTGCGCAGGCCGCGGGCGAACTGATCTTCGTTGAAGCGTTCGAGCAAGGCTTCCAGCAGGCTGGCCAGAGGTTGCTGGCCGACGATGGCCTTGTAATACAGCTGGCGCATCAGGCTGCGTTGCTGTGGATCGCTGCTGAACAGGGCAATTGCGCTGGCGGTGTTCAGGCCGGCGCGAATCTTGTCGCCATGGGTCAGGCGCAGTTCTTCCAGCAGGGTCTGCGCCTGATCGTGGCTGGTTTCGCTGCCCTCGGCCACCGACATCCGCACCACCTGTTGCAACAGGATGTCGGCTCGCGCCGGGTCGTTGTCGGCCATCTTCAGCAGATCAGACAGCGAACTGCCTATCTGCATCATCTGGATCTGCATGCGCCTGGCCTGTTGCTCAAGGCTCGGCTGCTCGCTGTTATCGAGCAGGCGGTACAACTCGGCCAGTTTCTCGATGCGTTCTATGCGTTGCGAACTGCCTGACTCGCGAACATGCCGCTCGTCCAGTCCCTTGCTGTGACGCTCCACGCTTTCGCTGAACTTCATCGCCACTTCTTCCATGGAATCCAGTAACGGATTCTTGGGAGCGAACGACCTTGTTTCCTGGGTTGGAGGACGAGGAAGCGGCTCAAGATCAGCAGGCCGCATATCGGGTAGGGAGTTGATTTTCATGGGCTGCGCTGTCGCCTCGGATCATGTGTGTTCTGAGTGGCGTTTAAGCGCAACCGGTTCCTGCAATCAGGTCCCCGAAAAGCTGTGCAAGTTCTTGCACAGGCTTTGTGTCGAGAATGCAACAAATGGCACAAAACACCCTTTTTGCGAGTAATAAAACCTTAAAAATCAACAGCTTGTATTTTTAAAATAGTTGGTACGTTCGCTGCTCTCCCTATCTGGCCACTACCGGCAAAAGTTACTTATGGATTTGGAGATACAACCGTGGAAGTCAAAGGCATGCAGCGCGAAGGGAAAGTCATTGGTGTTATTGCACTGGATCTGGGTGGCCTGGCGAAAAGCAGCGAGAAAAAGCTGAGAGGATTTATCGGTAAACGTGTTTTCAATCAGGCGGATGTCGATGACCTGATGCAGATGACCTATCTGGAAGCCTGGCGCAACCAGCATAAATTCCAGGGCACTTCTCGCCCTGAAACCTGGCTGTTCGGCATTGCCGCCAACCTGGTCAGGAACCACTTCAAGACGTTCTATAACCAGCCCCAGTGCATGGAACTGACCGACGCAGAACTGGAGAACCTGGAGCAGGGCCATGACCCGAGCCTGGTCAGCGATTTCCAGCGCACGCTGGGTCGCACCCTTGAAGCCATCGAAGAGCTCTCGGTGGATATGCGCACCGTGATCCAGTTGGTGGTCGATTCGGACATCAGCTACCAGGACGCTGCCCGTCATCTGGATATCCCGATCGGCACTATCCGCTCACGACTGGCTCGCGCCCGTGGCCAACTCAAATCCAGCGTTTATTCCAAGGAGATTCACTAATGAACAGTTTCGTCCAGCATCCAGACCTGCCACGCCTGCCTAAAGGGATCCGCGAGTTCACCGAGGACGACCTTGAAGCCATGATGAACATCTTCAATGAAACGGCGGCCAGCGGTGCCAACTCACCGGTCACCCGGCCGATGACTTATGAAGAAGTGAAGTTCTACGTCAACCTCTACAAGCGCGATGGCCTGCCGGTCTACGTTTACGAGCGGCGCGGTGAAATTCTCGGCTGGTTGTCCATCAACCGTTTCAGCTGGGGCACCCAGGCCTGCTACAGGACCGGAGAAACGGCCATTTATGTGCGCGCTGATCATTTCGGTAGTGGCATTGGCGTGCTGCTGTGCCGGGCGACGGTGATCCTCGGTCAACGGGCAGGGCTTGAAAACCTGGTGGCCTGGATCATGGCAGCCAATATCCCGAGCCAGAAGATCGTTACCGCCGTTGGCGCGCATCTTTGGGCGCGGCTGCCCAACATTGCCCGCTTCGGTGAGGTGCGTTCCGACGTTCTGTTGTTTGGCCTGCCGCTGGGGCTGTCGCAGAGCGTACCTATCCCGATCAATGTCCTGGAGGCCGTCTGAATAGCCAGAGTCGTCAGAACCGAAAAGGGTATGCACTTGATTCAGGTGCATACCGAGCCTACTACCGCACGACCGTGATGACGGTCGATGCGGTGCTTGTTTCCGGTCAGGACCGATTGTCGGTCCTGGCGATCAGCGTGAGGTCATTGATTGTGATGAAACTGTTTCTGTCACCCATAAAAAACGGCGCGGCCCTGATGGGGCGCGCCGCTCTGGTCTACGGATGGCGATCAGCCGATAGACTGGTCGCTCCACTCGCCATTGACCAGACGTTTCAGGCCTAGCGGGTTGGCGTTCTGCAGGGCAGGTGGCAACAGGCTGTCAGGCTGGTTCTGATAGCAGATCGGACGCAGGAAGCGATCGATGGCCAGACTGCCCACCGAGGTGCCGCGCGCATCGGAAGTCGCCGGGTATGGACCACCGTGGACCATGGCATCACAGACTTCGACGCCAGTCGGGTAGCCATTGACCAGGATACGACCGACTTTCTCTTCCAGCAGCGGCAGCAGCCAGTTGTATTTTTCCAGATCCGCAGGCTCGCCGATCAGGGTTGCGGTGAGCTGACCGCGCAAGGCTTGCAGGGCCTTTTTCAGTTCGGCATCGTCAGCGACTTCGATCACCAGCGTGGTCGGACCGAAGACTTCTTCCTGCAACAGTTCGTCGCCATTGAGCAGCAGGCTGACATCGGCCTTGAACAGTTGCGCCTGAGCCTGTTTGCCTTCCTGTGGCTTGCCCGCCAGATGAGTGACGCCCGGATGCGACAGCAGGTGCTGGACACCTTTGCTGTAGCTGCGCAGGCCGCCGGCATTGAGCATGGTTTGTGGTGCCTGACCGCCCATGTGTTCGGTCAACTGCTCCAGGAACGCCGAGAAGGCAGCGGAACGCAGACCGATCACCACGCCAGGATTGGTACAGAACTGGCCGGCACCCATCACGACGGAAGCCGCCAGATCCTTGGCAACGGTTTCACCGCGAGCACTCAGCGCGTCCGGCAGCAGAACCACCGGGTTGATGCTCGACATTTCCGCGAATACCGGGATTGGCTGGGCACGTTCGGCTGCCATCTTGCACAGCGCATTGCCGCCGCCCAAGGAACCGGTGAAGCCTACTGCCTGAATGGCCGGATGCTTGACCAGGCCTTCACCGACGCCATTGCCGAAGATCATGTTGAACACGCCTTTTGGCATGTTGGTGCGTTCTGCGGCGCGAATGATTGCATTGCCGACCAGATCGGCGGTGGCCATGTGGCCGCTGTGGGCCTTGAAGACTACCGGGCAGCCAGCCGCCAGCGCAGCAGCGGTATCGCCACCGGCAGTGGAGAAGGCCAGCGGGAAGTTGCTGGCGCCGAAGACCGCCACCGGGCCTACGCCGATGCGGTATTGGCGCAGGTCAACGCGCGGCAGCGGCTTGCGGTCCGGCAGTGCCTGGTCGATACGCGCACCGAGGTAATCGCCACGACGCAGGACTTTGGCGAACAGACGCATCTGACCGCTGGTACGGCCGCGCTCACCCTGGATACGCGCTTGAGGCAGAGCGGTTTCCTGGCAGACGATGGCGACGAAGTCATCACCCAACTGATCGATCTCGTCAGCGATGGCTTCCAGGAACTCAGCGCGGCGGGCAGGGCTCAGTTGACGGTATTCAGGGAAGGCTTCCTTGGCAGCCAGGGCCGCGGCATCGATTTCGCCGTCGGTGGCCTGGGAGAAGCTGTATGGCAGTTCTTCGCCGGTGGTGGCGTCGAGGCTTTTCTGCTGGGTCTGACCAAGGGCGCTGCGGCCGCCAGCGATGAAGTTGTGGCCGAGAATGTTAGGCATCGGTATCTCCTGTTGTTTTGACGTTGGAGGCCGGTCCTGATGCGTGTCGGACCTGCGCTCCTTATGGGTTGCCGAATCTCTAAGGTCAGCAGTCATCGTACAACTTGATCCGCTGCCTGTGCAACAGTCAAACAGCTATTGTAGATACCGAATTCATTCGCGACAGTCCGGTCCATCATTCTCCAGGCCTGCACATTCGCGAAGCGCATCCAGTACCTTGCGCAATGCCTTGCTGACCGGCTTGTCCTGGCGCAGGACAAGCCCCAGTGTGCGGCTCAGCCCCGGCGCCAGCGCATGAACCTGCAAGCCACGCCGATGATGGGCGGCAGCCACTGCCATGCGCGGCACGATGCTGTAACCCAGTCCGGCGGCGACCATTTCCTTTATTGCTTCGATGCTGCCCAGTTCCATGACCGGCTTGATGCGGATACCGGCTTGCAGATACCACTCATTGATCAGCAGGCGAGTGCTGCTGCCGGCTTCAAACACCACCAGCGGATAATCGCTCAGCGCCTGAGGCGTGAGGTTCTCGGGCAGCGTGGCTTGCTGGCTGGCAAAAATCGCCACGAACTCATCTTCCAGCAGCGGCGTGACTTCCAGGCTGCGGCCCGAGGCGGGCAGGGTGACCAGCGCCAGGTCCAGGCGATTTTCTTCCACGGCCTTCAATATAGCGTCGGTATTGCCGGTGCTGACCCGCACGTCCAGTTCCGGGAAACGTCGCCGCAGGTTTTGCAGCATGGGCGGCAACAGGTGAATGCAGGCGGTGGCTCCGGTGCCGATGGCGATCTGTCCGGCGATGCCGTGGGCGTGGCTGGACAGCTCCAGCAATGCTTCTTCGACCACGGCATCGATCCGCGAGATGTGTTCCAGCAGGGTACTGCCCGCCGAGGTCGGCCTGATGCGCTTGCCCACCCGTTCTATCAACCGCAGGTTCAAATGTTCTTCCAGTTGCCGGACCTGCAGGCTGACTGCTGGCTGGGTCAGGTTCAGGCGCTCGGCCGCCGCCGAGAAGCTGCCATGGGCGATGACCAGCGAGAAGGTGTGCAAGTGGTTGAGGTTCAGGTGGCGCATGGCAAAGTTTTACTTATGCTGAGGATGAATAATCATAGCTTTGTTTATGGTTTGGCGGGCGGCATCATTGCACCCATTCAATAGCAATCGCCCGAGAGTCTTCAAATGAACAATGGCCTGATCCTGCGCGACGCCCGCGACGATGATATGCCCACGGTCCAGGCGATCTATGCCGAGCATGTGCTGGGCGGGATTTCCAGCTTTGAACTGGAGCCGCCTAGCCTGGAAGAAATGCTGCGCCGCCGCGCTGATGTGCTCGACAAAGGCCTGCCGTACCGGGTCGCCGAGCGCCAGGGCGAAGTGGTCGGGTATGGCTATGTCACGCCTTACCGGCCACGTCCTGGTTATCGCTTTACCGTGGAAGATTCGGTGTATGTGCGGCATGGCCTGGGCGGCCTGGGGATTGGCCAGGCGCTGCTTGGAGAACTGATCGAGCACTGTGTGCAAGGCGGCTGGCGGCAGATGATCGCGATTATCGGCAACAGTGAAAACCTTGCCTCGATTCGTCTGCACGAGCGCCTGGGGTTCCATCGGGTCGGGGTGTTCGAGTCGGTGGGTTTCAAGCACGGGCGCTGGGTCGATACCGTATTGATGCAGCGGGCGCTGGGTGAGGGCTCGCACAGCGCGCCTGAACCTGTCGCGTAACGGCGAATGAACGGCACGCTGCTCTCTCGGCGTACGGTGTTGCAACTGGGCGCTGCCCAGTTGATCAATTGGGGCGTGACGTTCTATCTGCCCGGTGCTTTTGGTCAGGCGATTGCCGATGATCTGGGCTGGAGTGGCCAGCAGGTTTTTGCCGGACTGTCGGTGGCAATGCTGGTCATGGGACTGGTTTCCCCGTTCGTTGCCTGGCTGATCCGGCGACTGGGCGCGCGTCAGGTCTTGCAGATAGGCGCCTTGCTCAATGCCCTCGGCTGTTGCGGTCTGGCGTCATGCCAGAGCCCGCTGCTGTACTTGGTGATCTGGGCCATTCTGGGTATCGGCATGCGCTTGTCGCTTTACGATGCACTGTTTGCGGTGCTGGCTGGCTTGCTGTCCTCGAAGGCTCGTCCTCTGATGGTGCAGATCACTTTGCTCGGCGGCCTGGCCTCTGCGGTGTTCTGGCCTTTGGGGCATCTGCTGAATGAAATGCTGGGCTGGCGCAACGGGACCTGGGTGTATGCGGCACTGGCGCTGTTCAGCGGCCTTTTATTGAGATCGTTGCCGGATGCGCGTGTGGACGTCGTCTCGGTGACGAGTGAATCCGCTGTTTCCACGCCATGGTTACGGCAGATCGGTTATGCAGTGGGCATGATGCTGATCGGCTTCATGTCGGCCGGTCTTTCCGGGCACCTGCCGGGCATGCTGGCAGGGTTCGGTATTCCGGTGTGGCTGGTGGCGCTGTGGGGGATCGGGCAGACGAGTGCGCGTCTGTTACAGGCGTTATTGGCGCACTCCATGTCGGCGCTGCGCCTGAACGTTTGGGTGGGTGCTGGCCTGACCTTGTGCTTTGCCATTGCGCTGCTGAGTCAGAAATGGACCTGGCTGGCTTGTCTGTTCATCTTCGGCTACGGCGCCATGAACGGGCTTGGCACCTTGTTGCGCGCCAGTCTGCCGTTCGAGCTTTTTGCCCATGATCGCTACAGCTTTTTGCAGGGCCGGCTGCTGGCTCCAGGCTTTTTATTCTCGGCTGGTGCGCCCTGGTTCTATGCGACGGTCCGTGAGTCTGCGGGTGATCGCGGGCTGTTACTGCTTTCCCTGGGCATCAGCGTGGTCTTGTGGGGACTGGCGATTGGGTTGCGTGGACATTGCCGAAAATCACTCTTTTGATAGATTGTTTGCATATTTATTTATAATTTAAATGAATTTATAGAATGTTTTATCCGGTGATATGGT
>NZ_RBRE01000025.1 GCF_003700275.1 Pseudomonas cichorii | reverse complement strand
GCTCTGGAACATCCGGCTGATGAAGCAACACGGCCTGCACTTCCAGATGGACGAACGTGTACCGGGCTATACCCTGCAGGACAGCATGGTCGAGCTGGGTTATGACATCGAATTCCTGTCGCCGCGCAAGATTTTCAGCTATCTGGACCACATCCAGGCAGGCACCGTCTCGGCAGCCGGTGGATATGACACGACACATCGCCGGGTAAAGATGTACAACGACATTCTGCGCCGCATCAACAAGAACAATGCCAACGGGCAAAACGCGCCGACAATGTAATGACTTCCCGACTATTGGAGCGGCAATGACAGCAACACACCACACACTGCCCATTACCCTGGCTCCAGAGCTTGATTTCGACCTGGCGGCCGCTGGCGAGCTGGGTCAATCGCTCACCGACACCTACACCCAGGCAACGCCCTTTGCGCATATCGTCCTTGATGATTTTCTACAGCAAGACCTGATTGCCAGCATCTGCGAGCACTTCCCCGCCGAGCCGACCGACAATGAAATGCTCTATGAGCGTGGCTACAAGGGCCAGCACAAAAGGCAGATCAGCCCCAATGAATGCGATCCGCACCTGAAGAAGATCTTCAACGCGTTCAACTCGGCACCCATGCTGCACTTTCTGGAAAAACTCACCGGCATCGAAGGGCTGATACCCGACCCGTACTTTACCGGCGGCGGCCTGCATGAAACCAAGACCGGCGGTTTTCTCGGGGTGCATTCGGACTTCAGGCTGAACAAGAAGCTCAATGTCGATCGCCGGATCAACGCCATCATTTACCTCAATCCGGACTGGAAAGAGGAATACGGCGGCAACCTGGAGTTGTGGGACGTGGACATGCGGACTTGCCTGAAAAAAGTCCTGCCCGTCTATAACCGCTGCGTGATCTTCAACACCGACGCCGACAGCAACCACGGACACCCCGAGCCGCTGACAACGCCCGAGCACATCACTCGTCGCTCGATTGCGCTTTACTACTACACCGCGTCAAAGGGGCAGGTCGACCCCACGCAAAGAAACAAGACCCACTACAAGCCAAGACCCAAGGACCTCATCAGCCCCAGGTACTACCTGAACAAGCTCATCCGAAAGAAAAACTGAAGATCGGCGGCAGGCCTGGCTCAGAACTGATCGTCTCTCAAATTGGAGAACTGCGAGTTGCGATTCTGCAGCTTGCGCAAGGTCAGCTTGTAGACGCTGGATTTGACCTGGCTGCCCATTGGCGTTTCTTCGAGCAGAATCCGGTTCGAGGCAAAGGCACAACCGGTGTTGAGCATCTTGTACTTGAGCTGGTACAGGCCGGCATCCATCTTGGCGAAGGCGAATATCGCGCCGGCCGGGATGAATGCATGCCGATAGGCATTGCGGCCCACCGCATCGGTGACCTTGGCGTAAACCGCCGACTCGCCACCGGTATTGTCGATGACGATCTGTGACCAGCCATTGTCCTTGCGCAGCGGCATGTCTTTCACATAACCCGCCTTCTGCGGCCATGCAGCGCCCATCGGGTCGGCATCCGGCACCACACATTCAGGCTGCGCCGGATCCACCAGCTTGATCGGATTACCCACCGGCGCATCCACAACAGACGCTGGCGCCGGTTTGACCCAGGTATTCGCCACCGGCAGCGCATCGGTGGGCACATACGCCTTGCCCGCGTTCGGGTCATACCCCATCCAGACACCGGCACCGCAGAAGATCATGAACACCAGCGCCCAGCGCAGCAGACTGCGCCGACGCTTACGCCCGAACGACCAGGCTGACGGACGGGCCTGGGCTTTAGGCTCTGCATCCCCCGGAGCCGCACGAGACGCCGATGGCGCAGGCCGAGGCCGGGTTGCCGGAGCGGCTGCAGCATAGGCGTTGGCAGCCCGCGCACCGGCCGTCTGCAACTGCCGACTCCGCAGATAGGCATCCCTAGCCCTCTGTTCTTCATAAGCGAGCTGCGCGTCATAGGCCGCACGCTTTGCAGGATCAGCCAATACATCATGAGATGCATTGAGAATGCCCATCTGGTCTGATGCGTCGGGAGCCGGGTTCCTGTCTGGATGCAGCTGCTGAGCCAGCTTGCGATAGGCCTTCTTGATCTGTTCAGGAGAGGCATCGCGAGGGATCTTCAGCTGCTCATAATGGGTAAGGGTTCTCTGCATATCTCTTGCAATCCATGGCGACATGCCATTTAACAAGCTATATATCGGCAAGAGTTCCTCTTACATCAGTCCCGTGTGACCAACACACAAACTGAAATGCCCGGATCCTTGGACCCGGGCATTTTTGAAACATCAGTTCAGATTACTTTTCAGACAACCCCGAGCAACGGTTTACCGCACTACCGTGGCGAGGCCTCGATCCCTCGAATATCAACGACAATCCTTGTCCTTTTGACTGAAAAGCCAACAACCCTTTCCGTTACTGCAAGTGGTCCGGGCCGTTGAAAATAAGCTTATGCAAGCCATCCTCTCCTCGCAAACGGGGGTAAAAGGCAAGATCGAGTGCCCACGAAAAACTCGCCCAGATTGCCAGTATCAGCCAAGTGACTGATTCAAAAGCCAAGATCAAAAAATCCGCATACCAGACCGCCATCAGCCGCTCGTCAACACACCCAAGCCAACACCCAAACACCCCGCTTTCAACAGCACCGTCCAGCCGCATCACCCAAAAAGCGAAGAACCCGCCTACACGCCACACAGCAGCCTTCCTGCATTCCGGCCATACGCCATATCGCCGTGCGCATTTTTTCAACCGAATCAGACAGCTAGGCTTTACAAGCGCGCCAGACTCTATATACTCACCGCCCATTACGCCGGTATAGCTCAGTTGGTAGAGCAACTGACTTGTAATCAGTAGGTCCCGGGTTCGACTCCTGGTGCCGGCACCATACATCAAGGCCCCGCAATGCGGGGCCTTGGCGTTTCTGAAGCATACGTTTCTCTTCCCTGTGGACCTACTGCTGTCCACAAAGTGTCCACAACGCTTAGACTTCAGAAAGCTGGTTCAAAACATATTGAGTCTCTGCCGGTGACAAATCGATAGTCTGAGTGCCAGCTGGTATGGGCACCAGAACCAACCATGAACCACTTTCCCAATCATTACTCTTTGCCTCCAGGTACTGAATACGGTCTGAATTCACATACCTTTTCTTCCCGCCCACGCTCTCGACATGTACAAATTTGCTCATAGAAATTTTCCTTGTTCATTCGCTTAGTGAGTGAATCTTGAAAAGTGGGTTCAAACGAACCACCTCAGCCAAATGGCCTGGGCTGAAATGTGCGTATTTCATAGTCATGACCAGTGATGCATGTCCCAACACCCGCTGTAACGTCAGGATATCCCCGCCATTCATCATGTAATGGCTTGCGAAGGTGTGTCGGAGCACGTGGGTCAGTTGGCCAGCAGGTAAATCCAGCTTTACCGCGTCAACAGAGTCACCAAACTTCTTGTAGCAATCCCCAAAGGGCAATGCAGCCTTGATCCTGGCTTGCAAGTCATCATCGATCGGAACCACACGATTTTTTGAGGATTTGGTGCGGGTGAAGTGAACCCTGTTATCACGTACCTGGCGAGCGGTAAGCGCTTCGGCCTCTGACCATCGAGCACCTGTAGCCAAGCAAATGCGTGCCACAACCGCTGCCGCTGTCGAACGCTTATCGAGATCAGCCAACAGAGCAGTGATTTGCTCAACCGTCAGATAGGCCATCTCCGTTTCATCGAACTTCAGGGCACGGACTTTAGCGAGTGGGTTTTCCGCACTCCACTCACCAAGTCGATCCAGCTCATTGAACACCGCCCGAAGGTAGGCCAGCTCGTGGTTCAGCGTGTTCGCACTGACAGCTTTGGCCTCACCACCTTTTTTCTTGCCGCTCCCAATTGTTTCTCGCGTGAACTTACCGGCCAACCTGTCGGCTCGATACTGAGTAAAGTGGGTCGTAGTGAAGTCTGCTGCGTAGGGATCCCCCATCCGCTCAGCCATTGAGTTTAAAGCTCGGAGCCGTTCTTCCCCTCGCTTCAGGGTACGGCCATGAGAGTTGAACCAAAGAGTAATCAAGGCAGTTAGTCGCCGCTCGTCACGTTTCGGTTTTCTCTCAAACTCTCCCCTCGCTCCATCCCCCATGATTCGGTTCTGAAAAACCAAAGCCTCGTTCTTGGCTCTGAATTTTTTACGTACACGTGGGCCATCACGCCCCTCTGGTCGGCAATCCACCAACCATTCGCCATTCTCTAGTTTTTTGATCGTCATGGCTTTACTGGGCTGACCTGCAGACAATCAAAAACATCAGAATCAGTAGCAACCAACCAAAGCGCGTATTTCTTGAAACGTGGGTGATTGGCGACTTTGAGAAAAGGTTGCAACCCCATCTCAGTTATCGATGCTTCGTATTTCTTCCAACTGCTAATGCTTATGTCCACCAGTTCGCAGAACTGGGTCTGCGTCAGCCCTTCCTTGGTGCGTATAGCTTTCATCTTTCCTGGCAGATCTAACATGCAATGCACCTCTTGACAGGTTCCATAATTGGAACCATCATGGTTCCAAGTGTGGAACTTTCTTCCCGTATATTCGTCAGAGGTTAACAGAATGCAGATCACTGTAGACACGCCATACATGACCGTCAGCGAGCTGGCGCGCCGCTCAGGGCAGTCAGACACATCCATCAGAAAAGAGATCGAACTAGGCCACTTCCTCATTCGCCCAAAAGCCGCAGGATCTAAATCGGCCGTCCTGGTAAACATGGTCTATCTCGCAATGGAGGCGGCTGAACAGGCAGAGCTCGTTCGCAACAAAAAACCCATCCAGCAAGCCGGCAACGTTTAAGGAGCCGGCATGCAATTCGAGGACATCTACCGTCTGGAAGTCGTGACTGCTCTGGAGAGTGATCACGACCTGGACTTCAAGGACATCGGCGACAAGTACCTGCAAAAGGGCGTTTGCCCTCGGTGCGGCGAGCGAACGCTTTACATCGCCCGTAAGCAGCCCTATCAGCTCAAGTGCAACCGGCTGAATGAATGCCGGTTTGAGGAAAAAACCCGGGAGCGTTACAGCTATCTGTTTGAAAACCTGAGCGAGCGCTTCCCACGTACAGAACTGAACCCCAACGCCACGGCCGACGCCTATCTGCAGCGTAATCGTGGCTTTGACATCAGCAAGATGAAGGGCTGGTACGAGCAGGCCCGACGCAAGGTGGCAGATGGTCAGTGGGCAGATACGGTCCGCTTCCCTCTTTGCGACGGCTACTGGGAGCGCATCATTGACGCGACCATGGTCAAGGCCAATGACGGCGACAAGGCCGGCATCAAATGGAAGATGTCTTACAAGGGCGGCGCGTGGGTGCCGCCGAATATGACGATAGAGCAAGGCGATACCATTTACGTCGTGGAAGGTATTTTCCATGCCATCGCACTGTTCCTATCCGGCTACAAGGCCATAGCGTCTATCTCAGCGAACAACTTTCCTTGGGATATCGTCGAGGCGAACAAAGGCAAGAACGTCCGCTGGATCATTGCGCTGGATGACGACGCCGCCGGTCACGCCGTCATTCCGAAATACCGCCGCCAGTTACACGCCCAAAACGAAAAAGCCTGGGTCGCCCTCGCCGGCGCAGATCGAGACTGGGACGACGTATTCCGCGATGGCCAGTTGAACGACGACTTCATGCTGGAAGCCTGTTACCAGGGTCGTTTGTTCGTGGCAGTCAGCGCAACAAAAAAGGCTTTCCTGCTGTACTTGAAACGGCCTCGCAGCTTCTTTCTGGTGGACTTTGAGAACCGCTTGTACTCGGCCAAGATCAATACAGACGAGCTGAACAAGGACCTGGACGGCGACACAGTGAACGGTCACTGGCCAAAGTTTGAAAAGCACTGTGACCTCAAGCAAGTGGCCAATTGCGTCCCCCACTTTGAATACATTCAGCGCGATGCGCTCAGTGGTGACCAACAGTTTTTCTTCCAATTCAACTTTCCCAACACGGCACAGAACTGCAAGGAGCCGCTGGCTCCGAACTCCATCGGGGATCCTCGCAGCTTTGCCAAATCGCTTTTGGAGCGCACGCCTGGCGGCAACTTTGAAGGCGGCGAAAAGGTGTTGGCCATGTTGCGCAGCAAGTGGCTGGACAATGCCCTGGTTGTCCGGACACTGCCTTTCGTCGGCTACGACGCGGCAAGCAAGACGTATTGCTATCAGAAGTTCGGCTATCACAATGGCCGCGAGTATTTGGCCAACAAACATGGTTACCTGGAGGTTGGCAAAACCGGCCTGAAAACGTCCCTCAATAGCCTGGTGATTGTCCGCGGATCCGCTTTCGACCCGAGCTGGTTTTCGGATTTCCTTGCCGTACACCACTTGAACGGCCTTGCAGCATTGTCGTGGTGGACCGCCACCCTGTTTGCACAGCAGATCCGCACCAAACAGGAATCTTGGCCGTTCCTGGAGCTGACCGGCGATGCTGGTGCAGGCAAGTCCAGCTTGCTGCGCTTCCTTTGGCGCTTACTCGGTCGTTCCAACTATGAAGGCATTAAGCCCAACAGCGACGGTGCAAGTGCCATTGGCCTGACCCGCGCACTGTCTCAAGTCAGCAATCTGCCGGTCGTACTGATCGAGTCCGACAGCCAAACCGTCGACGCCCAGGGCCGCACCGTAGTAAGCCAATACAACTGGGAAAAGTGGAAAACGCTGTTTGACCACAACGCGACCCTGCGCACCGTAGGTGTGAAGACATCCAGCAACGACACCGACAGCCTGATCTTTCTCGCGACGTTATGCATTGCTCAGAACGCAAGCGTTGAGGGCACTGAAGCGATTCTGACCCGAATCAGCCATTTCCACGCTACCAGGGCACATCACACCCCTGCCCTGAAAGTTCTGGCGATGCGCCTGAACGCTATGCCTGTCGAACAGTTGGCTGGCTATCTGGGGCATTGCATCGGGCAAGAGTCAGCCTGGCTCCAGCGTTACTTCGACGCTTTTGCGGAGTACGAGCAACGCCTGCAAGCGAATCCAGTGCTCCAACACCAACGAATTGTGTTGTGTCATGCACAGATGATGGCAGCAGCAAAAGCCACCCAAGCGCTGTTTCCTGACTGGGGCACCGACGCCCTGGAACAAGTCATCAAGCACATAGAACAGCGCGCCATTGATCGTCAGCAGCGTGTCAGCACTGAGAACCCAACAGCCGGGCGCTTCTGGCAGATCTACCACTATTTAAACGAAAGAGTGGTGACCATCATCGATGCGCATGGTGAGCGCGATGTCATTCAAGAAACGCTCAACCACAGCGCCGACAAAGACCTTATCGCCATCAATATCGAGCACTTCCACAACGCTTGCCGTCTTGCTGGTCAAGAGGTCATCCACGCAACCCAACTACATCGTGCGCTACCACTCAGCAGCTCACATACCTTCATCGAGACACGCAAACTCCGATCGGTGATTGAGAAACGCTCACTCAACTGCTGGCTGTTCCGGAAAGGGGGCAAGTCGTGATGATCGAGCTGTGGGCCAGAGGGCGTGTGTGGGGGCATATCCATGTTTTTAGAAGAATGCGCGTGTGGCCCCTCATGAGGCGGAACATCTGGAACATAAATATCTATAAGAAAAATATCTATAAAAAACAGATAGATAAGCAACAAGCCTCAGTCCCCTACTGCCGGAACACACTGGAACACACCGGAACAACTTTCCATTCGCTGTTCCAGAGATGTTCCACCACCGGCATTTGCCGGAACACCTCTGTAGCCCTTGTAGATCAAGGCTTACAGAGAAATTGGCTTAAAAGCTGTTCCGGTATGTTCCGGCTTTGGGTCCCAAGCCCCCATTCGGCTGAAAGCCCCGTAAACCGTGGCTTTTCGACCATCAGCTTTTAATTGTTCCGGATGTTCCGGGGTACAGACGGGCACACGCGACATTTTTTCGCACATCACCTGATTCAAGCAGCAAAACAAGGAGCAACACCATGCAAGTACAAGTCATCACCGGCGATAGATACACAGGCAAAACCAGACGACTACGTGCGATCCAAGCCGAACTCAAAGCCCAGGGAGTCGAGGCCCACATTCTCGTCGGCGAGCAATGCACCACCCCATTTTTCGTCAACCAGATCACCGAGAAGGCCATGGCCGGTGCCAAGCAATTCCTGGCTGACGACTGCACTCATTTCCAGATCAGGGCTGCGATGGAGTTGAAGGCAAAAGGCATTCACTCGGGCATCCCCTCTGACTTCGTGGCTCACCTTGTTTGCCGGGCTTAAGGAGCGACCATGAACCAATCAATCGTCAACGCTATGGCAAAAGCCCTGGCATACGAACAGCAGCGGCCCGCCATTGTCATGGCAGGTGTTCAGGCTCTTAACCGGTTAATACCCATTGCCCTCAATGACACAGGGCAAAGCCGAATTGTTGGGCGCTTCCTGCTCGGGCTCTACAACGGCGAAGACTTTCCCTTTGTCCTGAGCGATCTGCGGGGCTTGGACATGCCCTTGTTCCAGGACTGCATGCTGGTGCTGCTGATGGACTACTGCCCGGAGCTGGAGGTTCATGAGCGAGTGGAAGGCGGGGGAACGATCTGGCAGTGGCTAATGGAGCGCTGGGCACCAGAGGTCGTGGACGAATGATCATCTACTACAGCGTAAACGGGGAGCCCATGAGCCTGAGCCTGCCCGATGGCTTTATAGATCGGTGCCGCCCGCTGGACCTGGCAGAAATAACTGCTGGGGACTTCTGGCGCAATCGGGTGCCGGAACCGTCCTGCCTGGTTCACCTGAGTGACGTGGAAGGTCGTGATCTTGGAGTGTTTGAAGTTCGGCGCGAAATGCGCCCGGTATTCACGGCCAGCCCAGTGCGGGAAGCCTGAATGAAACGGTGTCGAGGAGTTGCAGCTCCTCGGCACCAACCACTACAGAGGAGCAACACCATGCAAACACAGCGCCTGAGTAACAGTGATGCAGAGGCTACCACATCCCAAGCACAGGAAGCCTGCGAACCAGCACGCCGCCTTCTGGCGATTCAGCTCGTCGGTACTGCCCTGTTCGACTACCAGATCAGTAAATCCCAGGATTCAAAGGCTCGCGTCGAAAGCCTTACCACCCAGGCGCAGTTGCTGGGCGACCTGACGGCAAGTGATGCCGCCATCGTTGCAGAGCTGCTGGCCAAACCAATCAACCCACTTTCACCCCATCTATACGAGGTAAAAACCCATGGCTGATTCCAGAGAGCAAGACAAGTTCGTCCTTCGCCTACCTGATGGCTTACGTCCACGAATCGCTGCTGAAGCATCCGAGAACCATCGCAGCATGAACAGTGAAATCATCTTTCGACTGGAGCGCTCGGAGATCTTGCAGAAACTCCAGGAGGAACAGAGCAAGGTCATCACCCAGTTGCTGGTGCGTATTGACGAGTTGGAGAGTCGGCAACCGCCAATCGAACCCGCCAAGGAGCGCGCAGCATGTTGATCGATGGACAAATGATCGCGGTGAATGACGACCAGGAGCGTGGTGCTCGCGAGCAGATGGGGCTACCGAGCGGCTTTTTCTTGGCAGAGGCTACCTGCCTTCTGATGCACGACACGGGGAACGGCCAGATTCAAATCCCTTTGCCGCCAGGCTATGTGGTAGCCGCATTTGAATCGACTGAGGGGAAGAGGCGTTACGGTGTGGTCAAAATAGAAGGACTGAGGAATAACTTGTAACATTTTAGCGGCTAAAATTTTCTCATGGCGCTAAGCATTAAGGGGCACTTCGGTGCCCTTTTTATTTGATCACGTTTTTTTGAAAGCCCCTGCCGGTCCCTTTCGACAAACAAACCATAAAAACACTATTGTTTTAACGCACAAATCCAAAGCACCGCCCTACTGAAAAAAACACTTCAACTACCAAAGACCATCAGCGAAAACCATCGCTACCATCATTGCAGCTCAACATCCCGCTTATCTATAGCGCGTCCCCGGACAAATAAAACACGCCCTTACTGCCCGCCACATGCACATTCACGTTTTATCCCCGGACATGCAATAGAACAATATTGAATGCATATGAAAACGATATCCAAACCATATCTTTTGCGTCATAGCGTCATAGCATCATAATTACGAATCACTAGCCCTCCCTTACCAAACCGCCCCCCCTGCATGCAACTAGAATCGCTATGGTAAAACTCTAGATCCCTAAACCTGCAAAACCTGCAAATATGCAAGATTTAAAAATATGCATGTTAAAAAACATGATGCCCCCTACCCCCTAAGGTCCTAGCACGGAAAACCTTGTGTCATCAGCCCTCAAGGAAAATAATTTTTAAGTCACCCACTTTTTCAGCGCTATAAAAAAATAGTTGACTATACAAAAAGCCACTATCAAACTTGTTCCCCATCGAGAGCAACGAAACATGGAGCTTCCAATGGGATGCGTTAAAAAAGACTTACCCGGGTTCCCCCAAGAACTTGCCGAAGAGCTGGAAGAGATACACTACCAACAGGCAATGTTTATAGATGTTGCGACAAATAGGGTTTCGTTTTCAGAGGCCGGGCATATCGGATTTGTATCGCTGGGGATTACTACTTCACAGCGCTTGAAAGATTTCCGAGACAAATTGCAACATTACATAGATGGCTGCGCACCCAGCTGATCCAACAGTTCTACTTGCTGCGCTCGACTCATATCTCTCAAACGATCAAATACAAGCCGGTCTACAGTACTGGCTGACGGACTGAGTGTGTGGGAAAAGGTCAGATTAGTTACCCAGGTGTGACCACAGACTGGCGATGAACACTGGCAGTAAAGCTTCGCGAACTCCTTCGTAAGATCATCCCGCGAAGCGATCCGACCTTTACTGCCACACTCTTTGCAATAGACTCGCATTACTCCTACTCCCCCCAACGTTTCCTAATAGACACTATTTTGCCACAGCCGTAGTGGCACTTCTCTAGTGGCACATCGTTGATAACGCCACGTATCAAACCGCTGCAGAAGGCTGTGGTGGCTCCCTCCAACTGAAACGCCGGTCTTCGCGTAGTACCTCGTTAGCCTGGTCAAATAGCTGGCAGATCGGACGTATCTCGTTGCTGGTGTACACCCGATCAATCTTCTCGATGTCACCGAAACCACCGCTGTTCTCAGGAATGATGCCGGCCAAAGCTGGGTTCATTCGCCATGCCGCGATCACATCGTTACGGGTGATGTTCTTCACTTTCTCCAGCTCGTCGCGAGCCTGGAAGTCACCGACCGGGATGATCTTGATCGAGTTTTCATTGCCGTTCGGAATGTTCACGAACATGGATCTGAAGTTGCCAACACCCTTGGCTCCGCTGATCTGGGCTTTCAGCTCTTCTTCGTCCTTCTCGGTCAGATCGGGGTCGTTGGTGTAGAAAATGAAGCCGGCGTGAGCACCGTTGCTGTAGTACCTACGCCGGAACAGGGTTGCGGCTTCGTTGAGTAACAGCGCCTGCATGCCGCCCAGGTAATCCGGAATGCCGTAGATGTTCTGTTCCACGTCGTAATCCATGATGTGGATGATCTCGTCGGCCTCGAACCACTCCTCCTTGCTGTCGGGCAGGAGCATCACGAACCTGCCATCGACACCCACACGCATGTTTATCGCCGGCAGGTGACGAAGCTCCAGGATCTGGCCGAAAGCGTTCGGCACCGCGTAGAAATAGGCCTCACCGAACACCATGTAATCCAAGGCTGCACACCCCATGGTGTGGGTGCTGCAGCCCTCTGACGGGATGAAGTCGCGTAGCAGCAGGTTGCGTTTGAACTTGGGGATAGCGCCGTGGTGTGCGTTTGCACGCAACAGCTTGGCCAGGCCGCTCCTGGACACCGGCGGCTTGTAGATCTTGCCGTCATCGCTCGGGAACACGCCCAGGTATTCACTGATGTTGCCGGTCAGAACCTGCTCGGGCTCACCGAAGGTAAACATCCGCGTCGGTTGTCGTGAGCGAATGGACGGCTCAGGCGGTGCCGTTGGGGCCTTGGAGGGCAGAGGGTTGGAAGTCCTGGATTCGTTGATGTTCATGGGTCAGCTCATGACATAGCGGCTACGCCGCGTCTTGTTGGTGTTCAGGGGTTCGTGCTGCAGCGCATGCATGACTGCCCAGGCGATATCGGCGTGGCCTGTGGCGTCCGTGCGGGAGGCGCTGTAAGTGATCTGGCCACCGTTGGTGGTGCCCTTCTTGACCGTGAGGAACGCGGCCGCAATGTCATTCCAGCCCGCGTCCCATTGGATCCGTCCCGAACTGATGACGTCCTGGGCTTTCAGCACCAATGTGGTTTTGGCTTCCAGGCTGTAATGGATCGATGTCGCACGGGGATAGAAGTCTTTCACCATGTCGTACACACCAATACCCACGCCGGTGGTATCGATGCCGATGTGCTGGACATTGAAGCGCTGTGTCAGCTTGCGGATCTCCTCCGCTTGATAGGTGAACGACTTGTTCTTCCAGGAATACTTCTCCAGGATCCGGAACTTGCCCCCAGGCTGGTCTGGCGGCGCAATGACCACACAACTGGCATCGTCACGGGTACGGCTTGGGTCGTAGCCGATCCACACCGGTGCATTGCCAAACGGTCGTTCAAGTGAAGGGTCGTAGTCGTCCCACAGTGAAAGGTCGCTGTAACAGCGCTCCAGGCTCGACAGGGAGAACACCGACTGGGTGCTGTCGATGAACTTGCACATGAACAGTTGCTGAAAGGCCTCTTCGTCATACTCCAGGAGCAGTTGATCGAGGTCGAACAGATTGCAGCCACCGTTGATGGCATCGTAAAGGGTGATGGTCTTGCGCCACTGACCGTCCGGGCATAAGGCACCTTGCTGGTAAGCCTCTGGCGCTGGCCAGATCCCGTCACCGGCGCTCTTGCGCTTGCTGTTGCGAAACGCTGAGCCGGTCCAGAACGGGTACGCCTGGTGGGTAACAGCGCTGGGAGTTGAAAAGTAGGTACGCCGCCATTTCTTGTGAGCCGCCATGGCTGATGCGACCGTACTGAGTTTCTGGAAGTCCTTGATCCAGAAGTATTCGTCGACATAGACATGGCCATGATGCCCTTGGGCGGTGCTGCTGTTGGTGCTGAGAAAGCGCAGCTCGGCCCAGGGTTGGCCATCCTTGCTCAGTACGATGGGATTGCCCTTCAGCTCCAGGCCAAACCACTCGGCGGCGAACGTGACGATGTAGCTGCGGAAAATCTCGGACTGCGCCCTGGATGCCGACAGAAAGACCTGATTGTCACCGGTCAACACCGCATCCATGAACGCTTCGCCGGCGAAATAGTAGGTAGCCCCTACCTGCCGCGACTTGAGAACGTTGCGGATCCGCGCTGTCAGGGGGTTGAGCTTGGCGGCGTACAGCTCCTTTTGGTACCCGAACATCTTGCTGATGAACTTGTCCAGAAAGTCCACCTCGGTCAGGCCCGACACATCGTTCTTTGCCGGCTTTTCCTTCGGTTTATTGCCTTCCCGCTTACGTCGCTCCCCGCGCTCACGCCTCGGCTGGTCGTCGGGTGGCCCACCTTTATCGCTCACGTCTGCCGGCATCATCGCCGGTTTGGCTGTTTGCTTGGCCAGGCGCTCGCGCAGGGCCGTAAGCCGGTCCAGCTCGTCCAGCTCGCCCTTGGTCAGCGTGTCCGTTTTTTCCAGGAGCAGCGTGATACGCCGACTGCACGCGGTAAGCGGCTCCTCGTCGGTCAGCATGTCTTCCCAGCCACCTTGCCGGATCCAGTAGTAGACGATCCGGATGTTCGGGAGGTTGAGCTGCGCCTGAATCTCCCGCGCCTTATAACGGCGCAGGAACATCCTTTTGGCGGCTTCTTTTACTTCGGTTGAGTAGTACATGGGGGCGAGTCTATGCCCCGAAAATGCATAAAACGTCCTGAAAAATTCCTCGTTTCTCCTATAAATCGAAAATAGGAGAAACGAGGAATCAAACCGTTTGTTGGGGGGATTTTGGGTGCATATGGTGGGACCTCTTCCACCACAACCGAGCGTTGCACCGATGCCCCGATCTCTCGTCTCTTATTGGAAACGTGTCGCCACCAGCGGCCCGACCTGCGATGGCCGGGAGATCTTGCCGCAGCACCTGCGTGAAATGGCAGAGACGTATACCCCTGTCACCTACACCGCCGTTATCTGGTGCGACCACGAACGTTGGCCAGGCTCGCACGGCACCGTCTATGCGCTGCGCCTGATCGAGGACGCCGAGGACCTGCAGCCTGGCCAAGTCGCGCTGGAAGCCCAGCTCAAGCCGAACGACAAGCTGCTCTGGCTCAATGACCAGGGCGAGAAGCTGTTCACTTCCGTCGAAATCACCCCGAATTTTGCCAATACCGGCAAGGCCTATCTGACCGGCCTGGCGGTGACCGACGAACCGGCAAGCCTGGGCACCCAGGAGCTGTATTTCTCCAAGCGCACCAGCAAGGCCGCGTACTTCGCTGCATCCGTGGAGCTGGGCGCTTTGGGCGAGGATAAGCCAAAAGGTGAAGCCGGCATGTTTGAAGCCATGTTCACCCGCCTGTTTCAGCGCTTCGGTCTGACGGACTCGGAAGACACCACCCCCACTACTGAGAGCAAACCCGAAATGGATGAAGCTACCGCAACAGGGCTCAAGGCTCTGCGTGACCAACTAATGGTCATTCTGGCCGGCCTGGACGCCGTTATTGAAACCGCTGCCGCCGATGCCCCGGAGCCTGATGCGTCGCTCATCGAGCCGACCCAGCAGGCTGTCGACGATATCGTCAGCGCCGCCGAAAAAGACGCCGAGTTCCGCCGTAATGGCCGCGTGAACAAGTCCCTGATTCAAGCCTTCAACAAGCTGCAAGGCGACCTCGACGCCCTGAAAAACGCGCCGGTGAGCCGCGTTCTGCAGCGCAACGCTGGCCCGGTCGGCACCCCGCAGAAGAAGACCCTCTGACATGGCGAACCTGAGCGCGAAAGGCGCGAAAAAGTACGCTGAACTGCAGGCAGCTATCGCTGTGAGCTACGGCGTACCCGAGCCCACTCAGATGTTTTCCGTGGAAGCGACGGTTGCCCAGGAGCTGAACGAAGCGATCACCGCTCGTTCGGACTTCCTGGAGAAGATCAACGTCATCATGGTGACCGAGATCAAGGGCGAGAAAGTGTTTATCGGCGTCAGTGGCCCGGTCACCGGTCGCACCAACACCAAGGAAAACGACCGCGAGCCGAGTGACGTATCCCAGCTCGATGACGACCAGTACGAGCTGTTTCCGACTGAATCCGACGTGGCACTGCCTTACGCCACCATTGATGCCTGGGCCAAATTCCCCGATTTCAAGGATCGCTACTCGGCTGCCGTGCAAAAACGCATCGCACAGGATCGTATTGTTGTCGGCTTCCACGGTGTTTCTGCTGCTGCGCAGACTGATCGCAAAACCAATCCAAAGCTGCAGGACGTCAACAAGGGCTGGCTGCAGCAACTGCGCGAAAAAGTACCGCACCAGGTCATGAAAGAAGGTAAGGCTGGCTCTGGCAAGGTGACCATGGGTAAAGGCGGTGATTACGCCAACCTCGATGCCCTGGTACATGACGCGGTGCAACTGGTTGACGAAAACCTGCGTGAAGATGGCGACCTGGTTGCAATCATCGGCTCCGATCTGCTGGCTGCAGACAAGGCGAAGCTGTATTCGGCCCAGGGCGATACCCCGACCGAAAAAGAGCGCATCGAGCTGTCTCAGGTGATCGCCACCTACGGCGGAAAACCCGCGTACAGCGTCCCGAACTTCCCACCGAATTCGGTACTGGTCACCTCGTTCGACAACCTGTCCATTTACGTTCAGGAGTCCAGCTGGCGTAAGCAGACCGTTGAAAATCCGAAGCGCAATCGTGTGGAAGACTACAACAGCCGCAACGAGGGCTACGTCATCGAGCAGTTGGAAAAGGCTGCTCTGATCGAGAACGTGGAAGTTCTGCCTGATCCGGAGCAGGAAGCATGAGCCTGGCCCTGGCGCACAAGCGCCGTGTCCTGGCCGAGGGCGCAGTCGCTGTAGAGAGTGCTGCTATTGCTGCAGCGCTTCCTTATAGCGCTGACAACGCGCTCAAGAGTCCGGCCAATGCTCGCAAGAACCTGGCGTTGCTGGAAGCAGCCCTGGACCAGGATCTTCTGCGCCTCAGTGATCTGAAAGTCACGTCTGCCAAGCAAGAGCTGAAACGTAGCGAGCTGCTGCCCAAATATCTGCCCTACGTCCAGCGATACCGTGAGTCGGGCCTGAAGCTGCCGAATCGCGTCCTGGTCACGGTGATGATCTGGCTGTTCGACACCGTGCAGTTCGATGCCGGGCACGAACTGGCCCAGTTCGCCATGGACCAGGGCCAGGAGATGCCGGAGCGCTTCAAGCGGGACATCCCGACCTTTGTTGCCGATGCGGTGATCGAGTGGGCCTATGCGCAGTACAGCGCCGGTCGCAGTCCGGAGCCCTATCTGTCCGATCTGCTGCCGCGTGTCGACGGGGAGTGGGCACTGCCTGAACAGATCCCCAGCAAGTACCACAAGCTGATCGGTATGCGTGCCATGGCCGACGAGGAATGGGAAACCGCGCTTAAGCATTTTGAGCGCTCTACCGAGCTGTACGCAAAGGCCGGCAACGGCGAGCGCATCAAGCAATGCCGCAAGGCCCTGGCCAAGCAGCGCAACGCGACCACGACCGCAACCAGTTAAACCATCTTCCCACCCGCAGGGAGCTGCCACGGAAAGACCGAGCCATTTATGGCCCCGGCCTTACCTGAAGCCGCAACCTGCCCTATTTGAGTGACCTGCAGATGGGCTTTTCCGGAACCCCGACCACCAGCGCAACACCGCGCAAGACCGAGAACGACGGCTTTTGGCCCGATCTCGACCTGGGCGAGTTCCAGCGGACCCATCGCTTGCGAGCCGATCAACTGGTGGATCTGCAGGTCACTGAACTGAATCTGGCCATGGGGTCGGTGAACACCGATCTGGCCAGGAAAAAAGCGCAATGGCAGGCGGCTGGAGTGTCAGACGTTGAATCCGCAGACACCACCGTGCTGCCAGAGCGCACCTACATCGCAGAGCTTTATCGCCAGGCCGTCTACTACCGGGCCAAGGCCGAGCTGCTGCCCCAGTTCGCTACGGCAACCCGCCGCGAAACTGCCGAGAACACCGGCAAGGAAGCCCCCGAATCATCTGCAAACCTTCTGGCGCGCAGCCAGCAGGCTATTCGGGCTATTCAGGGACGTGGCCGCATCACGGTGGCACTGCTATGAACAAAATCCGTGCCCTGACCGACTACCTCAAGTCCTTCAACCTGGTGCTGCCTGAGCAGTTCGACAGTTGGGTGACGGATGCTTCCCAGGAGTTGATCTGGAAGCCAGAAGAGAACGGCATGTACATGGGTGATATGTCGTACACCGGGCATCTGAGCATGGATGACTTTAACGGCCAACCAGCGCGCCTGATGGCGCTCCTGGGCAGTTGGCTGGAAGCCCATGATGACGACCGGGACGATCTGCCGGCACCTGTTCTGAGTATCGATGTCACCGACCTGGCCCAGGACCTGGCCGACGTCACCATCAGTGTTCAGTTCGTCGAAGCGCAGTTCCTGACTGAGGATCCAGACGGCGAGATCGAAGCGTACGGCAAACGCTGGTCGACGATCCCCTATGAATTGTGGATCGCGGAGCAGGGCGAGGTCGTTCGCAATGACTGATGCCTTGAATCTCGACATTCGCGGGATGCTTGAAGCTCAGGATCTGCTGGAGCTGCTGGCCTTGCCGCCGCAAAAGCGCCGCCGCCTGATGAACAACGTCAGCAAACGTGTGCGCTCACTCAGTCGTCAGCGCGTGCGTAACCAGGTCAACCTGGACGGCTCGCCATTTGCCCCGCGCAAGGGTTCTGGCAAGGGCAAGAAGATGGAAGCCGGCCTAGCCAAGCTGCTCGATGTCGTTCGCCTGAGTGATGACGAGGCAGAGCTGGGCTGGCGCAACCGCCTGACCCGCTACGTGGCCTCGCAGCAGCACGAAGGCGCATCAGAGCGTGTGACGGCTCAGCAAATGCGCAAGCTGACCGAAGTGCCGCCAGGTACCGCGGCTACCGAAAAACAAGCCAAGCGCTTGCGACAGCTCGGCTACAAGGTCCGTCTGCCAGGCAAGAAAACGGCCACAAAACCAAGTGTGGCCTGGATCCAGCAGCACCTGGAGTACCCGAAAGCTGGCCTGCTGATCCGTGTCCTGGACAACGAACGCAAGGCTTCAACTGGCGCACAGAGCTGGGAAATAAAGCTTCCTGCCCGCCAATTCCTTGGTGCCAACCCCAGTGAAACCAAAGCCATGGTGAACCTGGTACTGCGCCAAATCATCACTGCACCCCGCTAACGAGGCATCACGCAATGGCACTCGGCAGAGTCTCCGTCAACAATCTCAACCTTGGACAAGGCACCAGTACCGAGGTCGAGCGGCTGTTCCTGTTCATCGGCCCTGGGGCCAAGAACATAGGCCAGATCCTGGCCCTCAATACTGAAAGTGATCTGGACGTCCAACTGGGCATTCCGGCCAGTGATCTGAAGACCCAAATCATTGCAGCACGGGCAAACGGCGGTGATCGCTGGGCATGCCTGGCTGCGCCAGTCACTGCAGACGGCGACTGGTCCACCGCGCTGACCTATGCACAGCAGCACGGCTATGACGTCGAAGCGGCGGTGATTACCAAGCCGGTGACGGATGAAGCCGAGCTGACCGCGATGAATGCGGCGGCAATAGGCGTACAGAACACCTACGGTCGCCGGATGTTCATCCTGGCCGCGACGGCGGGCATTACCCCCGCCCAGACCTGGGCGGAATACCAGATCGAGCAGCGCGACCTGGTCGCTGACCTGGTAGCTGATCGCGTGGTGGTTGTTCCTCAATTGCACGGCAACGATCTGGGCGTATTGGCGGGCCGACTGGCAAATGCGGCCACCAGCATTGCCGATACCCCCATGAGGGTGGCAACCGGCGCGGTTGAGGGGCTGGGGGCCACGCCTTCGGACAAGGACGGCATTCCTCTGCAGTCGGCTACCCGTGCCGTTCTCGACGCTGCTCGCCTTTCTGTGACGCAAACCTACGCCGGCTATCCAGGCGTGTACTGGGGCGACGGCAATTTGCTTGCCGCCCCTGGGGCCGATGTCCAGGTCATCGAATACCTGCGTGTCCTGGATAAGGCTGCGCGCCGTGTGCGTGTCCTGCTGATTCAGCGCATCGGTGATCGTCGCCTGAACAGTTCGGCGAACAGCATGGAAGTGAATCGCACCGCGCTGATGGCCCCCCTGCGCCGGATGGCCAAGTCCACCACGGTTGGCGCGAACGTGTTTCCCGGCGAGATCGAGCAGCCAACCAAGGCTTCCATCGTATTGAGCTGGACCAGCAAGACCGCTGTGGTCGCATTCCTGACCCTGCGCCCCCTGAACTGCCCCAAAGACATCACCGCCAACCTGGCGCTGGATCTGTCGACGAACGAAGCGGAGTAATCATGGCAACACGTATTGGCGGCAAGAGTTTTGATGTGAACCTCGGTGACAGCAAGGTTCATGTGGAAGCCGCAACCCTGGATATCACCGATAACACCGCTGTCAGCCAGAACCGTGGTGTACCGAATGGCCATGTGGATGGTGACGTCTCGGCAGCGGGCGAACTTGAGCTTGATATCGTCAATTTCAAACTGCTCAAAGAGCAGGCGGCATCAGCCGGCAGTTTTCGACAGATTGAACCGTTCGACATCGTTTTCTACGCGAAGGCTGGCGAAGACGAGATCAAGTATGAGGCCTTCGGCTGCAAGATCCGTCTGTCCAGCCTGCTGAGCATCGACCCAAAAGGCGGCACAAAGTCCACGGTGAAGGTGCAGTACGACGTCACCAGCCCCGACTTTGTTCACATCGATGGCATCCCCTACCTGGCTGCTTCCGAGATCGAGGGCCTGGCTTGATGGTGTGCCCGTTCGACCGTGCCCAAGCCCTTGAGCAGCGACAGCGCGACCAGGCCATTGCCACCGCGCTGGCCAAGCCACGCCCCACAGGCCCAAGCCTCACCCACTGTGAAGACTGCGATTGCGAGATCCCTCAGGCGCGCCAGGCGCTGGGCGGCATCACTCGCTGTGTGCCTTGCCAGACCCTTATCGAAAAAGGACTTCGCCGATGAGCACTAATCAGGCCGCCCAGGACACCGCCATCGCACTTGCAAAGGCGTCGCCCGCCATCGGTGTGGCCGCCACCGGCGCGACAGGAACCGTCGATTGGTCAGCGGTCGCCTACATGCTCACCGCCCTGTACATGGTGCTGCAGATCGTTCTGCTGGCCCCCAAGTACCGGCAGATGCTGCGTGACTGGAAGGTGAAGCCATGAGCCTGCGTACCAGGATCGTCACCGGGGCCCTTGCGCTGGTGCTGGGCAGCGGCACGTTGATGAGCTTTCTGGGCGATTGGGAAGGCAAGGGGCAGAACGTCGTCTACTCCGATCCGCTCGCCCAGGGATTGCCGACCGTGTGTGCCGGCATCACCAAACACACCAGCCCGTACCCCGTGGCGGTCGGCGACTACTGGTCTGATGAACTCTGCGCCGAAGTCGAGAAGCGTGTTGTCACCAAGGGCCAGTTGGCATTGGCCGACTGCCTCACGAACCCGAATATCCGCCAGGCCACCTTTGATGCGTTGTACAGCCATGGCCACAACGTCGGGGTGCCGAGCACGTGCGCCAGTCGCGCCTTGGCCCTTATCAACGCAGGGCGCATCGCAGAAGGCTGTCGTGCTCTTGCGTATGGCTCCGATGGCCGCCCGGTGTGGGCCTACGTGACCCGTGCCGACGGCACCAAACAATTCGTTCCCGGGTTGCACAAGCGCCGGATCGCAGAGATGGAGCTTTGCCTGAAATGACAATCGGCCTTCGACACATCCTGGTCTTTCTGTTGCTGGCCGGTCTGGTGGGGCTGGCCTGTTACCTGGCCGACGAGCTGGATGCCACCCGGCTCAAGCTGACCGGCACTCAAGAGCAACTATCGACCGCCAACGAGGAGCTGGAGGCCGCCCGCGAAGCGGCCCGCAAGACCGCCGTAATGCTTGACGCCCGTAACCAGGTCGACAACGAACGTACCGAGGCCCTGAACCATGCACGTACTAAAAACCGCGCTCTGCAGCTCGATGTTAATCAGCTCAATAAGCGGCTGCTCGTCAAAGCCACCTGCGTTGTGCCCAACGCCGCAGATTCCGGAGCCGCCAGCCTGGCTGATGCAGGCACCGCCGAACTCTCTGCAGACGCTCGACCGGATTATTTCACCCTCCGAGACGAACTCGCCCTTACCCGGGAAATGATCCTGGGCCAGCAGGACTACATCCGCCGTGTCGTTTTTGGCACATCGGCAACCGAAAAAACACTCAAACGAATGGAAGTAACGCAATGAACGAAGTAAATCGCAGCATCATCCTGGTAGTCGGCTCGCAAGAGTTCACGTTCAGCCTGACCCCCCTGGACATCACCAAGTATTTCAACTCGACGACCCAGAACAACAAGGTTGCTCCGGCTCACAACTTGCTGATGGGCACCGTCGCACAGGACGAGAAAGCCCGGCTCAAGCCGCTGCTGGAAAACCCGGTCACCACGATGACAATCGCCGGCGCACTGCTCGAGGAGTATTCGCCAGACGTTGACGTGATCGTAAAAAAGCCCTCGACCACGCCGAGCGCCTGACCGAAGACGGGCTGGGTCAGCTATTGGCCCTGACCCAGCGCTGGCTACCCGGTGCCGTGCCCACTATCGAAAACATGGGCACGGCCAAATGGCTTGAAGATGAGTATTTCAAACGCCTGGAATTCGCCGTCGCCAACGGCATTTCCCATGCATTTAACGGATAACACCGCATCATGGCTGATCGTTCCGCTCGCCTCGCGTTCATCCTGAGCCTTACCGACAAGGTCAGTGCCCCTCTGAACAAGGTGAAAACCACATTTTCAGACTTGGCTGAACAGGGCGAAAACAACATCAAACAGATGGGCACCGGTCTTGCGGGGCTGGTCGGCGCAGGCGTGGCCATCAACGAATCACTGCAGCCAGCGCTTGAAATGAATCGCGCCTTGGGCGAGGTCCGTTCCCTCGGCGTGGCCGAGGATGCACTTGAGTCGCTGAACCGAAAAGCACTGGAATTTTCCATCGCTTACGGGGCCAACGCCGTCGAATTTGCCGCCTCGGCCTACAGCATCAGCGGTGCAATCAAAGGCCTGGCCGGCGACCAACTGGCCACCTTCACGAACACCAGCAACCTCTTGGCCAAGGCCACAAAGTCCGACGCGGCAACTATGGGCGCGTACGTCGGCACGATGTACAACCTGTTCAAAGGTCAGGCCGACGCCATGGGTAAAGGCGCTTGGGTCGAGCAACTGGGAGGCCAGACGGCCCTGGCTGTGCAGTTGTTCAGGACGGACGGCGCGCAGCTCAAGGACGCTTTTAAAGAAGTCGGCGCAATCGCGACCCAAGCCGGCGTCAGTGTCGCGGAGCAGATGGCCGTGATCGGCTCGCTGAGCAGCACAATGGAAGGCGGCGATGCCGGCGGACGCTATAAAGCGTTCTTTGAAAATATCGGCGCTGCGTCCGAAAAGCTCGGCATGAAGCTCACGGATTCAGCGGGCAACACGCTGCCGATGCTGGAGATCCTGGACAAGCTGCAGGCCAAGTACGGCGACCTGACCAGCGCCTCGGCCGGCAGCAAGTTGATGGAAGCGTTCGGCGGTGAGGGTGCCCAGGTGCTCGGCTCGCTGGCCAAGGACACCGACCGGCTGCGCAACGGTATCGACGCCCTGGGCAAAGTCCGAGGCCTCGAAAACGCTGACAAGATGGCAAAGGCCATGGTGGATCCGTGGATGCAGTTTTCGTCTGCAGTACACGCGCTGCGCACGTCCTTTGGTCAGGCCCTGATTCCGACGCTGACACCGCTGATGGATAAGCTGGTGAGCATTGCCGCCACGTTGACCCGCTGGACACAGATCTTCCCGAACATCACCCGCGTGATCGGCATTACCGCGCTGATTATTCTGGGTATTACCGCTGCAATGGCCGCGCTGACGATGGTCGTCGGAATCAGCAAGATGGCCTGGCTGGGCATGGTCACGGTCTGGAAGCTGCTTAATTGGCAGGGCTACAAGTCGATTGCGATGTTCATCCTGAACGCCTTGTATATCACTGCGTTGGTGGTGGTGATGACGACGCTGTACACCGCGTTGGTCATCGGTCGCACCGCCATGATGTTGTGGCAAGGCGCGATTTGGCTGGCCAACGCCGCCCTGTTGGCAAACCCGGCGCTGCTGATTGTTGCCGGCATCGTTGCCCTTGTCGCTGTCGTTGCTGCCGCAATCGTCTACTGGGACCAATGGACCGGCGCGCTGATGAATACCGCCGCGTTTCAGTGGATCGCTGGCCAGTTGCAGGCGCTTTCGGACTGGTTCGGCAAGATCGGCGGCTGGAGCGGCATGGCCAAGGTCGCTTGGGACGGAATCGTCAACATCTTCAAGACCGCAGTAAGCGGCCTGATCGAGATCCTGAACAAAATCCCGGGCGTGAAGATCGATGCTGTTTTCAGTGATCTGCCAGCGCCGCCCGAGGTGCCGGATCTGCCCGGGGCAAAGGCCACATTGCCAGTGGCCGCTGGTATTCCAGATCTGCCCGGGGCATCTGCCCCGGCCCAGAAAGCCCCATTTTCATTACCGCTCAACGAAATGCTGATGCCGCCAGGCCTGCCACAAGCGCAAGAGCCGCGCACGTCGAGCGTGCCCTCGATCAGCCCGAGTAAACCCCTATCTGTTCCCCGTGGAGGACTGATGCAGAGCATCCAGAACACAACCATGAATCAGCGCCCCGGCACGCATGTCGAGAAGGTCGAGATCCACACCTCGAAGCCGATGACGCCCCTTGAGCTTGAAAGCATGGTTGCCATGTCGGTGGGTGGCTGATGGCCGAATACATTGACTTGCTGATCGTCGACAACGACCTGGCTCTTGATCTGTCGCAGCAGCCGAATCAGATCGAGGATAGGGCCTGTATTGCGCAGGACATCGCGCACATGATTCGCGACAGCGGCCTGCTTGTAACGCTGGTGGCCGAGCGCGACCGGCTGCGTCAGCGCGACTGCATCCAGCAACTGGAGCTGCTTGTCGAGACAGACACACGCCTGGTCCCAGGCACGGCGCTGATCACCCAGCAGTCCCCTGGGCAGTACCTGGTCACGGCCACCACCCTGGAATTCGGTTCAGTGGAGGTGACGCTTGAGTGACGTTGACTTCAAGCAAGCGTTAGCCGATGCAGGCATTCCAACGACCGAGGCCGGTCTGCGTGCCGCGTGGGAGGCTGAGGTTGTTGCCCAGGGCAGCAAGGTGAGCAACACCAGTGCCTATTCGCCGTTCTGGCGGGTCGTTACGGCCCTCGTTACAAAACCTGTGCTGTGGATCCTGGACTTCGTTGTCGCGACGGTGCTGCCGAACTTCTTCGTGAAGACTGCAGTTGATGCATGGCTCGACATGCTGGCCTGGGCCGTCGACGTCGAGCGCAAGGGCGCGACAAAGGCCGCCGGCGTTTTGCTGTTCACGCGCACGGCTCCTGGCGGTTCGTTGATCGTCGGGGCCGGGACCGTGGTTACCTCGGCTTCGATCAATGGCCATGTCTACCAGCTTGTTACCACCGCTGACGGGATCTTTGCCGATGGCCTGATGCAACTGGAAATCCCGGTCGAGGCAGCAGAAAGCGGATCTGGCTATAACCTGGCACCGGGTTACTACGCGATCCTGCCGACGCCGGTACCGGGCATTGCCCAGGTAGTGAACGCGGACAACTGGCTGACCACACCAGGCACGGACTCAGAAGAAAACGACGAGCTGCGATTGCGGGTCCGTAACCAGTTTTCGGCGGTCAATCAGTGGCACACCGATGCCGTCTACAAGGCGATGATCTCTGCGTTTCCGGGCGTGCGGGCAGACGGTGTGTATTTTGAGCACGGTGCCCCGCGTGGGCCAGGCAGCGCCAATGCCTACGTGCTTTTTGAATCCGGCGTGCCGGCGGACACGTACCTGGAGCAGATCAACGCGCATATCCGCGACGAGGGAAATCATGGCCATGGCGACGATATGTTGGTCATGGTCGTGCCGGAAACCGTTCACGCGCTGCGCCTTGAAGTCTGGCCGCGCTCGACGCTGACCGCCGAGCAACTGCTGACGCTGCAGGCAAACATCGATCAGTTCGTGCGTGCGGCCTTCCGCGAGAACAGTGACTATCAGCCGACGCGGACCTATCCCCAGTCGCGCTTTTCATTCAGTCGCCTGGGCGAAGAGCTGCACCAGCAGTTCACCGGTATTGAGTCACTGTCATTCACGAACAGCGACATCGTGTCAGAGCTGACGATTCCCCGGATCCAGAGCCTGGAGGTCGTGCTGCATGATTAAGCTCGACCTAAAGTTCTGGCTCGCCGGTACCGAGCTGACAAAGCTGAAGAACGCCGCGCAATTTTGGTGGGAAAAAGTCGAGGAATGGCTGCGCTGGCCCTTGATGCAGATGGATGCCGAAACCTGTCACCTGGTCGTGCTCGATCTGCTGGCCTGGCAGCGGGACATCACCCGCTTCAAAGGCGAACCCGAAAGCCTGTACCGCTTGCGGGTCAAGTACGCATTCATCAACGCCGTAGATGCCGGCAGCACATCAGGGATGAAACGCATCCTGGTGCGCCTTGGTGTGGGCTACGTCGAGATCGAGGAGCGTCAGCCAGGCCGCGACTGGGACATCGTGCTGCTACGCCTCTCAGACAGCCAGCTCTCGAAAAACCCCGAGCTGCTGCGCGTGCTGATTCAGCAGTACGGGCGCACCTGCCGCCGTTATGAATTCTCAACCATCACACCAGTGGCCTTAACCATCGCCCTGGTGGACTTCAACGACGATCAGCAAACGCTGGTCGCCCGCCTTTAGGAGTACCCACATGGGTGCAAATATTACCCTTGCCGGCGAAAGCCTCATTGCACAGAAGCAAGGTGCAAAAGAAGCGCTGCGCATTGCCCGCTTCATCTTCGCCAACGTGCCAGATCTGGACACCGCCGGTGCGGTGGACCGTGCTGCAGCGAAGCCCGCTGCAGGTCAGATCGTTTACAGCTACGACATCCCCGACAAGAACAGCGGCTATGTGAACCCCAACCAGGTGGTGTACAGCGCGCAGATCGGCTCGGACGTGGGAGACTGGGACTTCAACTGGATCGGCCTTGAAAGCATCGAGGGCGTGTTGTTCGCGGTGTCGTATGTGCCGCTGCAACAGAAGCGCCGCTACATCCCGCCGCTGCAGATCGGCAACAACCTGACCCGCAACTTCCTCGTGGAGTTCGACGGCGCCCATGCACTGACCGGTATCACAATCGACGCCAGTACATGGCAGCATGACTTCACAGTGCGTCTTGCCGGCATCGATGAGCGCGAGCGACTGAGCAACCGCGATGTGTTCGGGCGTGCCTGTTTCTTTGGCAGCGCCCTGCAGCTTGAAAAGGCCGGCACGACTTATCAGCTCAAGCCTGGTACTGCGTACATCGAGGGCATTCGACTTGTGCAATCAGCGGCCTTGCCGGTTGTCATGCCGGCGCTGCCAGCCCAAGTCTGGATTGACGTCATGCTGCAGCGTGAGCTGAGTGATGTGGTCGCCCGATTCAGTGTGGTGTTTGGCGCAAACCTGGTCGATTACATCGATGCCCAGGGCAAGCCGCATTACTGCGTGCCAATTGCCAACGTGACCGCCGCAACGCTTGTAGACCGCCGGTCTGTCGAGCCGGTCAACGGGCCGCTGGTGCAGCAGTTCGCGTTCCGGACTGGGGATTACGCCGGACTGCGCGCCCGGGCCACTACAAAAGAGGACGTCGGGCTGGGCAACCTGCCGAATGCTCTCAGTGATGATCCGGTCAGCAACAGCAGCCAGATCCTGGCGACGACGAAATCGGTCATGGCGGTGCTTGAGCGAGTGCAAGCCCTTGAATTGCTGGATGCGGCTGCCGGGCCTTTGACCTTTAACCTGCCTGCATCGAATACGGCATTGGGCGTCAGGGACATCACCTTGCGTCGCATCGATGTGACGATAAACCCCGTTGTCATTACGGCTGCCGGCAACGACAAGTTGATGCTGGATACCACGGCATATGCGAACGGGCAGTCCTCGACTGAACTCCTGTTTGCCGGCGATTTTCTGCATCTGCGTAGCGATGGCAAAGGGAAGTGGTGGTGTGTAGGGCAAGCACAGTTGCCGGCAAGCATCGTGTCCGGTTTGTTTGTTCAGGCCGCTGCCGGCTCGTACACCTACACCGTTCCGCCCGTGCTGCGCAGTGGTCGTCGACGTGCAAACGTCACCGTTATTGGTGGCGGCGGTGGCGGGGCCTACGCATACGACATGGTAACGACCGGGGCGGGCGGTGGCGGATATGCCTTTAAACCCCTGGACCTAACGGGCGTGTCGTCGGTGGCCATTGTGGTTGGGGCGGGCGGTCCCGGAAGCGTCCCGCACATGGGCAACGGGGCCAATGGCGGCACGTCAAGTTTCGGGGCGTACATCAGCGCAACGGGTGGCCAAGGTGGCCAATACCAACCGGGTGTCCTACCGATTGGGGGCAAAGGCGTTGGTGGGAGCATCAACGTCGCCGGCGGGATGGGCAGCGCTGGCCAGACAAATGGCCAAGGTGGAGCAGGCGGCGGAAACGTTCTTGCGAGTACCGCGCCTATTTCTTCAAGCGGTGTGCCAGGCGTTTGGCCGGGAGGCGGAGCTGGATCCCGCTCACAAGATGGACTGCCCGGCTTAGGTGCGGACGGCATGGTTAAAGTGGAGTGGTAAACAGTATGTGGGCACGAATTGAAAATGCTGCAGTCGCGGAAACAACGGACGTGGACCCAACGGGCAAGTTTCACCCGTCACTGATCTGGGTGCCTTGCCCGGCGGATGCCAAGCCAGGATGGGGGTATGAGGGTGACAAGTTTCAGGCAAGCCCCTCAGACGTCAACGCGCTGTATCAAGCGCAGGGTCAGCGGATCAGCCTCGCGTGTGAAACGGCGGTTGCCGGCTCTCTGGACGTCGAGTTCAAGGCGCATATGTGGCAGAAAGCCAATGAACTCAAGCGACAGCTGGATCTGGCCCTGGCAGCGGGCGACCTGGACGCGCTGCAGGCTGTGACCTGGGACGACGAGCAATGAATGCCTGGCTCCCCGTCACAATGCGCTGGCCTGAGCAGGCCACGGGCTGGATGGACGATCTGTCAGCGGCAAAGGACCTGGCCAGCGGCGAGCTGGTCAGCACCGGGCAACGCTTGGCGGGTCTGGCCGGGATGGTCAGCACCAGCCCTGGGCCTGTGGGGGCAGCCGCCGAAAGCGTGATCGAGGCCGGCAAGGCCGCGATGGCAAATACCCTGGGCGAAGCGCCGGCGTGCCTCACAGTGACGCCGTTTCAGTCCGGGATCGGGCAAGGCAAGGGCAATCAGCGCTTTCTGTCGGCACCGAATCTGCTGCAGTTGCTTGCGGATAAGCTCACCGATATCACGGATGACGGTCGCCCAGTAGAGCCGCAATACGCGCTGTCGATCCTGTTCCTTGCGACGCACTACGGACAGCTTGCCAGCACCTTGTCACGCTTCAATGCACTGCTGCCGATGCCGGATCTGGTCCGGGCCGAGCGCCGGGCGCAGAGCCTCTCGACTCTGGAAACAGACAAGTGGGTGATCCCTACGGCGGGCACGTTGCCGCGCTGGGGAAGCCTGCCGCTTGAGCGCTGCACAGTGCTCAAGTCAGCGAAGCAGGCCATGTCCGGACAGATTGCAGCCCTGGAGAGCTACGCCGACAGCTCGCCCCTGGAGGATCTGGCCGCGCTGGCCAGCCGCAAGGCCGAGCTGCAGCAGAGACGTGACCAGGAACTGGACGACCTCAAGGCCCTGCTGGCCGGTAATGACGAAGACGCAACGATGCGTGCAAGGCTGATCGGCCCTGGTACGCCTGCTGAACTGAGCAAGGAGCTGCTTGCGGGCGGTGACGATAGCCCTGGCCATGAATGGGTGCTTTCGTCCGGAACGCTGCTTGTTGGCTCGCTCTCGGGCCTGAGCTTTGTGCGCGAGCTGGTAGGCCTATGACAATTCTTCTCAACGGCGAGCAGATCATCGGCAACCGCATGAAAGTAACCGCGAACCTCAAAATAGAAGCCGATGACATGAGCGGCCAGACGTCTGGTACCGAGAAATCGCACAAGGGCTTCAAGCCCAAGACACTCACCGTGGCGATGACGATTCGGTACAAAGACAAAGCCAATCTGCGCACGCTCATGCGGCTGGCTGAATCGACTGAAGGCGGTGGCCAGCTCACGACGTATCGGATCGTGAACGACACCGCCGAGGCCTTCGGTGTCCGGCAAGTGACATTTGCAGATGGCGTCAGCGCCCGGGAAGACGACAGCCTTGCTCAATGGATCATCCAGTTCACGCTCAGTGAGAAGCTGTCGAATCCTGAAAAGGTCGAGAACCGGCGCGCTGGCAACTCGGTCACGTCGCAGTCGGCACCAGGCGACGGTGTGTCGGGATCGGATGGGAGCACCAAGCCCGAAGAGCTGACCGGCTTTGAGGCCGTCATGAAGAAGGTGGACAATTACCTGGGCGGTGGGGCATGAAACTCCACAAGATCCTGACCATCGACGGCAACGTTGTTTCCCTGGTCAAAGACGAGGTTCGCCTTGAGCTGAAAAGCCCAGGGCGTGCGATGTTCACGATAAAGGCCAGTGCCCAGGTGAAAGGCCTGGTGACGTTCGATATCGGCTACAACGAAGCCACGCTGCAGCGTCACTTCATCGGCTACGTCGAGCGCTGCACTGCCGCCAATGGCGTGGAGCAAGTGGTGTTCTGCCGCGAGCTGGCCGCCGTGCTGGCCAACCCGTTACCGATGAACCTTCGCCATGCAGATATGCACACGGTTTTGGCTGATATCAGCACAAAGACCGGACTGCGTTTTCGGGTGCCTGACAAGGCATACACCCGGACCAAGGTCGCCTATTTCTACAGCCTGGCGGCTGGGTATCAGGCCCTGGACAGCCTCGGGCGGGTCTTCGGGATCGAGGACTTTATCTGGCAGCAGCAGGGCGATGGCGAGGTGTTCGCTGGATCCTGGGCTGACAGCTTCTTCGGTGCTCGATCACCTCTCCAACTGCCCGTGAGCCTGTTCGACGGGTATCAAGGAAATCAAAGCGCGATGATCGCTGCCCTACCAGGCATGCGACCAGGCGTTTCATTCAACCAAGGCGAGCGGATCACAAGCGTGACACTCGCCGGAACACAGATGGCGATAAAATGGACGACGCAATCAAGCGCAGCGTAGAACGCCTTTTTCCTGAACTCACCGGCGGCTACCACTTGCCGCGTTTTGGCCGTGTTGTGTCCGTTCCGGACGCGCCGGCCAGCGCAGGCCTTTGCGATGACTTTCGTCCGCGCTATGCCGTTGATATCGAAGTGCTGACTGCAGACGGCGAGCCGGATCCGGATCTGCCGGTACTGGCCGGCGTGCCGTTGCCGCTGGCCAACGGCGGCGATGAAATGGGCATGTTTGGCTTTCCGGAGGAAGGCACCCGCGTGGTCGTGTGCTTTGCCTACGGGCTGCCCAGCAGCCCTTACATTCAGTCGATCCTGCCGCACGGCCTGAGTCTGCCCAAGGTGCCGAAGGGTGACCAGGTGTGGCAGCACAGTGATGCGGTGCAACAGCGTGTTGATGCGGATGGTAACTGGCTGCGCAAGACGGATGGCAAGATCCGAGACGAAGCCATCGAGCGCGAGGTGGAAGCCCTGGGCAACTCGGAGCAGTTCCAGAGCCACGCCCGGAACGTTGACGATCATTCAACAGAGACGGTCGGAGGGATCAAGAAGATCGAGGCGTTGGGTGCGCTCAAGTTGCTATCAGGCGGATCTGCGAGCCTGGCTGCGACTGACGATCTGCACATTGCCACCGGACGAGATCTGAATCTGGTCGTGGCTCAAAAGTATAACACCACGGTCGGTGGTGACATGCAGGAGCGGATCGAGGGGCTACGTCAGAGCGTTGCGAAGGGAAGCCAGCGCCTGCAGGCACCGAAAAACTGGGTAGGGTCCAGCGGCGTTAACATCTTCAAGGTGCTGTGTGACACCTTGGATCTGCTCCAGGAGATGAACACTCAGATCGCAGCGCATACACATGGGCCGACACCCCCCCCAAGTAGTGCAGGAGAATTTACTGGAAATGCAGCGAAGGCTGTATTAATGTCCACTAAGCTATCCGCAATAACGTTATAACCAGTTAACAAAATTCAAATTTAATTTCTCTCTTGCTCGTTATTGCAGTATTTTGCTGCCTCTTTGTTTCCTGACTCGAATCTCAGATCTAATCGGGTTAACTACTGAGGCATCAACGCTGCCTGGCTCATTATCTGCAACTGAGATCAGAGTTACACCAGATACCGCTATCGTCAAACCAGGCAGGTTGCTTTCAGGGCGACCGGATAGTGTCAAGGCAGTGCCGTGAGCCTCGAACTGTACAGTCAGTCCATAATATCCTTCGTGAATATTTTGATCTCGTAATAGTGCCACCAAAAGCTCATGAATGGAGAAAGCTCGATTTTTACCAGTCATTAGATTTTCCTATGATTTCAAGGCTCCCCAAACTCTTTGTAGTAGGCTACTTATTTGAGAGGGCGTATTACCTAGCTAAAAGACACAAAAGCCGAACTCACAGATCGGGGTACGTCGTAAATCCACATAATCTTGTGCGCGCAGCAAAATCTCAGCACTCGTTATTTTTCTACCGCACTGCCTACATTCAAATGAAAAAAAACCTCGCCTGCCGATAAATAATGCATCTAGCGGTTCATAGCCTAGGCAGCATAACCTGCCTTCACTCGCGTTACCTTCCCGAGTCATGATTGCTCCTCCCTGCCTTCTGTTGGTAAGACCGCGGGGTTAGGGGGGCGGCCATTTTTGATTGATAAGCCTTGCGACAATCAATGATTCATCAATTACCCGTTCTGGCCCTTCAGCCAACAACAGCGGTGGCATATCCAAGTAGCTCGCCACATCAAATTTCGCTTGAATTGCAAGTGCATAGGGATCAAAGCCGAGTTGGAATGCTGCATGAAAAACGGCTACAAGTGAATTGCAGTAAACCTTTTCAGAACTATTTTGCATAATGACATCCTTGATAACCTTCAGAAGCAGAGTCTTCTCTTAGCTGCCTCACTGATAAAATCAGTCCTTAGATTGAAGTTCGTCTTCACAATCACTTCAAGTTTAAATCGAACATTATCCGGCCACCGGTCAGTCCGACTCCAAGTCGGAGCATTGATCCTGCTCGCACACAACCGCCTGTCAGAAACACGTGCCCGCTATCGACAAGCAGTTGACTCGAAAGCTAATCGGGAGTTGTATTTGATTTCTGCTCAATAAGAGGAAGATTAGTGACCATGCTTTAAGTGTTGATTGATGATTTACCGAGAGATAAAGCTCGTAGTGGCATAAATAGATTACTGCCTAGCCTCATCTCTAAATATGTTCAGAACTGAACCTGGCTGTATGTGGTTTGCGTTCAAAACAGGGAATCATCTTCATTATTCAGCTCAAGGATTGTGAGGCTTTACTTGGTGTTACTGACGAAGCCGTGCTCCGACGGATTGAAAGCGGTGTTAGTCGCACTCCCTGCAAGTGAAGTCCTTAAGTCTCAGAGCTGGGTGTAGTAAGCAGAGGGTCCGTCCATCCTAGGCCCTCTGCCTTTTATGATCTCAGGAGGCATTGCAAGCGATGTATTGTGTTTCCGCCGAAAAATGTGGTGGTGCAGAAAAAATCATCTGGAAATTCACTTATCCCCCTCCCGCCGACGCGCTTTGTGTCCTAAAAAAACGCAAACACCTGGTGTGGTGCAACCGGTGCTCCAGGCCACGCCGTCTGTGGGCTTCCCTGGGCGATCAGCCATTGCACACAGTGCAACCTTTTGCAGAAAAATGTCATGGCGTTGCACAGCGGTGCTGCAGGCGGTCACGGATGTGGAAATGCTGGGGTGCCAGGATTCATTGGGTGAAAAATTGAGAAACCGGTGAAAGGGTGGATTTTCAAAAACTGATCGGCTCTCGAAACACCACATCCGGTTGTTGGCGGTAGGCCCCCACAAAACGCTGGAAGCTAGGGGTATTGGTAATGGAGCTCCATGTGACCAACCGTTTGCATTGCATTTGCTTTCTCATGTGCATTCTTGATGCCACGACCGTTGCCGCCCCCGGGTAATAACGATAGGGGACGAGAAGCCACCGGTGCCGTCGGCATCACCGACTAAGCGATCAAGGACTGATCATCCTCAAGGCCTGTCAAGCCTATGTGCGAAGTAACAGTGCCCCTCATTAAATCAATCTGAAACTCTACACCTTACCCGAATCTGTTCGTAGCTCGTCCTTCACCCGGGCTACCCACCGATTGACGGTATGAGGATCTTTGCCTAATGTCAAAAGGCCATTCGGAAATAAAAATTCATTTTGATTTTTTAGGGAGATTATAATGCAGGAATTAGCTACTTATTCATTTGTTACGAAGTTGTCAGATCTAGAAAGCGCTGAAAAGCGTTTTCACGCATTAGACGAACTGTTTGTTAGATGGATGCAGAAAAAGGGTGTCACAGATTTTACGCAAGAAAAAGGACGCTTCCAAAGCAACGCTGAAAATGCAGTGGGAAGTTACACGAGAACTACTGTGAATAACGCGCTGGGCCGGTTGTCTGAGATTTTAATGATTGACATCGTTCCGAATGAGCATGCGTTTATAACAAATATAAAATTTTGTCAGATTGAAGATGCAGTCTCTGTGTATTGCTCGCTGTCTGCAAATAGGCTTTCCCATGTTATCGCGCCACTCAAACTCCTCCCTCGCTGCCCTTCTATAATAAGAGATATAATAAGTTCATATAATGATTGGGAGCTAGGGGGCGAAGCCGTCCCACCCACCATTCCGGTAGAATATTTTGGAGAGGATAAGGGGGTGGTATTGTGTGAGAGGTTGCTTGATGAGAACAGGCACTTCCCCATTATAATAGTGTCCACTGATAAAGTAGTTTGGCGTGACTTAGCCGATAAGCTGGCCAGAGATTTGGTAGGAATCGCCCATATTGCAACAGTTGATGAGCATGGATCTTGGGCTCTTACTGACGAGTTAGGTAAACAGAACTCTTGTTACCTCGGCGCAGTTCGGCTTTACTGGCCATTAGGAGTGCAGGATGATCTCCGGTCTACAGTCTGGACTGCGGAACAGCTTGAGAAAAAATTTGGGACGAACGTCGCTGGGATGAGTAATTTTTTATCCGTTGTACGTAGGGTAGTGATGGAAACGTCTTCCTTGTCTCTATCGGTGCCCAGAGGTATGCGCGAAATCTCGAAGCGTGAATTGCGAGACCGTATTGGTCGGTCGAACGCTCAACAGCGAGAGGAAGAGTTAAACTCTATAATTAATGAAAACAGCGACCTGGCCGATAGTTTGGACAAGGCGAAGGCGGAAATTGCTAAGTTAAAAGGTAAACTGACCTCGCTGTACTCTGAACTGGCTCAAGCTGGGCTTGAGGAGGATGAGGACGTCGAGAGTGAAGAAGAGAAAAAGCCCTCTGAGATTCATGTTCCATTTGTACCCGGGGAAACAAGGTACTACAAAAAGACCAAAAAAAGTGGGCCGGCTGATAATCTGGTTGTAACTAACTCCTGTAACCATAATTCATGGAAAACACTGCATAAAGCTATTCAAGCAGAAAAGGGAATTCAGAAGCTGGAGGGAAGCAAAGATTACAAAACTATCCAACGTTGCACCGAATGTACTGGGGGGGGGCGATGGAAGGTTCAATGGTAACACGCTGACGCGTTCTGCAAGCTCGTGAAGGCCTCAGTGGATTTACGAGCTTGGCAGTATTATAGCGGAAATCCAGGGGGCTAACGGCTGATCTGACTGTATAGACCGAAAGGAAAGTTGCCGAATAGACGGAAATTTCAATCATTTTTTGAGAGCTGGAGAACCCTTGCTGCGTCACACGATTGAAGCTCTCCGCCAATACTAGGTCGCGACAGACGCAGGCGGCCAGTGACGACACAGCAGGCAGGTAAGGTAAAACCATCCGTTGAAAGCTAGAAAAGTGTCCACAATATGTCCACACCAAAAGTGAATACTGCTCCCATATCTCACATATATATCTGAAAAACATGGTAATTAAGGCTACTCTCAGCTATTGTTGAGTACTTTTTTGGACTTGTAATCAGTAGGTCCCGGGTTCGACTCCTGGTGCCGGCACCATACGAAGTACCAAGAAAGGCTCATCGAAAGATGGGCCTTTTTTGTTTGGGTACAGTTTTGTGAGCGGGAGTTTGTTCGCGACAGGGCCAGTTGACGGTAGCAACGCCATCAACCGCCCATCACCGCTGTAGGACTCCTCTGAACTTCAGCGATACCCTCAGCAACCGCTTGTAGATGCCTGACGCCACGACTACCTTCCTGCCTGTCGCCAAACCAGCGACCGGGTTTAGTCGCCTGAACATCGTCAAGCAAAAGCGAGCACCATAACCATCGCCCGTGTCCTCGACACCGGCATGGCGTTTTATGGCAGCTGTGCACGGGGCACCTTCGGGTGCGCCGGGTGCTTGACGTCCCGGTCGACTAACCCGTGCATAGCCGCCGCCTTTCGTTTAGTCGCGAAACGTGATGGCTCAACCACGTCAAGGACGTCACCATGGTCAGCTCTACCAAAGCCCCTCCCCAAACCGCAGCAACACCTCATGAAATCAATGTCGGCCTGTTCAACGTAAAACCCGGCGTCAGGGTTGAAGATGCCTTGGTGCTTGCATCCGAATACCTCGCCTGCGCAGCGGCTACCGCTTATGAAACGGCGGATAACAGCACGAAGGAATATCGCCCGCTAGCTAGAGCGGTGGTGCATCAGATAGAGGCGGCTTTGGCGCTTGTTGAGGCTTCGGTGGCGGGGTTGGAGGAGAGGCGCCAAGTGGGTTGAGTTCAATATTCTGAGTTGATTTGGGCTTGCTGTCTTTTTCTATTCGGGTCTATCCAAACAGGGGGGCAAATCCGTTCTGTTTGGAGAGGCATCACTTGAAAATCTGAAGCCCACGTCAGTGTCTATGAAAAACTACTGATACCCACATGTGGATAATTTGATCTACTGCCGCAGAGCTCCCACGCAATCGAGGCTTGCCCGAGTTATCCACAGGCGAAGAAAAGATTGGGCAAAGCGTTTTCGTTGACTGCAATCCAGTTGGCCAGGGCCTTTGAGGCTACGCCACATCGTAGTGGTTCTGCCAAAGTGCGATTAGCGTCCGGCGGCTCGTACGGTCAAAGTGATGTGATGGATGCCTACTTTTACCAGTGTGCCCACTGCGGCAACTCATCCCCTTTCATAGCTGCCCTGCAGCAACCTATCCGCTTGGCCATTTCCTTGCGCCAACCTGCGCCCGTCTCTTTCTTCCGGAAAGAGACAGGCGCTCCTACCGCTGCTGCACCCCAAATCGTACAAGGGTTTGCGGCATTCCCCCTCGTGACAATCGGCGTGACAAACACCGAAGTCACCAGCAACAGCGATGCAGATGATGGTGCCGCAGCCCACGGAATGGACTGCACCTGACTGACAGTCAGGCATGCCCCGGTCATTGCTTCACTGCCTTCACCCGGCTCAGGATCTCGCGGCGCTGGTTGCGTCAGCCAGTGCAGCCTCCACCCGCCCACTTCTTCGGAAGTGCTCAGGAGGCCAGATCATGAGATGCACAAGCTCCCGGTCGTAAGGAGCCGCCAGTCCCGCGTTAGTGGACAACCCTCACAGGTCGCAGGGGCCTTGATCCCTGATAACACTCAACATTCTTGGCGGGATGACGTGGGGCGAGGATCGGAGATCGGAAGATGAGGTGACCGACATGGCATTGGTGGGTAAACGCGATGGTCGTAATTTCGGCTACGGCAGACAGTTGAGCTACGCGGGGCCGCAAGCGCTGAAAGACATGTTCGGAGGAGGCCACTACGGCACGGTCAAGGCGCACTGTGATAGGTGGCGGGCATTCGTAAAGTGGTGTCGTTCCGATCAGGGGCCCGGTATCAATGATGCGCGGCAGATCAATCGGAAGGTGTTGGCCGACTATGCAGCATCTCTGCGCGATGCCGTTGGGCGCGGTGACCTCGCCGTTAGTACCGCACAAAATCGGCTATCCAGCGTTAACAGGACCATGGCAGCGCTTCGCGGTGATCAGTGCGTGAAATTGCCAAGCCCGAGCAAGGCTTTGAGTATGCAACGCACCGGAGTTCGCCAGTCGATGCCGCAGGGCAAAGACCGCAAACAAGTTAAGCAAATCGTAGATGCGCTTTGCCGCGATCATCAGCAACGGGCCGCCGCAATTGTCCTGTTGGCGCGAGCCACCGGCATGCGCTTACGTGAGGCCGTTTTGGCTGACCTGCCACGGCTGAGCCGTGAGGCTGAAGACTTAGGCAGGATCAACATTCAGGATGGCACCAAAGGCGGCCGCTCCGGCGCCTCGGCACCACGATGGATTGCGGGGGACGACCATGTTCGCGAAGCACTCAGGTTCGCACAGCAGGTATCGCCTGCGGGTAGCCGCAACCTGATTGCACTACACGAAAGCTACCTGAATGTTCTGCAAGAAGTCACCCGCCCTGCGAGGGACATCCTGCATACACACAATCTCAAAGGCTTCCATGAGCTACGAGCGGCGTACGCGTGTGAGCGCTATGAGCAAATCACCCAACACCGAGCACCTATCTACGGCGGCAAATGTTGCCGAATAAATCAGTGCCTTGATCGTGAGGCACGGAGGCAGATCAGCTATGAACTGGGCCATGGACGGATCTACGTGGTCGCTGCCTACATTGGAGGACGGACATGACCAAGCCATTCGATATGGAGTTGTTCTTGGCTGGCGTGCTGACCGGGTCGCACGCGACGCGGCAACGTCATTTGCGACAGGCGACGCTTATCCAAGTTGAAATTGCAAAGCGCTGGCAGCGAGAGACACCTTGGACCTGGCAGAGAAAGCATCTGACTTGGTTTCTAGAACATCACATGAGCCAATCCAGTGCGGCGACGCGCTATTACTACATACTGACGTTCCGCTTGCTCGCAAAACGTTTAAAAACGTCATGGTTTTTCAAACTCTAAAGAGAGCTGATACTGACAAGTAAAGTCGGAAGCAGTTCGAAAGCAGCATACATACTTTTACACCAACGACCCTAAAAAATATTCAAACTCCACCGCTCAATTATTAAGAGATTCTTTATAAGAAAAAACGCTTAATCGAACCTCACAAACAAACTTGCCGAAAGATACAATAAAAGCAATAATACTAAGATTCAAACCATCACAAGGAAGACTTTAGATGCCAAAAAGGAACAAACAAAATATAGAACCATGCTTGCCAGAATACTACCAACTACCGTTCGAGTTTTTGCATAGAAGGTATCTGAAAAACCTTAGCAGAGTAGTGAGGCAGACACGTTCGGAAATTAAAAAGAAGTATGAAGCAAAAATATCAACAGGCGTCAACCAGATCCTAACAGGGGATAAGGCCTTTACATTGCTTCGAAGCTTTCTAGATGAACTGGAAGAAGCAATTAGATTGATTGCAACTAAACACTCTCCTTTTTTCTGGTTGCATTTATATCGCCGCATTGGATTAGGGCATATTTCTGAGGCTTTTGAGAAGTCCGATGCTTCTACCCTGGCTGCAGTTAGAAGAACTGTTGAATCAGCGATATTCAAACACAGCGACATAAATAACCTTCATGACATGTCGCTTTCGGACAAAATCGCGCCAAACGAGGTTTTAGACGGTCTTTTCTTTGAAATACACTCACTTATGGGACACTCCGAAGACGACATTAATAAACTCTGGGAAAAGTACCATAATCAGTGGGTGCTAAGTGATTACAAACGCGAAGACCATCAAGCGATATACATACTCGAAGGATATGCTTATGAATATTGGCGTGCGATGGCAAATATGCGAGCAATCGCGAAAGGTGCAACCCTTCATGTTTCGGCCAGCGGAAAGTGGAGAGGCGATAGATCAGAGGAGCTTGATCGCCTGATACAAATTTATGACCGCCGTCTTGCGAGAGGCCAGAGTTACTTTAGTTCAGCCAAAGGTCTACTCAGCTTCAACAGCTTTGAGAGCAATCCCGATGCACCGATGAAAAATAGGATACTTTTTGCTAGTTACAACTACAATCAAGTCCCCCTATCAAAATTTTCTGACCAAGTTACATTTTTGAGAGGCGAGTCAACTAACTTCGTTCCTATGATGTTGGACGGAGAAAGCTTTCTCAGAGCCCATAAAATAATGACCAAACCATTTCTTAAGAAATGGGGTTTCAGCTTAGAGAATGTTATTCTATTTCTCTCAACTTTGTCAGCATACGTATTAGGCATAAAAATACAAGATTCACCGACAGCTGATTTCGGATTAGTTCAATTCCTACAACGGGCATACATACAAGTCAACATGAGTAATGACTTGCTCATCAACACACTACTCGATACAGCTAAAAAGTTTAGCGATCTGAGCAATGAGGAATCCAACAGCTTTTCTGAAGAAATTGGTAAAATTTTTCAGCATTTCCAACTATCATTCGATAATCAGTCTAGAGCCTCCCTGTGGAGTCTGGGCCCAAGGCCTTTGATAGTACCTCACGGCGAGACCAACATCATTGATATTGGCGGCCTGCAATTAGTCCTCGAAAACTTATTCTTCTCACTTAGAGAAAATCAGCAACAGCGCGGCTACGAGTTTGAGACTATCCTTAGAGCTGAGACTGAAAAGAGGGGATTTGAACTCCTACCAAATCGAATTTTGCGCTTTTCAGATGATGAGTATCGAGAAACTGATCTAGCTATAAAAGTTGGCAATACCTTAGTTTTGTGTGACTGCCGAAGTATAGAGCGACCTCTTGACCTTTTTTTGGGAAAACCTTCAACCCAGCAATATAGAACTGAACTTCTTC
>NZ_RBRE01000071.1 GCF_003700275.1 Pseudomonas cichorii | reverse complement strand
AAAGTTGACCACTACAGGCTGCGTCTACAGCCTGCCAAGCCCCCTCACACAAGGATTGCGCTCATCCTGTGGGAGGGAGCTTGCTCGCGACAGCTTCATAAAAGGTTAATGAGCACTTGCCCGCAACCAACCTCTGCGAGCGGCAAGTAATCTCCTGTCTACGCAAAATGCTGGCTATCGATGTAACTTCAGCTAACGAAATGCCTCGTTTGCAGGCCCTTTCTTACGGACCTGTCCCTTTCCTCTGCACGAACTTTCCTAGAAAATCCTATCCCCTTGCGTGGGTGTTTTTGGCTCTCTAGGCTGTGTCCGTCACTGCACATCAGTGATCGGGTTTAGCAGCCCGAGGGATGACTAGCCACGCAAGAAACGCCCTTATGGCGGCTTTGCGTGGGGCACCTTCGGGTGCGCCGGTTTTTGGCTAGTTTCCCCGGTCTGCTAACCCGCGACAAAGCCGCCACCCTCAATCGTTTAGCAGCGACTGTACGGTGGCCCCATGAGGAAACTGGTTATGAAAAAGTTAACACCCGATCCACCTGCTGCCCCATCGCTCGAAGAATCCCTGCTGCACATCTCCGAACTGCTGCGCTGCGCAGCCGCTACCGCCTACGAATCCGGCGACAGCCTCAATGGTCCGAAACGTGATTTGGCTTTTTCTGTTGTTCATCTGATCGGGATGGCCAGGAATGAGCTGGATCGGTCGTTGGAGCGGGTGGAACCGCGCTAAAGCTGTATAGATGGTGTGGGACCGGATTGGATGGCGATTCGCTTATCCGTGAGGGCATTATTTCCGCAAACGAAAGTGTCGCAGATATACGGGCCTCTATCCGGTCTCACAGAATGATCAAACCTCTCCTTTCTCTCATGTGTGATTACAATTGCTTGAGCCGTTATATTTATTCGACTTGAGCAACGCTTTCGGTGGTCGTGATTGGTAGGAATCGGCAAAAAGCAGGCGGTCACCGCTCTTGGCCAAATATTGAAATTGATTAAAAGCATTCAAGAGTAGAGGTTTGCTATCTAGGTAATTATGAGTACCCTACGCCCGATTACAACACAAGTAATTGTTTGTCGACCAAACTCACAATTTACGCTGCGCAGTAGTTCCCTAGACAGCAATTCCCTGTAACTCTCAATCCTCCTTAATTATTAGCTTTTTATAAATCGAGATATTTTTTCCGTTGTCTTTTGCAAGCTGCTGAGCTTGATCAGCAGCTTCGGTCAGCTCATCAAAACAAACACCATAGTCCGCGTCAATTACACCAATACTGGCTGTTGGACAAATGTCTAAATGCTTGCTGTTTCCCCAAACCAAAAAAACCGACTCGATTTTAGCTCTGATTCTTTCGGATAAGCTTTCTGCATCATCTCCTCTTAGATCTGGCGCAATAATAATAAATTCATCACCGCCGCGACGATATACTTCGCCTGCGCCAATAGTAATGGAAAGAATTACCCGGCTTGCGATTTTGATGGCCTCATCGCCACCGCCGTGACCTAGATTCGTATTCACCGACTTAAAGTTATCAAGATCAAGTTTTATTAGACTAAGACCACCTCCCGGTTCCCCTAGGCTTAGTAGGGACTTTAAATCTACATCCCAGTATCTCTGATCCCATACCAGATTGAATGGATCTAATGTTCGCCATTGTCGCAATAGACTATACCTTGGGTTACTTCGTTCCCACTTCCTCATTTTCCAGAAAATAGGATCATCTTCTATGCTCTCAAGCGGATAGCTTAGCTCAAGCATTTTAGATACTTCGACCTTTGACACAATGGAGTCTGGTTTTAACCCGTGCGGTCGATAACGTTCAATTGCAGCTGAAACTATATTTATCGCCAAATCTCCATCACAGCAAATTAGAAGCTCTCGAAGCTCTTTCTTAGAGTCAATCTCAAATAACGATTGTATTTCTTTATAGGCTTCTGAGTTTGTAGCATCTGCAATAGATTTCTCAAGCAGACCTAACAGATTCCAATCGATGAAGTTCAGTAAAGTTTCTGTATCGAGCAACAACGATGTTACAGCAGCTACGCGATCTAAAGCACATGCAAGTGCCGCACAACGAACTGCCAGTGAACCTATCTCTTTCTCACAAGTGACATACCAAGTTCGACCGGTCGCATTTGTAATAGCGCGTTCAAAATTAGGTGAGCAAATTAGTAGAGAAGAAGCATCCCCTAGTGATGGATGAAATTGAAATGAGGCTAGATCTGCGGTGGCTCTCGTACCTCTAACTGCGGCTGCCAATCCAGCGATACCACGCCGAGTTGCTGAGGATAATATTTCTATAGCCATGGCAGGGCTAGGTATAACTCGGGCGTTTTGATGAGCTAAAGAGTCATAGAAACGTCCTTCAGTCTCATGGTCAACCAAAAGAATTGCACCGACAGTTTCACTTCGCATCATGCTCACTAAGTTAACCAGCACAGGAATGTCGATATATTCTCTCATTTCTGCCCCATCACTTCTTCAACGCTGGGACCAAATAATTCTTTTGTTAGACCCCAGTGATTACCTATTAATACTGGCGAGTGCGTAGCAACTATTCCATAGGATTCTGTAAGTTTTAGAATCCCCATGAGATCTTCCAGAAAACTAGCCTGCCATGCAACATGTAGTGATATTTCCGGTTCATCAACCAACACAAGCCCGTTTTTCGGAACTCTAAAAAGCAGCTCGTAGAGCAAAACCAATTCATGCTGCTCGCCAGAAGACAGATCACTAATATCAATAGGAGCACCATTTAGCGCTTTAAATCGAAAACCCTCAGTCCTATTGAGAGTTAGACGCTTATATTTAAATCTTGCATTTACAATATCCATCAATCGCCCAACGCGATCCGATAGCACATCAAAAACATTAAGCTTCTGCTTAATATCGTCTACATATATAGTCAGAGCAGCCGCGGAGCGACGGACGTCTTCTTCACTAATATCTCTAAGCTCAGTTTCGCTATCCAAAAAGCCAAGAGCAACCAGGCGTTGACGCTTCAATTCGATTTCTGACATGGAGGCAAGAATGCTTTTCTCTGACAAGGAGCTTTCTTCATCCCTTACAAATTTTACAAGCCTGGCCGGAAAAGTCCTATCTCGCTCTTGGGAATGTTTAGCATAATCAGCCAAGGCAGTTTTGATTCGGGTAACAATATCGGCAGAATATTGATGTACTCTGAGATCGTCGCCTTTAGGTTGATCATCATCATCGAAAGTGTTAAACGGATTATGATCTGACTGCTCTCGCTCTGCATATAATCTTTTTGTCTCAACGAAAAAAATCTCCATATTAGTTGTAAATGCAGAAAACACATTAACATTAAAACTGTCTGGCAAGTGCTTAGATATATATGGAAAGAATTCTATTATCTCATTTACGGAGAAGATTTTTCTTCCGCCGCCTTTCGTCCAGCCTCCAAGTTTTCGGTGGTAGGGCGCAGGTACTAGGTGATCAATTGAGTCAAGAAACTCGGAGGATATTTCTTGCGATGAAATATTGTCACACTCTAAAGGCTCACCTTTTGAGTCTACCATTGATATTTCTATTTTTGAATTAACTCTATCGTGATTACTTTTTTGACTGATTTGTTTTGTTATTATTATAGTTTTCCCATCCTCGCGAGTGGCTTTAAACTGACGGAAAGGTACTTTTTCAAAAATTGTGACTCTTCCGCCTATTAGCGAGGCCACCATTTTTAATAACATGGTTTTGCCAACGCCGTTTGCCCCATGGATAATTGTTACATTACCATCATGCGACAATGGAATGACGTGATCAAATATACCAAATAAATTAGTTATCTCGATTTGTGTTAAACGCATCTTTCTCGTCCATGTCATGTTAGGCGTTATCAGGTGCAGTTTCAGTCTCTCCGAACTGCCTGCGCCTAATGATATCAATTTGCCGCCATCCAGTCTATTCTGAGTGCGCCAGTTCACTGTGATCAAAGGATGGGGCTCTCGTCACAAGGTGTTTTTACTAGCAATTCGTAGGCAAAGTGTGCGTCAAGTAAATCAGATGAATATTTCGAAGGTGTCTATCAGCTACACTCCTAGGGCAAAAAATCGTCAAAACAGCTAAAAACAGGAGGCTTTATAGGTTAGATGATAATTTATAACTTCCATTATTTATCTGAATAAGCATCTTCTGAGTGTCCACTTGGCCGAAAATGGCCATTCATAAACAACCACATCCCCCCCCCTCACGCAAAACCCAATAAACCGGAGTGTAGTGGTCAACTTTTT
>NZ_RBRE01000056.1 GCF_003700275.1 Pseudomonas cichorii | reverse complement strand
GCAAAACCAGAGATGTGTATAAGAGACAATATTATATCCGTCAATGGGGCTGAGCCATGGGATGCCTATTCCCTCAGATCGGCACCGCCAGAGATGCAATATGTTATTTTCTGGAATGGGGAACAATGGTACAACGACACCGTGAATGGGCTGGGGCTGGAGCTGGAGACTGCATTCTCTCGAATCCCGCAAGAGACTGAACTTGTAATACCCGCTGACTTCTGCGGGACTCAGGCGCCTCAGCATGGTTTGCTTGCGCTGGTCGATTATCAGACAGGGCTGGCAGTTCTCGACAGTATCACTTCGCCCGGACGGAAAATTAAAGTGCCCATCGACAAGGTGGCTTCGATTGATAACGGAGTGATCAAACCCGTCAAGTAGAGGCCGGAAAGATCGAATAGAACCATGCTTGTTGCGCACATCATGCGCCTTTATACGGCAAGAACAGGGGCTTGATGACCGTCTTGTAGTCATCCGATAAGTTGACACTTTAATTTCGGCCTAGCCCCCTTTTGCCCTATCATTCGCCTTTTCACAAAGGCCGATATCCTCTCATGACCACCACACCCCCAACCCTGCTGGCTGCCCTGCAAGCCTCTACCATGCTGGAAATCGACGGTCTGCACGCCTGGGAGTTTTCCCTGGCCGATGATCTGAATATCGAGTGCATGGATGGCCGCGAGCGCAAGGTATGGCGCTTCAGCCTGGCGCAGATCGAGGCGGCGAGCTTCGATGAAAGCCTGCAAAGCTGGGTCATCAACGATGGTAATGCCGATCATCGTATCGTCTGCCTCGATGCCTTTACGCCGGGCGATGAAGACGAAAGCGAGCAGGATTGATCCGGCGATAAAACTACTTGAGCGACAGCGGTGTCTTACACCGACTGTCGCGTAGTCGGCACCCATAATTTCAAACAAGAAAGGAATGCCCCTATGACTCCTGCGTTTTTGCCGTGGCTGGCGCTTGCCAGTGCACTCAGTGTTTTCCCTGTTCAGGCCCAGACCATGTCCGATACCGATTTGCTGGTGGGTTCCTATACCCAGGGCAAGAGTGAAGGGATCTACCGTTTCGGCTTCAACACCCAGACGGGCAAGATCGATACCGCGCCGCGCCAGGTCATTCGTGCTGAAAATCCTTCCTGGCTGACGGTTTCCAGCAATGGCCGCTACCTGTATGCGGTCAACGAGAACGGGCCGGGGCAGAGTGATGTGGTGGGCAAGGTCAGCAGTTTTGCCATTGCTGCCAAGACCCATCAGGTGACGCCCATCAATCAGGTCAAGAGCCAGGGCGAAGAGCCCACGCATTCGAGTCTGAGTGCTGACGGGCGTTTTCTGCTGGTTTCCAATTATGCGGTCCACCCCGATCCGGGCGGCTCGCTGGCAGTAGTGCCGGTCGGCAAGGACGGCAAGCTTCAGGAGGTGGTTCAGGTGGCCGGGCCTAATCGGGCCAGCGAGGTCAACCCGGAGCGCCAGATGTCTTCTCATGTGCATGCGGCGGTGCCGACGCCCGATGGAAAGTATGTAGTCGCTGCCGATCTGGGGGCCGACAAGTTGTTCGTGTATCGCTACGACGGCAGTCAGGCCAGACCCTTGCAGCCGGCCAGTACGCCATCGGTGCAGTTGCCCGCGGGCAGTGGACCACGACATATCCTGTTCAGCCCTGAGGGCAAGCATGCCTGGCTGGTTCTGGAAATGTCGGCTCAGGTCGCGGTGTTCGACTATCTGGACGGTGAGTTCAAGCAGACTCAACTGGTCGACCTGAAAAACCAGGGCGTGCAGCAGCGTAATGGCGCTGGCGGGCTGCATACTTCACCCGATGGCCGCTTCCTGTATGTCGCCAACCGTGGTGAAGCCAACCAGTTGCTGGTGTTCCGCATCGATCCGACCACAGGCGCGCTCGAAGAGCTACAGCGTCGTTCGGTGGAAGGGACTGAACCACGTGAGTTCAGCTTCGATCCGAGCGGCAACTTCATGCTGATTGCCAACCAGAAGAGCAACCAGATCGTCACGCTGCGCCGCGATCCTCAGACCGGCATGCTCGGAGAAACGGTGCAGAAAGTCGATTTCGATTCGCCTTCGGATCTGCATTTCCTGACCGACGATTGATTGCAGCAATGGCTCAGGCCCGCGGTTTGCGTGGGCTTGAGCAACTATTAATCCAGATGATATGAGTTAGTGGCATAAAAGATTTTTGAATCAGCAGCCCCGGGCGTAAGTTTGAGTCAAGGCCACAGCGGCCACCACTTGAATCCAGACGTGCATGGATAAATACCACCGAGGGTGACGACATGAACTTCAATATCTTTTCCATCATTGCAGCATCGGCTATTTCGGCATCGGTTGTTCTTCCGGCCAGCGCCAGTGTTGAAGTCACTGACAAGAAAGCCCACGCCACCCAGACTTACACCCCCAAATACCTGCAACAAAGTGCCAATTTCCATGTCGCGCTGGACCATAAGACCGCGCAGTAAGTACTGATAGCACTGACCGCTTTCACAAGCTCACACAGGTTTTTGCGACCACTGTCCATTGCGCGGCAGACCAGGCAACTACTGTGGCCCGAGCTTTTTACCGAATCCCTCGTTACTTTGTGAGTAACGGGGGATTTTTATGCGTGAGTATTGATAAGAAATGATCCTTGTTATTCACTCATCAACAAAATTGATAGTGGCTATGCATATCCATGGTTTTTCAATACAGCCGGTATCGACGATCCTGTTGGCCATGCAAAACACTATGGAGCTGCAAACATGGCCACTGCCATTCTGGGTTCAATCAAACAGGGCGCCTATATCGCCATCTCGCTTTATGTAGTCTTTATTGCCGTGGTGACAATCACCAGCATGAACCCGCACCTGAAAACCCGTAGCTATGAAGCGGCTGCGCCTGCGCTGGTAGTGGCTGCGGATTCACAGGAAAGAGCTTCGTGATTGGTGTTGTTAGCGAATGAATTCGGTTAGGCTCTGTACGAAATGTGTCCAACGCTGCATCACCGATGCGCAGATACATTCAGGACCAAGCCAAGGGATTTCTGATGCCTCACGACGCATATGCAAGGATCTGCCGCTGTCTTGCTTTCATGCCCCTGTTCTTGCTGCTTGTCGCCTGTAACAAAGAAGCGCCAAAGCCCAATACTCCCGAGTACCGAACCGCACACGGAGTTATCGAGGGCAAATCCAATACGATACAAGTCGCAGGTTCAACTTTCCGTCTGCCTCGGGATGTAGAGTTCGATGTGTACACGGCTGGCGTCATTCAGGCCGCAAAGGCCGACATGCTGACCCTGTACTTCAACATGGGATTTCTCTTTACTCCCCCCAGAGCGGGGCCGGCAGGTAAAGGGGAAAAGCACATGATCAGGACAGAGATCTCCACGAAGGGAAACCCTGCTCAGAGGGTAAGCCTGTTGTCTGTTGAAAAGACAGGCACGCCAGTCGAACGCACAGACCTGGACTTGATTGAATACCCTGTAAACGACCCGTCTTTTACAGACGTCTCCCGGACTTATATTTATCAAACCCGGGGATCAGACAACACCACGCCCCCGACAGAGTTCTTCTGCTGGATTGTCTGGTCAAAAGATTCTTCCAGAAAAAACGGCACTTGCAGGACATCTTTCTACAGTCAGTCAGGGTTGCTCATTCAATCCTTTTTTTCTTATGACCTCCTGAAGGATTGGAAATCTATCAATAAAGAAGTACATGACAAGACTGATGCATACGTAATGAAGTAAAAAAACATCACTGCCAGGCAGACTGATGGTGAGCTTTAACTATCTGACGGATTAGGCTCTGTACGAAAAGTCGGCGAGCGAAGGTCAGGCAAGGCAAAAACAGGCGAGGAACGGTCGGAGTCGCGCTCGACTTTACGAATCGTAAATGAGCATTCCGAGCCTGTTTTTAACGCAGCATCACCGAGCACGTACAAAGCCTAACAACCATCCGTCATTTGCGAATAGCAAAACCTCAATTCCCCACCTCTATCGTACTCAACCCGTTCCCCTGTCGACGCACCTTGATCTGCACTGGAATGCGCTCATGCATTTCCTGTACGTGAGAGATCACGCCGACTTTGCGGCCTTGTGCCTGCAGGCCGTCCAGCGCGTCCATGGCCAGTTGCAAGGATTCGGGGTCCAGGCTGCCGAAGCCTTCGTCGATGAACAGCGATTCAATGCGCAGTGTGCTCGATGCCATCGACGCCAGCCCCAGGGCCAGGGCCAGTGAGACGAGGAAGGTTTCCCCGCCGGACAACGAGTGCACCGAGCGCAGTTCGTCGCCCATTTCCGTGTCCAGCACCAGCAGGCCGAGCATGCTGCCGCCGCGCTTGAGGCGATAGCGGCGTACCAGTTGCTTGAGCTGGGCGTTGGCGTGATGGACCAGCAGGTCGAGGTTGTAGGCCTGGGCGATCTTGCGGAATTTGTCGCCTTCCGCCGAACCGATCAGCGCCGCCAGACGTGCCCAGCGTTGATACTCACCAGTGGCCAGCGCGATGCGTGCCTGCAGTTCGCTGTTGGCGTTGCGCCGTTGTTCGTCTTCGCTCAAGCGGGCGCGCAGGTCGGCGCAATGCTGTTCGCTGAGTTCGCATTCGGCCTGGGCCTGGAGCAGGGCGGCGCTCAGTTGTTCGTTGTCGCTGATATCGCTGTGTTGCGCCTGATGTTGTTGCAGGCGTTGTTCGCGCTCCTGCAGCAGCACTCTGGCCTGTTCCAGCGCCTTTTCACTGCGGTTCAGTTGCTGGCGCAGTTGCTCGATGCGTGCGTCGTCGTAGGTCAGCAGGTCTTCAAGCGCGGCGTTATCCACTTCTGGATGGCTGCTGCGCCATTCGCTGATCTGGCCGTCGAGTTCGCCGGATTCCTGTTGCAGCGCCAGCAATTGCTGTTGATCGGCCTTGAGTTCGGCGCTGAGCTGAATCAGTTGATTGTGGACATCCTGCAACGTCTGGCCTGCCGAGACTTCAGCCTCGCGGGCCTGTTCAACAGCCTGCTCCAGTGCCTGTTGCCACTGCTGTGCATCGGCATGCTGGCCCAGCAGTTCGCTCAGTTGCTGCTGGCTGGCCTGCTGTTGCTGGCTCAGGGCTTGAACCTGTTCCTGCAATTCGCTCTGGCGCAGGATCCGGCTCTGCTGCTCGACCTGTTCCTTCTCGATCCGCTGCTGGCGCTCGCGCTGTTCCTGCTGTTCTTCGCCTTGCTGTTCAAGCTGATCCAGGCGATGCATGACTTGCTGCTCAAGCTGCATCACTGCGTTCGCGGCGTCGTTGCGCAGGTTGTCGAGAAGCTGAGGCGATACCAGTGTCGACAGCGCGGTCAGTTCTTCTTCCAGACGCTCGCGATCCGTATCCAGTTGCTTGAGCTGGTCGGTGACATGCCGGGCGGCGGTCTGGCTGGCTTCATGGGCCGCCTGGACTTGCTGTTGCAGGTGTGCGGCGTCCTTTTGCAGCTTGAGCAACGTATTCTGGCGCTGCTCGTCACGCTCGATGACTTCATCCAACTGGCCGAGCTGTTGTTTCAACCAGCCGTCACGTTGCGCGGCATCCCGGTCCAGTAGCTGCGCGGCGAGGGGGTGGGCTTCCAGGTCGGGTGCCAGAGCCTGTTGCTGGAGCGTCAGTTGTTCCTGCTGGCGGATAAGCTCTTTCTGCCGGGCAATGATGCCGCCGACCTGCTCGCGCAACCGGGTGTACATCTCCTTCAGTTCGTTGACCGCTTGCTGCGCGCCGGCCTGTTCGTTTTCGTCGTGGCGGGTCAGGCTCTGCAGCAGCGCTTCGGGTTGGTGCCAGGGATGTTCGATGCTGCCACACACCGGGCAGGGCTGGTCGTCCTGCAACTGTTCGCGCAGTTCTTCGACGCTGGCGCTGCGGGCCAGACGCTGACGTTCCAGCAGTTGCTGGGTAACGCTCAAGGTCTGTTCGGCCACCTTGAGTTCATCCCGCGTGCGGATGCCTTCGCCGTTGAGTCGTTCACGCTCCTGCTGGGCTTCTTGCTGCTGTTGGCCGAGCGCCTGTAGCAGTCGGTCGATCTCTTGCTGGCTGGCCCACAGGCGCGTCAGTTCTTCAAAGGCGCGCTGCTGCTTGCGGTTGTCCTGCAACAGGCTGCCCAGAATCTGGACCTGCTCGGTTACTGCCTCGGCTTCCGAGTCGGCCTCGCGGTACAGCACTTCCAGATCGCTGCGTTGCTGAAGCAACTGCTGCTCGGCATCGGCGGCGCGCTGTTGCAGAGCGGGCAGTTCGTCTTGCCCGTGTTTCAGGCGATTGGCGGTCAGCGTCAAGGATTTCAGCCGGTCGCGCCAGGCGTTCCAGGCTTGCGCCAGCGGGGCGAGTTCGTGGCTCTGCTCCAGTTGCTGAGCGATACGCTCCAGACGCTGGGCCACCTGTTGTTGCTGATCGAGCAAGCTTTGCAACTGGCTCTGGCCCTGCGTGCAACTGTGCTCGGCCTGCTGCTGGAGTGCGACGATCCTGGTCAGTTCCTGAGTCAGATGGCTCAGGGTGTTCTGGGCCTCAAAGGCCTGTTGCAGTAGCGGTCGCGCATCGCTCTGTTGTTGCTGGGCATCGAGCAAACGGGTGTGGGCGCTGCTGCGGGCGTCTTCCAGTTGCTGCTGTTGGGTCTGCAGCGTGACTTGCCGGGCTTGATGCTGAGCAATCCGCTCGGCCAGTGGACTGAGCTGGGTGTCGAGGACGATCCGCCGGGCAAAGCGATGACGCTGCGGCCCCAGACGTTCCAGTTGGCCGAGCGTCTGGCGCTGGCCGTGCTGGTTTTCCCAGTCCTGTTGAGCGCTGTTCAGGCTTTCACTGGCGCTGAGCTGTTCATCGCGCAGGCGATGTAACTCTGTAAGCCATTGCTGCTGGAGTTCCAGTTGCCGCAGTCGGACCTGACGGGTTTTGTGCTGCTGTTGCGCTTCGCTCAGATTCTGTTCGAGTTCGGCACGCTGCTCCGGCTCAAGCGGTGTGAGGTTGCCGGCCTGGGCGTTGAGTGTTTTGAGAGCCTCTTCGGCTTCCTTGCTCTTGCTGTAGGCACGCCGTCCGAGCTGACTGTAGATGGCAGTGTTGGTCAGCTTTTCCAGCAGTTCGCTGCGTTCCTTGTCATCGGCCTTGAGGAAGGCACTGAACTCGCTCTGGGCGAGCATCACGGCGCGGGTGAACTGCTCGAAATTCAGGCCCAGGCGCTGCTCGATCAATTGCTCGAATTCGCGTTTGCTCTGGTTGCTGAGGATTTGCTCGCTGTCCAGATCGGTCAGGGTCTGGCGGCTGGCCTGGAGTTTTTTTGCGGCGTTGTCACGGGCGCGGTTGGTTTCCCAGCGGGCACGGTAACGACGCTGATCGATACCGACAAAATCGACTTCGGCATAACCGCTGCCGGTGCCGCGTCGCAGCAGGGTGCGCGGATCGCTGGTGGTGATTTCGCCTTCCACGTCCGGAACCTTGGACTGGCCGATATTGCTCAGTCGCGGAATCGCGCCGAACAGCGCCAGGCACAAGGCATCGAGCAGTGTGCTCTTGCCCGCGCCGGTAGGGCCGGTAATGGCGAACAGGCCAGCGCTGGCCAGCGGTTCGGCGGTGAAATCCAGCTCGAACGGTCCGGCCAGCGAGGCCAGGTTTTTCAGGCGAATGGCGAGGATCTTCATGGCTGTTCGCTCTCCTGCTGGACTTCACGCAGCAGCGTGGCGAAATCGGTGAGGGTCTGTTCGTCGACCGCGTTGCCGAAGTTATCTTCCCAGGCGCGGCTGAACAGTTCCTGCGGGCTGAGCTGGTCCAGCTCGATCAGGGTGGCCTGTTCATCGCCATCGTTACGGCTGCCACTGCCGGCATATTCGGCACCGATGCGCACCAGACGTACCGCTTTGCCTTGCAGGGCGGTTTCGATCTGGTTGCGCAGGTCCGGCTGTGGTTCGTCGAGGCGCACGCGCACCTCCAGCCAGGGCTGGCGGTCGATGTCGGCCAGCAGGTCGATGTCCGGCAGGTCCTTGAGTTGCAGCAACAGTTCGGCCAGCGGGGCAGGGCCGAGGCGTTGCAGGTTGACGGCGCGGGGGATCAGGCGCGGCTCGACACTGACCAGTTGTTCGCCATCGCAGTCGATTTCCAGAATCTGGTGCTGGTAGCCGATTTCCGAGAATGACAAGGGAATCGGCGAGCCGCTATAACGGATGCGCTCTTCGCCGTTGACGCGCTGGGGCTTGTGCAGATGGCCGAGGGCGACGTAGGTGATACTCGGCCCGAACAGGCTGGCGGGCAGGGCTTCGGCATTGCCGATGATCAGGCTGCGTTCGGAGTCTTCGGAAACCGAGCCTCCGGCCATGTGCGCATGACTGACCGCGATCAGCGCCTGGCCTGGCTGGCGCTTATTGTTGGCGGCTTCGATCAGCAGTTCATGCACCTTGCCAATGCCGCGCAGATAATCGTCGCCCAGCGTCGCGCCGGTGACTTCGGCCGGGCGCAGGAACGGCAAGGCCAGGCACCAGGCGCGGATTTCGCCTTTGGCATCGGGCAGTGGCAACAACAGGCGTTCGACATCCAGCGCGCCATCGTCCAGCCACAGCACGCGGCCCAGCGCATGAGTGCGCAAGCGGCGCATCAACGGGGCGGGCAGTTCGATACGCGAGCCGGAGTCGTGGTTACCGGCAATCATGACAATGGTCAGTAGCGGCTGCTGTTCGTGGGCGTTGACGATGAAATCGTACAGGCGCTCCTGGGCTTTGACCGGCGGGTTGACCGTGTCGAAGATATCGCCGGCGATCAACAGCACATCGGGCTGGCGCTCCGCGAGACGGGCCAGCAGCCAGCTCAGAAAGCTGGCGTGTTCAAAGTCCCGTTCCTGGCCGTGGAGGTTCTGACCCAGATGCCAGTCGGAGGTGTGAAACAAACGCATTGATTTACCTGCAAACGGTATTTATGGGTGACCCCACTTTGCAAATGAATTCGCTCCCGCCAACAGGAGCGAAAACTCACTTCGGATAAAGCGGCGGCAATCCGGCATCGCCGGTCGGGTCCTGGATCTGTACGGCGGCGGGCAGGCTGCGGATGGCGCGCCACAGCTCTTCGCCCAGCCAGAACTTGCCGGTTTCGCTGTACAGCGCGCCATTCAAGCCATCCAGCGCATCGGACAACGGCACGAAGCGGGCGGCCATGTCGGCCAGGGTTTCCGGCTGCTGGCGTGCCCAGGCATCGAGCGCCTGACGGGTCGCATGTGGATCGTTGGCCAGACAGGCCCGCTTGAGATCGTCCAGCACGGTGCGCGGGCTTGGCCCGCTCTGTACCGTGCGGGTCACGGCCGGCTGACCGCGAGCCCGCCACCAGAGCAACAGGGCCAGCAGGGTCGTGAACGCGAAAAACAGTGTGCTCAGTTGCCATGGCCAGACCGGCGGACCGATCACGGTCAGTCCATTGGACTCATTGCTGACCGGCGTATCCACCGCCAGCCCCGGGTTGTTATTGATCTGCAGGGTGCGTGCCGGAAGGCTGCTGTGCTCCAGATGATCCTCGCGGGTATTCCACCAGGTCACGTCCACGGTCGGCAGGTCAATGGCACCCGGGCGATTGGGCACCAGGGCTTCGCGTTCTTCGCGAGTACCGATCAAGCCGCGTTCGCTGACCAGATTGCCCAGTTGTGGCTGATCCGGATAATGCCTCAGACCCGCTACCTGGGTAGCCGGCAGCGGTGGCAACTGCGAGCCGGACAGGCCTTCTGCCTTGAGAATGATGGTCCGCGTCAGGGAGTCGCCCACCTGGCTGTTGCCCGGCTCGGGGTTCCAGTGTTCTTCAAGGTTTACGCTGCGTGCGGGTAACCACGGCACATCGGCCGGGTAGTCGGCGGGTTTGGGTTTGACGTTCAAGGGAATCCTGGCCGAGTTGACCCGCATCAGCTTGCCCGGTTGCGGGCCGAACGGGTTGGCTTCCTGATTCTGCGAACCGGTCTGCGCCAGGGTTGCACTGAACACCAGCGCCGGTACCTGCAGGGTGCCGCTTTGCTGGGGATAGATCGCATAGCGCGTTTCGATCACGCCATGCCGCACGCCGTTGATCAGCTTTTCATAGGTGCGCGAATCACCGAGCTTGTCGACCCGCGCCTCGGGGATCTGCAGCGGGCTCAGGCTGCTGTCGTCGAACAGCGACACCGAATGATAGATGCGCAGGGTCAGCACCGCTTGCGCCTGTACGTAGACGCTTTCCTGATCCAGGCTGGCCTCGATGAAGATCGGCGCCAGCTTGCTGCCTTTATCCTGGGTATCGCTCTGCATCACCTGCAAGCTGACCGGCTGGCTTTTCAGTTCGCCCAGTTGCAGCGAAGGGATCACGACAATCCCCGATTGTCTGGGCAATAGCGTGATGATCCAGCGGGTGGTGGCCTGATTGCCGCCGTCCAGAGTGGTCAGCCGGTTGATCTGGCGGGTGCCGCGCACATCGAAGCTGTCATCCAGAGCGCTCAGGTCGGGCTTGCCGAACAGCGTGGCATCGGTGGTTTCCAGAGTCAGTTCCACGGTCTCGCCGGAATTGAGGCGCGTGCGATCGACTTTGGCGATCAGTTCCGCGGCCTGTAGCGACAAGGTGACCAGTCCGAGCATCAGACCGGCCAATAGGGTGTACACACGACTCATCGGGTCTTTTCCTGATGTTGCTGTTCGTAGCGAAACTTGCGCCGCAGCAGCTCGCCTGGATCGTCGGGAATCTGCCTCAGCCACTGATCCAGTGCCTGGCGTCGCTCGCCGGTGATCTGGCTTTCGGCAGGCTGGATCGGTGGGCGAGTGGTCTGTTCATCGTCCTGCGCCGAGTTGGTCGCATTGTTTCCCGCTGCATCCGGCGACTGGTTGTCGCTGTTGTTATCTTCCTCGGACTGAGGATTGTTCTGTTCGGTTTCCGGCGAGCTGTTGGCCTGCTGGTGAGGGGCTTCGTGGCTTTCCTCGTCCTGCTCGCTCTTGTCCTGCTCCGTTTCCGCGGACGCGGGTTTGTTGGCCTGATCCAGCAGGCGCTGGATCAGTGCCTTGTTGTATTGGGCCGCCGGGAAGTCCGGCTGGCGTTCCAGAGCCTGTTCGTAGGCATCCAGCGCCGCTTCCAGCTCACCGCTGTGGGCCAGGGCATTGCCGCGATTGTAATGGTCGGCAGCAGTATTGCCTTCGGCGAATCGCTGGGCCGCAGTGGCGTAGTCCCCGGCTTCATAGAAGGCCATGCCTTTCCATTGCGGATCTTCAAAGCGGTGCGCGGCTTCGGCCGGACGACGTTGCTCCAGCAAGCGTTGGCCTTGCTGATCCGCACGCAACCACAGGTCCTGAAACTCGAATGCCTGGCTGTTCTGGGGCAGCATGAACAGCAGTGGCAGACAGAACAGCCAGCCGCGTCGTCCGGCACACGCCGCCAGGATCAACAACGGCAACAGGAACCAGTAGCCCTGATCGGCCCAGGTATCCAGATGCAGGATCTGCCCGTCGCTGCGCAGGTGCTGAGGGCCGGAAAACAGGCCCAGACTGCGCAGGTCTTCGTCGTCCACCCGGGCTTGACGATAGCTGCCGCCAAGGTTGTTGGCGAAATCATTGAGACTGGCGTTATCCAGGCGCGGCACCAGAATCGCACCTTGGGCATCCTTGAGCAGGCTGCCGTTCTCCAGGGTTACCGGCGCGCCCTCGGCAGTGCCGATGCCAAGGATCAGCAAGGGCGGCGATTGGCCTTTGAGAAGCTGTTCGATGCCCTCGCGTTCCTGTTCGCTCAACGAGGAGCCGATCAACAGGATACGGCCCTGGCCCAGCGCGCCTTGCTTGAGCAGGTCGAGGGCTTTCTTGACGGCCAGATCGGCACGTTGTCCGGCCTGGGGCATGATCGAGGGCTTGATGGCATCCAGCAGGTTGTGACTGGTGGCCAGATCGTCGGACAACGGCACCAGCGTGTGGGCGCTGCCGGCGTAAACAATGATGGCGGTCTGCGAGTCGCTGCGCGCTTGCAGCAGGTCGAGCAGTTTGCGCTTGGCCTGTTCCAGGCGTGTCGGCGAACTGTCGGTGGCGAGCATTTGCGGCGTCAGTTCCAGCAGCACCACCAGCGGATCGACCGGTTTCTGGCTGATCTGCTCGACGCGCTGCCAGCCGGGGCCGAGCAAGGCCAGCACGGCCAGGATCCAGCCCAGTCCCAGAACCACCCACGGCAATTTATTGTTGCGTCCGCGCCCGCCGCTGAGCAGCACGGAATGGAAGGCTACCGGCATGATCATCTGCCAGCGCCCGGCACGTTTTTGCCGGTGCCAGAGGTGCCAGATCAACAGACCCAGCAACGGAATGACCAGCAACCACCAGGGCCGCAGCCAGTGAGGCCAGAGCGCGATCATTTGCGCCTCCGCATGCGTTCCAGGCGTTTGCGCAGACGTACCAGACGTTGCTGGTTGATCACTCGTTGCAAGGCGTTGTTGGTCCACAGGTCGCGAAGCACCAGCAACACGCTGGCCAGCAATGCGGCAGCCAGTGGCCAATGGTAGAGGGCCATGGCCGGACGGGCTTGGGTGGGCTGCTGGGTAACCGGCTCCAGTGAGTCGAGGGTGAGGCGGATTCTGCGCAGTTCATCGCCGTCGCGGGCACGGAAGTACTGGCCGCCGCTGAGCGCTGCGATTTCCTTGAGCGTGGGTTCATCCAGATCCAGGCTCGGGTTCAGGCCGAGCAGGCTTTGTACGCCGCTGCTGTCCGGGTCGGAACCAATGCCGATGGGGTAGATCTTCACGCCTTCCTCGGCCGCCAGTCGTGCGGCAGTTACCGGATCGATCTGTCCGCCGTTGTTGGCGCCGTCGGTGACCAGCACCAGCACCCGGCTGTTGGCCGGACGCAGGCGCAAGCGTTTGAGAGCCAGACCGATGGCGTCGCCGATGGCGGTGTTCTTGCCGGCGATGCCGATCCGGGCTTCATCCAGCCAGATGCGTACGGTGCGTCGGTCGAAGGTCAAGGGCGCTTGCAGGAACGCCTGGCTGCCGAACAGGATCAGGCCGACCCGGTCACCCTGGCGGCTTTCGAGAAAATCCCCGAGCAGATGCTGGACCAGTACCAGCCGGCTGACGTCTTCGCCTTGCCATTGCATGTCGGGATAGTCCATGGAACCGGACACATCCACGGCGACCAGCAGGTCCCGGCCGCTGGCGGCAATCGGCAGGGGTTCGCCCAGCCATTGCGGGCGCGCAGTGGCGGCCAGCAGCAACAGCCAGATCAGCAGCAGTGGCAGGCGTTGCCGCCAGGCGGGAAGGTTGGCCTTGGCCCGGCGTCCGCTGAGTTCTTCAAGTTCGTTGAGAAAGCTGACCTTGAGCGCCGCTTCGCCGCTGTCGGCAATCGGCAGCAAAAAGCGCATCAGCCACGGCAATGGCAGCAGGGCGAAAACCCATGGCCAGGCGAACTCAAACATGTTTGCGAATCCAGGTTTCGACCGATTGGGTCAGGCCACTGATGGCCTTGTCGTCGAGCTTGCATTCGGGTTTGTAGCCGCCTTCGACCAGAATCATCCAGCGGGTCAGGCCGGCTGCCGGGCAGCGGTTGTCGAGGAAGGCCAGCCATTTGCGACCATTGAGGGTGTGGCTCTGGCTGTGCGGATAATGATTGCGGCACACGCGCTTGAGCAGGCCATTGATCTGTTGCAGCCAGGCTCCGGCAGGAGCGCCGTCGTAGGGTTTGGGCAGGCTGGCCAGTTCGGCCAGCGCCGCCAGACGCACCGGGTCCAGAGGCTGTTCGCTGCGCCGCTGGCTGGATTTGACCGGCAGCAGCACGCGCAGACGCCAGAATCCCCAGGCCACGGCCGGTATCAGCAGCATCAGCAGCCACCAGCCCGGAGCCGGCGGCCAGAAGCCGACGGGCGCGGGAGTGATCAAGGGTTGCAACTGGTCCAGAGGGTTCATTTGTTTTTTACCGGACGCCGGGCGTCCAGATAGTCCCGCAATTGCTCGACGATGCCGGTTTGCGTGCTCAAGGGCATGAGCAATACCCGCAGTTTCTTCGCCAGCAGCTCCCAGCGGTCGCAGCGCGCCTGACCCTGGGCGCGATAGGCCTTGCGCAATTCCGGATCGAGTGTGTCGAGTTCCAGTTGTGCGCCACGTTCGGCAAAACGCAGCAGGCCGGCGGCGGGCAAGGCCCGGTCCAGAGGATCGGAAATCGGCAGCAGGAGCAGGTCGCAATGCCGTGACAGCAGGCTCAACTGTTGCTCGGCGGCATCCGACAGGGCGCGCTCGTCACACAGCACGATGACCAGACTGCCGGGACGCAGCACTTCCCGGGCGCGGCGCAGGGCGATACCAAATGAATCGCGGTCGGCGGCGATTTCGGTGTGCAGCGACTGGTTGACCCGCACCAGCCTGTTCAGCAGTTGTAGCAGGCTTTGCTTGCTGCGCCGCGGCTTGATTTCGTAGTGTTCGTTGTCGCCGAACACCAGCCCGCCGATCCGGTCGTTATGCTCCAGCGCGGCCCAGCCGATCAAGGCGGCCGCCTGGGCTGCCAGCACGGACTTGAACATCAGCCCCGAGCCAAAGAACAGGCGACGGCTCTGTTCGACCATGATGAAGATCGGTCGCTCGCGCTCTTCATGAAACAGCTTGGTATGCGGTTCCTGGGTGCGGGCCGTGACTCGCCAGTCGATGCTGCGCACATCGTCGCCGGCCTGATAGACCCGGACCTGATCGAAGTCCACGCCACGCCCGCGTAGCCTGGAGTGGTGCAGGCCGATAAGCGGGCTGCGTCTGCTTGGGGTAGAGAACAGTTGCACTTCCCGCACGCGATGACGCATCTCGATCAGCTCGCTGAGGCTGATACGAATGCCCGGTTGGGAAATCAGGTAGGGTTGCATGGCGTCAGGCAACGGCGACGACGTCGAGGATTCGCTGAATGACACGGTCCTGATCGATACCGGCAGCCTCTGCTTCAAACGACAGGATGATGCGATGGCGCAACACGTCGAACAGCACCGCCTGAATGTCTTCCGGGCTGACGAAGTCGCGTCCGGCCAGCCAGGCGTGGGCGCGTGCGCAGCGGTCCAGGGAAATGGAGCCGCGCGGGCTGGCGCCATAGCCGATCCATTCGGCCAGTTCCTGATCGAACTTGGCCGGGGTGCGGGTGGCCATGACCAGTTGCACCAGGTATTCCTCTACCGCGTCGGCCATGTAAAGGCCGAGGATTTCCTTGCGGGCGGCAAAGATTGCCTGCTGGCTGACCCGGCGTTCGGGTTTGGTTTCGCCATTGAGTGCTTCGCCGCGGGCCTGTTGCAGGATCTTGCGCTCGACGGTAGCGTCCGGGAAGCCGATCTTGACGTGCATCAGGAAGCGATCCAGTTGCGCTTCGGGCAGTGGATAGGTGCCTTCCTGTTCGATCGGGTTCTGGGTGGCCATGACCAGAAACAGTGGCGACAGGTCGTAGGTACTGCGCCCGACGCTGACCTGGCGCTCGGCCATGGCTTCGAGCAGCGCCGATTGCACCTTGGCCGGCGCGCGGTTGATTTCGTCGGCCAGCACCAGATTGTGGAAGATCGGCCCTTGCTGGAAGACGAAGCTGCCGGTTTCCGGACGATAGATCTCGGTGCCGGTGATATCGGCCGGCAGCAGGTCCGGAGTGAACTGAATACGGTGGAACTGCGCTTCGACGCCTTCCGCCAGTTCTTTGATGGCCTTGGTCTTGGCAAGGCCCGGAGCGCCTTCAACCAGCATATGGCCATCGGCAAGCAAGGCGATCAGCAAGCGTTCGATCAGCTTTTCCTGGCCGAGGATCTGCGTTGAAAGAAATGTTCGCAGCGCAATCAGCGCTTCACGATGTTCCATCGGTGACGGTTCCTGGCAAGGTAATCAGCGGTGTCACCTGACACCGAAGCTGGGGGCGATACTTTAATCCATCCCGGTAGGGATCGACTAACCGCTACAGTGTTTTTTATGCGCTTTCAGGAAGTGGGTGGCGTTTATTTGGGAATCGTCCCACTTGTTTTGTCTTTTATATGTAGGAATCGCGACGTTGTGCAGGATTTTGCCAACGTCATGACATATTGGGACGGCTTTTATAGTCGATAGAAGTTCGCCGCATTCTCCCATAGAACCTTGTGTGCGGCCTTGTCGCCAAGTGCTTCACGGACCAGTTCGATATCGCTGGCCTGAAAGGCGCGAGGTGCGCGGGTCGAGGGAAGATCCGTGCCGAACATCAAGGCATGCGGGCTGGCCGAGTAAATGTCCTTGAGTGCCTGCGCCACCGGAAAGTCGACCCGCCCGAAGCCGCAGGCCTTGATCCGCACACCCCGTTCGGCCAGCCGCAGCACGCTGGGCAGGCCTTCACGACTCAGGCCCAGGTGATCGATGCTGACCGCAGGCAAGTGCCGCAGACGGGTTTCGATTTCAGCCAGCTCACGGGAGTCGATATACAGCTCCGAATGCCAGCCCACTTGCTGATGCACACGTCTGGCCAGTGATTCGAGCTGATCCAGCTGTTCCGAGCCGCCGCGCTTGAGGTTGAAGCGCAGGGCGCGCACGCCGAAGCCATTGAGGGTTTCCAGTTCGGCATCGGTGACGCTGGCGGGTAATTGGGTCACCCCGACGAAGTCAGGTCCCAGACGCCGCAGGGCTTCGAGCAGATAGCCCTGATCAAAGCCTTGAAACGAGCCGGAAACCACAGCACCACCGGTGACACCCAGTGGCGAGACCTGCGCTTTATAGTCGGCGACACCGAAAGGCTCGGGCAGGTAACCGTTGTTGGCCTTGAGCGGAAAGTGCGGATCAATGATGTGGCAGTGGGCATCGAAGATAGGCTGCATGACAGGCTCCGGATAGCGAAGGCTCAACCTTACTCCTTTAGGTCTGCCGATTGGCTGACGTATGTACCGACATTTTCAGGAATTCTCTGCTCCAGCGCCCGCGTCCGTTTATCACCCTTTATTGAATGGGCTTGCCACTGGTCGCCCCGTGTCAGTGCAGGCACTCGGGGTCTGCTTCACTTTTCCATTAGCGGTCTTTAGCAGTGGCCATTTCAAGGACGAAATGACGCGGTGTGTTGCCATCATGAAGAAGGAAGCTGGAAAAGTCGTCCAGGCAGATTCTGCCCTGGCGATCCTGTCGAAAAGATTCAATCAGTCCCAAACGTCCCAAGCGGTTTTCGGTGATCAGTTTCCCTCGGTGTTCAGCATTGCCCGCGCGAGCACCGCACAACTGCTCGAATCCGATCCTCTGCTGCATATATCGACGGCCCGCAGCATGCACGCCGCTTCTATTTCCATGAGTGCGGTGGTCGCCCGGCAGTTTCGTGAACAGCGGCTGACGGCTTCGGTGCGGCAAGCGTTACGTAGCGGAATTACCGGCCTGGTCGACACACCGACTTATACCGATATGTTCAACCCCGACTGGGCCAGCCATTGTCCTCCCGACGCCATTGAAGCTACTACTTCGCCGATAGCGTACATGGCCGATCTGTATCGGGAAGTGCAGGCTATCGAAAAGATCGGCGATCCGGACCGGGCGATTACTCTGGCTGCCCGACGGCCTGATCTGGCCTTACTGGTGCTGGACCACAACGCACTCAATCGCATTGAGCCGACCCTGGTGTTGGCCAATGAAATCCTTGAAAAGTCGATCCGCAGTTATCTCGATGGCATCAGCCTGCAGGACAAGTCGGTGGACGATGCCATGCTGGAAACGCGTTACCCCTTTACGTTGCCCTACGAGCGCTACCAGCAGCAGATCAATTACGTGCTCAACCGCAAGCAACGTTTGCCCGGCGATCTGATCCGGGCTGCGGATCCGGCCTATCCGTATTTCAAGGAACCGGGGGTGCATTCGCTGCTGTCGGACACCGCGATGATTCAGGACAGCGGCCTGGGGCCAGTGCAACAGGGGATGTTGGTTGAGGCACCGCATCTGGCCACAGCGGCACCTGATGATCCTCGCAAGACAACCCGAATGCATCGTATCAACCCCCGAAATGGCAAGCTCGACAGTGGGCCCATGGCGGTGACAGATTTTTTCAAGGAAAACTTCGGCACTGACGACATCATCAGCCTGACCGATACCCAGACGTTCTGTCTGCGAACCGGCCTGACCACTGACCAGCTTGATTCATTGTTATCGGTGGGACCTTATGCCCCTTCACTGTCACCCAACGTCAAGGATCCAGGCACCCCGGTCAACGGTTCGACATACGGCTCGGTTTATATCAACTCCGGGCAAAATCCGGCGATAGCCATCCAGTCGACGGAAGAAGAGGGCATACCTGTCCATCGCCTGATCAATTGTCTGGTCGGGCGCTTTGATCAAATGAATCGGATGATCCGTCTGGCGAAGTGGCTGCAATTGCCTTTTGAAGATGTGGATCAATTGCTGACCGCTTCGCAACAAGCCGAGCAGCGTGCCACCGATGCCGTCCTTTGGCGCACGGCGCCAGCCTCACATCTCATTACCCAAAACACGCTGCGCTCGCTTGGACTGTTTCAGGTGCTACGCAGCCGCTATGACGTTCCGGCGGAGGATTTTGCCGCGCTGCTGTATGGCGTGGCCGTGCATGGCCGCGGCAAGACGCCGTCGCAGTTCGACCGGATATTCAATAGCCAGGCGATGTTTTCCATCCCGCTGATTCTGGATGGCTCTCTCTTCACCGTCGTGCCAAAGAGCGAGGCCGAACGGCAGAAAATCGACCACCTGTGCGCGGCTCTCGGCCTGACCTACGAGATGTACCGGTTCGTTGCCAGGGTCGTCGAGCAATCCTGGGCCGGTGAGCCCCTGCAATGGACGCGGGAGGTGGTTTCTGCCTTTTATCGGCTGGTCAGGCTGCCACGCTATCTGGGCCTGAGCACCATCGAAACCCTGGCGCTTCTTGAGTTGCTGGACAATGGCGGCAGTCAACTGACCTCGAAGCTGGCCGGTATTACCCAGATTGCCACGTATTACGCCTCGGCCAATACCGACACCCTGAGCGTTATCCATGCGTTGGTGGATTGCTCTGCCTGGCTTCAGGAAAACAAGTGGACTGTCGCGCAATTGTGTCGTCTGGCCCTGCCTGCCTTGACGTTACCCGTTGCAACCGATGCTGAGCACAACCTGTTGCAGCAAATCCATGCACGGCTGAGATCTGCGCTGATCACCGACAGCAGCTTTGCCCAGGTGGGCGCGCCTGGTACGGCGGAAACCCTGCAAATAGATGCCAATGGTCGGGAAGTTTATGTCAGTGAGCCGATCGACTGGTTCAAGGAGTTGAGTGGCTTTGTGGATACCGGGGCGACGAACCCTGCCGCCAAAGGGCTGGTGAAGTATTTGAGAGGGGAGAGTGAAGAGGTATTCGAGCAGGCGCTCAGCAGTTATGTAAAACATGCTCTGGAGACACTGGGTCTGTCTATCGAGGAGTTGCACCCAAAAATTACCAATATGGTCATGCGTGCCAGGGGTGCACAGGAAGCCTTGCTGATGGAGGGCCTCGCCGCTTATCTGAATACCTCCGCAGACCAGGCCAAGGCTTTGTTGTTCTGGAGTGAAGGCAACCGCTATCAATTGCTGCTGGAAGTGCTGCGCGTCTACGGTTTCAGTGCAACAGCCGATGTGGCGATTGGTGACGAGGTCTTGTTGGTCCTGGATGCGCTGTCAAAACGCGCTGTGCTCAGCGGGCACCTTACGTTAAGTCCGGCGCTGATCATTCAGTTTGTTGAGCACCCCGATTGGTTTGGCCTGCCGGATACCGAATTGTCTCTGCAATCCGTGTATTTCCTGACTCAGTACGCCAACGCCTTGCGTCTTAGTGAGCAGAACGAAGACACCCTGCTCGACTATTTTCAATTGATCAACACCCTTTGGGAGGACGCGACGGAGGGTGACAAGCGTTTGATACGTGACAGCGCCGCCAGCAAGCTGGCCGGTTTTCTGCGTTGGGGCGTACGCGATGTGCTTGCGGTTGCTCACCAGTTGAATCCTGACACAGGCATTATCTTCACTCTGCGCGAACTCGATATCCTGGCCAGTGAATCCCTGCTCGGCCGACACACCGGGCTGGACGCCAACGCGCTGTTGGCGCTTCATGATCTGACCCCGACAACGTCTACCGAAAGCTATCGTCGGGCAGCGGAACTGGCATTGAGTTGCCTCACCGACGTTTCGCCTGCTGGCACAGTTGGTGAGGTCGGCCAAAGTCATTCCAGTGTAATTACCGTGACCCCGGAGTATCTGGTTGCCCAGCGTGAAAACGATCTGGCGACCTACACGATTACTTTGCGTGACTTCATGGATGAGCCGTTGAGCGATGTAACGGTCAATTGGACGACAGACCTGGGCGATCTGGATCAAAACAGCAGCATTACCGACGACAACGGAAAGGCCTCGATCACGCTGCATAGCGGTAACGTGATGGGCATGGTCCATATGGTCGCTCACTATGGACTGGGAGAGCAGTTGGTGGCTCCTATAGTGGTGATTGGTTGTGACGAAAACTCGTTACATTTCATTGAAGGTGAGTACGAGCCTTCCAAAGCGCTTGCCAACAACCTTGAGGCCATTTATTTCTCCGTCACGATGATGGATGACTATGAAAATAAAGGTATTGATCGGGCTGTAGAGTGGGGAACTACTCTGGGCGAGTTTAAGCGTTTTCAGACTTATACTGATCAGCAGGGTATCACGCTGGCAGAATTGCGTAGTCGGCCAGCGGGCGAGTCCGAGGTTGTTGCACACTATAAAAATGGCCGTTACTGGAAGTTTGCTCCTGTTGAGTTTGTCAGTATTCCTTATTTTCAATATGTTCGGTTCAACATTAGCGTTGTGGCGGGCATCGAATCCGAGGTGGTGTGCAGCCTTGTCGAACTGGATGGTACACCGGTTGTGGGAAGAGATATTACCTGGAGTGCTGATGCCGGTGAGGTGCTGGGAACAACAAGCAAGACGGATGATCGTGGTATTGCCAGTGCAGGATTCATGGCTGATCAAGAGGGAGCGGTCGTTGTTACGGTCAGTGCTGGTGATCCGGTCAAGGATAAAAGTAGTGAGCAAACAATAATTCACCCACCAGTAATGATTGATCGGTATGAGGCAAGCAGTGCCGAATTCGTAGTAGGTAGTTCTAATCCTGTTGTATTTTCTGTATGGCTTAAATCGGGAGTTAAGCCTATATTGCGTTTTCCGGTTGAATGGATGGTTGATGAATTGCTCGTTGCAACCACTTATACGGATGTTGATGGTTTGGCTCGGTTTAGTTCAATTTTTGAAGTGGGAAAACATACAGTAAAGGCGGTAGTTGGTGGGGGCGAGGAGTCGGCTGAGTTTCCTGTCGATTCAATATTGTCTTTGTATGATTTTAAAGTGGAAAATGAGGGTGATTATGATCCGGAGAATCCGGATTTACTAGGGCGGATGCGTTCGCGATATATCGTTGTGAAAGTTGTTGATAAGAGAGGTGGTGCTGTTGAAGGGATAAGATTTAGACTGGATTATAGGCAGGTGTTGGGGTGTTATATTGAACATGTCGGTGAGGAAATGGTTTCTACGTCGGAGGGTACTAGATTTCGTGTCTATCCGGATCGAAGTGCCGAATATGGGGGGATTGAGATTTCTTTAAGTGGTCAATTATTAGCTATGACGAAAAAATATTACAAAGTGGGTTGGATTTGCAGTATGGCATCAGTGTATAGACATCGCGTGGA
>NZ_RBRE01000092.1 GCF_003700275.1 Pseudomonas cichorii | reverse complement strand
CATCACTGCTGTTCAGGCCAACCAGCCTGACGACATCGACCTTGTTCACAGTCGGGTCGTAAGCCGAGACGGTATCCTGGCCCGAGCCCTTGCCGAACAGGTAAGTGTCGTCACCGTATCCGCCGTCGAGACGGTCATTACCTGCACCGCCATCAAGGATGTCATTGCCCGCGCCACCGTTGAGGGTGTCATTACCCGAACCGCCTTGCAGCAGATCGTTGCCCTCCTCGCCATTGAGGGTATCGGCTCCGGTGCCGCCCGACAGGCTGTCATTACCACCACCGCCATAGACCGTATCGTCGCCAGCACCGGCATCGATCAGGTCATCGGTGGCATAGCCAGTAATCGACTGGTCTGCATCACTGCCCTGCAGGACCTGAGCCTTGATCGCATCCTGATCCCAGACGCTGCCGTCGGCGAACTGGATCTGGTTGATCTGGTAACCGTAGGTCGCATCGTAAATAAAATGGCTACTCACTCGCAGGCTGTCCGTGGTGCCGATCACCTTGATCAACAGGTCACTACTTTCCCGAGAGATGATCACATCACTGCTGTTCAGACCGACCAGTTTGACGGTATCGACCCTGTTCACAGTCGGGTCGTAAGCCGAGACGGTATCCTGGCCCGAGCCCTTGCCGAACAGGTACGTGTCGTCACCGTATCCACCGTCGAGACGGTCATTACCTGCACCGCCATCGAGCACATCGGCGCCGCCATTACCGTAGAGCGTATCGTTACCGGCGCCACCGGTAATAGTTTCACTTCCTTCCGTACCGGAGACAGTCAAGGCACTGACCGCTACAGGTGTGAACAGATTGGCGCTGATATCGTCCTTGCTCCAAACCACTCCATCGGCAAACTGCACCTGATCGATACCATAGCCATAGATGGCACTGCTGTAGAAATGTGAACCGACCCGCAGGGTTTCTCCACTGTCCTTGATCTGGATGATCAGGTCATCGGACTCGCGACGCATCAGTACATCGGCAGCATTCAGCCCTTCCAGACGGATTACATCCAGCTTGTTGGCCGTGGTGTCGTTATAGGAATAGTTGCTGATGGTGTCCTGACCCGAGCCTTTGCGGAACACGTAGGTATCGGAACCATAACCGCCGTCCAGCGAATCATTGCCGCTGCCGCCGTCCAGGATGTCGTTGCCGTAGCCACCACTGAGCGTGTCATTGCCTGCACCGCCCAGCAGTGTGTCATTGCCATCTTCACCGTTGAGGGTGTCACGCCCATCACCACCGTCGAGGATGTCATCGCCGACACGACCATTTAGAGTGTCGTTGCCAGCCAGGCCGAACAGACTGTCGGCCGACTCGTAACCTGTAACGGTTTCATCAACGTCAGAACCGGTCAGCAGAGCCGCACGAATCTGCTCGTTGCTCAGCACCGAGCCATCGGCAAACTGCACCTGGTCAATCGCATAGCCATACAGAACGCTGGAGCTGAAGTGCGCGCTGACCCGCAGGGTTTCACCGCTGTCCTTGATCTGGATGATCAGGTCATCGGACTCGCGGCGCATCAGTACATCGGCAGCGTTCAGCCCTTCCAGACGGATTACATCCAGCTTGTTGGCCGTGGTGTCGTTGTAGGCATAGTTGCTGATGGTGTCCTGGCCCGAGCCTTTGCGGAACACGTAGGTATCGGAACCATAACCGCCGTCCAGCAAATCATTGCCGCTGCCGCCGTCCAGAATATCGTTGCCATAGCCACCGCTCAGCGTGTCGTTACCGGCACCACCCAACAGTGTGTCGTTACCATCCTCACCATTGAGGATGTCTTTGCCATCGCCACCGTCGAGGACGTCATCGCCGGCACGACCATTCAGGGTGTCGTTGCCAGCCAGGCCGAACAGACTGTCGGCCGTCTCATAACCTGTAACGGTTTCATCACTGTCAGCTCCGCTCAGCAAGGCCGCACGGATCTGCTCGTTGCTCAACACCGAGCCATCGGCAAACTGCACCTGGTCAATGGCATAGCCATAGAGAACGCTGGTGCTGAAATGCGCGCTGACCCGCAGAGTTTCACCGCTGTCCTTGATCTGGATGATCAGGTCATCGGACTCACGGCGCATCAGCACATCGGCAGCGTTCAGGCCTTCCAGACGAATCACATCCAGCTTGTTGACCGTGGTGTCGTTGTAGGCATAGTTGCTGATGGTGTCCTGGCCCGAGCCTTTGCGGAACACGTAGGTATCGGAACCATAACCGCCGTCCAGCAAATCATTGCCGCTGCCGCCGTCCAGAATGTCGTTGCCATAGCCACCGCTCAGCGTGTCGTTACCGGCACCACCCAACAGTGTGTCATTGCCATCTTCACCATTGAGGATGTCTTTGCCATCGCCACCGTCGAGGACGTCATCGCCGGCACGACCATTCAGAGTGTCGTTGCCAGCCAGGCCGAACAGACTGTCGGCTGTCTCATAACCTGTAATGCTTTCATCACTGTCAGTGCCACTCAGCAGTGCCGCACGGATCTGCTCATTGCTCAACACCGAGCCATCGGCAAATTGCACCTGATCGATGCCATAGCCATAAAGCGGAGTGGTATTGAAGTGCGAGCTGACCCGCAGGGTTTCGCCGCTGTCCCTGATCTGGATGATCAGATCATCGGACTCACGGCGCATGACCACATCGGCAGCATTCAGGCCTTCCAGACGGATCACGTCCTGCTTGTTGGCCGTGGTGTCGTTGTAGGCATAGTTGCTGATGGTGTCCTGACCCGAGCCTTTGCGGAACACGTAGGTATCGGAACCGTAGCCGCCGTCCAGAGAATCATTACCGCTGCCGCCGTCCAGGATGTCGTTGCCATAGCCACCGCTCAGCGTGTCATTACCGGCACCGCCCAACAGTGTGTCATTGCCATCTTCACCGTTCAGGGTGTCGCGACCATCGCCACCGTCCAGGATGTCATCACCCTGGCGACCATAGAGCAGGTCGTTGCCCGACAGGCCGAACAGTCTGTCTGCCGATTCGTAACCCATAACGGTTTCATCAACTTCAGTGCCGGTCAGCAGAGCCGCACGGATCTGCTCATTACTCAGCACTGTGCCATCGGCAAACTGCACCTGGTCAATGGCATAACCATAAAGGACGCTGGTGCTGAAATGCGAACTGACCCGCAGAGTTTCAGCGCTGTCCTTGATCTGAATGATCAGGTCATCGGACTCACGGCGCATCACTACATCAGCAGCGTTCAAGCCTTCCAGACGAATCACGTCCAGCTTGTTGGCCGTGGTGTCGTTGTAGGCATAGTTACTGATGGTGTCCTGGCCAGAGCCCTTACGGAACACATAGGTGTCGGAGCCGAAGCCACCATCCAGCGAATCGTTACCGATTCCGCCATCCAGAGTGTCATTGCCATAGCCACCGGTGAGCGTATCGTTGCCCGCGCCACCCAGCAGCGTGTCGTTACCATCCTCACCGTTCAGGGTGTCGCGCCCCTCGCCGCCTTCAAGTATGTCGTTGCCCGCACGACCACTGAGGGTGTCGTTGCCTTCGGCACCGATCAAACGATCATCGCTGGCATAGCCGGTGATGCTGTCGTCGATCTCTGTGCCAATCAACAAGGCCGCCGTGATCTGTGCCTGATCCCAGACAACGCCATCGGCAAATTGCAACTGATTGATTGCATAGCCATAGCTTTGGTCAGCCGTGAAGTGCGAACTTACCCGCAAGGTTTCACCGGTCTGACGGATCTGAATCACCAGATCGTCGGACTCGCGACGAATGCTGACATCCTCCGTGGTCAGCCCTTCCAGACGCACGACATCGAGTTTGTCGACTGTGGTGTCGTTATAAACGCCGTTGGAGATCGTGTCGCGACCATAGCCCTTGCCGAAGACATAAGTGTCAGAGCCTTTGCCGCCGTCCAGTGTGTCGTTACCGGCACCACCATCAAGCAGGTCGTTGCCCGCGCCACCGCTGAGCGCATCGTTACCGGCGCCACCCAACAGCGTGTCATTGCCGTCCTCGCCGTAAAGCGTGTCCTTGCCATCACCGCCATCGAGCAGGTCATCGCCGGCACGGCCGCTCAGGGTGTCATTGCCCGCCTGACCGATGAGGTTGTCATCGCTTGCATAGCCAGTGACGCTGTCATCGCCCTCAGTACCAATCAGCAAGGCAGCCGTAATTTTTGTCTCGTCCCAGACAGTGCCATCGGCGAACTGCAACTGGTTGATCGCATAGCCATAGCTTTGATCAGTATTGAAATGTGCACTGACCCGCAGGGTTTCGCCGGTCTGACGAATCTGGATCAGCAGGTCATCAGATTCGCGACGAATGCTGACATCACCGGTATTCAGCCCTTCCAGACGAACGACATCCAGTTTGTCTACGGTAGTGTCGTTGTAGGCATAGTTGGAAATGGTGTCCTGTCCCGACCCCTTGCGGAAGATGTAGGTATCCGAGCCTTTTCCGCCGTCAAGCGAATCGTTGCCCGCACCGCCGTCCAGAGTATCGTTGCCGTTACCACCACTCAGGCTGTCGTTGCCGATACCGCCCAGCAGGGTGTCATTACCTTCTTCGCCGTACAGGGTATCGCGACCGTCACCACCGCTGAGCAGGTCGTCGCCGGCACGACCATTGAGTACGTCGTCGCCTTCCAGACCAATCAATTCATCAGCCGTCGCATAGCCAGTAATGCTGTCGCTGCCCTCGGTGCCGATCAAGAGCGCCGAAGTGATTTTGGCCTGATCCCAGACAGTGCCATCGGCAAACTGCAACTGGTCGATCGCATAGCCATAGGTTGAATCGCTGTAGAAGTGCGAACCGACCCGCAGGGTTTCGCCGGTCTGACGGATCTGGATCACCAGGTCGTCGGACTCGCGGCGGATACTCACGTCATCGGCGTTCAAGCCTTCCAGACGAACTACATCGAGCTTGTTTGGCGTAGTGTCATTGTAGAAATAGTTGGAAACAGTGTCCTGTCCCGAACCTTTGCGGAAGACGTAGGTATCCGAGCCTTTTCCGCCGTCAAGCGAGTCGTTGCCCGTACCACCGTCGAGAATATCGTTGCCTTCGCCGCCATTCAGGGTGTCATTACCTGCGCCCCCCAGAAGGGTATCGTCGCCGGCTTCGCCGTTGAGGCTGTCTCTGCCATCACCGCCATCGAGCACATCATTGCCATTGCGGCCATAGAGGGTGTCATTGCCCGCCAGCCCTGCCAATGTATCGGCAGTGTCATAACCCGTAATGGTGTCGTTGCCTGTCGTGCCGTCAAGCAGGCTTGTGATGATCTGTGCACGATCCCATACACTGCCATCGGCGAACTGCAGTTGATCGATGGCATAACTCCAGCCGCTGGATTCAGCAGAGAAATGCGAACGAATGCGCAGGGTCTCGCCGCTCTGGCGAATCTGTACAACAAGATCATCCGACTCGCGACGCAAGCTGACATCTGCGCTGTTCAGGCCATCGAGACGTACAACGTCGAGTTTATTGACCGTTGTGTCGTAGTAACTGGTGTTATCAATCGCATCGGAACCAAGCCCTGTGCCAAAGACATAGGTGTCCGATCCCTTGCCACCTTCCAGCGTGTCATTACCAACACCGCCATCGAGCAGATCGTTGCCGTTGCCACCACTCAGGCTGTCGTTGCCTGCACCACCGAGCAACGTGTCGTCACCTTCTTCGCCATATAGCGTGTCGCGACCTTCTCCGCCCACAAGCGTGTCATTGCCCAGCCCACCGTACAGCGTGTCATTGCCCGCCAGACCGTTGAGGGTATCGTCAGCGTCGTAGCCGGTGAGCGTGTCGTTGAACTCGCTGCCATTCAGCAGCGACGCCTTGATCTGATCCACGCCCCAGACCGTGCCGTCAGCAAACTGCAGTTGATCGATGGCGTAGTTGTAGTAAGTACTGGCAGGAGAGAAGTGTGAGGAGACACGCAGGGTATCGCCTGTTTCCTTGATCTGGATAACCAGATCACTGGACTCACGACGCAGGCTGACATCAGCCAGGTTAAGTCCTTCCAGACGAATCGCATCCTGCTTGCCAACCGTGGTTTCGTTGTAGACACCGTTGGAAATGGTGTCCTGTCCCGAGCCTTTGCGGAAAACATAGGTATCGGAGCCATAACCACCATCAAGGCTGTCGTTGCCAGTACCGCCATCCAGCAAGTCACTACCTGCACCACCACTGAGCGAGTCATTACCCGCGCCACCCAGCAACGTATCGTTGCCGTCTTCTCCATTCAGGGTATCCGCACCGTTTCCGCCGTCGAGCAGGTCATCGCCTGCACGGCCATTGAGCGTGTCATTTCCATCCAGCCCGGAGAGACTGTCTGCCGTGGCATAACCGGTCAGTGTGTCAGCACTTTCGGAAGCTTGAAGTACTGCAGTCTTGATCTGCACGCCGTCCCAAGTGGAACCGTCGGCAAACTGCAGTTGGTCAATGGCATAAGCCGAGGTGCCGTCCTGGCTGAAATGTGAGCGTACGGTCAGAGTGTCGCCTGTGGCTTTGATCTGAATGACAAGATCGTCACTGGAGCGCGAGAACTTCAGATCAGCCGGGGTCAGACCATCCAGTTGAATGACATCGACTATGTCAGCAGCCGTTTCGGTGTAGGAACCATTATTGATGATGTCCTGACCGTAGCCCTTGGCAAACCGATACGTGTCAGAACCACGGCCACCATCAAGCGTATCGTTACCCGAGCCGCCATCAAGAATATCGTCGCCGTCGTCACCGTACAGATAGTCCGCGCCCGCACCACCGCTCAGGGTGTCCTGGCCAACCCCACCATATAAGGTGTCGTTACCACCGTCGCCATTCAGAACATCGTCACCGGCAAGGCCGCTGAGGGTGTCGCTACCCAGGCCACCACTGACACGATCATCAGATGCGTAGCCCGTAAGAACGTCACTGCCATCGGTACTGCTAAAGGCAGCAATGATCTTGACTTGCTCGATACTCCACTGAGTCCCGTCGGCGAAGCGGATCTGTTCTATGGCGTATGGCGTATCACCGTCATTCTGGAAGTAGCTGGAAACCGTCACTTTGTCAGGGGCGTTTTTCAGCGACAGAATCAGGTCATTGCCTGACCGAGTGACAACAATATCGCTCGGAAGAATGTCGGCGGCGAACTC
>NZ_RBRE01000035.1:50635-307238 GCF_003700275.1 Pseudomonas cichorii | reverse complement strand
TCATGGCAGGCAGACGAGGCGACGGATTACTCGTCGTAACCCAGGTTTGGCGCCAGCCAGCGTTCGGTCACGCTGAGGTCCTGGCCTTTACGCGCGGTGTAGCTTTCGACCTGATCCTTGTCGACCTTGCCCACGGCGAAGTATTGCGCCTGTGGGTGGGCAAAGTACCAGCCACTGACGGCGGCGGCCGGGAACATGGCGTAGTGCTCGGTGAGGAACACGCCGCTCTTGCCCGGTGTGTGGATTGGCGCACCTTCAGGCAGCGGGTCGAGCAGGGCGAACAGGGTGCTTTTCTCGGTGTGATCCGGGCAGGCCGGATAACCCGGTGCCGGACGGATACCGACGTATTGCTCCTTGATCAGCGCTTCGTTGTCCAGCTGTTCGTCCGTGGCGTAACCCCAGTATTCCTTGCGCACTTGCTGGTGCAGCCATTCGGCGCAGGCTTCGGCCAGGCGGTCGGCCAGGGCCTTGACCATGATCGAGTTGTAGTCGTCGCCCTTGTCCTGATAGGCCTTGGCCACCTCTTCGGCACCGATACCGGCGGTGGTGATGAAGCCGCCCACATAGTCGGTCACGCCGCTGTCCTTGGGGGCGACGAAGTCGGCCAGGGAGAAGTTCGGCTTGCCATCGGTCTTGATGATCTGCTGGCGCAGGTGATGCAGTTTCGCCAGCGACTGGCCGTCTTCACCGTAGACTTCCAGGTCGTCATCGTTGACCTGGTTGGCAGGCCAGAAACCGAACACCGCGCGGGCACTGATCAGTTTCTCGTCGATCAGCTTGCGCAGCATGGCCTGGGCGTCTGCAAACAGCGCGGTAGCGGCTTCGCCAACCACTTCGTCGGTCAGGATGCGCGGGTATTTGCCGGCCAGATCCCAGGAGATGAAGAACGGCGTCCAGTCGATGTATTCGGCCAGTACGTCCAGATCGATGTCCTCAAGGATCCGCGCACCGGTGAAGGTCGGCTTGACCGGCTGGTAGCTGCTCCAGTCGAACTGCGGCTTCTTGGCTACGGCCGCGCCATAGCTGAGACGTTCGGTGCGGGCGCTGCGCGCCGAGGTGCGCTCGCGGACTTCGATGTACTCCAGGCGGGTCTTCTCGATGAAAGCCGGTTTCAGCTCCTTGGACAGCAGTTGCGTAGCCACACCCACGGCGCGTGAGGCGTCAGTGACGTAGATCACCGCATCGTTGCTGTAGCGTGGCTCGATCTTGACTGCGGTATGCGCCTTGGAAGTGGTGGCACCGCCGATCATCAGCGGCAGGTGGAAGTCCTGGCGCTGCATCTCGCGGGCGACATGGACCATTTCGTCCAGCGACGGAGTGATCAGGCCGGACAGGCCGATGATGTCGCATTTCTCGTCGCGGGCCACTTGCAGGATCTTCTCCGCAGGGACCATGACCCCCAGGTCCACGATGTCATAGCCGTTACAGCCCAGTACCACGCCGACGATATTCTTGCCGATGTCATGCACGTCGCCCTTGACCGTAGCCATCAGGATCTTGCCCTTGGCTTCGGGCTTGTCGCCTTTTTCCAGTTCGATGAACGGGATCAGGTGCGCTACCGCCTGCTTCATCACGCGGGCGGATTTCACCACCTGCGGGAGGAACATTTTCCCCGAGCCGAACAGGTCGCCGACCACGTTCATGCCGGACATCAGCGGGCCTTCGATCACTTCGATCGGGCGCGAGAAGGACTGCCGGGACTCTTCGGTGTCTTCGACGATGTGCGTGGTGATGCCCTTGACCAGCGCGTGTTCGAGGCGCTGGTTGACCGGCCAGCTGCGCCATTCTTCGGTTTCGGCTTCTTTTACGCTGCCGTCGCCCTTGAAGCTGTCGGCAATCGCCAGCAGCGCGTCGGTGCCCTCTTCGGTGCGGTTGAGGACGACATCTTCAACACGCTCGCGCAGTTCGAGCGGGATCTGATCGTAGATTTCCAGCTGGCCGGCGTTGACGATACCCATGCTCAGGCCGTTGCGGATCGCATGCAGCAGGAACACCGAGTGGATCGCTTCACGTACCGGGTTGTTGCCGCGGAACGAGAACGACACGTTGGAGACACCGCCGGAAGTCAGGGCGTACGGCAGTTCGTCACGGATGTAGGCACAGGCATTGATGAAGTCCACAGCATAGTTGTTGTGTTCTTCGATGCCGGTGGCAATGGCGAAGATGTTCGGGTCGAAAATGATGTCTTCCGGCGGGAAGCCGACTTCGTTGACCAGAATGTCGTAGGAACGTTTGCAGATTTCCTTCTTGCGCGCCTCGGTGTCGGCCTGACCGGCTTCGTCGAAGGCCATCACCACCACTGCTGCGCCATAGCGCTTGCACAGTCTGGCGTGATGAATGAACTGCTCGACGCCTTCCTTCATGCTGATGGAGTTGACGATGCCCTTGCCCTGGATGCACTTGAGGCCGGCTTCGATCACATCCCACTTGGAGGAGTCGATCATGATCGGTACGCGCGAGATGTCCGGTTCGCCTGCGATCAGGTTGAGGAAGGTCACCATGGCCTTCTTCGAGTCGAGCATCCCTTCGTCCATGTTGATGTCGATCACTTGGGCGCCGGCTTCGACCTGCTGCAGGGCGACTTCCAGGGCTTCGGTGTAGTTGTCTTCACGGATCAGGCGGGCGAAGCGGGCGGAACCGGTGATGTTGGTGCGCTCGCCGACGTTGACGAACAGCGACTGGCGATCAATGGTGAACGGCTCCAGGCCCGACAGACGGCAAGCCCGTGGAATGTCCGGGATCTGGCGCGGCGCGTAGGCGGCGACGGCTTCGGCAATCGCCTTGATGTGCGCTGGCGTGGTGCCACAGCAGCCGCCGACGATGTTCAGGAAACCGCTCTGGGCGAACTCCTCGATGATTGCTGCGGTCTGGCTGGGCAGTTCGTCGTATTCGCCGAAGGCATTGGGCAGGCCGGCGTTCGGGTGCGCCGAAACGTGGGTGTTGGCCTTGGTCGACAGTTCTTGCAGGTAAGGGCGCAGGTCGCTGGCGCCCAGTGCACAGTTGAGGCCGACGGAGATTGGCTTGGCGTGGCTGATCGAGTTCCAGAAGGCTTCGGTGGTCTGGCCCGACAGGGTGCGGCCCGAGGCGTCGGTGATGGTCCCGGAAATCATGATCGGCAGCTCGAAACCGAGGTCCTCGAACACGCCTTGCACGGCGAAGATCGCCGCCTTGGCATTGAGGGTGTCGAAAATGGTTTCGATCAGGATCAGGTCGGCGCCGCCTTCGATCAGGCCGCGGGTGGCTTCAGTGTAGTTCTCGACCAGCTCATCGAAGGTCACGTTGCGATAGCCGGGGTTATTGACGTCCGGCGACAGGGAGCAGGTGCGGCTGGTCGGGCCGAGCACGCCGGCAACGAAGCGCGGCTTGTCCGGGGTTTCCAGGGTCTTGGCGTCGGCGACCTTGCGCGCCAGACGGGCGCCTTCCACGTTCAGCTCGTAGACCAGTGCTTCCATGCCGTAATCGGCCTGGGACACCTGGGTGGCGTTGAAGGTGTTGGTTTCAAGGATGTCTGCACCGGCATCCAGATAGGCTTTCTCGATGGCGCCGATCACATCCGGGCGGGTCAGGACCAACAGGTCGTTGTTGCCTTTGACATCGCTTGGCCAGTCGGCGAAGCGTTTGCCACGGTAATCCTCTTCTTCGAGCCTGTAGCTCTGGATCATGGTCCCCATGCCGCCATCGAGGATCAGGATCCTCTGTTTCAGTGCGTTGAGAAAAGCTTGATGGCGGGCGCTGCGGTCAGACATGGGGATACCTTGAAAAGGCCGATACAGAAAGGCCGAGATGATACCAAACCGGAGCGCTTTTGGTGTTGATGGCTGCTTTGCATGAAAATAGCTCATGATGAACGGCGCTATCCGCTGTAGAATTGCGCGTTTTTCATTTCAAGGCATTCTGGATATGCTGCGCAGCTCATTGCTAAGCCTCGTTCTGCTGTTGTGTTGCTGTGCGGCCCAGGCTCAGGAAGTGCCTGCAGCCAATATTTCCTATGTGCGCGATATCCAGCCGATCCTGACCCAGAAGTGCGTGGCCTGCCATGCCTGCAACGATGCACCTTGCCAGTTGAACCTGGGCAGCGGTGAGGGAATGAGCCGCGGGGCGAGCAAGACCCCGGTCTATCAGGGCGAGCGCAGCACGGCGATGACGCCTTCGCGACTGTTCTACGATGCCAATGGCACCGATGCCTGGCGTAGCCGGGACTTCTATTCGGTGCTCGATGCCCAGGGCAGTCAGGCGGCCTTGATGGCGCGCATGCTGGAGCTGGGGCGCAGTGCGCCGTTGCCCGCCAACAGCAAGATTCCCGACGACATCGTCCTGGGCCTGAACCGCGAAAACCTCTGCCCGTTGCCCGGAGAGTTCAATGCCTATGCCCAGGCGCATCCCACGGGCGGCATGCCGCTGGCCGTGGCCGGGCTCAGCGACGCCGAGTATCAGACCTTGCAGCGCTGGCTGGCGGCCGGGGCGCCGGTCGAACAGCAGCCGATCATGCCCAATGTCGCCGAAGCGGCGCAGATTGCCGAATGGGAAGCCTTGCTCAACCGTTCCGGCTCGAAACAATCGCTGGTGGCTCGTTGGCTTTATGAGCACCTGTTCCTCGCGCACATCTATTTTGAAGGCGGCGATAACGGGCATTTCTTCCAGTGGGTGCGTTCGCGCACGCCAAGTGGCAAGCCTGTCGACCTGATCGCCACCCGGCGCCCCAATGACGATCCGGGCAATGACTTCTATTACCGGCTGATTCCGGTGCAGGGCGTCATCGTCCACAAGACTCATATCACCTACGCGCTGAGTGCGCAGAAACTGCAGCGGGTCAAGCAGCTGTTCTATAACGCCGACTGGCGTGTGGACTCGTTGCCCGGTTATGGACCGGGACATCGCGCCAATCCGTTCCTGGCCTTCGAGGCCATTCCGGCCCAGGCGCGTTACCAGTTCATGCTCGATAACGCCGAATACTTCGTGCGCACCTTCATTCGCGGGCCGGTATGCCGTGGCCAGATTGCCACCGACGTGATTCGTGATCACTTCTGGGTGCTGTTCCAGGAGCCGGGCCATGACCGTTATATCGTCGATGCGCAGTACCGTGGCCAGGCAACGCCTCTGCTGGCCATGCCGGGACAGAACGACGAAGTCGGCAGTATCCTGAGCCTGTGGCTTTCCTATCGCGATCGTCGCAACCAGTATGAAAACCTGCGCCGCGACAGCTATGCCAGCATGACGCCGCCGAGCTGGTCGACGCTCTGGTCGGGCAACGATAACTCCTTGCTGACGGTATTCCGCCATTTCGACAGCGCATCGGTCAGCAAGGGCCTGATCGGCGATGTGCCGCATTCGCTGTGGCTGTTCGACTTCCCGTTGCTGGAACGCACTTATTACCAGTTGGCGGTGAATTTCGATGTCTACGGCAATATTGCCCATCAGGCGCAGACCCGGCTGTATTTCGACCTGATCCGCAACGGCGCGGAAATCAATTTCATGCGCCTGATGCCTGCCGCCCAGCGCGAAAAAATGCTCGATGACCTGTATCAGAACTCCGGCAAGGTCAAGATGTGGCTGGACTACCAGAGTATCGATGCCGATACCCCAAGCGGCCTGAAGCTCAATGAGCATCGTCCGCGTCAGGACTTCGCCCGCCAGTTGATCGAGCGCGCCGGCACGCTCAACGCTGCGCCGGACCCGATCAACCGTTGCCAGGGCGCGTACTGCTCGCGACCCGGTATCAGCCCGGCCTTTGCCCAGGCGGAACAGGCACTCAGTCGTCTGGTTTCACGCCCGGCGGCGGGCCTCAAGGTTATCGATCAACTGCCTGAAGCCACCATGCTGCGGATCGAGGACGGCACCGGCAAGCGCATGATGTACAGCATGCTGCGCAATCGTGCCCACAGCAACGTGGCGTTCCTGCTGGGCGAGTCCTATCGCTATCAGCCGGGACTCGACAGCCTGACCATATACCCTGGCGTGCTCAGCAGTTATCCGAACTTCATGTTCAATATTGCCGCCAGTGAAGTACCCGCATTTGTCGACGCCATGCAGCAGGTCAAGGATCAGGCCGGGTTCGAGCAGGTCGTGCAGCGCTGGGGTGTGCGCCGCACCCATCCGCAGTTCTGGAACTACTTCCATGACATCAGCCGTTACCTCCAGGAAACCGAACCCCGAGAGGCGGGAGTATTGGATATGAATCGCTACGAAAACTTGTGATCGCTGCTGCAGGCCACGCCAAGCGTGGCCTGCAGCCACTACTGTTTCCTGAACGAAGCAGAATTTTCCCGATCTTTTTTGGCATCTCACTGTCCGACTCATTGCGTGTCCGGCTCGCTTCGAGTTCGGGCTTTGGTTGAAAAGGCAGGTGACAAGAGGTTCGGTGGATGTTGATTTCGGTTCAGGCTTTACGGGCTTTCGCCGCGTGGGTCGTAGTGTGTCATCACTTCATGCAGATTTTTTTCGATTTCAAGGCCAGTGGTCCCATTGGCGAATTCTTTGTTTCCAAGGGCGCGGTGGGCGTCGATATTTTCTTTGTCATCAGCGGGCTGGTGATTTTCCTTTCTACCCATAACAGCGATATGCCAGCCGGGCGTTTCATCCTGCATCGCCTGATCCGTATCGTTCCGGCTTACTGGCTGTATACCGCGGCCATGGGCCTGTTGCTGCTGGTGGCCGCGCCCTGGCTGCCGCATCAGGTGATCGGCTGGCAGAACTTCTTGCTGTCGCTGATCTTCATTCCTTCGGAGAACCCTGGCGGCTATGGTCTGTATCCGACCCTGAACGTCGGCTGGACCTTGAATTACGAGATGCTGTTCTACGTGCTGTTCTCCATGGTGTTTCTGTTCGAGCAGCGCCATCGGCCACTGATCATTGCTGCCGCGCTGTTTGTGGTGACCGAAATACTGGCGCGCAGCGGTTTGATCAGCCGCTTCTACGGCAACGATATCGTCTACGAATTCCTGCTCGGGATCGGCATTGGCATGCTCTATCGCCGGGGCTGGATCAAGGAAGGCTTATGGCTGCCATTGGCGGGGATTGTCGCGGGCATGCTGATGATCCATCACCTGAGCAACGAGCAGCGTTTGCTGAACTGGGGACTGCCCAGCGCCCTGATCGTGCTGTGCGCCATTTCGCTCGAGCCTTACATGCGCGGTAGCCGCTTGCTCAAAACTCTGGGCGATTGTTCCTACTCGGTGTATCTGCTGCATGTACTGGTGCTCTACGGTGGCTTGCTGATGGCGCAGCGCTTTTCCTTGAATCCGTATCTGGTGTTTGCGTTCTGCGTGCCGATCATCGCGATTGGCGCATGGGGCAGTTATGAGTGGATCGAGAAGGCCCTGTATCGTCGCATGAGGCGCAGTCTGGATGCTCGTCAGGAAGGCCGAGAAACGGCAGCGTTATCCTGACAAAAATACTGGGACTTTGTATGCGCATCCGATTGGCGTAAACTGCCGCCAAGTCTGCGAGGAACGTTCATGACCGCTATCACTATTACCGATGCTGCCCACGATTATCTGGCCGATCTGCTGGAAAAGCAGAACACCCCGGGAATCGGCATCCGCGTATTCATTACCCAGCCTGGCACCCAGTACGCTGAAACCTGCATTGCCTACTGCAAGCCGGGCGAAGAAAAGCCTGAAGACAAGGCCATCGGCCTCAAGAGCTTTACCGCCTGGATCGACGGTTTCAGCGAGGCCTTCCTGGACGACGCCGTGGTCGACTACGCCACGGATCGCATGGGTGGCCAGTTGACCATCAAGGCGCCAAACGCCAAGGTGCCGATGGTCAATGCCGACAGCCCGATCAACGAGCGCATCAATTATTACCTGCAAACCGAGATTAACCCCGGGCTCGCCAGCCACGGCGGTCAGGTCACGCTGATTGATGTGATCGAAGAAGAAGAGCGCAATATCGCCGTCTTGCAGTTTGGCGGTGGTTGCCAGGGTTGCGGTCAGGCCGACGTCACCTTGAAGGAAGGCATCGAGCGCACCTTGCTCGAACGCATTCCCGAGCTGGCTGGCGTGCGTGATGTGACCGACCACACCCAGAAAGAAAACGCCTACTACTGAGTCGTTTTCTTCGCGAATGAGCCCCGGTCTATTGTGGGACGGGGCTTGTCTGCGATGTGTTCCGGGTTCGGCCCCGCCTGACGGCGGGGTTCCTTCGTTCCGGCAGTGATTTGCGGCGCCTGCATCATCGCGGCAAAGAGCTTGTGCTTTTGAACCCGGAAATCCCAGGCATCGCCGATTGCGACGTAAGGGAAGGCCGAGCCCGCGTCCCTCAAGGTCTGAACAAATGCGCATGTCCGGCGCGATACAACGATGACTCACTGAACGTATCGCTGGCCAGCACACGCCCAACCAATATCAGCGCCGTACGCCTGAACCCCTTCTCCTGAACCTTCACGCCAATATCCGCCAGCGTGCCCAACACCCAGTCCTGATCCGGCCAACTGGCACGATGAACCACGGCTATCGGACAGTCCGCGCCATAATGCGGTGTCAACTCCTCGACAATTTTCTGCAGGTTATTGACCCCCAGATGAATCGCCATGGTGGCCCGATGCTGAGCCAGGCTGGCCAACTCTTCGCCTGCAGGCATCGAGGTCTTGTCGGCATAGCGGGTCAGGATCACGCTCTGGGAAATATCCGGCAGAGTCAGCTCAGTGCCCAACAGCGCCGCACAAGCCGCCGAGGCAGTCACGCCGGGGATGATTTCAAAGGGAATTCCCAGCTCGCGCAGACAACGAATCTGCTCACCAATGGCGCCATACAGGCTCGGGTCGCCAGAATGCACGCGAGCCACATCCTGGTCCTGTTCATGAGCAGATTTCATCAAGGCGATGATCTGCTCCAGATGCAATTCGGCACTATTGACCACCTGAACGGCCTGATTACCTTCCAGCACGGCCACCGGCACCAGCGAGCCAGCATAAATGATCACCGGGCAACGATGGATCAGTCGCTGGCCTTTGACAGTGATCAGGTCCGGGTCGCCAGGGCCGGCACCGATGAAAAAGACGGTCAAGGGATTCTCCAGAATCGAGCGGGATGAATGAGCGTGGATTATCAGCCCTGTACAGGCGCGGATGCCAAGGCAAATGTTGCCCGGGCGCTTTTCTGACGCTCGATCAGCAGGATGGCCGGGCCGGTTCCCGCTTGCCCGGCCAGGGCCAGTGCGGCGCTTTCGGCCACGCCATAACAGCCGGTATGCTCGAAAGCCACTGCTGAGCGATGGGTCAGGTGCGACTCGTATTCTGCCAGTTGCGCAGCACTGAAGAAGATCAATGGCACGGACAAACGCTCAGCCAGTTCCAGCACGCCCGGTTCGTCCTGTTTGAGATCAATGCAGGCGAGGGCGGTGATGGCGTCGAGATCCAGGCCATGCGCTTTCAGGCTGTCCTGCATCAGTTCCAGCAGATGCGTGGCCGGGCAGCCGCGCTGGCAGCCAAGGCCTGCCACCAATGTCGGGCCGGGTTGTATGAACGCATGATCAGGCATACAGATCGACATCACCCCGTGCGGGCACCGGTAAAAAGTCGATCAGGAGAGCATGGGCGGCCCTGCATCGTCAATCTGAACGATTGACCTGCCTTCGGCCACTGCGTAGCCTTGCGCACTTGAGGTTCTTTACCCGTCCGCGAGGGGTAAAGCTAAGACGGGAATGCGGTCCAAGCCGCAGCTGCCCCCGCAACTGTAAGCGGTCATATTCATCGCACAGCCACTGCGCAAGCGGGAAGGCGCGATGAATGCCTGTCGGAACACTGCCGACAGGCTGCCGCAAGCCAGGAGACCTGCCTCGAACCGGGCCACAGGCCCACGAATTCTCACTACAACCGGGCGGGGTGATCCGGTGGCGATTCGATCCGTGCGCAGTGCACGGTTCTCGTCCTGCTTGCCCGCCGTATTGCCAAAGGGCATCCGATGAAAACACTGGCCAAACTTCCTGTCACCATCGTTACCGGCTTTCTGGGCTCGGGTAAGACCACGTTGTTGCGGCACATGCTCGATAACGCCGAAGGACGGCGTATCGCGGTGATCGTCAACGAGTTCGGCGAGCTGGGTATCGACGGCGAAATCCTCAAGCAGTGCACCATCGGCTGTAGCGAGGAAGAGGCCACCGGCCGGGTTTATGAACTCGCCAATGGCTGCCTGTGCTGCACGGTCCAGGAAGAGTTCTTCCCGGTGATGCGTGAGCTGGTGGCGCGTCGCGGCGACCTGGACCATATCCTGATCGAAACTTCCGGTCTGGCGCTGCCCAAGCCGCTGGTCCAGGCTTTCCAGTGGCCGGAAATCCGCAACGCCTGCACCGTCGATGCGGTGATCACCGTGGTCGACAGCCCGGCAGTTGCCGCTGGCACCTTCGCTGCGTTCCCGGATCAGGTGGACGCCCAGCGCAAGCTCGACCCGAACCTGGATCATGAGTCCCCGCTGCATGAACTGTTCGCCGACCAATTGGCCAGCGCCGACCTGGTGATTCTCAACAAGGCCGACATGATCGATGCCGAAGGTCTGGCTGCGGTGCGTGCCGAAGTCGCCGAAGAGCTGCCGCCAGCGGTCAAGGTCATCGAAGCCAGCAATGGCCGCCTGCCAATCAATGTACTGCTGGGCCTCGGCGCCGAGTCGGAACTGCACATCGATGGCCGCAAGACGCACCATGACCATCACGACGACGAAGATCATGACGATCACGATCATGATGCCTTCGATTCGATTTCCATCAAATTGCCACAGGCCGAGGAAAGCCTGCTGCTCGATGCCTTGACGCAACTGGTGGTCAAGCACGGCATCCTGCGGGTCAAGGGCTTCGCCGCGATTCCCGGCAAACCGATGCGCCTGCTGATCCAGGGCGTGGGGACACGCTTCGACAAGCATTTCGACCGCGCCTGGCGTGCCGGGGAAGAGCGCGTTACCAATCTGGTGCTGATCGGTCAGGAGCTGGACGCCGCCGCGCTGGAAGCCCAGCTCAATGCTGCGCTCGCCGGCTGACCCATGCACCTGCTGAGAACCCAGCCGGGTGGTTTCGTACCCGACGACAGCATTGCCGACCTGGGCCAGACGCCGGCCGAGCTGGTGATTCTCTGTAGCGGCGATTCGAGCCTGGCGCTGCTGGCCGAAGCGGCGCAGCAACTGCCCGACGATTATCCGAGCCTGCGCCTGGCCAACCCGATGCAGGTGCAGAATCATGCGTCGGTGGATCTGTACGTCGATGAAGTGCTGCGCCATGCCAGAGTCATTCTGATTTCCCTGCATGGCGGCATCGGCTACTGGCGCTACGGCGTCGAGCGCCTGATGGAACTGGCGGCGCGTGGCGTGCAGGTGATCCTGGTGCCGGGCGACGACCGTCCGGATCCGGAACTGAGCGACCTGAGTACCGTCCCTGCCCAGGCGCGGGACCGACTCTGGCAGTTCCTGCGCCAGGGCGGCCTGCACAATGCGCTGGAACTGTATCGCTGTCTGGCCAGTAGCTGGCTCGAGCGCGATTATCCTTGGGCCGAACCACGGCCACTGCCGCGTACGGCGATCTATCACCCACGTCAGTCCGCTGCCGGACTGCAGGACTGGCAGGCCGACTGGGTTGCCGGGCAGCCGGTGGTGGCGCTGTTGTTCTATCGCTCTCACCTGCAGGCGGCCAATACCGGGTTTATCGATGTGTTCTGCCAGCGTTTGCAGGCTGAAGGGCTCAATCCGTTGCCGATTGCGCTGGCCAGCCTCAAGGAGCCCGGTTGCCTGACCAGGGTCGAAGACTGGCTGGACGAAGTCGAGGCCGAGCTGATCCTCAATACCACCGGTTTTGCCCAGTCCAGTCCGGAAGCGCCACATCTGCGCCCGTTTCGCCGCAATGTGCCGGTGATCCAGGCGATTTGTGCCCAGGACAACCAGCCTGCCTGGCAAGCCAGCGAGCAGGGGCTTGGTGCACGGGATCTGGCGATGCACATTGCCTTGCCGGAACTGGACGGGCGGATCATCAGTCGGCCGATCAGTTTCAAGGATCTGGCCTGGCACAGTGAGCGCAGCCAGTCGGATGTGGTCTGCTATCGCGCTCACCCCGAACGCATGGACTTCGTGGCGCAACTGGCGCGGCGCTGGATCGAACTGGCGCGTCTGCCCAATGCCGACAAGCGCGTGGCGCTGATTCTGGCCAACTACCCGACCCGCGATGGCCGGATCGGTAACGGTGTCGGGCTGGACACCCCCGCTGCGGCGCTGAATATCCTGCGCGCCATGCAGGACGAGGGTTATCCGCTGGCGCCGCTGCCAGAAAGTGGAACAGAACTGATTCAGCAATTGCTCGGTGGCGTTACCAACGACCTGGACAGCATCGACCTGCGTCCATGCCAGCAAAGCATGGCGCTGGATGAGTATCTGCAAGCCTTCGACGCCTTGCCTCAGGCCAGCCGCGATGCGGTGAATGGCCGCTGGGGCGCGCCGCAGAATGATCCGATGTTCCGCGGCGGGCGAATGATGGTTGCCGGTATCCGCTTCGGCCTGACCTTTGTCGGTATCCAGCCGGCGCGTGGTTATCAGGTTGATCCGAGTGCGGTCTACCACGATCCCGATCTGGTACCGCCGCATGGTTATCTGGCGTTCTATTTCTGGTTGCGCAAGGCTTATGGCGCGCATGCGGTGTTGCATGTAGGCAAGCATGGCAACCTGGAATGGCTGCCGGGCAAGGGTGTCGGGCTGTCGCAAGACTGCTGGCCGGATGCTGTGCTGGGCGCGATGCCGAATATCTATCCGTTCATCGTCAACGATCCGGGCGAGGGCGCCCAGGCCAAGCGCCGCACCCAGGCCGTGATCATCGATCACCTGATGCCGCCGCTGACCCGTGCCGAAACCTATGGCCCGCTGCGCAATCTGGAACTGCTGGCCGACGAATACTACGAAGCGCAACTGCTCGATCCGCGCCGAGCCATCGAGTTGCAGCGCGACATTCTCAAGCTGGTACGCGAAACCCGTATCGACCGCGAACTGGCGCTGGATGAAGGCATCGACAGCGATGCCGATGCGGCTATCTGGCTGCCTCGTCTGGACACTTATCTGTGCGATTTGAAAGAGTCGCAGATTCGCGATGGCCTGCATGTTTTCGGTCAGTCTCCACAAGGCCGACTGCGCATCGACACGTTGCTGGCGCTGCTGCGCATTCCACGTGGAGACGGGCGCGGCGCGCAATCCAGCCTGTTGCGGGCGCTGGCCCAGGCTTTTGCGCTGGGTTTCGATCCGCTGGATTGTGAACTGGCCGAACCCTGGAGTGGCGTGCGCCCGACAGCATTGCTCGCGGTGAGCGACGATCCATGGCGCAGCACCGGCGATACCCGTGAGCGCCTGGAGTTATATGCCGCCACCTTGATCGAAGGCGTTGTTCAAGGTCAGGCCATCAATGAGCTTCCCGAAAGCCAGGAACTGCAACTGATCGTCGAGCATTTGCGGGAAGTGGTCGCGCCGCGCCTGGATGCCTGCGGTCCCGAAGAAATGCGTGGCCTGCTGGATGCCCTGAGTGGCCGCTTCGTTCCGGCCGGTCCCAGTGGCGCGCCGAGTCGCGGGCGGCTGGATGTGCTGCCGACCGGCCGCAATTTTTTCAGCGTCGATGTCCGCAACCTGCCGACCACCACGGCCTGGCGGATCGGCTTCCAGTCGGCAAACCTGCTGCTGGAGCGCCATCTTCAGGATCATGGCGACCATCTGCGCCAGCTCGGCCTGTCGGTCTGGGGTACGGCCACCATGCGTACTGGCGGCGACGATATTGCTCAGGCCATGGCCTTGATGGGCGTACGCCCGGTGTGGGCGACCGGCAGCCAGCGGGTCGACGATTTCGAGATCCTGCCGCTGAGTCTGCTGGACCGCCCGCGAGTAGACGTGACCTTGCGGGTTTCCGGTTTCTTCCGCGATGCCTTTGCCAACCTGATCCGCCTGTTCGACGCCGCGGTGCAGGCCGTGGCGGCGCTCGATGAACCGGACGATCAGAATCCACTGGCCGCCCGGGTTCGTGAAGAACGGCGCAGTTTTCAGGCGTCCGGGCTGAGCGAAGACGAAGCAGCCCGGCAGGCCGGCTGGCGGATCTTCGGCGCCAAGCCCGGTGCCTATGGCGCCGGCGTGCAAGGCGCGATTGACGGACGCCTGTGGCAGAGTCGTGATGATCTGGCCGAGGTCTATCTGAACTGGGGCGGCTATGCCTACGGTGCGGCCGATGAAGGCACGCCGGCCCGCCAGCAGTTCGCGCAACGGCTTTCGCAGGTTCAGGCGGTGGTGCAGAACCAGGATAACCGCGAGCACGACCTGCTGGATTCCAACGACTACTACCAGTTTCAGGGTGGCATGCTGGCCGCTGCGCAAAGCCTCAGTGGCCAGCAGCCCGCCAGTTACCATGGCGACCACAGCCAGCCGGATCTGCCGAAGATTCGCACCCTCAAGGAAGAGCTGAATCGGGTTATCCGCAGTCGTGCGGCCAATCCGAAGTGGATCGAGGGCGTCAAGCGCCACGGTTATAAAGGCGCGTTTGAAATGGCCGCGACCGTGGACTTTCTGTTCGCCTTTGACGCCACCACTGAACTGATCGACGACCATCAATATGCGCTGCTGGCCGATGCCTATCTGCTGGATCCATCGACCCGCCAATTCATCCGGCAGCATAATCCCGATGCCTTGCGCGACATGACCGAGCGCATGCTCGAAGCCCAGCAACGCGGCCTCTGGCAAGAGCCGGGCGAGTACCGCGAAGCGCTGGAAGATCTGTTGCTGGATATAGAAGAGAACTGATGACTGTGCCTGACCCAAGCATGAGCGACCTCCCGCACTTTCCCCTGGCAGCGGTGGTCGGTGCCGACGAGTTGAAACTGGCCCTGTGCCTGACGGCCATCGACCCCAGAATTGGCGGCGTGCTGATCGAAGGGCCACGCGGCATGGCCAAGTCGACCCTGGCCCGTGGTCTTGCGGATCTGTTGGCCAGCGGGCAGTTCGTCACCTTGCCGCTGGGCGCTACCGAAGAGCGACTGGTCGGCACTCTGGACCTGGATGCGGCCCTGTCTGAGAGTCGCGCCCGGTTTTCGCCGGGCGTGCTGGCCAAGGCCGACGGCGGCGTGCTGTATGTCGACGAAGTCAATCTGCTCGCCGATCATCTGGTCGACCTGTTGCTCGATGTCGCTGCCAGCGGCACCAATCTGGTGGAGCGCGACGGCATTTCCCACCGGCATGCGGCGCGCTTCGTACTGATCGGCACCATGAACCCGGAAGAGGGCGAATTGCGCCCGCAACTGCTGGATCGCTTTGGCTTGAACGTGGCCTTGAGCGGACAGACATTGCCGACCGAGCGCGGGCAGATCATTCGCCGACGCCTGGATTTCGATGCCGACCCTCAAGGCTTCTGCCGGCAGTGGCAGGAAGCACAGCAAGCGTTGCAGCAGCGCTGCGAAACAGCTCGTGCCCTGTTGCCGTCCATCGAGCTGGATGATCGGGCGCTGGGGCTGATTACCGAGCGCTGTTTCGCTGCAGGCGTGGATGGCATGCGTGCCGATCTGGTCTGGCTGCGCGCTGCGCGGGCGCATGCCGCATGGCGGGGTGCCAGTGAGATCGACGAGCAGGATATCGATGCTGTGGCCGAGTTCGCCTTGCGGCACCGGCGCCGTGATCCAGCGCCCCCGGCACAGAGTCCTGAAACCCCACCGCCTGGCCAGACCAGCCCGCAAAAGCCGCAGCCTGAAAGCGGGCAGGGCAACTGGGGTGAATTGCCTGCCCAGCCAATGCCCACCGGGGCGCGTCGCGAAGTGCCGAGCTGGCCAAAAAAGCCTTAGGCATCCGTCCCCGTTCTGCGCAGGGGGCGGATGCCAGCCCCCGTCCGGGCAGGCTGGATTCGGGGCGGCACGGCGCAGCGCGATCGGGTATCGACGGTGCAATCGCCTGGCTGCCGACGCTGCTGCGCGGTCGTCCGCAAAACCGTCATGATCTGGTGCGTCAGCCGCGCAGCAGTCGGCCCATGGAGTTGCTGCTGGTGATTGTCGATGCCTCAGCCTCGACCCGCCGTCATCAGGCATTGAGTCAGGCCAAGGGCGTACTGGTCGAAATGTTCGACGATGCCTATCGACGCCGTGCCCGGCTGGCACTGTTGACCGCCAGCGGCAACGCTCCGCGCTGGCAGCATCAGGGGCTCAAGGCTTCGGCTGCACTACGGCCATGGCTGGATGCACTGGGCGCTGGTGGCGGAACGCCGTTGCTGGCCGCCATCGAGCAGGCTGCGCAATGGTTGAAACTGCGCCACAAGCGTTATCCCGCCGAACGGCAGCGTGTGCTGATCCTGACCGATGGCCGGCTAAAGGACATATCTGAGTGTGCGGCTCTGGAGTGCGAAAGCCTGTTGATCGATATCGAGAAAGGGCCGATTCGGCTGGGTCGTGCGCGGGAGCTGGCGGACAGGCTGGGTGCCGGTTATCGACACATAGATGAGCTTGCCGCCCTCCGGTAGGAGCGGATTTATCCGCGAAGAAGGTTTGATCACCGTTTTTCGCGAATAAATTCGCTCCTGCATGGAGCGGAGCGAAGTGCTGTCAGGCCGGCATGGTCCACGGCTTTAGGCTGTAGCCTTCGCTGCTTATTTCGGCACGGGCCTCTTCCAGAGCGCTGGCAAGTTGCACAGGATCGGAATAAGCGCTGCTCGGGATTTGTTTACGACCAATACTTGCGCAGGTGCGGTCTATCACTGTCAGGCTGAGTTCGCCGCTTCCGGCCTGGGCTGCCCAGGCAACACACTGGAAAGGTTCAAAAGCGTGTCCAGCGATCAGAAGTGCATCGTTGAAGCGCAGTGGGGCGTTCATTTTAAATTCCTCAAAATGCCCATATCAGTCCAGTCACGTCGGCGGGCTTACCGTTCGGCTGGTTACCTGTGTTGATGACGAACAGGGTGGGTCGAGTCACACCGCTTGCCGGATATTTTCAATTTTTTTACATCCATGGCGCATCCGGTTTGATCTGGAGCAACTTTTACGTGCTTGCAGGAAATGTCCGGCAGATTTCCCTGACCGTTAAATCTGTGCAGCACGTTTAATTACTTCTGGTTATGGCGGATATATTTAAACGGTACAAGGGTGTGTCAATTTTTTGCTAACGTAACATTCGGGCTCGTCAACTTACTGTTTGTAAAACGTTTTTAATAATTTCAACTCGACGCCGGGCGCCAAGGAAACTTTTATGCATGAATCGGCCACAACCCGACGTTTGTTGATTGTTGATCCCAGTGACGATTGTCATCAGTTGATTCCCGTCCTGCATGCAGCCGGATGGGCGGTGGACAGCAACACGCTTGAAGAGGCGCTCAACCAGCGCTGCGATGTCGGTCTGATTCGTCTCATGCCTGAACATTTCGATCGTCCCGAAATGGTCAAGGAGCTGATTACCCGCAGCAACACGCAATGGATCGCAGTGTTGGCACCCAATGACCTGCGGCGCGAGAAGATCGGCGATTTCGTCTGCGAATGGTTTTTCGATTTCCATACGCTGCCTTTCGATGTTGCACGCATGCAGGTCACGCTGGGTCGGGCTTATGGCATGGCGCGCTTGCGTGCCCAGGGCGCGAATCAGGTGTCGAGCAGCGATCACGAGATGCTCGGTGAAAGCCGGCCGATCCGCGAGTTGCGCCGTCTGCTGGGCAAGCTGGCGCCTACCGAATCGCCGGTGCTGATTCGCGGCGAGCGCGGCACCGGCAAGGAGCTGGTTGCGCGCACGCTGCACATGCAGTCGCAACGGCGCAACAAGCCATTCGTTGCGGTCAACTGCGGTGCGATTGCCGAGCATCTGTTGCATGCGGAACTGTTCGGCTATGAGAAGGGCGCGTTCAACGGTGCGCTGGAGCGCAAGATCGGCCGTATCGAAGCGGCCAACGGTGGCACCTTGTTTCTTGACGATATCGGTGACCTGCCGCTGGAAACCCAGGCCCACTTGCTGCGCCTGCTACAGGACCGGCATATCGAGCGCTTCGGCGGTAATGAAGCGATTCCGGTCGATGTCCGGGTACTGGCGGCAACCCATGTCGATCTGGAATCCGCCATCCGCAAGAAGCGTTTTCGTGAAGACTTGTACTATCGCCTGAATGTCCTGCAGGTCGGCACGGCGCCGTTGCGCGAGCGGCATGGCGATCTGGCGATGCTGGCCAACCATTTCGCGCATTTCTACAGTCAGGAAACCGGCAGGCGTGCGCGCAACTTCAGCCAGGATGCCCTGATTGCCATGGGCAAGCATGACTGGCCGGGGAATGTCCGCGAGCTGGCCAATCGGGTTCGGCGTGGACTGGTGCTGGCCGAAGGGCGGCAGATCGAGGCGGCGGATCTGGGCCTGCTCGGAGAGGAGGATATTGCCAGCAGCATGGGCACGCTGGACGACTACAAGTCGCGGGCCGAGCGTCAGGCGCTGTGCGATGTGCTGACGCGCCACAGTGACAACCTCAGCGTGGCCGCCAAGGTCCTAGGCATTTCGCGGCCGACGTTCTATCGACTGCTGCACAAGCATCAGATCCGCTGAGTCAGCCAGAAGCTGCGTGACGGCAGCCATTGCCTGCTCGCGGCGTGTCGCCCAGTCACCCCCGATGATTCGATAGTTCTGGGCGTGGCGATCCAGCCATTGCCGACTGTCCTCGAAAAACGCCTGGCGCTCGCTCAGTTGCGGCTGGCAGCGTTGTCCATCACTGATCCAGTCGACGCCTTCAGGGGAAAGCAGCAGATGCAGGTCGTAGTGCCTGCTAAGCAATTGCTGCTCGATCCACTCCGGACAATCACCGAACAATGTCTTGCTCCAGAGCATATTGCTCAGCAGATGCGTGTCGAGAATCAGCAGATGCGGGGCGGTAGCGCGGGCGGCATCCTCCTGGGCCAGCTGCCCGCGGGCAATGGCGGGGATATCGCTGTAGAAGGTATCGCGGCCTTGCTGTTCGATGAAATGGCGCACGTATTCGCCCACCAGCACACCGCCGAAGCGGTTGCTGATTTCATTGCACAACCAGCTTTTGCCGCTGGATTCGGGACCCGCCAGGACCAGGACTTTCATCGTGCCAGTGCCAGATCGTTGCGCCATTCACGCCAGCCTTGCACGGCCAGCAGGGTAAACAACCCGTACAGCGCAGCGGTCAGGTACAGCTCCTTGTAAACGAACAGGCCGACGAAGATGACATCCAGCACGATCCACAGGGGCCAGCACTGCAGGCGTTTCTGTGCCATCCATACCTGGGCAACCAGGCTGAAACCGGTCAGCGCGGCATCCAGCCAGGGTTGGGCAGCATCGGTGAAGTGAGCCATGAAGGCACCCAGCGCCAGACTGATGACGGCACCGATTGCCAGGCCACCCACCACCGGACCGCCCGGCAGGACCGTGACCGCTCGCACCGGCAGGCCGTTGCCATGGCGGGTCCATTGCAACCAGCCATATACCTGCAGGCCGGCGTAGATGACTTGCAGCAGCATGTCCGAGTAGAGCTTCACGTCGAAGAAGATCCAGATGTAGATCACCACCATCACCAGGCCGATTGGCCAGCACCATGGGTTCTGCTTCACTGTTAGCCAGACTGCTATCACGCCGAGTGCGGCAGCGAAGAGTTCAAGTCCGGACATGGCGGCTCCCTGAAGGTGGTTGTGATGGATGGGCGCGCGATTGTAAGCGCTTATGCGCAAGACAGGGAGCCTTTGCGCGCTCAGGTCTGCTAGCATCTCGGCGCTTTTACGCATCCTCTTCAAGGATTGTTCAGGTTCGGATGCTCATAGTTACAGGCTTTTTTTGCACAACAACACTAACGGGCGAGCCGCAGGCATCGCTTTATGGGGGAATGATGGATCTTTGGGCCGCCGCTCAGGCGTTGATATTGGGTATTGTCGAAGGGCTGACGGAGTTTCTGCCGATTTCCAGTACGGGGCATCAGATCATAGTCGCCGACCTGATCGGTTTCGGCGGTGAACGGGCCATGGCGTTCAATATCATTATCCAGCTGGGAGCCATTCTGGCCGTGGTCTGGGAGTTTCGGCGCAAGATCATCGATGTGGTCGTGGGCCTGCCCAAACAGCAACAGGCGCAACGTTTCACCCTCAATCTGCTGATCGCATTCCTGCCGGCCGTGGTGCTGGGGGTGATTTTTGCCGATCTGATCCACCATTACCTGTTCAACCCGATCACGGTGGCGACTGCGCTGGTCATCGGCGGGGTCATCATGCTCTGGGCCGAGCGTCGCGAGCATGTGGTACGTGCTGAAACGGTCGATGACATGACTTGGCGCGATGCCCTGAAAGTCGGCTTTGCGCAGTGTCTGGCAATGATTCCGGGCACCTCGCGTTCGGGCTCGACGATTATCGGTGGCCTGCTGTTCGGTCTGTCGCGCAAGGCGGCAACCGAGTTCTCGTTCTTCCTGGCCATGCCGACCATGGTCGGTGCCGCGGTGTATTCGGGCTACAAGTACCGTGAGCTGTTCCGTCCCGACGACTTTGCAGTCTTCGCGATCGGCTTCATCACCTCGTTCATCTTCGCCATGATTGCCGTGCGCGGCCTGCTCAAGTTCATCGCCACCCACAGCTATGCGGTGTTCGCCTGGTATCGCATCGGCTTTGGCCTGTTGATTCTTGCGACCTGGCAGTTTGGCTGGATCGACTGGGCGGCCGCCAAGGCATAATGTCCATGCGCCAGCGTGGCGGGGCACAGCCAGCAAACCGGGCGCGGGCGCCGATTCAAGGGTTGCGCCTGAAGCTGTGCATTCTGTTGCTGCTGTGTGCGTTGCCGGCCTATGGCGCGTTCATGCTGTGGTTCAAGGCGGGCAACGCCGTCGCTGGCGCAGCGTATCTGCTGATGAGTCCGCTGGCCTTTTTTCTTTACCGGCATGACAAGCGTCAGGCCGGTCAAGGCGGCTGGCGTACGCCGGAAAACATCCTGCATGCTTCGGAGCTGCTGGGCGGCTGGCCCGGTGCCTTGCTGGCGCAGCAGGCTTTCCGGCACAAGACCCGCAAGCTGTCCTTTCAACTGGTGTTCTGGCTGATCGTGCTGGGGCATCAGTTGCTGTGGGTCGACTGGCTGTTCCTCGAACAGGGCTGGTTCAAGCCATGGCTTTCACAGCTTCAACGCTATCTGCTGACGTTTCGGTAACTTGCCGACCACCAGTTGATGCGAGCGGGTCAGCAAATCCCTGATCTCGTCATCGCTCAGCGCGTAAGGCTGCCGGACGCTGATCCAGTGCGCCCTTGCCAGATAAGGCGCAGGGCGAATGCCGGGGCGGTCGACGTAACCCAGGAACAGATCCGCATGAACCTTGAAGGACAGGCCCTGGCCTGCCAGGTCCATCACCGCGAACATCTTCTTTTCGGCAACGGAAAACACCCGCATGCCACCCCATTTGTAATCCTCCCGCGCTCCGGGCAGGTCCAGGCAGAAACGTGCTATATCTTCGGTTTGCATGGTATCGATAATCCAGTCCCTGTCGCTAAGTTGTTCGATAGTCGCACGAATAATAGATCAGCGGATTGTTTGCTTCGGCGTCTGTGACTACTGTGCCTCTTTTGTCCTGTCTGGAGCCTGGAATGTCTGCCGTGCAACTCGCTGAAGGTGAACTCAACTACCTGCTGGAAGGCCCGGCTGATGCGCCAGTGCTGGTATTGTCCAACTCATTGGGCACCGACCTGCATATGTGGGACACCCAGATTCCAGCGTTCACCCGGCATTTTCGCGTATTGCGCTATGACACTCGTGGCCATGGCCGCTCGCTGGTCAGCGAGGGGCCTTACAGCATCGAGCAGAATGGCCGCGATGTCCTGGCGCTGCTGGATGCGTTGGGCATCGATCAGGCTAGCTTCTGTGGCCTGTCCATGGGCGGGCTGATCGGCCAGTGGCTGGCGATCAATGCACCTGAGCGGCTGCAGCGCGTGGTGTTGTGCAATACCGCGGCAAAGATCGGCACCCCTGAAGTGTGGAATCCGCGGATTGAAACCGTACTGCGTGACGGTCAGGCGGCCATGGTCGCGTTGCGTGATGCCTCGATTGCCCGCTGGTTCACGCCGCAGTTCGCAGTGAGTGAGCCAGCCACGGTCGAGCCGATTGTCGGCATGCTGGCGCAGACCTCGCCGCAAGGCTACGCCGCCAACTGCGCCGCCGTGCGCGATGCCGATTTCCGCGAGCAGCTTGCCTCGATCAGGTTGCCGGTGCTGGTGGTATGCGGCACCCAGGATGCGGTGACCACGCCGCTGGACGGCGGCTTCATGGTCGAACGCATCCAGGGCGCACGGATGATCGAGCTGCACGCGGCGCATCTGTCGAATGTCGAGGCCGGTGAGGCGTTTACCCGGCCGGTGCTGGCGTTTCTGACGGGCGAATAACTCAGGCTGTCCCGGCCGCAACAGCACTGCCATACTCGCGGGCCAGCAATGCCGAGGGTGGTCGGGTGTTTGATCTCAATGATCTGTTTTATTTCGTCCAGGTGGTCGAATGCCAGGGGTTTGCGGCCGCCAGCCGCAAACTGGGTATTCCCAAGTCCAAGCTCAGTCGCCGGGTTGCGGGCCTGGAGGAGCGCCTGGGTGTTCGGCTGATCCAGCGCTCCACGCGCAAGTTTGCGGTCACCGAAACCGGACGGGATTACTACAGCCATTGCGTGGCGATGATGGTGGAGGCCGAGGCCGCCGAAGAGGCCATCGAACGCTCCAGGGCCGAGCCGCAGGGCAGGGTGACGATCAGTTGCCCGCCAGCTCTGGGCCATATGGGTGCCAACCAGACCATCGCCCTCTTCATGGCCGCTTACCCCAAGGTTCAGGTGCATGTCGAGAGTTCCAATCGCCGCGTTGATCCGTTGGCGGAAAACATCGACATCGCATTGCGGGTCCGCTTTCCGCCGCTGGAAGACGATGGGCTGGTAGTCAAGATTCTCGGCCACAGCGCCCAGCGGTTGGTCGCGCATCCGGCGCTGGCAAGCCAGTTGCCTGCCAACCCGACCTTTGCCGAGCTGGCACTGCTGCCCAGTCTGGATCTTCCCTCGTCGACCCACGAGCATCGCTGGCTGCTGATTACTGCGCCTGAGCGTTATGCCGAAGTGAAGCATCTGCCGAAACTGGTCAGTTCGGACCTCGATACGCTGCTGCAGGCCGCCTTGCAGGGCGTCGGCATTGTGCAGCTCCCGGAAATTCTGGTACGTGAAGCTCTGGCGCAGGGGCGCTTGCTGGAGTTGTTTACCGAACACCGACCCAAATGCGGCATCGTGCATGCAGTGTTCGCCTCGCGCCGTGGCTTGCTGCCTGCCGTCAGAGGTTTGCTGGATGCCTTCGAGGACACTTTCAAGAACTCACAGGCGGAATGGGTCAAACCATTGTTCTGTAGATAGAACGAAGTATTATGTTTTTGCCGACTAATCAGTAATCGGCATTGAAGATAGGATTGTCCCCACTTGATCGCCGGTGGCGATTCTTATTTCCGGGAAGTCCGTTATGAAAGTTCTGCACATCGACTCCAGCATCCTTGGCGACCATTCCGCTTCACGTCAGCTCAGCCGCAGCGTGGTTCAGGCCTGCCAGGCGAAGCACGCCGACAGCCAGGTGACGTATTGCGATCTGGCCAGCGATGCCTTGAGCCATTTCTCTGCCGCAACCCTGGCCGCTGCCGGCACGCCGGTCGAAGGCCGCGATGCGGCACAGCAGCAGGAAGTCGCTGCCAACGAAGCCACATTGCAGGAGTTCCTGGCCGCCGATGTGGTGGTGATTGGCGCACCGATGTACAACTTCACCATTCCCAGCCAGCTCAAGGCCTGGATCGACCGCATCACCGTTGCCGGTCGCACGTTCCGCTACAGCGAAACCGGTCCTGAAGGCCTGTGCGGCGGCAAGCAGGTGATCATTGTTTCCACTTCTGGCGGCCTGCATGCCGGTCAGCCAAGCGGTGTTGGCCATGAAGAGCTGCTCAAGGTGCTGTTCGGTTTCATCGGCGTGACCGATCTGCAATTCGTGCGCGCCCATGGCCTGGCTTACGGTGAAGAGCCGCGCACCAATGCCCTGAGTGCGGCACAGCAGCACATCGAACAAGGCCTGTTTGCTGCGGCCTGATCGCCCAAACAGCTTTCCTGAACTCCACTGCCCGCGCATTTGATTGCGTCGGGCTGTGGAGTTTTTTGTTTTCCAGATGCGCCAGGTTGCAACCTTGACAGCTTTCTTACAGGTAAGCCGGTCAGCGCGGCAGTAACATGACGCTCAGTCTCGCGATAAATAGTCTGGCCCGGCTTATGCACTATTTATCGCCCAAAGACTCTCATCTCTGTGAGAGCAGGGGGTGCTGGAGCATGAAGCTCGATATCAGCGCATAAATGGATTGTTCAGGACTACAAAGGATGAACCTTCAAATGGTACGTCTTTGTGCAGCGTTGCTGGTTTTGCTACTCAATAGCCTGATTTCGGTGCAGATCCGTGCCGATGACGAGTGGAGCGCGGGCTTTCATGAGCTGAGCTTTCCCGACCCTCTGGATTCGCAACTGATGCAGGCGATTGCCTTCTACCCGTCCACAGGGCCGGAGCAGGTGAGTGCACTGCAGGGTTATCGGGTCGACGCCGCCGAAGATGCGCCGATTGCCATGGGCCGCTTCCCGTTGCTGTTGTTGTCCCACGGCAATACCGGTAACCCGCTGGCCTTGCATGACCTGGCCACTTCGCTGGCCCGCCAGGGTTTTGTGGTGGTTGCCGTGGTGCACCCTGGCGATAACTACCGCGATCACAGCCGTCTGGGCAGCCTGAGCAATCTTTACGGCCGTCCGTTGCAGATTTCCGAAGCCATCAGCGCGGCCTTGCTCGATCCGATGCTGTCGCCTTATCTCAGTGCCCGTCAGGTTGGCGTGATCGGTTATTCGGCGGGTGGTGAAACCGCGCTGATCCTGGCCGGTGCACAACCGGACCTCAAGCGCCTGCGCCAGTACTGCATCGAGCGCCCCGATGATCGCGATGCCTGCAAGACTCAGGGAGAACTGGTTGCCGATCGCGACGACCTGCATGCCCAGGCCGACCCGCGCGTCGCAGCGCTGATGCTCATGGCGCCGCTGAGCCTGATGTTTGGCCGTCATACCCTGAGCGAGGTTCATGTGCCGGTGCTGATGTATGCCGGCGATGACGATCAACTGCTGCCGATCGACAAGAATGCCGAGGCGCTGGCGCGCAAGTTGCCGCAGGTGTCGGATTACAAGCTGCTGGCCGGGGCCGGTCACTTTGTGTTCATGGCCCCGTGCAGCGATGAACAACGCTCGGCAATGCCAGCACTGTGCACCGACCGCGAAGGCGTGGATCGTGAAGATATCCATCGCACCCTGAGTGCCGAAGCGGTGCGTTTTTTCAGCAGTACGCTGGGCTCAGCCGACGCGGATAATTCCGGCATGCAAACCGCGCATCATCAATGGCCGGATTCGGCGCTGCCTTCTGACAGTGAGCGCAGATAATCGCCGAAGCCTCCGCTGGCCCGGGGATCGAGCCGGGAACTGGTGGTGACCTGCGGTTTGCAGCTCCAGGCAATCCGTGCGCCGCTGCGCTCCAGTTCCCTGACCAGTTGCACATCTTCATGGCAGGTCAGGAACGGAAAGCCTCCGGCCCGCACATAAGCTGAAGCACTGATGCCCAGATTGGCGCCATGAATGTGCCGATGGCCTTCACGATGCTGGTAGTGCTGTTCAAACAGCTTCTGTACTTTGGCTGACAGACCATTGCCTTGTCTTGGGATAGTGATGGTGCCGCAGACGGCATCGGCATTCAGCGCCAGTTGCTCTACCAGCCAGTCTGCCGCCACATTGCTGTCGCCATCTGTGCTGGCCAGCCAGCGGGCGCCATGGCTGAGCAGGTAGTGTGCGCCTGCTGCCCGCGCCTGCCCGACATTGCGTGCACTCAGATCAAGGGTGATGACGCCATGTTGCAGAGCGATGTCGGCCGAGTGGTCGGTGCAACTGTCCAGAACCACCAGGATCGTCACGGGTTCGCCATTCAGGCCGGGATGCCGGCTGGCCTGAAGCAGGCTTTCAAGACAGGCTCCGAGCAGTTTTTCTTCGTTGTGTACCGGAATCAGAATACCAATCACCTGAGTTTTCCCTGAGTGGCGACGGAGGTCTGGTCGTGGCTCCAGAGATCCATCAGAAAGTCATCTTCGTGATGACTGGACAGCCGGTGCATCTGTAGACGTTCGGCCAGAATTCGGTGTACCTGATCGGCATTCAGAGGGCAGCCCTCGATAGCGGGGCGCCAATGACAGGCCAGTAATTGACCATCCGAAGTGAGTGAGGCGAGCGCGCAATCGATCAGGCGGTGCAGGTCTTCGCGATCGAGGTAATAGCCCAGCTCACTGAGCACGATCAGCTCAAAGCGGCCCTCAGGCCATTGTTGTGGCAGGCGCGCCTGCTGCACATGGGCGTGATCGAAGCCGGCCAGCCGCTGGCGGGCCAGTTCTACGGCACGGCTGGAGGTATCGCAGCATTCCAGGCGATCACAGCGGGCCGCCAGTTCGGCGCTCAGTTCAGCATTGGCGCAACCGGGCTCGAAAATCGTGCTGTAGCGCTCGCGGGTCAGGGTGGCCAGGGTCAGGGCGCGCTTGCGTCGCTCGTACCAGCGTTGTCTGAAAGCCCATGGATCGTTGTTGTCGCGGAAAATCTCATCGAAATACTGCTCCGTGACACTCATATAAAGACTACCTCAAAGGGTTGTAACAATCGTTCCAGCACCCCGGAGGGCAGGATCGGCGCCAGGCCGATTCCCGGATCACCCTGCAACTGGCTGGCAAAGGCATGCGCCGCATGACGCTTGCGGGCAATGGTCATGGGATCGAGCAAGACCTTGCGCGCCCGTTCCCAGGGCAGGCGTTCATCTTCGGGGTCGGCCCAGTGCCAGGCCCAGATCGGCACCTCGTTAAGCCTGGCACCGGTCGTGGCACACGCCCTTGCACAGGCCCGGCCGACCGCTTCGTGATCGCCATGTCCATCCTCGGCCCAGGTGCTGAACACCACGTCGGTAGGCAACAGGTAGCGCTCGATGAACTTCACCAGTCGCTCTTCTTCAGTCGCGACTTCGCCATCATGAAAACCACCGCGAATCCACTGCAAGCGATGCAAGGGCAGGTCGAGACGGCGCAAGGCTTCGGCGCTTTCCTGCGGCCTGATCACACTCAGGCGTTCACTGGGCCAGAGTTGCGAGCCGGGATGACTGGCACTGCCATCGGTGATCGACAGCAACTTGATGTTTCTTTCCAGTTGCGCCAGTTGGCACATCAGTCCACCGCAACCCAGCACTTCATCGTCCGGATGCGGGGCGACGATCACTGCCCGTGAGTGCGGCGGTACCAGCAAGTCAGCGCTGATGACCGGCACTGCACCGAGTTTCTGTGAAGCGTTCCAGGCCTTGAGGCTGGTGCCACGGCCTGCAATCAGTTTCTTTTTCATGGCTGCCAGACTGTGTCCAATGGGGAGGTCGATGTCTGGCCGATCAGTTTTCCAAGAACTGCGAGGTCTTTCTCGGCATGGCTCTGGCGCAGAAACACCGGTAGATCGGTAATCAGGCGGGCAAAATGTGCGTCCTTGCAGTAAGGCGTGGCGCCCATTGCCCGGCCCACGTGGCTGATGACCTGTTCGGCGGTCTGTTCGACATGTGCCCGACAGCGCCGTGCCAATTGCTCGGCATCGTCGTGCGGTGCCTGATCCAGGCGGCTGGCGGCGTTCTGCAGGATCTGGCCGCTGCCATACAAGGCAACGTCCACCGCGCCCAGATGCGCAAGGGCATGCGGCTCTTCACCCTTACCTGCATGTTGCACAAGCCGCTGTGCCAGTGCGCGGGATGCGCCGTACCAGCACACTGCAATACCGATGCCGCCATGCCAGAAGCCTGCGCGGGACAGATACCCTCCAGGTGGGCCGACCAGTGTTGCCGAGGCCTGATCGAACTGCACCTCGATACTGCCGGTCGCGCCCATGCCGACGGCCCGCCATCCATTGGTTATTACATGGATGCCGGGCTGGTCGAGGGCCACAGCCACCAATTGCTGGCGGTTTTCTTCATCCCAGGCGGTGATCAGTGCATGGCTCAAGACAGCTGCTCCAGAACACCATGCCTTGCGGCCATTCAGGCGCAGCGAATCTGCCTGGCCGCTGATATTTACCCTGGCGTTGGGTGGTTCGGCGGCCCACATGCCCCAGGTTGTACCGGGAGCGGGAGGTTCGGCCGCCAGTTCCTGCATGATCGCCAGGGCATCGGTATGACCCTCGTAGAGTTTGCACAGCCCCAGATCATGGGCCGCTACGCAGGCCAGGGCCTGCCAGCGTTCCAGAGTCCTGCCGCTGGCCGGCAGCGGAAGGCGGTCGAGGCTTTCATCGACCAGTGCCCGCAGGCACTCGCCCAGCGCCTGGGTATCGGCATAGCCGTGCCTGCGCCAGTCGAGAAACTCCTTGAGGGCCTGAGTCATCACGAGTCTTCGCGCTGTAGCTCGAACAGCAGCAACGAGCGTGGCGTCACTGTGTAGCTGGAGCCGAAGTCGAATTGCTCCTTGCTGCGCAGGTCTTCCTGGTTGGTGTCGATCAGACAGGTGAAGTGTGTGCCTTCCGGTACTTGCGGGAAGGTGAAATCGACTCCTTCATGGTGGGCATTGACCACCAGCAGCAAGGTGGCGTCGGCGCCGGGGCGACGAATGCCGGTTTCCTGTGCGCGGCCATCCATCAGCATGCCCAGGCAACGGGCATTGCTGTCGTGCCATTGTTCGACACCCATCTCGTTGCCGTCCGGTGCCAGCCAAGTGACATCCTTGACGCCGATTTCCTCGTTGTAATCGCCGACCAGAAAGCGGCTACGACGCAGGATCGGATAACTTTGGCGCAGCTTGATCACCCGCTTGACGAACTTGAGCAGGGCCTTGCCGTCGGAATCCAGATCCCAGTTGACCCAGCCGATCTCGCTGTCCTGGCAATAGGCATTGTTATTGCCGTGCTGGGTGCGGGCGAACTCGTCGCCGGCCACCATCATCGGCGTGCCCTGGGCCAGCAGCAGCGTGGCGAAGAAGTTGCGCATCTGGCGCAGACGCAGCTGATTGATTTCCGGGTTGTCGGTCGGGCCTTCAACGCCGTGGTTCCAGGACAGATTGTTGTTGCTGCCGTCCTGATTGTTCTCGTCGTTGGCCTCGTTGTGCTTGTCGTTGTAGGACACCAGGTCATGCAGAGTGAAGCCGTCATGGGCGGTGATGAAGTTCACCGAGGCCTGCGGGCGACGTCCGCGCTGGTTGAACATATTGCCCGAGGCGGTCATGCGCCCGGCAAAGTCGGCAAGCTGGCTGTCATCGCCTTTCCAGAATGCACGTACGGTGTCGCGGAACTTGTCGTTCCATTCCATCCAGCCGGGCGGAAAGCCGCCGACCTGATAACCACCGGGGCCACAGTCCCAGGGTTCGGCGATGAGTTTCACCTGGCGCAGGACCGGGTCCTGGCGGCAGGCGACCAGGAAGCTGTGCCGCTCATCGAAGCCGTCGTGATAGCGGCCCAGAATGGTCGCAAGGTCGAAGCGGAAGCCGTCGACATGCATCTCCGAGGCCCAGTAACGCAGCGAATCGGTGACCATCTGCAATACGCAGGGGTGACTCAGATCCAGGGTGTTGCCGGTGCCCGAATCATTGATATAGAAACGCTTGTCGTCCGGCATCAGCCGATAATACGAGGCGTTGTCGATGCCGCGCATGGACAGGGTCGGACCCAGCTCGTTGCCTTCGGCGGTGTGGTTGTAGACCACATCGAGAATTACCTCCAGCCCGGCATGGTGCATGTGCGCAATCATTTCCTTGAACTCGGCAATTTTGCCGTGAGCCAGGTAGCGCGGGTCCGGGGCGAAGAACGCAATGCTGTTGTAGCCCCAGTAGTTGGTCATGCCTTTCTGCAGCAGATGCTGGTCGTTGACGAAGGCATGTACCGGCAGCAGTTCGACCGCTGTGACGCCCAGTTTGCGGATGTGGTCGATCACTTCCTCGACCATCAGCCCGGAAAAGGTACCGCGCAGCTCATCCGGCACGGCTGGGTGGCGCATGGTAAAGCCGCGGACATGGGTTTCATAAAGGATGGTCTTGTCCCAGGGCGTGCCGACCCGCTGGTCGCGGCCCCAGGTGTAGGCTGGATCGATGACCTTGCTCTTGGGCACGAACGGTGCGCTGTCGCGTTCATCGAAGCTCAGGTCGCCGTCAGGATGACCGATGGTGTAGCCGAACAGGGCTTCGGACCATTTCAACTGGCCAACCAGCTGTTTGGCATAGGGGTCAATCAGCAGTTTGTTATGGTTGAAACGATGGCCATTCTGCGGGTCGTAAGGCCCATAGACCCGATAGCCGTAGATCAGCCCCGGATGTGCGTCAGGAAGATAACCGTGGAAGATTTCATCGGTGTATTCCGGCAGTTCGATACGCTCCAGCTCCACTTCGCCGCTGGGGTCGAACAGACACAGTTCAACCTTGGTCGCATTGGCGGAAAACAGCGCAAAGTTGACGCCCAGACCGTCCCAGTTGGCGCCGAGCGGGAAGGGCAGGCCTTCACGGATGCGTGAAGTTGTGCCGGTCGTTTCGTGAGCGGTTGCGGTGTCGTGTTTTACGGTTTTGGACTTTGTGTTCATGATTTTCCCTGACGCGATGACTTTACGGACAGCCAGAACCGCTATCGAAACCTGGACGGCTTCAACATTGCTGAATAAAGATGCCGGGTTGCCGCAGGTCACGTCCTGATCGAGCGTGACATCTGCGACAGTGGGCAGGTAACCGGCCCGGGTTTCAGGCGGTAGGTGGCTTGCGTGGTTTTTTTGCCGCAGGCTTGGGCGGTTGTTCTGCCTGGGTAGGGGTAGAAGGTGACTTTGGTTTTGCTGCCGGCTTGGGTTTTGGGGCTGCTGCCGGTTTGGCTACGGGTGCAGCTTTTGCCGCTGGTTTGGAGGGCGCTGTTTTTGGCGCAGCTCCATCGACCTTCGGCAGTTTGGGCTTGTTGGCCTTGCTGGCGCTGGTTTTGTCCGGGGCCAGTGCCTCGGCTTCCGCCAGTTTGCGGGCCATTTCCCAATGACGTTGTTCCTGCCCGGCGGGCTTCCCTTCCGATTCCCAGATTTGATAGGCAAATTCGCGAATTCTTTTTTCGTCGGCACTCATCTCGACACTCCCAGGTATTACATAGTTTGAATAAGCAGGTTTACAGAAAATTCCTTGAGCGCTGCACTGAGCTGTATTTCCCTGTCATTGGTCACTACGACGTCAGAAAAGAGGCCCTTCCAGTGTGGTGGTGAATCAGCGAACGGCAGAATGATTCGTGTATCGCCCCAATTGGCAGCATTAATGAATGGAGTTTGCGCAGTGCCCAATAGTTCACTGCTTGTGCGTGGAACCACGACGATGGCGCGCTCGCCCTCCCATATACGAGCGAAAGCCACGACATGCTCGGCGTGACTGCCAGCCACTTGCAGGGGCAGATACTCCCCGTGACTGAACAGACTCGAATGCTCGGCGCGCAGATTCAGCGCCCGGGCGATCAGCGTTTGCTTGATCCTGCCGTCCTGCCACTGATCCAGCAGTTCGCTCACTTCGGCAGGCTCGGCCAGGGCGTCCTGGCGGGCGATGTAGTCCACCGGGCGGCGGTTGTCAGGATCCACCAGGCTGAAGTCCCAGAACTCGGTGCCCTGATACAGATCGGGGACACCCGGTACAGTCAGGCGCAGCAGGGTTTGCGTCAGGCTGTTCAGGGCTCCTGCTGCGGCAATCCGGTTGGCAGTGGCGCCCAGCGACTGGCGTAGCGCCAGGGCTTCGGGAGCCAGCAGCAGACGTTTCAGGAATTCTCGGCAAGCGCCTTCATAGGCCTGATTGGGCGCGCCCCAGCTACTTTGCAGTTTGGCCTCGCGAAGGGCTTTTTCCTGCCACTGCAGCATGCGTTGGGAATAATCTTCGTAGGCCTGGCCGCTTTCCATCTCCAGCGGCCAACTGCCCAGCAAGGCCTGGTAGAGCATCAGTTCGTCGCCGGCACTGATGGTCGGCTCCTCGCCCTTGAGCGGGACCGCCAACTGGCGCCAGCGCTCTACCTGTTCGGCATACCAGCCTGCACATTCACTGAGTACCGCCAGCCGTGTTCGGGTGTCTTCACCGCGCTTGTGATCGTGGGTGGCGGTGGCCAGCAGGTTATTGGCGAATTTTTCCCGGCGTTGCAGACACGCCTGATGAAAGTCTTCCACCGGAGCACTGAAATGCTGCGGATGAAAGCCCACATCATTGCGCGACAACAGCACTGCCGAGCGATAAAAAGCCGTGTCTTCCACGGACTTAGCCGCAACCGGTGAAGTCAGTTGCTGAAAGCGTACGCAAGCTTTGCGGTGCAGGTCGCGCAGGCGGCCGCGAGGCAGTTTGCGCCAAGGTTGACCACCCAGCCAGCGTTGCAGGTAATCCAGCACCGGCCAGTCGCCTTCGTTGAGGGTGTTGCGTGCGCCCTGCATGGCTTGCTGGAAGAAACGATCGTCTTCTGCCGAGCGTCCGCAGACGCTGATATAGGTACGGTAGATCGGGAAATTCACCACCAGTGCCAGCAGCGCCCGGCGAATGGCGCCGAGGGTCAGGTCGCGACTCATCAGGTCACTGCGCGCCACTTGCAGCAGCGCCTGGGCGACATTCTCGAAGTCTCCGGCAAGCGTACCGTGCAGCACCAGGTCACGTGCTATCAGCACCTCCTGATCGAAATCCGCGCTGCGCTCGCTCAGGCGGCTCCAGAGTTCGCTCAGCGGTGCCTGGCCCTTGGGGTCGTGTTGCAGCAGGGACACCTGATTCATGAACTCGTAGCCGGTGGTACCGTCCACGCTCCAGTCATCGCGCAGTGCTTCATCGGGCCCGAGAATCTTCTCGACGAAAATCGGCAGGTGTTCCAGTTGCGCATGTTCAGGACGCTGCTTCAGCAGTCCCTTGACCCGGCGATGCAGTTTGCGTCCATAGCCGCGTGGGTCGGCCAGCCCGTCGATATGGTCGATGCGCAGGCCGTCCACCAGACCTTCTTCGATCAGCTGGAAAATCTTGCCGTGGGTGGCCTCGAAAACCATTGGCCGCTCGACGCGCAGGCCGCCCAGTTCGTTGATGTCGAAGAAGCGCCGCCAGTTGATGTCGTCGCCAGCGGTGCGCCAGCTTGCCAGTCGATAATGCTGGCGCTCCAGCAGGTGATGCAGGCGCTCGAAACCTTCGCTCTGCCGCGAGTCGAACTGCGCCAGCCCGCGTTCGATGGCGTGCAGTATCTCGGGATCTCTGGCCAGTTCCGCCAGTTCCGCCCGAGCCTGACGCGCCCGTTCATAGGCCTGGGGATACTGTTTCAATGCCGAAAAGCGCTGGCCCAGCTCGGTCAGTTGCGGATGCCCGCTGGCATGCAACAAGGGACCGTAGGTGGGGGGCGTGACCGGAAAATGATGCTGGTAGTGTTCGATATGAAACGAGCCGTGCTGCGCATCGAAACGCAACGGAATTTCCCCGGCCTGCAGCACCGAGCCATAGTCACTGCTCAGGAACGGCAGCAGCAACTGGCCTTCGAGCAACGGGTCGGGCGAGTCCCACTGGATATCGAAGAAGCTGGCGTAAGGACTGCCGCGTCCCCACTCCAGCAGGTCGAGCCACCAGGGATTGTCCGCGCCGCCGACGGCCATGTGGTTGGACACGATATCGAGGATCAGGCCCATGCCATGGGCGCGCAAGGTTTCGACCAGACGACGCAGCGCCGGTTCGCCGCCCAGTTGCGGGTTGATGATGGTCGGGTCGACCACATCGTAGCCGTGCATTGAGTCGGCACGCGCCTTGAGCAGCGGGGATGCATAAATATGACTGATGCCCAGTCTGGCGAAGTAGGGCACCAGGGGTATTGCGTCGTCGAGGGTGAAGTCCTTGTGAAACTGCAGGCGTTGAGTCGCCCGCAATGGCTTGAGTGCATTGCTCATCGGTCACGCTCCGCAGCCTGCAGCCGGGATTGGGACAGCAGCTCCAGCCGTCGTGCAGCGTCTTCATGGTCGAGCAAGGTGGCACTGTTGGCACTGAAGCGCCGCCGCCAGTTGGGATGACTGTCGATGGTGCCGGGCAGGTTGGCCTGTTCGTGAACCCCCAAGGCATCCTCCATGGGCAGCAACACCAGCGGTGCGCGGGTGTGGCCCAGATAACGGATGCTGGCATCGATGATCCGGGTGAAATCATCGGTGTCGGCGGGCAGGTTGTCGTTGTTTTGGCTCAGGGCGCGACGCAGGCCGTCGTACTCACGGGCACGTTCCTCGCGCCAATGACGTTCGCTCTGTTCGTCGATATGGCCCAGGCGGGCATTCCATTCGATATCCAGCTCGCTCAGCCAGCCGGTCAGGGTCGGCAAGTCGTGGGTACTGGTGGTAGCCAGAGCCTGATCCGACCAGTCCAGAATGGGTCTGAAGTGGCCGTTGTTTTGCTCGAACAGCAACACGCGCATGCCCAGAATCGCGCGCGCCGAGAGTTTGTCATGCATGCCTTCGGGCACTGTGCCCAAGTCTTCACCCAGCACGATTGCCTTGTGCCGCCAGGATTCGAGGCTCAGCAGACGCAGCATGTCGTCCAGCGGATAGTTGAGGTAGGCGCCTTCGCTGGGCGGTGAGCCCAGTGGCACGACCCAGAGGCGTTGCAGGCCCATTACATGGTCGATCCGCAAGCCGCCGGCATGCGCGAAGTTGGCGCGCAGCATCTCGATGAATGCACGAAAGCCATTGCGTTTCAGGCCTTCGGGAGAAAAAGCCGAGATGCCCCAGCTCTGTCCGGAGCGATTGAGAATATCCGGCGGTGCGCCAACGGTCAGTGCCGAGAGCAGTTCGTCCTGGCGGCTCCAGGCCTGGCTTCCGGCACCGTCCGCACCCACCGCGAGGTCGGCGATCAGGCCGACGCGCATGCCGCTGCTGCGTGCGGCGACTTGCGCGCGCTCCAGGCTGCGGGCAATCAGCCACTGGGCAAAGGCATGAAAACTGATCTGCGGGCCATGTTCGGCGGCAAAGCGGGCGATGGTGTCGCTGCGCGGGTTTTTCAGCTCTTCGGGCCATTCATGCCAGTTGTCGCTGATACCCATCTTCGGGCATTCGGCGCGCAGGGCTTCAAAGCGGCAATGGTTTTCCAGCGCTTCACCGCCCGCATGACGGAAGCTGTTGAAGTCTTCATGCAGCGGATGAGCGCCGCTGCTGAAGGTTTCATACAGCGCGTGAAAGGCTTTCCACTTGGCAGTGGCTGCTGCGGGCCAGTCGATCAGTTGCAGGTCTTCCAGGCGCTTGAATTCGTCACTGACGCCGGCGTCTTCAATGGCCTGGCGCCAGGCACGTTCGCCAAGGATCATGCCCGGCGATGCGTAGAGGCTGTTGAGAAACAGGCGGCTGGAAGGCGAATAAGGGCTGTAACGCTGCGGGTCGCTGGCGAACATGGCGTGTATCGGGCTGATCGCCAGGGCATCGGCACCGCGCTCGCCTGCCGAGCGCACCAGCGCCTCAAGAGCCTGAGTGTCGCCAAATCCGCCATCGCCTTCGCGGCGCAGGCCGTAGAGCTGTACGGTCAGGCCCCAGGCCCGGGGCGTCGGCACATCGGTCGCCATGGCCATGCTGAAGCAGGTCTTTGGCGCGACAGCAATGGTCAGGTGCTGACCGGCAATTTCCAGTTGCTGATAGCCGATGGTTGCCAGGCCTGGCAACTCTGCATTGTCGGTCAGGTGCGCAGCCAGTCTTGAACCATCTTCCAGGTGCAGCACGAAAGGAGTCTGCGGCTCGAACCAGGCCGACAGGTCCAGATTGCTGCCATGGTCGGCAGTCAGCAGCGGCGGAGGGCTGGCGCCGTGCAGGGCGTTCTGCAATTGCAGCAGGCTGGCGTCGATGGCCTCGCTGCTGTCAGCGCGATGGCCGAGAGCTTCAAGAACCTTGCGTAATACCTGGGGGCTGACTGTCTGCGGGCGAGCGTTGGCATCGACCCAGTGCACCGACAAGCCTGCTTCACTGGCCAGTCTTTCCAATTGCTCATTGCTCATCCTGTTCCTCCAGAACATCACTTGCTGTCAGGCTGACAATGGCCGTGTAAGGATTGAGGGTCCCTCGACTGGAAAGTTCTATCGGATTTGGCAGGCTGGAAAACAGAAGCGTAGCGTCATCCCGATCGGGCGCCACTACCGGATGTTCGGCGAGATTCAGATCGATACGCAGGACACTGCCGTCGCCCATGCGCCAGCGGGCGCTGACTGCCGCATCGCCCAGCACTTCGCAACCCAATGCACGGGTACCCGGCAGGCGCGGGATGATCTGCTCATGACGGATACTCAACAGATGTCGATAGAGTTCGAGCCAGTTGCGATGGTCGTTGCCTTTGTCGGTTTCCAGCTCGATTGCATCGAATGCCGGGCGTGAAGCGGCAAAGGTCTGCGGGTCGTTGGGGTCGGGGATATGTTCCCGGCGTTCCTCGTCTGCAAAGGCGGCGAAGTCGGCAAACTCGCTGCGTCGTCCTTCGCGCACGGCGTCGGCGAGTTCACCGTGGTGGCTGGTGAAGAACAGAAAAGGCTCGCTTGCCGCCCACTCATCGCCCATGAACATCAGCGGGATCATCGGCGACAGCAGAAGCAGCGCCGTGGCAGCCTTGAGCGCCGGGGCAGGGCAGAGCTGTGGCAGGCGTTCGCCCATGGCGCGATTGCCGATCTGATCGTGATTCTGCAGGAACAGGATGAACGCCCCGGGTTCCAGATGCCCACTGGGCTCGCCCCGCTTGTGGCCCTGGCGGGTTGCCTCGCCCTGATAGACGAACCCCTCGCTCAGCAGGCGCGCCAGCTTTTGCGTCGGCTCCTGAGCGAAGTCTGAGTAATAGGCATCGGTTTCGCCGGTCAGCAGGACATGCAGGGTGTTATGCCCGTCATCGTTCCACTGCGCATCGAAGCCTTGTTCAAGCAATGCAGCCTGATTGAATTCGTTTTCCAGGTTGAGCCACACATGGCGGTCCTTGGCAATGCGTTGCCGCACACGCTGGGCGAACTCGGGCAGAAAGGTCTCGTCCTTGATGGCATGTACCGCATCCAGGCGCAAACCATCGAAACGGTATTCGAGCAGCCACATCAAGGCATTGTCGATGAAGTAGTCGCGAACTTCCGGACGACGAAAATCAATGGCATCGCCCCAGGGCGTTTTCACGTCGCTGCGGAAGAACTCCCTGGCGTAGCAACCCAGATAGTTGCCGTCCGGGCCGAAGTGGTTGTAGACCACATCCAGAATCACCATCAGGCCATGGCCGTGGGCCGTGTCGATCAGGTGCTTGAGCTGTTCCGGCGTGCCGTAGGATGACTGCGGCGCATAAGGCAGCACTCCGTCGTAACCCCAGTTGCGATCACCGGGGAATTGCGCCAGCGGCATCAGTTCGATGGCGGTGATCCCAAGTTCCGCGAGTCTTGCCAGGTGTGTCTCCACCGCGGCATAGCCGCCCAGTGTGCCGACATGCAACTCCTGGATGACCGCTTCATGCCACGGGCGACCTTTCCAGTCATTGTGTTGCCACTGATAAGCCTGAGGGTCGACCACGATGCTTTGTGAGTGCACGTCGTCGACCTGAGCGCGGGAGGCCGGATCGGGAACCTGCAGGTCCTTGTCGATCCGGTAGCGATAGCGAGTGCCCGCTTTGCAGCGGGCCTCGACAACGAACCAGCCTTGTTGCTGTGCTTGCATGGCCAGCGACTGACCATCATCCAGTTCAACGCTTACATCCTGGGCATCCGGTGCCCAGAGGGCGAACCGGGTATGTTCGGGGTCCAACAAAACTGCACCGTGGCACCAACTTTCTTCTGTACGCACAAGCATCCAGTGACCCCTTCCCCTCAATAGTAAGTCGACACACCTGCATTCTTTTTCAGCAGATCCTGATAGAGCTCGGCATAGGGTTCGACAGCCTGTTGCCAGTTGAACGGCGCAGCCATGGCCCGGCAACGCATGGCATTGAGCAGCCCTGGGTTGGCGAAGACCTTGAAGGCACGGTTCAGGGCTTCGGTGTAGCTTTCCACGGTCGAGTCATCGAACAGGAAACCGGTTACACCGTCTTCGATGGTGTCCGCCAGGCCGCCGGTATTGCGCGCCACCGGCAGTGAGCCAAAGCGCTGGGCGTACATCTGGCTCAGGCCGCAAGGCTCGTAGCGCGAAGGCATCAACAGGAAATCGCTGCCGGCGAACATGCGGCGGGCGTCGGTCTCGTTGAAGCCGACCCGGACGCTGATGCGGCCCGGGAAGCGCTCGGCCAGGGCACGCATGGCGTCTTCTTCCTCAGGCTCGCCACGACCGATGATCGCGATTTGCCCACCCTGATTGACGATGTGCTCGGCTACGCCAATGGTCAGGTCCAGACCCTTCTGGTACACCAGTCGCGAAACCACAGCGAACAGCGGGCCGGTCGAAGGATCCAGCTTGAACAGTTCACGAACATAGTCGGCGTTGATTTCCTTGCGCAGCCATTCGTTGGGCGCGAAATGGCAGATCAGATGTTCGTCGGTGCTGGAATCCCAGCTGGCGTCGATGCCGTTCGGGATACCGCTGAGCTGGCCCTTGTCTGCCTTGCTTTGCAGGAAACCTTCCAGGCCGCAGCCAAAATCGGGGGTGGTGATTTCCTTGGCATAGGTCGCGCTGACGGTGGTGATATGGCTGGCGTAGGCCATGCCGGCCTTGATAAATGACAGCTTGCCGTAGAACTCCATGCCGTTGCTGCTCAAGGCTTCATCGGGAATTCCCAGCTCACGGCGCGACGCCGTACTCACCGTGCCCTGATAAGCCAGGTTGTGAATGGTGAAAATGCTCGGTGTCGTCTGTCCGCGCCAGCGCATGTAGGCCGGAGCCAGGCCGGCTGGCCAGTCGTGGGCGTGAACCAGCTCAGGGGACCACTGGCTTTTCACGGCACCTGCGGCGAAATCGGCTGCCGCCAGACCCAATCGGGCAAAGCGGATGTGGTTATCGGACCAGTCACGACCGTTGGCGTCGCCATAAGGCGTGCCTTCACGCTCGTAAAGCTCAGGGCAGATCAGCACGTAGATGACCAGGCCATCCTTCATGTCCATGCGGCCGATCTTGCAGGCGGGCAGGGCGGCATAGCCTCCCAGTTCGCTGATCACATGGATCGGGTTGCCACTGTTGAGCACTTGCGGATAGCCAGGGATCAGGACCCGCACATCATGCAGGTGACGCATTGCCCGTGGCAGGGCAGCAGAAACATCGCCCAGCCCGCCGGTTTTCACCAGATCGGCCAGTTCGGAGGTCACGAACAGCACTTTGCGCCTGTTGACCGGAGAGATCATGGGTTGGGCAGTTGATGTAGGCAGCTGCAGCTGTGGAGCAGTGTTTGGAGCAAAGGACGGTAGATGAGTCAGCTCGTTGGCCAGCTGATTAAAACTCTCTCCCTTCTGGGTTTTGACCGCGGCGCTAATCATCGTTTTCTCCAATTCAACTTGTGTTGGTGCGGCATTTGACTTTTTTATGAGCCATTTCCTATGGCTGACGACATTGCACTACGCAAGATCAGTACCTGTTTATGCTTTGCGCAGTGGATAGAGCATGGTGCTGAGAACCGATGCCTATTGGTCAGCCAATAGCATAGGCGCTCCAAGAAGATGACCCGCCCGTTTTGGAGAAGTTTCGACTTTTTTATGGCGAAATGTCTGGCATGGGCGTCAGGCGTCGATAACGCTGGGGCCCTGGAAGCCCGATGAGGCAAGGGCGCGTCTTTTTGGTGCGAATATTGGGCGCGCAAAAGGCGCCGATGACCGGTCGTCGGATTGCCCGCCAGGCAGTTCTGATTTCGCAAAATTGCCCGACAGATGCCACGATTGGGAGCATTTTTCCGGTCTGAAAACGCCTTCCTGCCTCTTCCGGGTGCATGAAGCGTTTTATCTTTGAGCGTCTGAGGAAATTTCCTACGTTCCGGCTAGAACATTTTGCGGTAAGGCGCGATAGAATCGGTTCTCTTTTGGCTTGCCTTTGCGCGTGCTTGCCTTGTCGAATCAAATTGTGTGACGTATTGAAGAGGTTGGAAATGGAAGCCCCAGAGGTGTTGGTACTACAAGCGAGCTATACCAATCAGGTGCATGCCGATGCGATTGGTTTCGTCTTGAATCACTATGCCGAAGATTCAATGGGCGGTGGCGAGTCACTGCCGGCCGATATCCGTCAGCAACTGGCAAGTGAACTGGCCAAGCGACCTCATGCTTTCAGTGTGCTGGCTTTTATAGCGGGCGAGCCGGTAGGGCTGGTCAACTGCTTTGAAGGGTTTTCGACCTTTGCCTGTCGCCCGCTGGTGAATATCCACGATGTCGTGGTGCTTTCCGAATATCGGGGTCGGGGCATTTGTCAGAAGATGCTGGCCAAGGTCGAGGAAATTGCCCGGCAGCGCGGCTGCTGCAAGCTGACAATGGAAGTGCTGGAAGGTAACAAGACAGCGCAGAGCGTCTACGAAAAGCAGGGCTTTGGCGGTTATCAGCTGGACCCGGAAATGGGCCGTGCGATGTTCTGGCAGAAAACGCTTTAAGGAACGTTGGTGGGCAAGCCGTAGATCAGGCTTGCCACTTTGCGGTCAGGAAAGAGTGAAGCAGGGTGGGATCAAGCTTGCAGTGCTGTACCGGGACCGGCCAGCTGGGCTTGTTGCAGGAGCATGCTCAATTGAGCGACTTTGCTCAGTAACTGCTCACGCTCTTCTTTCAGTGCGCGCAGTTCGTCGCGACGGATAGTGACGTACAGGGTTTGTGGTGCAAGTGCTGGTAGTACAGTGCCCATTGCTCACCTCGCAAATGGCGGATTCAACGTCGGAAAGACCTCTGCATTGACAATCGTTCCCTGAATCGCCACTGCTTGTCTCTCTATCGGCTCCGATTTTGATTTCTTTTGCGCAAAATTGGAACTTTTTTATTTTTAATTGTCGCGAACCTTTCCCGTTAACGACAAAATGCACTATCGGGCTTGCAGAAATGCCGTTGTCCCCACTTGGGGAACCGATGCCAGAGCTTTCTTGACTAACCAGCATGTGTCACTGAATCAAGCGCTGGATTCGAGAAAGTGAGGCACCTTTTTACAGATTGAGGAGCACCTTTTCATGCAACTTGGGATTGTTGGGCTGGGCCGCATGGGCGGCAATATTGCACGGCGATTGATGCTCGATGGCCATACCACTGTGGTCTATGACCGCGACGAAGCATCGCGCAATGCCCTGGCCAACGAAGGTTCGACGGCTGCCGACGACCTCGCGTCACTGGTAGCTGCACTTGAGAAACCACGTGCTGTCTGGGTAATGCTCCCGGCCGGAGCTCCGACCGAAGAAACCATTCAGGTCCTGAGCCAGTTGCTTGAAGCCGACGATGTGATCATCGATGGCGGCAACACCTTCTATAAGGACGACATTCGTCGTGCCCAGGAACTGACCGAGAAAGGCCTGCACTACATCGACGTCGGTACTTCCGGTGGCGTCTGGGGACTGGAGCGTGGTTATTGCATGATGATCGGTGGCGAAAGCGCTGTCGTCGAGCGCCTGGACCCGTTGTTCGCGACCCTGGCTCCGGGCCTGGGCTCCATAGAGCGGACCCGTGATCGCAACTCCAGCGATGACCGTGCCGAGCGTGGCTACATCCATTCCGGTCCTGCCGGTTCCGGTCATTTCGTGAAAATGATCCACAACGGTATCGAATACGGAATGATGCAGGCCTTTGCCGAAGGCTTCGATCTTCTCAAGCAGAAGAACTCCGAGCACTTGCCGCCCGAGCAGCGTTTCGACCTCAACACTGCCGATATCGCCGAAGTCTGGCGTCGTGGCAGCGTGGTTTCGTCCTGGCTGCTGGACCTGACCGCCGATGCCCTGGCGACCGATCCGGATCTGGACGCATTCTCCGGCTCCGTAGCCGACAGCGGCGAAGGTCGCTGGACCATCGAGGCTGCCATCGAGCAGGCCGTGCCGGTCCCTGTACTGTCCAGCGCGCTGTTTGCACGCTTCCGCTCGCGTCAGACCAGTTCCTACGCTGACAAGATGCTCTCGGCCATGCGCTTTGGTTTCGGTGGCCACAAGGAAACCAAGTAATGGGCCTGTCACGCGGCAAGTCCGCACACAAGGCTGAGGTCGCTCCGGCTACGACACTGTTTCTGTTCGGTGCTCATGGCGATCTGGTAAAGCGTCTGCTGATGCCGGCGCTTTACAACCTGGCGCGTGACGGTCTGGTGGACGAAGGGCTGCACATTGTCGGTGTCGATCACAATGCGATCAGCGACACCGACTTTGCCAAAAAACTTGAGAACTTCATCCGCGACGAGGCTGCCGGCAAGGTGGCCGGAGAGGGTGCGGCGGCCCTTGACCCCGAGCTTTGGGGCAAGGTGGCCAAGCGCATCAGCTATGTGCAGGGTGATTTTCTCGACGATTCGACCTATCAGGATATCGCCGGCAAGATCGAAAGCAGTGGCACGGCCAATGCAGTTTTCTATCTTGCCACGGCACCACGCTTTTTCAGTGAGGTGGCCTCGCGGCTCGGTTCTTCCGGCTTGCTGAAAGAAGCCGATGGCGCATTTCGCCGAGTGGTCATTGAAAAACCGTTCGGCTCTGATCTGGCCAGTGCGGTGGAGCTCAATGCCTGCCTGCTCAAGGTCATGAACGAGAAGCAGATCTATCGCATCGACCATTACCTGGGCAAGGAAACGGTGCAGAACATTCTGGTCAGCCGTTTCTCCAATGCGTTTTTCGAGTCGTTCTGGAACAACCATTACATCGATCACGTACAGATTACTGCGGCTGAAACCGTGGGTGTCGAAACCCGCGGCAGCTTCTATGAAAACACCGGCGCATTGCGCGACATGGTGCCCAATCACCTGTTTCAACTGCTGGCCATGGTTGCCATGGAACCGCCCGCGGCCTTCGGTGCGGATGCGGTGCGTGGCGAGAAAGCCAAGGTCGTTGGCGCGATCCGGCCATGGAGCAAGCAAGAGGCGCTGGCCAACTCGGTGCGTGGCCAGTACACCCGGGGCCACATGGGTGATCGCGAAGTTGTCGGCTATCGCGAGGAAGAGCGGGTTGCCGCCGACAGCACCACCGAAACCTATGTCGCCCTCAAGGTCATGATCGACAACTGGCGTTGGGTCGGTGTGCCGTTCTATCTGCGCACCGGCAAGCGCATGAGTTCGCGTGACACCGAAATCGCCATCTGCTTCAAGCCTGCGCCTTATGCCCAGTTTCGGGATACCGAGGTCGACCGGCTCAAGCCCAATTATCTGAGAATCCAGATCCAGCCGAACGAAGGTATCTGGTTCGATCTGTTTGCCAAGCGTCCGGGACCGACGCTGGACATGGAAGACATCGAGCTGGGTTTCGCTTACAAGGACTTTTTCGAGATGCAGCCGTCGACCGGCTACGAAACCCTGATCTACGACTGTCTGACCGGCGACCAGACGCTGTTCCAGCGGGCCGACAATATCGAAAATGGCTGGCGCGCCGTGCAGCCGTTCCTCGATGCCTGGGCCGACCAGCCGCAAGTGCAGGCATACAAGGCAGGCGAGGACGGGCCAGCTAGCGCACAAGACCTGTTGGCACGCGATGGGCGTGAATGGCGCCAGATCGATGACTGATCCCGTGCGCTTCATGATGTCCGATATCGACGGCACCTTGCTGCGACCCGATCACAGTCTTGCCCCGGCCACTGTCGATGCGGTACGGCGATTGCGCGATGCGGGCATCCATTTCACCGTGGCCAGCAGCCGACCGCCACGGGCCATGCGCCATGTGATCGAGGCCCTGGGCGTCGACCTGCCGACGGCGGGCTTCAACGGCGGCACTATTACTCATCCTGACGGCAGCCTGCTGGCGGCCTGGCGCATCGACCCACAGGCTGCGCGCACGTGTCTGGAGCTGTTTGCCGCTGAGCAGGTAGCGATCTGGGTATTTGCCGATGATCAATGGCTGTTGCTCGATCCTGACGGCGCCTACGTCGATCACGAGCGCCATGCGCTGGGCTACGAGCCGCTGGTGGTGGAGAGTTTCGAGCCGTACCTGGATCGAATCGACAAGATCGTTGCCTCCAGTACGGACTTCGCCTTGCTGGAAGTACTGGAAAACCGTCTCAACCCGCTTATCGAGGGGCGTGCTCTGGCGGCGCGCTCCCAGTCTTATTACCTCGACGTCACGGCAGTGGCCGCCAACAAGGGCGCGGCCCTGGCGACCCTGGCCGAGTATCTGGGCGTGGAGCTTGTGCATACCGCCGCTATTGGCGATGGCGGCAATGATGTCGCCATGTTCCAGCGTGCCGGATTATCGATTGCCATGGGGCAGGCCGATGCCAGCGTACAAGGGCAGGCCGATCATGTTACCGAGAGCAACCTGCAGGACGGCGTGGCGCTTGCCATCGACCGTTACATCTTGCCGCGCTGAGGCATCTGCTGCTTTCAATGCAGCACGACCGATCGCAGTGGTTTCAGGCGCGGCTTCACGAAAAGGACGGACATTCTCGAATGGCTGCACTGATTGAAGACTACGCATTGCTGGGTAACTGCCGGACAGCCGCACTGGTTGCCCGAAATGGCTCGCTGGACTGGCTGTGTTTCCCGCGTTTCGATGCACCTGCCTGTTTCGCGGCATTGCTGGGCGACAGCGATAACGGCCGCTGGAAGATCGCGCCGGGGGAAGAAATCACCTCTGTCGAGCGGCGTTACAGCGAGGGAACCCTGGTTCTGGAAACCTTGTTCAGTACGCCGAACGGGCGGGCGGTACTGATTGATTTCATGCCCATGGGCGGCGATAACCGGGTCGTGCGGATCGTGGTCGGTCTGGAGGGGCGGGTGCGCTTCAGCATGGACCTTGCGATTCGCTTCGATTACGGCAGTACGGTGCCGTGGGTCGAGAAAAAAGACCCGCACACCCTGACCGCCGTGGCGGGGCCGGAAATGCTCGTGTTGCGCAGTCCGGTTTCCCTGCAGCCGCATGACCATCACACCGGCAGTGATTTTCACGTGGCTGCCGGCGAGCGCAGGGTGTTCACCCTCGCTTACCAGCCGTCATATGAACCCATACTTCCTGACATCGACGCCGAGCAGGCGCTGCTGGATACCGAAGCCTACTGGCGAGAGTTTTCCGAGCGCTGCCCCGATGTCGGTCCATGGACCGCGCAGGTCAAGCGCTCGCTGATCACGCTCAAGGCCATGACCTATCAACCCACTGGCGGTATCGTCGCTGCCGTGACCACCTCGCTGCCCGAAGAGTTGGGCGGTGAGCGCAATTGGGACTATCGGTATTGCTGGTTGCGCGATGCAACCATGACACTGCTGGCATTCATGAACCTGGGGTATTTCGAGGAGGCGACCCGGTGGCGTGACTGGCTGCTGCGTTCGGTTGCGGGCAATCCCGAGCAGATACAGATCATGTATGGCCTGGGCGGTGAGCGGCGGCTGCTGGAATATGAAGTGCCCTTGAGCGGCTACAAAGGCTCGAAGCCGGTGCGCATCGGTAACGCGGCTGCGACCCAGCGGCAACTGGATGTCTACGGCGAAGTCGCCGATGCGATGATTCAGGCGCTCAATGGCGGGATGCCGCCACACCCGCGCAGCCTTGCGATTTCCAGGGTGGTGATGCCGTTCCTGGAAACGGTCTGGCATCTGCCGGATGCCGGTATCTGGGAAATTCGTTCCGAGCCGCGGCATTTTACCCATTCCAAGGTCATGGCCTGGGTCGCTTTCGACCGCAATGCCACGCAGGTTGCCCAGGTCGCGGTGACGGATGAGGATCGCGCCCTGGCGCAGCATTATCGCGATGTGGCGGATCAGATTCATGCCGATGTCTGTCGCAATGGTTTCAACCCGCAACTGGGCTGCTTCGTGCAGACCTATGGCGCTACCGAAATGGACGCCAGCCTGCTGCAAATCGCCCTGACCGGGTTTCTGCCTGCCAATGACCCGCGAGTGGTGGCCACCGTAGAGCAGATCGAGCAGACCCTGATGCAGGATGGTCTGTTGCTGCGCTATGACAACGATCGCAGTGACGATGGTGTATCAGGGCTTGAAGGGACCTTCCTGGTGTGTTCGTTCTGGCTGGCCGATGTCTATGTGCTGCAAGGGCGCAAGCAGGAAGCCAGAGAGTTGTTCGACCGTCTGTGCGGTCTGTGTAATGACGTTGGCCTGCTGGCTGAACAGTACGAGCCGAAAGGCAAGCACATGCTGGGCAATTTCCCCCAGGCATTCAGCCATATCGGCATCATCAACACTGCGCTGAACCTGCATCGGGCGGAGTGCCCGCTCAAGGCGCGTACATCCTGTGGCTTCAAGGCGGCTGCCGAAGCGTCTTCGTGAGTTTCTGATCTCCTCTGTGCCTCAGGTCGCCACGATAAGTGGAGATCTTGAGGCAGAGGAACCTGCTAGGGTTAGAGAGCCTTGCTGACTTTCACGTCGGTGATCTGGTCATCGCCCTGGCCGTGCATCTTTTCCAGTGCGGCCCTGGCTTCTTCTACCGAAGCGGATTGCAGTTGCGCGAACTCGAAGCGGCGCTCGCCATTGAGTTTGTAGCTGACGGCGTATTTGGTTGTAGGGGCAGGGTTGTTCACAGTGACTCCTTGGGCATCAGCTCAGGCGCGAGGTCGAGCGGCGGACGATCTTGATCGAGTGAGTGAATTGCGGCTTGTGTCCCGCATTCGCGCTTGGCTTGCGGCCACTGGTATCGATGGTGATATTCCAGAAACCGGTGCTCGGCGCAGCGATCTTGGCCGGGAACTTGTCGAAGGCACCGCCGTGATAGGTGTGGCGCCCGCCGTTCTTGAAACTGCGAAAGTTTGCGTCGTTCATCAGGCGGATATTGCACGTTTGCGAGCATTCAATGACGACCAGGTCGTCCTCGTTCAAGTGCTCACGCTGGTGTACGAATTTCATGGGTGTCTCCGAAGCAGGGCTTTTTCTGAAAAATCAAAACGATAGCATGTGGGGCCGGCTATTTGACGTTGATTGGCTGTTAATTGCAGTCTTTCTGGTAAAAAGTGCCTCAGTCGGGATCTAATCGCGCCTGTGCTTGTCGTAGCACCTTTAATCTGGAGGGGATTGTATGAAACTGGCCGTTGTAGTCATGGTTCTTCTAACGCTGGGCGGATGTGCCACCGTAGAAGAAATCGAGCATACGCCCGCAACCATGAACGTGATGTCCGGCAAGACGCCTCGACAATATGCCGATTGCTTCATCGGCAAGATCGACGAGAGTCGCGATCCTCCGGTCATTGAGCGTCATCGCGATGGCTTGCGTATCATCGTTGCGCAAAAGCTCAGCAATGCCCCCGCAGCGGTCGTTTCTGTCGAGAATCGCTCCGGAGGCAGTACCATCAAGGTTTACGAACGTCTTTCCAATCTGCCTCTGCGTTTCAAGGATGTGCAGCATGCAGTCGAAGCCTGTATTTCAGGTTGACGGCTTACTTGCAGACCACCAGTACGCTGCGGCTCTTGTAGTTGCCTACGTCCAGGCCAAGGGTTTTCTCGCTTTCTGCCGGTCGTGGCGTGCCATCGGTGCCGACAATCTCGTAGCCGGTGCCGGCACAGGAGGCGTCGGCCTTTTCATAGCAACTGGCCCATGACATGGCTTCGCCCGAGCAGTCGATGCTCAAGCCCTGCTTGCCATTCTTCAGGTACGTGTTGGATGCGGTTGCGCAGCCAGTCAGGCCCAGTACAGCAATAATGGACAGAACTCTGATCATGTTTTTCGCTTCAAGATAAGGCTGGGGGAGAGTGTGCAGTACAGGGGTTGGACTGATCGGCAGTGCCATCGTTCCGCCATGAATTGCATGATAATTCTTCTGTCATGTGTCTGTCGCCGTGCTGCAATCGGTTTGCGTTGCAATTGTCGCAAACCCGAGCGGAGAGGCGACACATGCGACTATGCATAATCGGTGCCGGATACGTAGGGCTGGTAACGGCGGCCTGCTTTGCCGAAATGGGCAATCAGGTGGTGTGTGTCGAAACCCGGTTGCAGAGAATTGCCGCCTTGCGCCGCGGCGAATGCCCGATCTACGAGCCGGGCCTGGAGCCCATGCTTAAGGAACAGCAGGCCAGTGGCTTGTTGCGTTTTACCTCAAGCCTGGAAGAGGGCGTACGCCAGGCGGAGATCATTTTCATCGCGGTGGGTACACCCGCCAGCGAGGATGGCACGGCGGACCTCTCGCATGTGTTGAAGGTCGCGGATCAACTGGGTCATTGCCTGGCTCGGGCCTGTCTGGTGGTCAACAAGTCGACGGTGCCGGTCGGTACCGCCGAAACCGTGGCGCTGCGCATCAACGGACAAATGTCGCGACGTGGCCTCACGGCCCGTGTCGCGGTGGCGAGCAATCCCGAGTTTCTCAAGGAAGGCGCTGCCATCGCGGATTTCATGCGCCCGGACCGGGTGATTCTGGGCTGTGCCGAGCCGGAATCCGCGCAACTGCTGCAGCGCTTGTACGCGCCGTTCCTGCGCAACCGCGAGCGTGCCCTGGTGATGGATGTACGTGCTGCCGAGTTCAGCAAGTACGCCGCCAATGCCTTTCTGGCGACCAAGATTTCCTTTATCAACGAAATGGCCGGCCTGTGTGCGCATCTGGGTGTGGACATCGAGCAGGTGCGGCGCGGCATCGGCAGTGACAAGCGCATCGGCACGCATTTCATCTATGCCGGTTGTGGCTATGGCGGCTCGTGTTTTCCCAAGGACGTGCAGGCATTGATTCGCACGGCCGAACAGCAGGGCTTCGAGCCGCAGATCCTGCGTGCCGTGCAACAGCGCAATGCCATGCAGAAGATCTGGTTGTTCCAGGCGTTGCTCCAGCATTTTGGTGGCTACCTGCAAGGGCGGACGATTGCCGTGTGGGGCCTGGCATTCAAGCCCGGCACCGACGATATTCGCGAGGCGCCCAGCCTGGTGCTGATCGATGCCTTGCTGGCGGCCGGTGCCAGGGTGCAGGCCACTGATCCTGCGGCCATGGGACCAGTGGCCGAACATTATTGCGGCGCAGTGCAAAGTGCTCAGCTACGCTTGAGCGAGTCGTTATACAGCTGTGTCGAGGGTGCAGATGCAGTGGTCCTGCTGACCGAATGGAAGCAGTTTCGTCAGCCGGACTTCATTCGGGTGCGCGGTCTGATGCGCATGCCGGTGATCTTTGATGGACGCAATATCTACGATTTTGCGGAACTATCTGCGCACGGATTCCTCTACCATGGCATCGGACGGCCAGTGGCGGGGCATTGTAAGGTGACCGCCGCCTGATTAGACTGCGCCGCTAACACCAACAGCCCTTACCAAGGACTTTTATGATCAAGAAATGCTTGTTCCCAGCAGCCGGTTACGGCACTCGCTTTTTGCCAGCGACCAAGGCCATGCCCAAGGAAATGCTGCCGGTGGTCAACAAGCCACTGATCCAATACGGTGTGGAAGAAGCGCTTGCCGCTGGTTTGAATGAGATCTCCATCGTCACCGGTCGCGGCAAGCGCGCACTGGAAGACCATTTCGACATCAGCTACGAGCTGGAACACCAGATCAAGGGTACGGACAAAGAGAAGTATCTGGTTGGTATCCGCAAGCTGATCGACGAGTGCAGCTTCTCCTACACTCGCCAGACCGAAATGAAAGGTTTGGGTCACGCGATCCTCAGCGGTCGTCCTCTGATCGGCAAGGAAGCGTTCGCCGTGGTTCTGGCGGACGACCTGTGCGTCAACCTGGACGGCGACGGTGTACTGGCGCAGATGGTCAAGCTGCACAACCATTACGGCTGCTCGATCATTGCGATCCAGGAAGTCGACCCGCAGGAAACCAACAAGTACGGCGTCATCGCCGGTGACGAAATCAAGCCAGGCCTGTTCCGTGTCACTGACATGGTCGAGAAGCCGAAGCCTGAAGACGCGCCATCGAACATGGCAATCATTGGTCGCTACATCCTGACTCCGGACATTTTCGAGAAGATCGAACAGACCGCGCCAGGCAAGGGCGGCGAAATCCAGATCACCGACGCGCTGATGAAGCAGGCTGCCGAAGGTAACGTTCTGGCCTACAAGTTCAAGGGCCAGCGTTTCGACTGTGGCGGCGCCGAAGGCTATATCGAAGCAACCAACTTCTGCTTCGAGCACTTCTACAAAACGGGCAAGGCTTACTGATCCACGCTCGTACACGCTGCAAGACAAGGCCACCTTCGGGTGGCTTTGTCATTTCTGACTGACCGCTTAGCGGTTATGCTGGTGCCATCGCTCAGGAGACAGTAATGGCTTACGACTTCGATCTTTTTGTAATTGGCGCCGGTTCCGGTGGGGTAAGGGCGGCGCGTTTCGCTGCAGGTTTCGGTGCGCGGGTGGCCGTGGCCGAAAGCCGCTATCTGGGCGGAACATGCGTCAATGTGGGCTGCGTTCCGAAAAAACTGCTGGTGTACGGTGCCCACTATTCCGAAGACTTCGAGCAGGCCAAAGGCTTTGGCTGGACAGTCGGCGAGACACAGTTCGACTGGGCCACGCTGATCGCCAACAAGGACCGTGAAATCAACCGTCTCAACGGTATCTATCGCAATCTGCTGGTCAACAGCGGCGTCACTCTGCTGGAAGGCCATGCGCGCATTACCGGTCCGCAACAGGTGGAAATCAACGGCCAACGCTACAGTGCCGAACGCATCCTGATCGCGACCGGTGGCTGGCCGCAGGTTCCGGACGTTCCCGGCCGCGAGCATGCAATCACGTCCAACGAAGCCTTCTACCTCAAGGAACTGCCCAAGCGTATCGTCGTGGTCGGCGGCGGTTACATTGCCGTGGAGTTCGCCTCGATCTTCAATGGCCTGGGTGCCGACACCACGTTGCTGTATCGCGGCGACCTGTTTCTGCGCGGCTTCGATGGCGGGGTGCGTACCCATCTGCATGAAGAGCTGGTCAAGCGACACATGAACGTACGCTTCAACAGCGATATCGAGCGCATCGAAAAACAGGCTGACGGCAGTCTCCTGCTGGCGCTCAAGGATGGCAGCACGCTGGAAACCGATTGTGTGTTCTATGCCACCGGGCGGCGTCCGATGCTCGACAACCTTGGCCTGGAAACCGTCGACGTCAAACTCGACGAGCGCGGTTATATCGAAGTCGACGAGCATTATCAGAGCAGCGAGCCGTCGATTCTGGCGATTGGCGATGTGATCGGTGGTGTGCAACTGACGCCGGTGGCGCTGGCTGAAGGCATGGCCGTGGCGCGACGGTTGTTCAAGCCGGAGCAGTATCGTCCAGTGGATTACAACCATATTCCGACTGCAGTCTTCAGCCTGCCGAACATCGGCACGGTCGGCCTGACCGAAGAGGACGCGCTCAAGGCCGGGCATCAGGTGCAGGTTTTCGAGAGCCGTTTCCGGCCGATGAAACTGACCCTGACCGACGATCAGGAACGCACCTTCATGAAGCTGATCGTCGATGTCCAGACTGATCGCGTGCTGGGCTGCCACATGGTCGGGCCGGATGCCGGGGAGATCGTGCAGAGCCTGGCCATCGCCATCAAGGCTGGCGCAACCAAGCAGATTTTTGATGACACCATTGGTGTACACCCGACCGCTGCCGAAGAGTTCGTGACCATGCGTACACCGGTAGCGCGCTAAAAAAACGGGCTTGCCTCGCCCCCGGTTGGACACTTCCTGTGCCGACTGGGTGGAAGGGGGCTTGCCCTTGCCGCTTAAAGCTTGCGCTCTATCTAACATTCCATTTTTTAATAATTAGCTTAGAAGAAAATGTGATTTTTAATGATTTTCCTATGGGCTTAGTCTTGCGTGACAGGTTTTAAAGTCATTCAGGAGCAATACCATGAGCAACGTCAGCGCTTTGCCCGTCCAGCAAGGGACGTCAGGCCCGCAACACTCGGACAGCGTCCGGGACCGGGTTTCGCCCGAGGAGTGGGAAGTGCGGGTCAAGCTGGCGGCGGCTTATCGTCTTGCGGCACTCAAGCGCTGGACCGATCACATCTACACCCATTTCTCGGCGCGGGTGCCAGGCCCCGACGAGCACTTCCTGATCAACGCCTTTGGCCTGTTGTTCGATGAAATCACCGCCTCGAATCTGGTCAAGGTCGATATCGACGGCACCATCGTCGACGATCCCACCGGGCTGGGTATCAACTATGCCGGGTACGTGATCCACAGTGCGATTCACGGCGCGCGCCCGGATCTTCTGGCGGTGCTGCATACCCATACCCGCGATGGCATTGCGGTGTCGGCGCAAAAGGATGGCCTGCTGCCGATTTCCCAGCATTCCCTGGGGTTCTCGGGAAGGGTGGCCTATCACGGTTATGAAGGGATTGCCCTGAATCTGGACGAGCGTAAGCGGCTGGTAGCCGATCTGGGCGACAAGAGTGTGATGATCCTGCGCAACCACGGGCTGCTGACTGCCGGGGTAAGTGTCGAGCACGCCTTTCATCAACTGCATGCGCTGGAGTACGCCTGCAATATCCAGATCGCTGCCCAGGCCGCAGGCAATGCGGAGCTGATCTTCCCGCCTGCCGAGGTGGTCGCCACCGTCGAGAATCAGGCCAAGGCCATCAAGGATGGTCACGGACCGGCAGTAGCCCGGCACTGGAATGCCTTGATCCGTCAGCTTGAACGCACCGACACCGACTACAGGAATTGATCGTGTCTGTGGTGCTTTCGGGGACAGGTTTGGCCCGGCAAATGAAATCAGCGCGTCTTGACCTTGCTGGATGATGCTCGTTGGTAAATGTTGGTGTAGTGTGCGCACCCAAAACACGGGGCGCATGCATGCAAAACCTGCTGAACGAAATTCTTGATGAAGTCAGACCCTTGCTCGGTCAGGGCAAGGTCGCCAATTACATTCCTGCGCTGGGTGAAGTACGTCCCGATCAACTGGGCATCGCGGTCTACAGCAACAGCGGCGAGGTGTTCTACGCCGGTGATGCGGCCACGCCGTTTTCCATCCAGAGTATTTCCAAGGTCTTCAGCCTGGTTCAGGCCATCGGCCATTCCGGCGAGGATATCTGGAAGCGCCTGGGCCACGAACCTTCCGGCCAGCCGTTCAACTCGCTGGTCCAGCTGGAGTTCGAGCGCGGCAGGCCACGCAATCCGTTCATCAATGCGGGCGCGCTGGTGATCTGTGATATCAACCAGGGTCGTTTCGCCGCGCCCTCGTTGTCGATGCGTGATTTCGTGCGTCGCCTGTGCGGCAACCCCGGCATCATTTCCGATGCCAAGGTCGCGGAGTCCGAGTATCAGCATCGTTCGCGCAACGCAGCGGCGGCCTATCTGATGAAGTCTTTCGATAACTTTCATAACGACGTTGAAGACGTGCTGCGCAGCTATTTTCATCACTGCGCGCTGAGCATGAACTGTATCGATCTGGCCCGCGCCTTTGGCTTTCTGGCCAATCAGGGTTTCTGCACCCACAGCGGCGAACAGATCCTTACGGCGCGCCAGGCCACCCAATTGAACTCGATCATGGCTACCAGCGGCTTGTACGACGAGGCGGGCAACTTTGCCTATCGGGTCGGTCTGCCGGGCAAGAGCGGTGTGGGCGGCGGTATCGTGGCCGTGGTGCCTGGGCGTTTTTCTGTCTGTGTGTGGTCCCCGGAATTGAACGCGGCGGGCAATTCGCTGGTCGGTATGGCTGCGCTGGAAAAACTCAGTGCGAGGATTGAATGGTCTGTGTTCTAGGCCGGTATTGAGTCGAGAGGTAAACCATTGAATGGATTGAAGTCTGGAACGCTCATGATGAGCATTGCATTGATGGCGCTTGCAGGCTGCAGCAGCCAGCGGGCTCAACAGCCTGAGTTGAGCCCGGATCAGGCGCGGGCGCAGATCGTGCGCCTGATGCCGGCCAAGACCCCGGACCGCCAGCAGTGGGCGGGTGATATCTATACTGCGTTCGTGGCGCAGAGGATTGACCTGAGTACCGAGAACCTGTGTTCGGTGCTGGCGGTGACCGAGCAGGAGTCGACCTATCAGGTCGATCCGACGGTGCCGGGAATGGCGAAAATCGCCCGCGCCGAGATCAACCGTCGCGCTTCCCGACTGCATATTCCTGCTGCGCTGGTGAACGCCGCCTTGCGGATCCGTTCACCGAATGGCAAATCCTATGGTGCACGCCTGGACGCGGCGCGTACCGAGAAGGAACTGAGCGCGATTTTCGATGACTTCATCGGCATGGTGCCGCTGGGGCAAACCCTGTTCGGTAATTTCAATCCGGTACGTACCGGTGGGCCGATGCAGGTCAGTATTGCCTTTGCCGAAAAGCAGGCGGCCAATTATCCCTATCCGGTCGATGGCTCGATTCGCCGCGAGGTATTTACCCGACGTGGCGGCATGTACTTCGGCATTGCCCATCTGCTCGGTTATCCGGCGAGCTACACGGAATCGATCTACCGTTTTGCGGATTTCAATGCTGGCTGGTACGCGAGCCGCAACGCCGCTTTCCAGAATGCGGTCAGCCTGGCCACCGGTATCGAACTGGCGCTGGACGGTGACCTGATCCGCTACGATTCGACTTCACCGGGCTCCACGGAGCTGGCGGTTCGTACCCTGGGCGCGCGCCTGGACATGAGTAATTCGGATATCTGGAACCAGCTCAAGCAGGGCGACAGTTTCGAGTTCGAGGAAAGCAAACTGTACAGCCGAGTCTTCGAGCTGGCGCAGCGGACCCAGAGCAAGCCGCTGCCAAGGGCGGTGCTGCCGGGGATTGTTCTCAAGAGCCCGAAGATCACTCGCAAGCTCACCACGGCCTGGTTCGCCGAGCGGGTCGATGAGCGACGCGAGCGCTGCATGCAGCGTTCATCGGCAGGTGCTTGAAGCGTTCAGGGGAAGTCTTGCAGTTTCTCCAGGGTCATTGCATCCAGTTCGCCATCGAAGAAGGTGTCCAGAATTTCCTTGAACAACGGGTTGTCCGGTGCCGCGGCGGCGAACAGGGTCATGCTTGAATGCAGCTTGAGGTCATCCGGGGAACCGAAAATCTGTCGCGCCGAACGCTGCACCTGAGGCGCGATGGTTTTGGCACACTGTTCCAGGCGAGGTCCCAGCACGGGATGCTGCAAATAGGCCCTGGCTTCATCGATATCGCCGATGGCATAGCGCTGCGCCATGGCGCTACGTCCCAGGCCCTTGATCTGCGGGAAGACAAACCACATCCAGTGACTGTGTTTTCTGCCGGCAGCGAGTTCGGCCAGTGCCTGCGGAAAAACCGCTTGCTGAGCGTCGACGAAGCGTTGCAGGTCGTAAGCATCGTGCATGATGTGCCTCCTGTTGTTAACGGGTAGGGCAGTGCGGTGATTTCAGGCCTGGTATCCATTCATCCATGATTCAAGAGTTCTTTTACGCATGTCCTTTGCCCGTCGCTTGACCTCCTTTGTGCAACAGGCAATCCGTGCCATGCAGCTAGTCTGGACCACTTCCCGGGCCTTGTCCCTCGGGCTGGTGCTGGCGACCCTGATTGCCGGTCTGTTACCGGCACTGGCCGCCTGGCTGGGCCAGCGGATTGTCGATTCGGTACTTGCCGCCATCCAGCTCAACAGTGCGACCGGTGATGCGCCGCTATGGCCGGTGTTGCGCTATGTATTGCTCGAAGCCGGTGTTCTGGCGCTGCTGGCTGCCGCCCAGCGGGCGCTGTCGGTGCAGCAGGCCCTGTTGCGCGTGCAGTTGGGGCAAAAGGTCAACACTCTGATCCTGGAGAAGGCCCAGACCCTGTCGCTGCTGCAGTTCGAGGATTCGGAGTTCTACGACAAGCTGGTACGGGTCCGCCGTGAGGCTTCAGTCAGGCCGCTGGCGCTGGTGACCAAATCGCTGGGCCTGATGCAGAACCTGATTTCCCTGGTGGGCTTTGCGGTATTGCTGGTGCATTTTTCGCCCTGGGCGCTGCTGATTCTGGTGCTCGGTGCGTTGCCGGTGTTCTTTGCCGAGGCGCATTTTTCCGGCAATGCCTTCCGTCTGTTTGCCCGTCGCGCTCCGGAAACCCGCCAGCAGAATTACATCGAAGCGCTGCTCTCCAATGAAATGCACATCAAGGAGGTCAAGCTGTTCGGTTTTGCGCCGCTGTTGCTCAAGCGCTATCGGGACACCTTCGAGCGCCTGTATGCCGAGGACCGGCATCTGACCGTGCGCCGCGATGGCTGGGGGTTTCTGTTGGGTTTGCTGGGCACTGCGGCCTTTTATCTGACTTACGCCTGGGTGATTGTCGATACCGTGCACGGGCGCATCACGCTCGGGCAGATGACCATGTATCTGGTGCTGTTCAAGCAGGGCCAGACTGCGGTGAGCAGCAGCCTGATGGCGATCAGCGGCCTGTATGAAGACGGCCTGTATCTGGCGGATCTCTACGACTACCTTGCGCAGCCGGTCCAGGCGCCTGTCGGCAACCTGCTCGAAGGCACCGCGCCCGGTGACGGCCTGCGTTTCGAGGCGGTCAGCTTCACGTATCCCGGAGCCAGTCAGCCGGCGCTGGAAAATATCGACCTGCATCTTGCCCCGGGTCGCAGTGTGGCGCTGGTCGGCGCCAACGGTTCGGGCAAGACTACCTTGATCAAGCTGCTGACCCGTCTGTATCGGCCTGACCAGGGGCGCATTCTGCTCGATGGCAGCGATTTGCAGCAGTGGAACGAAGACGCCTTGCGTACGCGCATCGGGGTGATTTTCCAGGATTTCATCCGCTACCAGTTTCTGGTGGGCGAAAATCTCGGAGTCGGTGATATCACGGCGTTTGATGACGAGGGCCGCTGGCGCGAAGCCGCCGAGCAGGGCATGGCGGCCTCGTTCATTGCGCAACTCGACAAAGGCTATGCAACCCAGCTGGGGCGCTGGTTCAAGGGCGGGCAGGAGTTGTCTGGCGGGCAGTGGCAGAAGATCGCCCTGTCGCGGGCCTACATGCGCCGCGATGCCGACATTCTTATTCTCGATGAGCCGACCGCTGCGCTGGATGCTGGCGCGGAGGCTGCGGTATTCGATCATTTTCGCGAGTATGCGAAAGGGCGCATGACCCTGCTGATTTCCCATCGCTTTTCCAGTGTGCGCAACGCTGAACATATCGTGGTGCTGGAGCATGGTCGAGTGCTGGAGCGTGGCGATCACGACAGTCTGATGGCTGCCAGTGGGCACTATGCAACGCTGTTCGATTTACAGGCACAAGGCTATCGCTAGCGGCTACGGCATGCCGATGTTGGCTGGCGAACAGCAACAAAACACTTGCAGGCCCTGGCTCGACGGCGTTTTATAGGGCCTCTTTGCCAGGCGCCGAAGTGCGCTCGTTTTTATCTGGATAAAACGGAGTCATCGATGCAATTTCGTTCATTGGGCAAGACCGATATCTCGGTCAGCGCCATCGCACTGGGCACCATGACCTGGGGCGAACAGAATACCGAGGCTCAGGCCTTCGAGCAGATCCAGCTGGCCAAGCAGGCCGGGGTCAACTTCATCGATACCGCCGAGATGTATCCGGTGCCGCCGCGTGGAGAAACCTACACCAAGACCGAAAGCATCATCGGCGAATACTTCAAAAAATATGGTGACCGCAAGGACTGGGTACTGGCGAGCAAGGTGGCCGGTCCCGGTCGCATGGAGCATATCCGTGATGGCAATCCGCGTCTGGATCGCGCCAATATCACCGCCGCGCTGGACGCCAGTCTCAAGCGTCTGAACACTGATTATCTGGACCTGTACCAACTGCACTGGCCGGATCGCAAGACCAACTTCTTCGGTGTGCTCGGTTATCAGCATGACCCGGACGACGTGGCAGTCGAGATCGAAGAAACCCTGGCGGTGCTGAACGATCTGGTCAAGGCCGGCAAGATCCGTCATTTCGGGCTGTCCAACGAAACCCCGTGGGGCACCCAGCGCTTCCTGCACCTGGCCCAGACCCATGGTTTGCCACGTGCCGTGTCGATCCAGAATCCGTACAACCTGCTCAATCGCAGCTTTGAAGTCGGCCTGGCGGAAATCGCCATTCGCGAGCAGATAGGTCTGCTGGCCTATTCACCGCTGGCGTTCGGTGTGTTGGCGGGCAAGTACCTGAACGGTGCCCGTCCGGCCGATGGCCGCCTGACCCTGTTCGAGCGCTTTCAGCGTTACAACAACCCGCAGGCCGTAAACGCCACCGCACAGTATGTGGCCCTGGCACGCGAGCACGGTCTGGACCCGGCACAAATGGCCCTGGCCTATGTGACCAGCCGTCCGTTCGTGACCAGCAACATCATTGGCGCAACCACCCTTGAGCAACTGGCCGTCAATCTGGCAAGCATCGACGTTGTCCTCAGCGACGAAGTCGTAGCGGGGATCGAAGCGATCCATATCAGCCAGCCCAACCCGGCACCTTGATCGCCTGACCTGCAGAACCCGGCTTGCCCCGTCGCGGGCAAGCCCCTCCCACAGAAAAAACAGCCTGTCCATGCAAACGCATTTGTAGCTTCTTATGCATTAATGGTATTTAAAAACTTACCATTAATGGCATTAAGCTATAAGCATCGGACCACCGGAGAACTCAATTACGTATCGATGATCGCCACCGTCCGCCGCACGGATCGCTCGTTGTGGCCCGGGCAGAGAAGCCCGGGTTCAGGGATTTAAAGGGGAGCGGTATGGGGAGCTTTAAACGACACTTGCTGGGTACGGCCATTTTGTCAGCCAATTTGCTGACTGCCGCAACCTGGAGCGCCGCAGCAGTGGCCGAAGAGGCCAGGGAAGAAAGCAAGACACTCGATGCCGTCATCGTCACCGGTACCCGCGCTCAGGAGCGCACTGCCAGCGCTTCGCTATCGCCGATTGACGTCATTTCCGGCGACAGCCTGCGCAACAGTTCCGGCTCCGGCGAACTGGGTTCGGTGCTGGCACGACTGATTCCATCCATCAACTTTCCACGTCCCAGCCTGGTCGACGGAGCCGAGCTGACTCGCCCTGCGCAATTGCGCGGCCTGTCGCCGGATCAAGTGCTGGTACTCGTAAACGGCAAGCGCCGACATACCTCGGCCTTCGTCAATCTGGGTGGCGCAGTGGGCCGTGGTTCGGCGCCTGCCGACCTGAACGCCATTCCACTGTCAGCCATTGACCATATCGAAGTCCTGCGTGATGGCGCATCGGCGCGCTATGGTTCCGATGCCATCGCCGGGGTGATCAACGTCATCCTTAAGGAAGGTGATCATGGCGGCTCGATTTCCACCCAGTACGGGCAATACAAGAAGGGCGACGGAATCAAGCGCAATGTCTCGGGCAACACCGGCTTTGCCCTTGGCGAAAACGGCTTTCTCAACCTGTCCGGTGAAGGCGCGAACAACGACTACACCGACCGCGCCGGCAACGACTTCCGCGCAGCCAGCGTGGGCTCTGCAACCTACGGCCAGCATGTGTTCCGCCAGGGCGAGCCGGAAACCGAAGAAGGCAAGATTCAGTTCAACGGCGGCTACAGCTTCAGCGAGGCCGCCGAGTTCTACAGCTTCGGTGGCTACAGCAAGCGACGTGGCGAAACGGCGGCGTTCTATCGGGCCAGTAATGCCTCGAACAACAATCCGGCGATTTTTCCCAACGGCTATCTGCCGCTGATTCGCGGTACGCTGGAGGACACTTCGCTGGTCGCCGGCCTGCGTGGCGAACTGGCCAACAACTGGCATTACGATCTGTCGGCCAACTACGGCAAGAACTCTTACGAGCTGCGCACCAGGACCATCAACACCTCGCTGGGCCTGAACACGCCACGTTCGTTCTACAACGGTACGCTGACCAACGACCAGAAACAGCTCAGCCTGGATCTGTCACGCGAGTTCAGCGCGGCATGGTTGCCATATCCGGTGTCGGTGGCTTTCGGTGCCGAGTATCTGCATCAGGGTTATCAGATCGAGGCAGGGCAGGCTGAATCCTACTTCCAGACCGGCAGCTCCGGGCTGGGCGGTTTCCGGGCGGCGGATGCGGGCAGCTATTCACGGCATAACGTTGCGCAATACCTGGATCTGGAAACCAATATCACTGAAAAGCTGGGCGTTTCGGCGGCTGTGCGGCGTGAGGATTACAGCGACTTCGGTTCCAACACCAGCGGTTCGTTCTCGGCGCGATACGATTTCACCCCGCAGGTCGCCCTGCGCGGCAGTATCTCCACCGGGTTCCGCGCGCCATCGCTGGCCCAGCAGAACTTCACCTACACCTCGTCGCAGTTGATCGGCAGTACCATCCAGGAAGCCGGTACGTTCCCGGCCAACAGCCGCGTGGCGCAGTTACTGGGCGCGGAAGATCTCAAGGCCGAGAAATCCCGCAACTACAGCCTGGGGCTGGTGCTCAAGCCGCTGGATAACCTGACCGTGACCGCGGACGTTTACCGGATCGATATCAAGGACCGTATCTCGCTGTCTTCCAACCTGGTGCTCAACAACACGGCAATCAACTATCTGCAGGCCAATGGTGTCGGCGATATCAACTACACCAGCGTCCGCTACTTCACCAATGCCACCGATACCAGCACCGACGGGATCGATCTGGTCGCCAACTACCGCTATCAGTTCGATAACGGCGTGGATTGGAACAGCACTCTGGGCTACAACTACAACCACACCAAGGTCACCGATGTAAAACCCAATCCGCCGCAGCTCGATCCGCTGGGCGTCAATCTGGTTCGTGTGGATCGTCGCGAGCGCATCGGTCTGCTGGGTGATAGCACGCCGCAGCACAAGCTCACCCTGGCCAACGATTTCACGATCGGCAACTGGACCCTGCACTCGAATCTGGTGCGTTATGGCGAGTTCACCAGTTATCAGGCCGACAAGGTCAACGACCAGACTTTCGATGCCGCATGGTTGCTGGATCTGGCAGTGGACTACAAGCTCAAGAGCTGGGTGTTCACGGTGGGTGGCGACAACGTTACCGATGTTTATCCAGAGAAGCTGAACGAGTTTGCCTCCAGTGGCGGCAACCTGGCTTACAGCACCTTTTCACCTTATGGGTATAGCGGAGCGTTTTACTACGCGCGGGCGACCTATAACTGGTAATGACGGTTAAAAAAACGCTCCCGCTTTTGGCGGGAGCGTTTTTTTGTGGGCTGCTTTTGTGCGCGACTGAATTGGCTTTCACCCGCACATGAACCTCAACTGCCTTGCAATGGTTTGGCGTCCTGAAAGAAATAGTCCTTCCATGATTCCGGCTTGTTCTTGATGGCGCCGACGCGGTACAGGAACTCGGCCAGCGGGTAGGTGTTTTTCGGGGTGATAGTGAACTGGAATTCAGGCGTATCGATGATCTTGAGCAATTCGTTTCGATCGATCTTGGCCTTGCTGACACGAATGTAAGTGTCCGCCGCTGCACCGATATCCTTGCGGATGAAATCCTCGGCTTCCGACAGCGCTTCAATGAATGCCTTGTAGGTCTTGGGGTTTTCCTTGCGGAATTTCTCGGTGGCGAACAGGGCGGTCGGAGAGTTGGGTCCCAACAGGTCATAGGTGTTGAGCACCACGTGTACGTTGGGGTTTTTCAGCTCCTGCTCCTGAAAGGGCGGGTTGGAAAAGTGCCCGGTCAGTTCGGTGCCGCCCGCGATGAGGCTGGCGGCCGCATCCGGATGCGGCAGGCTGACGGTGTATTTGTCGAGGCGGGCATATTCCTTGTCGCCCCATTGTTTGGCCGCTGCATATTGCAGGTAGCGCGACTGCACGGAAACGCTGACGGCAGGAACTGCAATGCGATCCTTTTCAGTGAAGTCGGCGATGGTCTTGACCCTGGGGTTGTTGCTGACCAGGTAATACGGGAAGTTGCCCAGCGAGGCGACGGCCTTGACGTTCTGTCGGTCCCTGGTGCGATCCCAGATCGTCAGCAGTGGCCCGACACCGGCACCCGCGATATCGATGGAGCCTGACAGCAAGGCATCGTTCACGGCCGAGCCGCCGGATAGCTGGGTCCAGTCGACCTTGATCTCCAGCCCGTCCTGCTTGCCATGCTTCTCGATCAGGTTCTGGTCGCGAACGACATTGAGCAGCAGATAGACGATGCCGAACTGTTCGGCGATCCGTATTTCACCTTCGGCCTGCGCAGTAGCGGGCAGTATCAGTGAGCCGGACAACAGTGCAGCACCCAGGCCAATGGCGGTTGCCAGGCGAGACAGGCGTTTCACGGGTTTTGGCATACAAGGCTCCAGCTTTCGAGAGATACGTTCGGGTGTGGAGTGAGCTTATATGCATAAAAAATCTTATTTAAATAACATTTAAGAATAATTATATGTTGATTGAGTAGTGGCTATTTATGACGGTCCTGCATATTGGCTTGGGCTTTTTATTTGTCTGGCTGCGCCTTGACCGGGCTTGAGACTTTTTTCGCTTGCGGCTTTTCAGCAGGCTCGCGCAGATTGTCCAGCGCGGCTTCCTTTTTGATCAGCAGCAATTCCAGCATGCGATTCTGCTGCCGGGTATCGATCAGCTCCTGCTTGAACACGGCATTCTCTTCCTGGGCGGTGCGCAAGCGTTCTTCAAGCAGTGCGCACTGGGTCTGGGAGTGCTGGTATTGCTCGCCGGTGCTGGCGGCTTGCTGATTGGCTTTGCTCAGCAAATCCTGCTGGTTGTTCAGCTCTTTGTTCACGTTGCGACTTTCCGCCAGAAGCCTTTCATTGTCGCGGTTCAACTGGGTGATTTCTTCCTGACGGGTCATCAGGCTCTGCTGGGCCTGACGCAGTTCCATGCGGGCCTGTTGTAGCTGCTCTTCGTGACGCTGCTGCTCGCGAGTGCGCTGCTCCATGATCGAGTTGCGGTAGTGCTCCAGCGCTTCGCGGGCGTGCTGATGTTTTTCTTCCAGAGATCGAATCTGCTCATCCTTGTCTTGCAGGCGTGTTTGCAGATCCCGGTTGGCCTGGTTCAGGCGGGCATTTTCCGTCTGCTCGCCCTGCAGTGCCTGTTGGCTGTGGAGCAGGGCGCTGGTCTGCCGCTCACAAGCCTGATGCTGTTGGCTCAGTTGTTCCTGTAGCTCATCGATTTGCTGCTGCGCTGCATTCAGTTCCTGCTGGCGCGCCTGGCGCTGGATGTCGTGCTCGGCCTTGACCACGTCAACACGTTCCTGGGCCTGCTCCTGCAGGCGCTGGGCAAGTCGCGCAACCAGTTCTGTCAGCTCATCGTTGATGGCGGGCGGCACGCTGTCGGTGTCATCCAGCTCTTTGAGATAGCGGTGGATGGTGGTTTTCGAGCCGGTATTACCCATTTCGACACGTACTGCATCGATGCTCGGGTGCTCGCCGCGGGCAAGCAGTGCCAGTCGAGCATTGTTCACCAGCGCCTTGTTTATGCCGCCGCGAGCCATACGTTCTCCTACGATTTCGTACTGTGGTATGTATCCTGTAATTACATACTATAGTGAATTGCAAAAAAGCGCGAAATTCGCAATAAATTAACCTGTGATATTGGCGTATTATCCCGTGTCATATGCCCGGCGAAGCTGTTCGGGCGAGCTGCGCAGTACGCAACGGGGGAGAAGGGCCATGAATGACGTTGATAGCTACATCGAGGCTGCGACCCGGGATAACACCCGGCGCAGCTATCGGGCGGCCATCGAGCATTTCGAGGTGACCTGGGGCGGGTTTCTGCCGGCCACCAGCGAAAGCGTGGCCCGTTATCTGGCGGCCTATGCCGCAAGCCTGTCGGTCAATACCCTGAAGCTGCGCATGTCGGCACTGGCGCAATGGCATAACAGCCAGGGATTTCCTGACCCGACCAAGGCACCGATGGTGCGCAAGGTGCTCAAGGGCATACGCGCCTTGCATCCGGCCCAGGAAAAACAGGCCGAGCCCTTGCAGTTGCAGGATCTGGAACGGGTGATTGCCTGGCTCGAAGCCGAGGCAAGCCAGGCCCTGGCGCGGCATGATCAGGCGCAATGGCTGCGCTGTCGCCGTGATGCGGCGCTGATCCTGCTGGGGTTCTGGCGTGGCTTTCGCAGCGACGAGCTATGCCGTCTGCAGGTCGAGGACATCAAGGCGATTGCCGACTCGGGGATCAGTCTTTACCTGTCGCGCAGCAAGGGTGATCGGGACAATCTCGGCAGGACCTACCAGACCCCGGCCTTGCAACGGCTGTGTCCCGTCCAGGCCTATATCGAATGGATCAACTGTTCGGCCCTGGCGCGTGGCCCGGTATTTCGCTCGATTGATCGCTGGGGCAACCTTGGCGAGGAGGGCTTGCATGTCAACAGCCTGATTCCGCTGCTGCGCCAGGCTTTCGAGCGTGCCGGCGTCGCTGCCGATCACTACACCAGCCATTCGTTGCGCCGGGGGTTTGCCACCTGGGCACAGCGCAACGGTTGGGACCTCAAGTCACTGATGGCCTACGTTGGCTGGAGGGACATGAAGTCGGCGATGCGTTACATTGATTCGGTTCCGTTCATCAGTGCCACTGAGGACGTGAACAGCTTGAAGGTTTCTTCTATTGATAAGCTGCGCCGATAGCGAAAACTTATGACAAGCATCAGGTTTGCCAATGAGCCTTCATCATCAATCGTGCGTAAGCTTCACTCCATCGAACTCACAACCCATCAGGAGATTCACCGATGCCTATTATCAACAGCCAAGTAAAGCCGTTCAAAGCTACCGCATTCAAGAACGGTGCTTTCGTTGACGTTTCGGAAGCTGACTTCAAAGGTAAGTGGTCTGTCGTATTCTTCTACCCGGCCGACTTCACCTTTGTTTGCCCAACCGAACTGGAAGACCTGGCTGACAACTACGCTGAGTTCCAGAAACTGGGCGTTGAAATCTACAGCGTTTCGACCGACACCCACTTTGCCCACGCTGCATGGCACAACACTTCGCCAGCAATCGGCAAAATCCAGTACACCATGATCGGCGACCCGACTCTGCAAATCTCCCGCAACTTCGACGTTCTGATCGAAGAAGCCGGTCTGGCGGATCGCGGTACTTTCGTGGTCAACCCTGAAGGCCAGATCAAAATCGTTGAACTGAACGATGGCGGCGTTGGCCGTGACGCTTCCGAGCTGCTGCGCAAGATCAAGGCCGCTCAGTACGTCGCTGCTCACCCAGGCGAAGTCTGCCCGGCCAAGTGGAAAGAAGGCGAAGCTACCCTGGCTCCGTCCCTGGACCTGGTTGGCAAGATCTAAGTCGTATGAAACGGCTGGGGGCGTTGAGCTCTTGAGCAAGTAAACCGCATCGCCCCAAAAAACGCCCGGGCGGTCATCGCCTGGGCGTTGTTTTTTCTACCTTCGTAAAAATAGGAAGTCGCCACATGTTGGACGCCAATCTTAAAGCCCAGTTGAAATCCTACCTGGAGCGGGTTACTCGCCCCATCGAGATCGTTGCGTCCCTTGATGACGGCGCCAAATCCCAGGAAATGCTGGCCCTGCTCAACGATGTGCTCAGTGTTTCCAAAGACATTACCCTGCAAGACAACGGCAACGATGCGCGCAAGCCTTCGTTCTCGCTGAACAGCCCGGGTCAGGATATCAGCCTGCGTTTCGCCGGTATCCCGATGGGGCACGAATTCACCTCGCTGGTCCTGGCGTTGCTGCAAACTGGCGGCTACCCACCCAAGGTCAGCGCGGAAACCATCGAACAGGTGCGCGCCCTGCAAGGCGAGTTCCATTTCGAGACGTATTTCTCCCAGTCCTGCCAGAACTGCCCGGACGTTGTGCAGGCCCTGAACCTGATGGCGGTGCTCAACCCGAACATCAAGCACGTCGCCATCGACGGTGCGTTGTTCCAGGATGAAGTGACCGAGCGCAAGATCATGTCGGTTCCGAGCATCTACCTCAACGGCGAGCTGTTCGGCCAGGGCCGCATGGGCCTGGAAGAGATCCTTGCCAAGATCGATACCGGCGCCAGCGCCCGTCAGGCCGAAAAACTCAACGCCAAGGACGCTTTTGACGTTCTGGTGGTGGGTGGTGGTCCTGCCGGTTCGGCGGCTGCGGTCTACGCCGCACGTAAAGGCATCCGTACCGGTGTCGCGGCAGAGCGTTTCGGTGGCCAGGTGCTGGACACCATGGCGATCGAGAACTTCATCTCGGTACAGCACACCGAAGGCCCGAAACTGGCCGTGGCGCTCGAAGAGCACGTCAAGCAATACAACGTCGACATCATGAACCTGCAGCGTGCCGACAAGCTGATTCCGGGCAAGGCTGGCGAGTTGCATGAAGTGAAGTTCGCCAGCGGTGCTAGCCTCAAGGCCAAGACTGTAATCCTGGCGACCGGTGCCCGCTGGAGGGAGATGAATGTCCCTGGCGAGCAGCAATACCGCAACAAGGGTGTTGCCTACTGCCCGCACTGCGATGGCCCGCTTTTCAAAGGCAAGCGCGTAGCGGTGATCGGTGGCGGTAACTCGGGTGTCGAGGCAGCCATTGACCTGGCAGGTATCGTCTCCCACGTGACTCTGCTGGAATTCGACGTGCAACTGCGCGCCGATGCGGTCCTGCAGCGCAAGCTGCACAGCCTGCCGAACGTTACGGTCATTACCAGCGCCCTGACTACTGAAGTCACCGGTGACGAGCAGAAGGTCAACGGCCTGCGCTACAAGGACCGTGTGAGTGGCGAGGAACTGACCATCGAGCTGGAAGGTATCTTCGTCCAGATCGGCCTGCTGCCTAACAGCGAATGGCTCAAGGGCGCAATCGAGCTGTCGCCACGTGGCGAGATCGTGGTCGACTCGCGGGGCGAGACTTCAGTGCCGGGTATCTTTGCTGCCGGTGACGTGACGATTGCTCCTTACAAGCAGATCATCATTGCCCTGGGTGAAGGTGCCAAGGCTTCGCTGAGTGCTTTCGATCACCTGATCCGTACTTCTGCTCCGGCCTGATTCAGGCTCCGCAGATACACAAAAGCCCCATGAGCGATCATGGGGCTTTTTTGACTGTGCAGGCTGTGTGGGGCCGGATTTATCCGGGAAGACATTATTCCCAGCGATGAAGATGCTGTGACTATACGGCTTCTTCGCGAATGAATTGGCTCTTACAGGGGCTGCTTTTTACAGCGGTGTTGGCTGGATGATTTCCACCCAGTAGCCATCCGGGTCCTTGATGAAGGCCAGGTTATTCATGCGGCCGTCGGCCAGGCGTTTCTGGAAGTCCACGCCGAGCGTTTCAAAGCGTGCGCAGGCTTCATGTACGTCCGGCACGGACACGCAGATGTGCCCAAAGCCACGTGGATCGCTGTTGCCATTGTGGTAGCTGAAAGCCGGATCGTTTTCCGTGCCGTGGTTGTGGGTCAGTTCCAGGATGCCCGGAATCGATTTCATCCATTCGTGGCGAGTCTGATCGTCGGCGGGGATCTTTGACTTGTCCACCAGGGCTAGAAAGTACAGGCTGAATTCTGCTTCCGGGAAATCACGCTTTTCGACCAGGCTGAAGCCCAGCACGCGGGTGTAGAAGTCCAGCGAGGCGGTGATGTCCTTGACGCGCAGCATGGTGTGATTGAACACGAAGCGTTGGGTTGCCGCTTCGGGTTCTGCGGTCACGCCAGGGAAAGTGTTGAGTTCTTGCAAGCTCATGATTATCTCCAACAGAGTGTTCAAAAATATTGCCGAATGATACGGGGCAGGGCGGTCGGTGCCAAACCCGCTGACCAAAAGTGTTGTGCCCCCCTTGCTCATGGCGGGCTACGGGCCCAGAATTTCCAGTTCACTGTACTGAGTAGCGCCCATCATGACTTTCTCGCCATGCAGATCCCTGTTCATAAGCCTTTGCCTGTTATCGGGGGCTGGTGTGCATGCCGCTGATGCGATGATCGTCTGGCCTGCGGGCTGGGAAGTGGAAGCGCTTCCGGCAGCGGACACTGCCACTCAACCTTCCGTGCAAGTCAGACAACGTGCGGTGAAAAACGATCAGGCCGGTAATCCGAGCATGGTGATGGAGCTGACCCAATCGCAACTGGTGCCCGGCCATGAGGTCAATGTGCAGGCCGTGTTGCTGGAAATGCGCAAGTCGGTCCAGGTCAATTTTGCGCGCAGTGGCTTTCAGAGTGTCTGTACCCATGTGCGCGAGGGGCAGCTCAGCGTGGTTCCTGCACTGGAGACTACCTGCACCGTCACCCAGAACGGTGTGCATGTGATGACCCAGACATTGGTGGCGGCGGCCAGCAAGGAACTGGCGTGGTCACTGTCCTATGCCGGATCGGTCGATGGCTATGCAGCCAACAAGGATGAGGTCCTGCGTATCCGCGACAGCCTGAAGCTCGATTCGGCCCCGTAGACCAGAAGACTTTTCAGCAGGCAAAAAGAAGCCCGCCGAAGCGGGCATGGGGCGCTATTCCTTTAGCGGTCTTCATCTTCCAATATTGGGTGTGAAAAAAACGTGAAGTTATTGCAGGCAAAATGTGGTGGCGAGCGCTTGAGCGAGATTTGTGATCTTCCGTTGAGCCTGTATTGATTCTGGTCAAAAAAGTTGGTTTGTTCGGATAACCGAACATTTGAATACAGTAGTGAAGACTCTTCCTTGAAACCCATGTGTGCCGTGCAAACAGAGAAGCAGTGTGGGGAGTGATGTGTTTCACAGAATAAGAGGAATTACAGTCGAGGCTGTTGCTGGCGAGCGGCTGTATTCTGAGCGTTTTTTGCAAGTTGTAACAAGGGAGAGATGAAAGGGGTTGGGGAAGAGCGGATTTATTGACGCCATTATTTTAACGTGAAGGCGTAACACTGCCGGTAGTTATATGCGTTGCTTGATGGATTTCGGGGCAGGTATATGGATTCTGCATGCTTATAGGTATTCATCTGTATGAGTGTGCACGCCGGGCTAGGAAGATGGCGTTAGCTGCAAATAAAAAGCCCTGCAGATGCAGGGCTTGCTCAACAAGAAAGAACAATCAGGCACGAAGCCAGGAGTCGACGGTTTCAACGCCGTATTGTTCTTTCCAGGCCTTCAGGCCGCGGTGGTTGCCGCCTTTGGTTTCAATCAGTTCGCCGGTGTGCGGGTTCTGGTAAACCTTCACGACACGGGCGCGGCGGCGTTTCGGGCCAGCCGGGGCAACCAGGGAAGTGGAGCTGACAGGGTCGAGGATCGCAATGATGTCGCGCAGGCTTTTGCCGTAGCCACCCATCAGGTCCTGGAGCTTCTGCTCGAATTCAATTTCCCTTTTCAGCCCGGCGTCATTCTTCAGGGATTCCAGCTGTGCAAGCTGTTCTTGAAGGGCTTTTTCTGCTGCTCGGAACTCGGCAAGTCTGGACAAATAAAATACTCCAACGGTGTAGTGGCTGTTGATAGCCCGATAAAGCGATATGACAAAAACGTTCGGCCGACTCGCTCATTTGGTCACTACCCGGTCCCGGCGTTTTCAATGATGAAACTAAGCGTTCCAGTCATGCGGTCGGGAGTAATGGGTAGTTATAATCAGGTGCCGGTAAATAATGCACGTTTTTTACGAGTTAGAAAACAGTCTTGTTGAAAATGATAAATGAAATGCTTTTCATCAATTGCCGGTTTTATCACTCGTTGTGTTATCGGTCGAAGCGCCTTGTAAGTTATTTCCGATATTAGCTGTTGGGTGAAGCACTGTGGAACTTGCAAGGATTACGTTAAAAACAGCGGCGAAATGCTCGCGATCGGCCACGCTTTTCCTGGCCTAGAGCCCTTGCTGCAACGCTGGATCGTCCGGATTCTGCTGTTCCAGTTCGGCCAGCAAGACCTGCACATTCTGTAATTGGCCATTTTCTTTCCAGTACTGGATCAACAGCACGCGCGCCCGTCGATTGGCGGGCTGGTTCTGAAGGATTTGCGCCAACTGCCTCTGTGCGGCCTCCAGTTGATCCAGATCGTGGAGGGCCACGGCCAGGTCATAGCGGTAATCGTTGTTACCCGGTTCCAGTTCCACGGCCTTGGCCAGACTGAGCAGCGCGTACTCGCTTTGCCCGTGTTGCAACAGCCAGATGCCCAGTGCGTGTTGCAGCAGGGCAGATTCCGGATTGCGTTCCAGCAGCCTGGCGAAAAGGCTACGGGCCTGATCGGCCTGGCCTTTCCTGTCCAGCAGTTCGATATGCGCCAAGGCGGCTTCGACGTTTTCCGGGTCCAGGCCAATGGCCCGCTGCAAGGCAGCCAGTGCAGGCTGCAGATCGCCGGTCTGTAAATAAAGTCGGGCCAGTTGCAGCTGGTTCTGTGCAGTTTGTGGCTGGTTTTTCAGCGCTTCCTGATAGGCCTCGGCAGCTTGTTGCAGCACCGCAAAGTACAACCCCAGGTCATCCGGGGATAATCCCAGCAACGCACGGGTGGCGCTGAACCTGACCGATTGTTCGCCGTCTTCCAGCAACGGGCCGAGCAACAGGCTGCGCTGTCCGTCCGGAATCATTTTTACACTGGCTTCGATGGCCGCCTGACGTACTTCTGGCGATGAGTCCTTGAGGCTGGCATTGAGCAGTTTGAGGGCCTGAGGGCTTGGGTAATTGCTCAGTTCGGCCAGCAGCGCGATACGGTGCGCAGGTGAAAGATCGTTGCGCGCCAGTTGCTGATAGAGCATGCGTGCAGCGCCCGGCTTGCCGTCATGGGCTTGCTGCATTGCCTGGGCGTATGTGTGATTGAGTTTCGCTGCCGGTTGCGCCGGGTCGCTGCGCCAGGACCAGGCAATTACTAACGAGGTTATCAGCACCAGGGCCGTCGCAATGCCGATCAGCCTGCGAAGTCGAGTAGTGGCGTGAGGCGATGAGCCCTGTATAGGCAATCTGGGCATATCGAGTTCCAATTCCTGACGGCTTGCAGCTTCGGACAGTGACTGGCTGCTGTCAAACCTCAATCGTACAGGGTCCGCAAACCAGAGACGAAAAAAAGCCCCGCGCTCATGGAACGCGGGGCCGACAGCTCAGGTGCTCAGTGCATCAGGCCTGCGGTTGCCAGCCGCCACCCAGGGCCTTGTAGATAGCCACGATACCGCGATACATCTCGATTTCTGCCTGGGCCTGAGAGTCTTCGGCTGCCAGACGCTCCCGCTCGGCATCCAGCAGGACCAGAAAATCTGCCGTACCTTCGCGATACTGCACAGATGCCAGCCTTGCGGCTGCGCGACTCGATTCACTCTGGCGAATCAGCGCCAACAGACGTTGCTGGCGTTTGTCGTAGTCGCTGAAAGCATTTTCCGATTCTTCGAGCGCCAGCAGCACTTGCTGTTCATAGGTGGCCAGCGCGCCTTCTGCATCAGCATCGGCGCTGCGGATCTGCGCCCGGACACTGCCCAGATCGAAAGCTGCCCAGGTGATGTTCGGGCCCAACGACCAGGCTCTGGCGGCCGAAGAGCCGATCTGCGAGCCGCGCCCGGCAGTAAAGCCGAGGAAGCCGCTCAGGCTGACCCGTGGAAACAGGTCGGCAGTCGCCACGCCGATTCGCGCAGTGGACGCCGCCAGTTGCCGCTCGGCAGCGCGGATGTCGGGGCGCTGGCGCAAGACCTGGGTTGGATCGCCAATCGGCAGGGCCTTGGCAATCGCCGGCAGTTTTGTCGGGCTCAAATCCACGCTGAGGCTTTCGGGACGTTCACCGAGCAAGGTGGCAATGCGATTGCGCTGACGAACCTGTTCGGCCTGCAACTGCGGCACACTGGCTTCGACTGCTGCCACACGGGCATCGGCACGCACCACATCCAGTTCGTTACCGACCCCGGCATCGCGCAACTGAGTGGTCACGCCGCGAGAGTCCTGCTGGTTTTTAAGGTTGTCGCGGGCAATCGCTTCGCGCAGTTGCGCACCACGCAACTGGCCATAAGCGTCGACCACTTCGGCGATCAGGGTCACCTGCAGTTGATACAGGTTGGCTTCGGCGACTTCCTGATCCGCTTCGCTGGCTTCCAGCTGGCGTTGAATGCGCCCGAACAGATCCAGTTCCCAGGCCATGTCCAGGCCCAGGTCATAGCGTTCGCTATTGACCCGGCGCTCTGTCGTGCCCGGTTGCTGACCTTTGCCGATGTCGCTGCTGACCCGGCTGGTGATCACCGGCATGGCATCATTGCTGACGTCATCGCGAATCGCCCGCGCCGACTTCAGGCGGGCAAACGCCACACGCAGATCGCGGTTGCCCTCCAGGGAACGGGTGACCAGTGTGTTGAGGGTCGGATCATCGAACTGCTGCCACCACAGGGTATCGACCTTGCTGCGGTCAAGATTGCCCTGGGCTGCCGAAGCGACTTTTGCCGGCGCCGTGTCAGGTGCCTTGTAGTCCGGGCCGACGGCACAGGCCGCCAGCGCCAGGACCAACAGGCTCGGTGCGAAGAGTTTCAGCGCGCTCATCAATGCATCTCCGCAGACAAGGTATTCAGTTTCTGTGCCCTGGCGGCCTTGCGGGCTTCCTGGCGGGCGACGAAGTTACGGATCAGCACATAGAACACCGGCGTCAGCAGCAGGCCGAAGAAGGTCACCCCGAGCATCCCGGAGAACACCGCCACGCCCATGGCATGCCGCATCTCGGCACCCGCACCGCTGGAGATCACCAGTGGCACGACACCCATGATGAAGGCGAACGAGGTCATCAGGATCGGACGCAGACGCAGGCGGCAGGCTTCCAGTACGGCATCCAGCGGGCTCATGCCTTCTTCCTGTTTATCCTTGGCGAATTCGACGATCAGAATCGCGTTCTTGCACGCCAGTCCTACCAGTACGATCAGGCCGATCTGGGTAAAGATGTTGTTGTCGCTACCGGCAATTATCACCCCGGCGATGGCCGACAGCAGGGTCATCGGTACGATCAGGATCACCGCCAATGGCAGGCTCCAGCTTTCGTACTGCGCCGCCAGTACCAGGAACGCCAGCAACACGCAGAGCGGGAAGACAAACAGCGCCGTGTTACCCGACAGAATCTGCTGGTAGGTCAGGTCGGTCCATTCGTAGACCATGCCGTTTGGCAGTTCCTCCTTGAGCAGTTTTTCGATGGCAGCCTCTGCCTGTCCGGAGCTGTAGCCGGGCGCAGCCGCACCGTTGATCTCGGCGGTGATGAAGCCGTTGTAGTGCATCACGCGGTCGGGACCTGCGGTATCGCTGATCTTGACGAAGGTCGCCAGCGGGATCATTTCACCGAGGTTGTTGCGGACCTTGAGCTGGCCGATCTGGTCGGAGTCCTGGCGGAACTGTTGTTCAGCCTGGACGTTGACCTGATAGGTGCGCCCGAAGCGGTTGAAGTCGTTGGCATACAACGAACCCAGATAAACCTGCAGGGTGTCGAAGATGTCGCTGATCGCAACGCCGTGGGTCTTGGCTTTCTCACGGTCGATGGCGGCATCGACCTGCGGCACGTTCACGGTATAGCTGGTGAACAGGCCGGCGAGTTCCGGCACGCTGCGGCTCTTGTTGATGATGTTCTGGGTTTCCTTGTACAGCTCGTCATAACCCAGGTTGCCACGGTCCTCGATCTGCAGGCGGAAACCGCCAATGGTGCCCAGCCCTTGTACTGGCGGTGGCGGGAAAATCGCCATGTAGGCTTCCTGGATCGAAGCGAACTTGCCATTCAACGCACCGGCGATGGCATTGGCCGACTGGCTCGGGTCCTTGCGCTGGTCAAAGTCTTTGAGGGCGACGAACACCACACCGTTGTTGGGGCTGTTGGTGAAGCCGTTGATCGACAGGCCGGGGAAGGCGATGGCGTTTTCCACGCCAGGCTGCTGCAGGGCCAGATCCGACATGCGCTTGATGACTTCCTCGGTGCGATCGAGGCTGGCCGCGTCCGGTAGTTGCGCGAAGGCCACCAGATACTGCTTGTCCTGGCTCGGTACGAAACCGGTCGGCGTGCTGGAGAAGCCCATCCAGGTCAGGACCATCAGGCCTGCATAGACCAGCAGGGCGATACCGCTGCTGCGGATGACGCGCGCCACGGTGCCGACATAGCCATGACTGGCTTTCTCGAAGAAGCGGTTGAACGGACGGAACAGCCAGCCACCGAGTATCTTGTCCAGGAAACGCGAGAACCTGTCCTTGGGCGCGCCATGGGCCTTGAGCAGAACGGCGGCCAGCGCTGGCGACAGGGTCAGGGAGTTGAACGCCGAGATCACAGTCGAGATGGCGATGGTCAGGGCGAACTGTTTATAGAACTGCCCCGTAAGCCCGGAAATGAATGCCGCCGGTACGAACACCGCACACAGCACCAGCGCCGTCGCGATGATCGGACCTGTCACTTCGCCCATGGCCTTGTGGGTAGCGTCAACCGGAGATAGCCCAAGTTCGATGTTCCGCTCGACGTTCTCCACAACGACGATGGCGTCGTCCACCACGATGCCGATGGCCAGTACCAGTCCGAACAGCGAGAGGGCGTTCAGGGAGAAGCCGAACATGTGCATGACCGCGAAGGTACCGATCAGCGACACCGGTACGGCGACCAGCGGGATAATCGAAGCACGCCAGGTCTGCAGGAACAGGATCACCACCAGCACAACCAGGATCAGTGCCTCGAACAGCGTGTGGATCACCGCCTCGATGGAGCCGCGTACGAAAATGGTCGGGTCATAGACGATGCTGTAGTCCATGCCTTCCGGGAAACCCTTTTTCAGCTCGGCCATCTTGCTGCGCACGTCATTCGAGATATCGATGGCGTTCGAGCCTGGACGCTGGAAGATCGGCAGGGCGACAGCAGGTTTGTTGTTGAGCAGCGAGCGCAGTGCGTACTGGTTGGAACCCAGTTCCACACGGGCGACATCTTTCAGGCGAGTGATCTCACCATCGGCGCCGGCGCGAACCACCACGTTCTCGAACTCTTCTTCAGTGACCAGGCGGCCCTGAGTGTTGATCGACATCTGGAAGCTGGTTGCGCTCGGGGAGGGCGGAGCACCCAGTTGACCGGCTGCCACCTGACGGTTCTGTTCACGAATGGCGTTGACCACATCCGTTGCAGTCAGATTGCGCGAAGCGGTCTTGTTCGGGTCCAGCCAGACCCGCAGCGAGTAGTCGCCCATGCCGAACAGTTGCACATCACCGACACCGCCCAGGCGCGCCAGCTCATCCTTGATGTTGAGCACCGCGTAGTTGGACAGATACAGCATGTCGTAACGGTTATCCGGCGAGGTCAAGTGCACGACCATGGTCAGGTCGGGAGACGCCTTGTCCACGGTGATCCCGATACGCGTCACTTCCTCGGGCAGCTTGGGCTCGGTGCGGGTCACGCGGTTCTGCACCTGCACTTGCGCGTTATCCAGGTCGGTACCCAGCGCGAAGGTGATGGTCAGGGTCAGCTTGCCGTCAGCCGTGGATTGCGAGGACATGTACAGCATGTTCTCGACGCCGGTGATGGCCTGTTCCAGTGGCGAAGCCACGGTTTCGCCGATCACCTTGGGGTTGGCGCCGGGGAAGCTGGCACGCACCACGACCGTGGGCGGCACCACTTCCGGGTATTCGCTGATCGGCAACTGGAACAGCGAGATGGCGCCTGCGATCAGGATCAACAACGACAATACTGCCGCGAAGATCGGTCGCGAGATAAAGAATTTGGAGAAGTTCATCGGACAAGTACCTTAGCCGCGAGGCGCAGTTGCGCTGGCGATTTTGACGGCCGCCTTGGGCGCCACTTGTGGCAGGTTGCTGGCTTCGAGGGCCTGGCGTTGTTTGAGCAGTGCGGCCAGCGTTTCGCTGGAAGCCATGGGGGTCATTTCCGGATCTACCGGTTGGCCGGGACGAACCCGTTGCAGGCCTTTGACGACAATGGTGTCGTCCTTGCCAAGGCCGTTGCGGACGATGCGCAGGCCTTCAACCTTGGGACCCAGCTCGACGAAGCGATAGGTCGGCTTGTTGTCCTTGTCCATCACCAGTACGAACTTCTTGCCCAGATCGGTGCCCACGGCTTCGTCGTTGATCAGCATCGCCGAATAGGTGCCGCTGCCGACCAGCTTGAGGCGGGCATACAGGCCGGGAGTGAAGCTGCCATCGCTGTTATCGAACACGGCACGGCCACGGATGGTGCCGGTCCGCGGGTTGACCTGGTTGTCGACGAAGTTCATCTGGCCCAGATGCGGGTTGCCAGCTTCGTTGGACAGGCCCAGATACACCGGAGTGGTCTGGCCGCGCTGACCCTTGCGTGCCAGTTCGGTGTACTTGAGGAACACGCGCTCGTCGGCGTCGAAGTAGGCGTAGACCTTGTCGGTGGAAACCAGGCTGGTCAGGGGCGTGACATCGGCGGTCACGATGTTGCCGGCAGTGATTTCCGCCCGGCTGACACGACCGTTGATAGGTGCCGTGACCCGGGTGAAGCTCAGGTTGAGTTTTGCCACATCCAGCTGCGCCTGAATCGCCGCGACACCTGCCTTGGCTTCCTGGGCCGAAGTGGTTCGCGAGTCGGCCAGTTCGGCCGAGATTGCATTGTTGGTGCGCAGACGCTCACCGCGCTCGGCTTCGTTGGTACTGCGATTGGCTACCGCACGAGCCTGCTGCAACTGGGCTTCAAGACGGCGAACCTCGGCCTGGAAAGGGCGCGGGTCGATCTGGAACAGCAGATCGCCTTTTTTCACCAGCGAACCGTCGGTGAACGCTACCTGATCGATCTGCCCGGAAACCCGTGGCCGAACCTCGACGGTTTCCGGCGCTTCGAGACGCCCGGTGAACTCGTCCCATTCATTGATCGGTTGCTCCAGCACCTTGGCGACGCTGACTTTGGCGGCTGCTGGAGCCATTGTGGCCTCAGGCGCACGTCCGCAGGCGCTGATCACAATCAAAGCCAGGGCTGTGAGGGGATAGCGCAAATGAGAGAGAGACTGAGACATGAAAAATCCGCCGGTAGTGTGAGATGGGCGGATTCTGTTGCGCGGGGTGAGTATTAACGAATCGAATAAACCGAAGGTTATTATCATCGGGAATGATAAGAGTGACGTCTCACCTCATCAATCCGCTGCTTCATGCTGCATCCGGCGCCCCATCGAACTGCTGCCGGGCAGTCTCTACTTCGGGCAGTTTCGCGAGCGTCCATTCGTGCAGCGCACGCAGAGGGTGCTGCAAGGTGCGGCCTAGCTGCGTGACTTCGTACTGCACCGCCACGGGCGAAGACGAGATGACATGCCGTGCAACCAGCCCATTGCGTTCAAGCCGTCGCAGGCACTGGGTCAGCGACTTTTGAGTCACGCCTTCCAGGCGGCGTTTGAGCATGTTGAAGCGCTGCGGCCCGTCATCCAGCGCTGCCAGAACCATCATCGACCACTTGTCTGCAATTTGATCGAACAGTGCCCGGCTAGGGCACTCCGAGGAGAAGCATTGCGGTTGTATATCGAGCACTGGGGGTTTCCTCCGGGATACCTGGGCGACTTCAGGTGCCTAATTGACATCTAGTTTACAAAATATACTTATATGCCCTCCACACGCAATGAAGTCCATATTCATGTCAAACGTTGATACCAGTGTCCTGTTCCGGCCTTTTTCCATCCGCTCGCTCGAATTGAAAAACCGTATTGTCATGGCGCCGATGACGCGGCTCTTCGCACCCGAAGGCATACCTGGCGACGCAAGTGCTGCCTACTACCAGCGGCGTGCGCAGGGGCAGGTCGGCTTGATCCTCTCGGAAGGCACCGTGATTGATCGTCCTGCATCACGCAACGATTCGGGAATTCCGTTTTTCCATGGCGACGCGGCCCTGGCCGGATGGAAGAATGTGCTCGATGCGGTGCACCACGCCGGCGGCCGAATGGCTCCGCAAATCTGGCACACCGGTGCTGCGCGCTACATCAATGGCTGGGAGCCCGACGCGCCAGTAGAAAGCCCTTCGGGTCTTGATTCACCGGGCGATCCGCGTGGCGTAGCGATGAGCGAAGAAGATATCGCCGACACCATCGCAGCGTTCGCCAAGGCAGCTGCGGATGCCCAGCGACTGGGTTTCGACACGGTCGAGATCCATGGCGCTCATGGATACCTTATCGATCAGTTCTTCTGGGCGGGCACCAATCAGCGTACCGATCGCTACGGCGGTCCGACCATCAAGGAACGCTCGCGCTTTGCCAGTGAAATCGTTGCTGCCGTACGTCATGCAGTCGGCCCCGAGTTTCCCATCCTCATGCGCGTCAGCCAGTGGAAGCAACAAGACTTCGGAGCCCGCGTCGCTGAAACGCCTGCAATGATGGAGGAATGGCTGTTGCCGTTGGTCGAGGCTGGCGTCGACGTCCTGCATTGCTCGCAGCGGCGCTTCTGGGAGCCCGAATTCCCCGAGATCGATGGCGAGAACGGCCTCAACTGTGCGGGCTGGGCCAAGAAAGTGACAGGTGCCGCGACCATCAGCGTCGGTTCGGTTGGCCTGGATAACGATGTCACCAACGCCTACGCCGGCAAGGGATCGGCCCCGGCAAGCCTGGATCGTCTCATCGAGCGCATGGAGCGCGACGAGTTCGACCTGATCGCTGTCGGTCGTGCCCTGCTCAGTGACCCTGAATGGGTAACCCGAGTGGAGAAGGACGACTATGCAAACCTGAACGGATTCAACGCCGCATCCTTGGCCGAGCTGGTTTAGGTTCGCTGTACTGCACTTGTTGACCGTGGGCTGCTCACCGGTTTGGTGAGTAGCTCCACGCATTTGTTATTGATTTTCGGCGCAAGGAATATTCAGCAGAGTATTGGCGCGTCCGTTTTTTATTGAAAGCAGTATGGCTGTCGAAATACATGCTTACAAAAGTCCGCTGATTAAGTTTGCCAATCATTTTGCTTACCTTTTTGTAAGTACTTTTAAAGCGCTGATCAACAGGTAGTATCTCGACACGTATCGGCGGCAGTGCTGCATTGATCACGCCTTTCTACAGGCCACGGATGGCGGGAGTAGCCTCACTCTTTTCGGAGATATTCACTATGCACCGTCGGGACTTCATGCAGCTTGCGGGCGGCACTGTCGCGCTTGCCGTACTACCAGGCATGGCTTCAGCCGCTGAGGTCAAATCACTGTCAGGCGCTGCTCAATTTTCTCCATCGGAACGGGGCTCGGTATTACCCACTCGTGGCCCCATACAAGGCACGCAATTACCACTTAACGCCAAACGCGAAGGTATGCGCTACAGCACGCCATTTCGTTTTGGCATGGGCGGAACCCAGATAGGCAACATATTTGCACCTGTTGACGATGCACAGGCCTACGCCGTATTGAATCAGGCGTGGGAAGCTGGAGTGCGGTATTTCGACACTTCGCCGTTTTATGGTTATGGACTCAGCGAACATAGACTGGGCCAGTTCCTGAGAAGTAAACCGCGTAATGAATATCTGGTATCGACAAAAGTCGGACGAGTCTTCAAGGCCAGTCCGGGTGCGAAAGTCGATGACTCCTTATGGACCGAGCCACTGCCATTTCGCTATGAATATGATTTCACCGCTGCGGGAGCACGTCGCTCTGTTGAAGACAGTCTGCAACGCCTGGGTCTGGCCAAGATAGATATCGTCTATATCCATGACCTGGGGCCGGATAATACCGAGCTGCCTGGTTCATGGCGCAGCAACTTTGATATTGCTGCCAAGGGAGCGATGGCAGAACTGACGAAAATGCGCGAAGAAGGCCTGATCGATGCCTGGGGTTTCGGCATCAATGCCCCCGACGCGGCAATACTTTCTGCCGAAACAAATGTTCCGGTCCCGGATATCATGTTGTTGGCCTGTCAGTATTCGATTATCGATCACCAATACGCCGTCGAAAAAACCTTCCCGGCGCTGGCCAGCAAAGGAATATCGGTAGTTGTTGGTACTCCGCTGAATGACGGATTTCTGGGTGGCCGAAATCGTTATAACTTCAGTACCAAACTGCCTGCTGGAGTCGCGGAGAAACGAGCCCGGTTATTCGCAATCTGCGACCGGTTTGGCATCGACATGCGCACGGCCGCCTTGCAGTTCGCGGCGGCGCCAAAGATAGTTTCGGCGATTATTCCGGGCGCTCGCGTGCCAGGGCAGGTCACGGCGAATGCGCAGTCGATGAATGTCAGGATTCCCGGGCAGTTCTGGGAAGTGCTGCGGGAGGAGAAGATTATTTCTTCGGGGGCGGAAATTCCGGGTTGAGTTTTGGGTGGTCTGGTAGTGGGGCTGATGTTTTTTACTGCTCCAGGCAGTCCCAAAGGCGTCTGGACCTGCGCATATTCCCTTTCCCTTGAATGAAATTTCCTAGAAAATCCCGCCCCCTTGCGAGTGACTGTTCAGATGTCTAGTGTGCTGCGTCGCTGCCAAATCAGCGACCAGGTTTGACGACCTGAACCCTGCACTCGCAATTGCGCTCCATGCTGCCTCCTGCATTCATACAGGAGGCATGCCTTATGGCGGCTGTGCGTCGGAGACCTTCGGGTCTGCCGGTGTGCGCGAGTGAAGGCCGGTTCGTCAACCTTGGCACAGCTTCCACCCCATTCGTTTGACGACGTCTCCGGCAGCTCTTTTTCTCACAAGGAGCTTTCACACAATGGACCTTCCATACCCGTCACCTCCCTGTACCGACCACTTTGAGCCCATCGTCTTCATTCGTCACCATCGTATGCTGCGCGCCGTGATGCTGGACGCTCAGGCCTGGTTTCCTTTATCGGATCTGGCTCGTTTGATGGGCAAACAGCTAGACGAACGCTCCACCTTCAAACTTGTTATGGGTGAAGTTGCGGGATCTGCCCGAACTGGCTCAGGTGCAACCTGATTCGACAAGAGAGCCTTGGTGGCGGAGATGGGGTTGCGGGCGTAAATCGTTTTCTGTTTGATGAGGGGTGATCGTTTCTGGCTTTGAGAGTTGGAGGCGATCGGTGTTTGTTTTTTGACTTGTAATGGACGGTGCGAAGCTGGGATGCACTGCCGCTTTCCGGCACTCAAAGGCTATCTGGATCTCCGAAGAACATTCCGAAAAGGCTCTAGCTCGGTAGTTTCAGTTTGAAAAAATCTTAATATGCCCCCAATTTTGCCTGCATTCATGCGCCGTACATGAGCGATCACGGTAGTCACAGCAGAGCGGGTGACACCCGGCGGCGATTAAGACCGGGTGAGCACCCGGCGGCCCAGCTGCCGGTGCAGATAGCAGCACCTAACCTGCGGCTCGGGCGGGCCTGTGGAGGGTGCTGGATACGCTGAATGGTCAATGGTCGCGCCAGCCTCGGTGGAACGGTTCACCTCTCGATCTTTGCAATGGCCTGCTGTAACTCCCGAGCGTCCCCCCCCAGCGCACCGGTGGCCTGGGCTGCCAGTTTCAACAGCATCTTGCGCGCACTCATAATGGCGTCCTCGTTGAACCGCTCGGAGGGGCCCGAAAGGGTCAGGGCGCCTTTGAGTTCGTTTTTCATGCCGAACACAGGTACCGACACCGCTGCGGTATCGGGATCGCGTTCGCCAAAAGAACTTGCCCAGAGTTGCTCGCGAACATTGGTGAGTGCATCAGCAACAGACGGGCCGAAAGTCCGCAGAATCTTTCCCGAAGCCCCTGCGTTAAGTGGAAAACGATCACCCTCGTGAATGGAAACCCGCACGGAACGCTTGGGTTCGACGCGGAAAAGCACCACCCGACTGTCGTTTTCGATGACGTAGAACGAGGAAGTTTCCCCGCTCTCTTGCGAGAGCGTTTCGAGTATTGGGTAGATGATGTCGTGCAGGCGAAATGAACTTTGGTAAAGCGGTGCCAGCCGAAGGGGTTCGTGGCCGATAGCGAATTGTCCGTCCGGCAATCGACGAATGTAACCGGCTCTTTCCAGGGAGATCATTAAGCGCAGGATGGTACTTTTGTAGAGGCCGGTGCGGCGCGCCAATTCCGCCAGTGGTAACACGCTGCACTGCGTGTCGAAGGCGCCTAGTATCGCAAAGGCGCGGTCCACCGCGGCAACGCCGCCGTCAGCGGGATCTTTCTCAGGTTTTTCGTTACTGTTCATGGTCGTTTAGGCCAGTGATTGGGCTGCAAATCCATCATCGTGAGTAGGCTCACCCCTGCGACTGGTGAGCAATTTGACGATACCTTACCCGCAGCGCCTACTCGCCGACTAGTCTGTCTGGCAGCACATGATTCTGGCCCTGAGCATTCGCTGCTCAAGCGTCACGCATGAAGAAACGCAGCGACAGGGCCATCAGCGCGGCAAAGAACAGTACGCACCCCATGACCATCAGGCCAGCGGTGAACGACTGCGTGGCGTCTTTCAGATAGCCCATCAGGTAGGGGCCGACAAAGCCTCCGAACGCGCCAAAGGTATTGATCAGCGCAATCCCTCCCGCGGCGGCCCGGCCTGAAAGGAACTTGGCCGGCAAGGTATAGAAGATGGTTTTCGCGGAAATCGTCCCGACCAGGGCCAGGGTGATGCCTATCAGCGCCGGGACCAGTGCGTTCATGTTCAGTGCGAACATCAACGCCAGGCCCGCCAGCACTAGCGCAATCACCAGGTTGAGGATGCCTCTGCCTGTGCGGTCGACATACTTGGCCCAGAACAGCAGGCCTAGTGTGGAGAAAAAGTAGGGAATGGCCGCGACCCAGCCGATCATGCTGATTTCCACGCCATGCGCCTTGAGCATCTGTGGAAGCCAGATGCCAATGCCGTACGTGCCGATGGTGAAGCTGAAGGTGATCGAGCTGAGGATCCACACGCGTGGATCTTTGAGTACAACACTGAAGTCATGGCGTTTCTGGTTCTTGCAGGCTTCCTTTTCCAGCATGTCGTTCAGGGCATCACGTTCTTCCTGCGTCAGCCATTTGGCTTCGCTGGGGCGGTTTGCCAGGACCTTCAATGTGATCAACCCCAGCACACACGCCGGAATGCCCTCGATCAGGAACATCCATTGCCAGCCGGCCAAGCCCCAGATGCCGTGCATCTGTAGCAACCAGATCGACAGCGGGCCGCCGACCAGAAAGGAAATAGGGGTAGCCACGGTGAACCAAGCCAATACCCGTGTACGGTATTGCGCGGGGAACCACAGCGTCAGGAAGAAAATCACGCCAGGGAAGAAGCCCGCTTCCGCCACACCCAGGATGAAGCGCACGGCATAGAAACTATAAGGGCCGATAACCCAGGCTGTGGCCGCTGCGGCCAGGCCCCAACTGATCATGATGCGTGCCATCCACACCCGGGCCCCGAAACGGTACATTGCCAGGTTGCTGGGCACTTCGCAGAGGCAGTAGCCGACGAACATAATGCCGGCGCCCAGTCCGAACTGGGCCGCAGTAAGGCCGAGCTGATCAGTCATCTGCAGCGCGGCATAACCAACACTGGTGCGGTCCAGATAGTTGAAGAAATAGGCCAGTGCAAGCAGTGGAATCAGGCGCCAGGCGGCTTTTTTCATCGCTCGGCGTTGAAGTCCGGAATGCACTTCAGGCTGGGACTGGGGCAAGTGGGAAGCCGTGGTCGTGACGTTAGCCATGACTGTATCCTCGGTATTGTTGTTATGGATACCGTGGCGGGATAAGCCGACGGTTCTAGCAGAATTTCGTGCGGTTCCGGCACTCCGTTCTGCGGTTCACGCCGAGCCTCCCTCGGCGCGTTCAGATTTATTGGCAGCCGCAACGGGCCCAGGCTGGCCTGTCGTGGCGCCGGTCAGGCGCTCTTGATCGTGCCTGTGGCCTCAAGGGCGTCGATCGCCTCGGCGGTATAACCGAGTTGTTCCAACAGTTCCCGAGAGTGGCTACCCATTTGCGGAGCATTCAGGCGTGCGCCAAAACGCTGGCCGTCCATCTCGAAAGGGAGCATCGGCACTTTCACGGTCTCGCCGTTGGGCAGAGCCAGTTCTGTCATGCCACCGGATTCGTTGAGGTGGTGATCGTCGAACAGGTCGTCCGGGCGTTGAATCGGGGAGAAGGGCAGGCCGGCCTGTTCACACAGCTTCATCACCGCCTGCTTGCTCATGCTGCCAACGCGTTCACGTACCAATGGCATAATCTGCTCGCGAGCAATCACACGCTGGTTGTTGCGCGCCAGAGCCGGGTCGTTGCCCAGTTCCTGGAAGTCGAAGACGGTGCAGAACGCCTGCCATTGGCTATCACTCACCACGCCGATAAAGACCTGTTCGTTTTCTTGATCCGTATCGAACACGTCATAGATCGCCCAGGCAGAAATGCGGCTGGGCATGGGGGCGGCAGAGGCGCCCGTGACCACTTTCTGCATCATGTGCTGGGCCACAAGGAACGCCGAGTTCTCGAAGAGTCCAGTCTGGACGAATTGACCGCGCCCGGTTTCCTTGCGCTGCAGCAGGGCCGCCAGGATGGAGACGGCGCTGAACATGCCGCCCATTACATCGTTGACCGACGCACCGGCACGTAGTGGGCGCCCGACAGGGCCCGTCATGTAGGCCAATCCGGTCATCATCTGCACGACTTCGTCGAGTGCGGTGCGGTTTTCGTAGGGGCCCGGCAAGAAACCTTTCATCGAGCTGTAGATGATGTCCGGCTTGATGGTTTTGACCTGTTCATAGCCCAGTTCCAGTTTTTCCATGGCTCCGGGGCGGAAGTTCTCGGTGACCACATCGGCGGTGGAGATGAGTTTTCGCACCGCTTGCTTGCCTTCGTCGGATTTGATATCCACCGCAAAACTCTTCTTGTTGCGGTTGTAGGTCATCCAGTAGCCCGCGCCGGAGCCCATCAGGCGACGGGTGTTGTCGCCCTCTGGCACGGGCTCAACCTTGATCACCTCGGCACCGAGGTCGGCGAGCAGCAGGCCGCAGGTTGGGCCCATCACCATGTGGACGAACTCGATCACGCGGATCCCGGCCAGTGGCAGCTGTTTTTCTTCTGGCTGGCTCATACGCGCTCCTTGGCATAGGTGAAGTTCTTGCCCACGCCGGCATCCGGGATGAAGCCATACAGCGGTTCACCTGGCAGCCCTTTAACCAGCCAATCCCGTGCATGAACCAGGCGGTCAAGGTCAACGCCGGTGCGCAGGCCCATCGATTCGAGCAGGTAAACGAGGTCTTCGGTAACGATATTTCCCGAGGCGCCTGGTGCGTAGGGGCAGCCGCCAATGCCGCCTTGGGAACCATCGAACGTGGTGACACCGGCTTCCAGTGCCGCCACGACATTGGCCAGGCCCTGCCCGCGAGTATTGTGAAAGTGCGCACTGCCGCTGAGCGCGCCTATTTCGTTGCGTAGCCGGATGAATAGGCGGCGCACTTGAGTGGGGTTGGCATAGCCGACGGTGTCGGACAGGCCGACCTCATCTACACCGAGTTCGGCCATTCTCATGGCAATGGCGAGGGTCTCGTCATCCGTGACCACGCCTTGAAGCGTGCAGCCAAAAGCCGTGGAGACGCCTGCTTCTATTTGGATACCGGGGAAGCGTTCGTTGCGCAACGCAACCACTGCCTTCACCTCTTCGAACACCTGCGCGTGAGTCTTGCGGATGTTGGAGATCGAGTGCTGCTCACTGACAGAGATCGGCAGGGTGATCTTGTGTACACCGGCATGAAAGGCCGCTTCAGCCCCACGAAGATTAGGCACCAGGGCGGTCACGTGCAGGTTCGGCAGTGTCAGCGCATGGGCCACTACGAGCGCACAGTCCGCCATTTGCGGCAGCAGCTTGGGAGGCACAAACGAACCCACTTCAATCTCGCGTAGGCCTGCTGTCGCCAGGGCCGTTATCCATTCCAGTTTGAGTTCGGTAGACATGATGGCGTTGACGCTTTGCAGGCCATCACGCGGCCCCACTTCACTTACCAGGATGTCGATTTCAGCGGCGTCTTTCACAGTAGGTTCTCCTCATCTGCGGGACAGCCTGTTGAACATTCACGCAATGCGGCGGTTAGGAAAAGCACGTATTGTTATGTGTGTTCTGTCAGGCAGAATATTGTTCTATTTATAGTGTTAGCCTTAAAAATACCTGCTGTCAACGGCTGTCTCGATGCACTCTCAACCCCCTGCATCCCACGCATTCAAAGAGCTTCTGGTTATCCCGCGGAATAATCTTCGCTCTGCGCGCGCAACGCCCCAGCGAAATCTCGCGCTTGACAGGCGATCAAAATGCTTGGAAAGTTATTCCGTTAGAAGGAATGGTGTTCTATCTAGTAGAACATATAAAAACAAGAACTTCTGTGCATCTGGACGGCAGGGTGTTACCTGAAGCAATTAGGTTCGCCTTCCTTGTCACGATGCCAGTTGATACGCGGAGTGCTGCCATGAGCCTGTATCCCCCACCTCAGGAGAGGACCACCGAAGTCTTCACCCGGCTGCCCGAAAAGTTCTGGCGCAACGGCGACTCGGATTGGGTTCGCGCCAACAAACCGGGCCAGAAGGTTGCCAGTTTTCTGGAAGGACCTTCTTTCGACCGGGCCGGCAATCTTTACGTGACCGATATCCCCTACGGCCGCATCTTTCGCATTTCACCGCAGGGGGAGTGGGAGTTGGTCGTGGAGTACGACGGCTGGCCCAACGGCCTGAAAATTCATTGTGATGGCAGAATTTTCATTGCCGACTACAAGCGCGGCATCCTGGTGCTGGACCCGCTCAGCAAGCGTATTGAGCCTTTCCTTACCCACCGTCGCAGTGAGGGCTTCAAGGGCGTCAATGACCTGTTTTTCGATCGTGAAGGGCGTCTCTACTTCACCGACCAAGGCCAGACCGGCATGCAGGACCCCAGTGGCCGTGTGTTTCGCTATGACCTGGAAAACCAACGTCTGGATTGTCTGTTGGATAACGGACCGAGCCCCAATGGCCTGGTCATGGACCTGCACGAGCAAGCATTGCTCGTGGCCATGACCCGGGGCAATTCGATCTGGCGCCTGCCCATTCAATCGGACGGCACGACGTCCAAGGTCGGAGTGTTCACGGCCATGGCGGGCGGGGTGAGCGGCGCGGACGGCATTGCACTGGATGACCAGGGCAATCTGTTCGTTTGCGATGCGGGCAATGGCTGTGTATGGGTCTTCGATCGCCATGCGGTGCCTCTCTATCGCCTGCGGTCCTGCACAGAAGGACGGACCTTGACCAACCTGGCGTTTGGCGGTGAAGGCAATCGGCACCTGTTCGTGACCGACTCTTCAACCGGCCACATCCACAGGATAGCCATGGAGCATCCTGGCAAGCCGATGTTCTCGCACGCCGCTACGTAACTACTGATACGCAAGCCCAAGGCGCGTGGATTCGATTCGCCTCGAACCGCGCTAATGGCTGCTCTTTGCCCAAACAAAACCAATAAGAAGAGGGACACATGCTTACGATCCTCAGCTACACAATGATCGCCTGCTTCATGTACCTGATCATGAGCAAGCGACTGTCACCACTGGTTGCGCTGGTGCTGGTGCCCATCGTATTCGGCTGCCTCGCCGGGTTTTCCACCGCCCTGGGCCCGATGATGCTCGACGGTATGAAAATGCTCGCCCCGACGGGGATTATGCTCACCTTCGCCATCCTGTATTTCTGCATGATGACGGACGCAGGCCTGTTCAACCCGCTGATCAAGTTGATCCTGAAGCTGGTCAAGGGCGACCCACTGAAAATCGTGGTGGGCACCGCGATCCTCGGCATTTGCGTGGGCCTCGACGGGGATGGTGCAACGATGTACATCATCACCACAGCAGCGATGCTCCCGCTCTACCGCCGTACGGGTATAAGTCTGCAAGTCATGGCGACAGTGCTGATCCTGACCATTGGTGTGATGAACATCCTGCCGTGGGCCGGCCCGTTCTCCCGCGCGGCCAGTGCCATGCACGTCGACATTACCGACCTGTTTATCGAGATGATCCCAATCATGATTGCGGGGCTTGGCTGGGTGATCTTCAGTGCATTCTGGCTCGGCTTGAAAGAACGACGCCGCCTCGGGATCTTGACGCTCGACAACGATGAACTCATGGATCAGTTCACAGAGTTTCGCCTGGGTGACTGGCGCTTTCTGTTCAACGCCGCGCTGACCATCACCCTGATCGCGCTGATGATGCTCAACCTAATGCCACTACCGGTGCTGTTCACCATCGCCTTTGCCCTGGGCCTGATGGTCAACTTTCCCACGCTAAAGGCGCAGAAGGCGGTGATTGGCAAGCACGCCGACAACGTCATGGCCGTCACCTCGCTGATTTTTGCGGCAGGTATTTTTGTCGGCATCATGTCCGGTACCGGCATGGTCAAAGCTATCTCCGAAAGCCTGATCATGGTCATCCCGGATTCCGCCGGGCATTTCATGTCGGTGTTTACCGCCTTCATCAGCATGCCATTCACCTATGTCCTGACCAACGACGCCTTCTACTTCGGCATTCTGCCGATCCTGGCCGAGACCGCCAGCCATTACGGCATCGAAGCGCAGGAGATGGCGATTGCGAGCCTGATCGGTCAGCCGGTCCACCTGCTCAGCCCACTGGTAGCCTCTACTTATCTGCTGTGCGGCCTCCTGGATGTGGACTACGGCGACAACCAGCGAGCCTCCATTTTCTGGTGCGTCGGTACCTGCCTGGTGATGTTTGTAGCCGCTGTCGTGCTGGGTTCTATCGATATTTATAACTGAGGGTCTACGCCGTTATGCGGGGCGATTCACCACACCGGTTTTGCCATGGAGTATGACTTCACAAGCCTTCATCGGAATGAGCTTCCAACCCTCACACTCTGGCCGGTCACCTACACAGAAAAGCTGTTCGACATCACTCATATCTTCAAAGCTCACCGTTTGCGCAAGGATTACAACGAGCTTTTTGGCATTGCTGCATCGTTGTGCAAGGCTGTCGATTGGCAATACGAGCGTGAATGGCGCTGGGTAATTCCAGATGGCGATAGAGAGGTCAAAGGCTTCAACCGTCGAGCGCCCCTCAAGGCTGTTCATCTTGGGGCTGAAATCTCGGATGCGCATGCGCTTGAGATCTTGAACATCTGCAGCTAAATCGGCATCCCGGTCTACAAGGTTACGCTCGCGCCCAATGAGTTCCGGATGATCTCGCTGCCCACTAACCTAGATGATTGGTGTTCCATGAATGGACGGCAGCAGGGCAACATGCCTTGGGAGTGGATGATGCAGGAGGAGCCATTTCGGAGCGATCTGCCAGCAGAAGGCACTGACACGGCCTAAGTGCATTGTTGGTTACTGGTGTGAGGTGGCAGGCATGGTGAGAACTTCACGAGCCGCAGCACTAGGCGACTCGTGAAAGCCGATCGGAATCTACGATTCGAGCCCCAGCGCTTGTCTCATTCGCATGATCGCCATATCCGTCTCTCCGTTGGGCAGCGTCTCTGCTCGGTCAAGTACATCAACACGTGAGCCTGGAAGTGAGTGTGGGTGTCGAGAGCGACTGATTTAAATACATACATTTATGGTTTCGACTTCGGATCATAAGCTCTCGGGATCCCTAAAAAACATTTTGACTGGGCTATAGCGGAGTATTTTCAGCCTGAAAAAAACTAATTATGCCCCCAGTTTTGCCCCCATTTACACTGGGTGCGAAAGTGCTCGCGAGCGGCGATTTCTCATGGACACCAGTATGGCAGTGGCAGGCTTCCGGTGTAACTCCTCATTGGATCTGGAGGTAGGGTGCGGGGCTCATTAAGGACACGCTAATCCGCTCTCGCTCGAGAGTAACAACTCCGATCGGCTGTGTTCGACCCAATATTTGCATCCGCGTGCTGGGCTTGGAGGTTTCTACGAAATCAGGGGCTGATTCACTAAACCCAACAAGCCGCTCACGGATGATCAATTGGTTTTCACTCAGAGAGGCCCAATGCGGGTCACCACGTGGCGAATCTTCAGTTTTCGATACTGTTTCAAAAACTATCGGGCACCGATTATTCCGCTGAAAGCCTCAGACTGGACTATCGACTCGCAGAGAGTCGGGTCGGAGCTATTCTCATCAATAGTCTGTTTGGCCTCCGGCTGGGGGATCCTTTTCAAACCATCCAAAGAATGCGTGTTGGCGCTGATGCGGAAGAGCCCTACCTGTTGGGGCAAGACTGCCCCACCATGGATAGGTAGATACCCCGCGCAGACCGCCCTAGTCTTGAAGGCTGCTTGGGTCAGCGCTTTTTCGGCAGTTGAGTCAATTCTTCATCAGCACCTACAACCGGTAGAAATTATTGGCTCTGGATGCCTGATAGGTACGAGGTATAGCGCCCGCAGCTCCGATTTGATCTAACATTTGGGTGACGCATCATCAATCTTGAAAAGCGTTGGCCCGCACCCCCATCGCGGGCCTTTTTCTCGCTCAAGTAACTGCTGATTTACTATCTATAGTATAGGTAACTAAGCCAGCTCCTCGATCAAGTTGACGTGGTGGGGGAGAATCTTGAATTTCCTTTCTGGCGCCTCTTGGTACTTCGCAGCGCTCAGTGCGAGCTCTGTCAAATTGACATCTGCCTCGTTCAGTAAATGCCTCAGACCTTCTTTGGTTACGTTGTTCTGAAGTAGCATGGGCAGCAGGCTGATGAAGGTTGATGTATTGCTGCGCATCAGTTTCAGTGCAGTAATTGAGCTCGGGGTAGCGGTGTGGTCGAGGAGCTTGAGGTATTCATTTTCAGGCGACTTCAAGGCACCGACTGTCCACCGTACTCGGCGGATAGCAAGATGCTGTTGCATGAGTGCCCAGAAGTCGTCTCCATAAATGTCAATGCTCAACATTTCAGTTGTGGCATCCCACAGTGCTTGAAAGAGTGCGGAGGATTTGGGCGCGACTTCGGGCTCTAATGCGTCCTGGTCACTGGCGGTGCAATCAAGGATTCCCAACCCAATGTCCACTAGCGTACGCATTAAACCTGAGGCGTCTGCCGGCTTCCAGTCTCCCGAAATTTGGTATACTGGCCGGAACTCTAAGATCTCCCTCAAGACGACGCTGCCCTTCCACATCTTCAGCCAGTGATTTGTGAAGTCATCACTCAAGGCGATAGAGAACCCAAGTACTCGGCAGGCGTAAGTGTTAGGTTTGTTAGCATGATATTGATCTGTATGGCGCCTGAGTTGCTGACCCTTCTTCGAGTTCCAGTCAGTCGGTGTTAGGTACCATTCTTTTATGAAATTTTTTACATCGGGCGCAGAAAATTGCTCGGGCATTTTTGAATGCAATAGCGCGAGCATCGATTGATACACCCATGGCTCCCAAGAGTTGTCTAACATTTTGGAGATGCTTTTTGAGGACGAAGGGCTGATTTTTTCTGCTAATGCCCAGAAAATATCCTGGCTATCAAGAATTACTTTGCGACTAGGGGCTCTGATAGGAAAGTAAAGGTATTGGCGAGTGAGCCATGTGCCCCAACGTTTAAATATTCCTTCGAAGTCAGATCGTTGCGCCAGGGTATCCACGAAGCGGGTAAGGAGTGATCTGATATGCGGCTCCAAAACGGCTGGAGGGTGCTCCGGGCTGTCTCCTAAATGAACTATCTTGGCGCCTCCATGCCGGATCAGGCTGGGCAGCAATGCGCCACCCTGCCAAGAACCATCGCTTTCAAAGCTAACGGGAGCTTTAAGTGTCATGTGTTCCCAGAGTTCAAGGTTCCTGTCAAACTCGGGACTGTCGAGTATCCGATTAAGGAGAATCGGGCTCTGCATGAAGTTCATGAGTTCGAAAAGCTTGTTGGGGCTTAGGTTCGCCAATAATTTAACCCATGACCAACTGGAACTATTAGTGTAGCTCTCCCGGAGGTGCCCGTGCCAAATTTCATCTAAGGTGATTGGATTTTCAGGATCCATCCCATGTTTTTCGAGAAGTTCTTTCTCGGCATCGTTGAAATGCTTATCGGCTAATCCCAAGATTACAGATTTAAACTCAGTGTCTTTATTGGCTATGATAAGCGCGGCATCAACCCAAAAATTCTCAATCCACCGGGAGTGGCGAGCCAATTTCCAAAAGGCACTAAAGCGGTTTTCGGTTTCCGAAGAGGCCCATGCCACTACTATTGCAATGATCAAGGTCGCCTGTATGATTGGGTCGTCAGAAACGTCCCGTTCGTCGGGCGCGATATTCAATTGCGCTGTAAACCGGCTTAGCGCGGATTTCGGGTTGTCAGGTGTAGCTAAATAGTCCCTAATCGAAGAAATCAATTTCTGGGGAGGTTCAAAGTCGCCATCGGCAAAGCTCTTTATCAATGACATAGCGATGGTGTAGCTTTTGAACATGCGAGATTCATATGCTGGCGGTAATTGCCATTCTGTGCTCATGCCGATTTTCTCGATTTTGTATTAGACCTGTCCCAGGCTAAGTCAAAGAACTCTACCGCTTTATGGGTGTTGGCATCCCATCCGCGGCTGACAGCATTGACCCCCCGGTGAAAACCACCAACTGTGGCACCGAAGTGCCACAGTTCGTCGTCGATTATCGCAAATGGATCATGGATGTGGTTGAAATCACTGATCGAAAATAGAATTTTTATTTCAATGGGGGTGCCGATTTTCCTCGTGAATTGGTCACGAGTTCTTCCAGTTCGGCAAACTTAGACTCTATTAAGCCTTTTGATTTATGACCGCTTGTAAGGATCCTCACTGACTTTAGCTGCTCGGTAAGAAACCAATCTGCAACTCTCTGGATTCTGTTACTGTGATCATATTTTTCCCCGTCCTCAGAGAATATATGCTTGTCGATAATCCATACTCTTGACTGTGACGCGCTAATGGCTTGGGCAAATTCGTCGACTATCTGAACATGCTCAACATCCCTTCGGGCCATGATGGCATGAAAGCCGGGAAAGTGATGTCGGCTTTCGCCTTCCTGATATGACGGCTCGCGCGGGATCAATAACTGTGGAGTCAGTTGGATTCCGACGACTGTGTCAATGTTTACCGTAGATACGGGCGATAATTTACGCATCGGCTTCATCCGCCGGCGCTAAAAAATCATCCAAAGTGACCGATAGATCATACAAACTCATGAGGTGAGTTAGAATGATTTCGCCGTGTGGCACTCGCATAACGAGCGTTGGACGCGTGCCGATCGAGTTAAGCGAGCTGCCCAGCATCCAAACGCGACCGTCGACAGCGATAAATCGATCATGGAAGAGGCTGCTTTTTGATTTGACGACTTTGATTTCCAAGTCGTTATTGTGCACTCTGTGGAATGCGCCTAAGGTTTTTTCGAATAAAACTCGAAAATCCTGCAGCGGCTCTTCAGGCTCAGAGTCCGTCTCTTGATCTGCATTTTTGTTGAATGCCTGGAATGAAGTCAGGACTTTTATTTTGATGTCGTCGCGCTCAACGGCGAATAGGAATTGATTTATCTGGTTTGCATTAAAATAGGGGTCAGCTATAAATATTGACGAGCGTGCACTCTTGATTTTGCTTATGATATGGACAAGTGCTTCCTGGCGTTGTCCAGACATGAACCATGTCTGGTCATAAATTTTGGCGCTGTGATTAAGAATGCGTTCGCTTTTTGCGTCGATCAAGCGTCGGTACGCGTCCGTATTGTCTATCGGATCACCGTATGTTTGGGAGGAGGCTACCGTTTTCTTCTCAGTAACATAATTGTGCTGCGGGCTTTTCTTTCCATCCCTTTCCGGGACAGAAATTCTGTGTCGCTCCTCGATAACCTCAGTAGTCAGGTTCATCTGCCGCATGAATGACCGCATGGGTGTTTGGATCAGCACCCCTCGTTCTTTATGAGTTAGAGTTAATCCAGAGATATGGATCGCGGAGGGCCTATTGATTTCAACTAATCCATCCTCAGGAACGTCATAGGTTTCAACTGAGGTTAGCATTCCTTCTTGCCCTTCGAATGTCGTCACCCTGAGATCTCGAAGAGTCTGCCCTTGATGTGGCTTAAGATGAAAATACAGGGATTCAGAGCCGTCTTTTTTGGGGTCAACAAATTGCCTTATTGAGTGTACATCACGGTCAGGAACGGCGAGGGTCATGCCGCCTAGGTATTCTGGGTACTCTCTAAAGTCAACATGCATGTGATGCTCGAGGAAGCGGAAGGCTTCTTCGGATTCTTCGGTTTGTCCGTTAATATCCAGGAAGTCTGGCCAAGCTTGACTGTTGGAAATGCGGCGTGAATATCGAATAATGCCTTGATTGCGAAAAGGCATGGAGGAGTTTTCACGCTTAGCGGCTGGATCTTCACCCTCAATCGGCACACCTAATACTGGCCATCTAGGAAAGTCACTTAAGTGACCAACGTAGAGCGGGGTTCCATCACGTTCAAGTTTGTCATGGATGGGGGAGGGCGTTTTCATTTCATGAGATGCGCTTCTGTACCACTGAATCGCCTCTTCCGCTTCCAGAGTGATACGATCAATTTCAATGGTACCTTCCTTAAGTTTTTTTAAAAAAGGTTTGATTGGTCTTGGTGGAGGCTGTCGTCCTGGGGCCAGTAACCATACAGATGCGAAAGTCAATCGTTTAGGAGTGTCTTCTGCTGTGGGGGCAGGTGGCGTTAATACTGCTAAATGGACAACTGCATGCTTGAATCCTTCAAGAGATTTTGAATGTTGTTGATATTGTTCTTTGCTGTCCATGTGGGGCTCATTCTAAATGTTTGTTTGTGCGGTTCTGTATTAGGCGATTATCTAATTGGCGATAGTTTAAGCAGGGCAAGAAAGCAATCTTGCTTCTTGAGCGCCGCGTCCAGATGTTTGATGTAAATGGTCGTATACATACTGCTAAAGGGCGGACAGCAGTGTGCTAATCAGCAAAGGGGCACAAAAAAATCTGCTGAGTGAATCGTCCATGCGCTGCCTCAGGAGGGGGGTATTCTTCGGCCAGACTGACCCGCAAGATCCCACAGACGAGGAACGCCGAAGTTGAAGTTGTCTTGGGCGCTTCTCCAGCCGACTGCCTGGCACTGCTCCAGAATCGGCAGAATGTAGGTGATGTTGGTAGGGCCCGCCTTGCCTTCTGCTCTGTAACGAGTCACCCGGCAAAGAGGGCCGGTTTTTTCGTACGTATGGTTGGAACTGATTTCCACAGCGTGTGCTTGGCCGAAATGATTGTTACCGGCGAGGTAGTCCAACGTTTGCTGGAAAGCTGCCCGAGTCAGCGCCAACTGCGAGTCTTCCGATCCGGTCTCAATCACAACGCGATTTGCATCAACGGTCGTGATCCGGAAACGGGCGCCACGCGATGGTGTTTGCAGTTCCTTGCCTTGCAGGCGGCTGATCAATGCCCAGAGAGTATTGTCGACTTGAATGATGTGCTGCATGGGGTAATTTCCTTTATTGCTGAACGGACGCTAGATTTAACCTGAAGCGACTTATGGAATCTTGATACCCAACGCATTCAGCGATGGCGTATCCATCCGGCCATTCACGGTCAGCCCACTGTCTATCTGAAAGGCCATCAACGCACCACGTGTCGCCTTGCCCATCACGCCATCAATGGTGCCTTGATAATACTGGCGCACCATCAGCGCGGTCTGCACACGGATGACCAGGTTGCTTTTTTGCTCATTGGTCGCGCGGCTAGTGCTCGAACTTGTCCCGCTGGTAGTGCCAGACGACTTATAAAGACTGTTGCTGCTTGAGGTGCTGCTCGAAGCACTCGGCGCGCTGTAGCTTCGGGTACTGGTAGCGGGTGGACTGTAGTAGCGAGGTGCGCTATAGCCACCCGAGCCGCTGTAGTGAGAACTATGCGAACTGTGGGATCGGTGTGAACTGTGCGAGCGATGTGCCGCATAGATGTTGACGGTGTCTGGCGCATTGAGCGTATCGGCAAATACCGGGGGCTGTAGTTTATCGTTGGGTTGCCAGTTCGCATCGGCGAGTTGCAGATGGCCCGCCTGTGCCAGGGTGGTACCTGCTATTGGCAGCAGACTGATCCCACTGATCAGAACTTTCCAGCGGTCGAGCAATTTCACTGTGCACTCCTTGCATAGGCGCTAAAGGCCTCGGTCGATAGTAGTTGTACGCCGCGGCTCTGCCAGCGGTCGGTGTGGGATTTGAAGAAGCCAGAGCAATGTTTGACGGCAGCGCATTGTTGGCATGTATCGATGAACAGATTCTTCCAGTCTGAGATGCTCTGGCGGGCGAAACGCGAGAGGTGGGCCGGGATCAGGCACAGGGGCAAGTTGTAGATCGAAACCGGCACTCCGCGGTTGAACAGGAAATACACGGCCTGGCTCAACGACTCCTGATAGTCCAGCGGGTCAATCCACAGTTCTTCGTAGTTTTTCCTGGCCAGGCCGGTACTCTCGATACCCATCAGCGCAACATGCCGCACGAAGGGCAGGTTCCTGAATACGTAGTGAGCGAGTTCGGGCAAGCGTGGCGTGGTCAGGCGATTGAGCACCACGCGTATCTCGATGATCTGGTTGGCGCGGGCCAGGTTGTAAAGACCTTGCAGGGTTTCGCTGAAAGCGCCTGGAGCCTGCACCACATGGTCATGGTCTTCGGCATTGTCTGCATAAAGCGGGATGCCCCAGCTCAACTGAGGGTGGCCGATGGTAGAGATCGCTGCGATCCAGCTTGGGTCTTGGAACAGACGCCCGTTGCTGAGCACATGAATGGATTTCTGCGGCAAAACGGCTTTGCACTTGGCCAGGATTTCGAGCAAACCGTCGCGATAAAGCGTTGGTTCTCCGCCGCTGATTCCCAGGTTTTCCTCGCCCGGGTCCATCAGGTCGATCAGCCGTAGGTTCTCCTCGATGTGCCAACGGTCATCGATATCTTTGGGCGGCTGCGAGCACATCAGGCAGAGGCTGTTGCAACGGTCGGTCATGAACAGCAGGTTGCTGTCTGAGCCTCGTCGATAGAGCACTCGCACCAACGCGTTGCCTGGTGTGATGGCAATGACATCGCCGGGCTGCACGACATCCGTATCTTTTGGGGTGTGCAGGTGTGGCCGCGCGCTGTCGAAGTCTCCGATCAATGGCTCCGGGATCAGGAATCCACCCACTGGTAATGAGAGCAGATGCGGGCTCCGTAGCCGTTCTTCGTTTGGCAGCCAAAGCAGCAGGTCACCGAATTCAGCGCTTCCGGCACAAACAGCCAGGCCTTGTTCGATGAATTCATCCAGAGTGATGACTTTGAGCAGTTTCGGCTCATTCAGGTGATGGATTTCGAAGCGGGTATCTTTGCGCAGCATCGCCGTCAGCCCCTGTAACCCGGAAATCGAACATCGTTGTAAGAGCGCCTGCTCAACCAAGACAGCAGCACTCTCTGCACGTTGTCGTCGCCATCGCAAAGCAGGCCGAAAAGATGCTTCAGCAGCCCCATGTTCTTCTTGCAGAAGCTGCTGAACACTCGGTGTCCGATCGGGTCAGATTGACGGGCGTAGTGTTCGATGGGGTCAGCACCGCAGTACGGGACAAGTGCGCAATCGGAGCAGCCCGGCAGCGCCTCTGCTACACCACTGGCGAGCAACGCATTCATAACGGGCGATGCGAGTAATTCAGACAAGGGTTGCTGCACGGTGCCGAGCCTCAAGCCGTCTTCACCCATCTCCAGCAACATTCGGGCTTCGTCCGAGGGATAGACGTAACCGTCATAGTTGTAGACCAGCGCCGCAGTGCCTGCGCCAGCGGGGGAGCGCAGGTCTACATAGCCGGAGGAGAAGGGTGTCAGGATATTCTTCAGCAACAGGCTCGTATAACTCTCTGAAAGGTATACGCCCTGTTGGTTGATAAGCAGCAAATAGGCCAGTGCCTTCTTGTAGAAGGCCAGGTATCGCTCAATAGGGTAATCAAGTCGATGGGCACTCTTGGTGGCAAACCCATAGGGGCTCAAAGGCCGAAGCGAGATGCTGGAGAAGCCCTGGTTTACATACTCATCGATGATCGCTTCAGGTTGTTCGAGGCTTCTTGAAGTCAGCGTGGTCAGCGCGGAAACTGCATCATGGCCAAGGCGCTCACGGACCCACTGGATGCCTTTTACAGTGCGTTCGTAGGAGTCTCGTGACGGGGTAGGGCGGTTGGCATTGTGCAAGGGCGCCGGCCCATCGAGCGAGGTGGAAAACTGGATGCGATTTTGTTCTGCGAAGTCGAGTATTTCCTCCGTCAGGTGGTGCAGCGTGGTGGTAATGACGAACTGGATATCCCGTTGTTCGACCACGTTCCGTTCAACGACCCATTCGACAATCTGGCGGACGCGCCCGAAGGCCAGAAGCGGTTCGCCACCCTGAAACTCCACAGTCAGGGCGGGAGCGTTCGATTCGAACAGGCGATCGACCGCCGCCTGTGCATCCGCTTCCGACAGGTCGTGGCCGGATCCGCCCAGAGGGGCCCGCGACACCTGGCAGTACTGGCAGGTGTGGTTGCAGCGCAATGTAACCACGAACAAGTGCAGTGCAGGGCCCTGGAAGAGGAAGTCTTTGCGGCTGCGATACTGCGCGGCCATTTCCGGGAACGGGTCGTGGCGACCTGATTCGTAGATGAAGTGGCGGGCCAGCAGGTCCTTGTAAAAAGGCGTACTTGCTTGAACGTCGAAGTAACTGAGGGCTCGTAATTGCGCGTCGTTCACGTGCATGTACTCACCGGTATCGGAGGTGAGTAGGATGTCACGGTCTTGTCCCGTGTTCATGCGCATGAATCGAAAAGGCAGCAAGCGGTAGTGCTTGGCGTCTGTCGCAATTAGTGTCACTGGGAAATCCCACATCCAGCGAGCGCGGCTCGGGCCAGGATTTCACGTAACCCTGCTGTTTCGCGGTTGATATGGTCGCGCAGGGCGAAGTCGTTCAGGTGCTGGAGGATCAGTGAGTGAGCCTGCTCCGGGGAAAGCGTTAACCTTGCTTCAGCGGGGTGGGCCGTGAGGCTAATTTGATTGGCTTCAATACCGATCTGGATTGCGACAGTGTCGGCCAGTGAATAAGCGGCGCGTTGCACCACGCTGAGCGGGTAGGCTGAGATATCGAGCTTCAGCGTGACTGGCCATGTCATCGGAACCGCTCCTTAAAATCCGTTGGGAACGTGTGGATATTGCCGCTTTCCGAGGCATTATGCCATCATAATTTTTTACATTTGCACGCATCTATTCAGTGTGAATGCGAAGAATCATCAAATGTTCATCGGCTGCATGTTCACCGTTTCGCTGAAAATCTCAGGCCGGTATAGCAACTCACAGAGAGTCCGGTCAGAGCTATCCTCATCAATAGCCTGCTTGGCCTTAGGTTGGGGGCATCCTTTTCAAACCATCCAAAGCATGCCCTCAGATGTGCCCCCAATGTAGCAAACCACCGGAAATGAATGGAGCTCCATGGTTTGTGGAAAGGCAGAAATGATCAGCCGAACAGCCTGCCAGACGACGTCTAAAGACTCTCAGGATCCCCAAAAAACATCTGAATCCGCGACCTCAACCACCTTTCCCCCGGATCATTATCCTGCGCCCCGCGCCAGGCCATATGCAGTTCAAACGTCTGCGTCTCCAACGGCAGATCCTCCGCACGAACCCCGCCAGCCGCCGTCAACACCTGCGCCGCATAGTCCGGCACGGTGGCGATGATGTCGGTGCCGGTCAGGAGTGTGGCCAGGCCGTTGAATTGCGGGACGGCCAGGACGACGTGGCGTTTGCGGTTGATTGCTTCGAGGTATTCGTCGATGAAGCCGCTCAGGTCGCCGGCGAATGACACCAGGGCGTGCGGGCGGGTGCAGAAGTCGTCCAGGCTCAGGGCGCCGGGGATCGAGTCGGCGCGCAGCAGTTGCGGCTTGCTCCTGCGCAGTACCTTGCGCTTGGCGTTGGCGGGCAGGTCCTGGGTGTAGCTGACGCCGACCGAGATTTCGCCAGAGGCCAGCAGGGCGGGCATCAGGATGTAATTGACTCGTCGGATGACCAGCACGATGCCCGGTGCTTCCGAGCGCAGGCGCTTGAGCAGGGTTGGCAGCAGGGCGAATTCGACGTCGTCGGACAGACCGATGCGGAACACGGTGGTGCTGGTCGCCGGGTCGAACTCCGAGGCGCGGCTGACTGCCGTGGAGATCGAGTCCAGCGCCGGGGAGAGCAGGGCGAAGATTTCCGTCGCACGGGCGGTGGGTTCCATGCTGCGCCCGGTACGCACGAACAGCGGATCATCGAACAGCCCGCGCAGGCGCGAGAGGGCTGCGCTGATTGCCGGTTGTCCGAGAAACAGCTTCTCGGCCGCACGAGTAACGCTTCGTTCATGCATCAGGGTTTCAAAAACGATGAGCAGATTGAGGTCGACGCGACGCAGGTCGTTGCGATTCATGCGGGGTATCTCGGGCCATTTGTCGATTTGGTGCATTGCGAGGTTGCGATAGTACGAGCAAACGCCGATAACGCGCATCGAAAATTCATTGTGCCGCCTTAAATGTCCACACAGGTTGCAATGTTTCGTCGACATGCCAACAATGGCCGCCCATGAGTACACGGGCTTGCAGGGATTGTCAGGCGCTATCGCCCGGCCCATGAGAGACAATCGATGACAGGCATGTCGACTATTAATAGCTACTGATAGTGTTGTCGGCAGAGCCCGGATAGAGTTCACGGCATCAAGGTATACAAGGCGAGGTTCTAAATGTCCCGCACGATCCGTTTTCACCAGTTCGGCCCGGCCGAGGTGCTCAAGGTTGAAGAGCATCCTGACGCGCTGCCCGCTCCCGGCGAGGTGCAGGTGCGTGTCCAGGCAATCGGTGTCAGCTGGTATGACGTTCTCTGGCGGCAAAATCTTGCTTCCACCCAGGCGCGTCTGCCTGCTGGCCTGGGCTACGAGATGGCCGGTGTCGTCACGGCTCTCGGCGAAGGCGTCAGCGACCTGGCCGTTGGCGACAAGGTCGCCAGCTTTCCGGCTGCCGATGCCAACCGGCATCCGGTGTATGGCGAGTCCATCGTATTGCCGCGTTCGGCATTGACCCGTTATCCCGACGTGCTGAGCCCTGTCGAAGCCAGCGTGCATTACACGCCAATGCTGGTTGCCTACTTTGCCTATGTCGATCTGGCACGGATCAAGGCCGGGCAGACCGTTCTGGTCACGGATGCCAGTCACTGTTCCGGTCCGAGCTTCGTGCAGGTCGGCAAAGCGCTGGGCGCAAAGGTGATCGCGGCGACCAAAACTGCCGATGCGCGTGATTATCTGCTGTCGCAAGGTGCCGACAAGGTGGTGGTGACCGAAGAGCAGGATCTGCTCATGGCCATCAACAAGTACACCGACAATCGCGGCGTGGATGCCGTGTTCGATGGTCTGGGCGGTCCGCAGATGTCGATCATGGGCGATGTGCTGGCGCCGCGTGGCAGCCTGGTGCTGTATGGTCTGCAAGGTGGCAACCAGACACCGTTTCCAGCCTGTGCGGCGTTCCAGAAGAACATCCAGTTCTTCGTGCATTGCCTGGGCAATTTTACCGGCAAGCCCGAGCTGGATATCGTTCAGGACGCCGAGGCGCTGCAACGTGCCTTGCGCGACATCAATCAGTTGACGGCCGATCGGGTCCTGCTGCCGCTGCCGACTCGCAGCTTCCCGTTCGAGCAAGTGGTTCAGGCCCACCGTTACATGGATACCTGCCCGATTGGCGGACGCGCAGTGCTGGAAATCGATCCGCTGTAGTCCGTGCCACAAGTTCCTTGAAGCCCTCCTGTTCCGGAGGGCTTTTTTATGGGTGAAAGTTTCAGTCGGGATGCTTTTTCAGAGGCGGAGTTAGTTGTTTAAAGAATTCTCCGCGTGTCGGGATGAGTGGTTGTTGGGTGATGAGGTTTTAAAAGTTTTAGTGATGATGCTTTATGTTTAATTTGTCTGTCAGACACACACGGCATCGAATAGCATTTCCTACGGCCTGAAAAGTATTTTTTGTCGGGCGCTTCAGCGCTGTGAATGCGTAGCCCGTTTCCAGAGCGCTTGCCGGGTGGCTCAGGCTCGACAGGGCCGGGCATGGGGGGTGCGGGGTGGAGTGGTGCGCATTAAACCAAATGTTTATTAGTGGGCTTTGTTTAAACTTGGTGTATTGCTTTTGCTGTTGAACTGTACCTTGTAATTGTTTTAGGGATACCGATAATAGTTTGGTAATTCTTACTCAGGGAATGAGTCATGATCGATTATAAACTCGCGTATAAGCCTGATATTAAATGCCGCCCTTGTAGTGTGCCGTGCCTTGATAAAGGGGTGGGTGAAAAAGTATGAGCTCCATTCACGAACAAGCCATGAATTATGTCTACCAGCAAGTGTTGCAGCGCTTGCTGGGCTACTTCACAAGGGCCGAGCGCACGGCGCTGCAACTCTTGATTCAGCGATTGATCGTTGCAGCGGGCGGTATCGAGCGGATTTCCAGCTTCAAGGTGTTGATCGCTTTCGGCGGCGGCAAGGACAGCGCTTATACGCTGGCTTTCCTCAGGGCTGCGCAACTGAGTATTGCCGGTCGGTCGCCCGGGACCTTCAATCTGCGAGTGGCCAACATGCGCCATGTGGGCATGACCCAGGCGGTGATGGATAACATCCATCGCACCTACTCGGCGTTGTTCCTGTATGACGATCCGCGGGTGGAAATGCTGGTGGTCGACAATCAATACACCCAGACCTTCGAGCCGGACCTGCCGTTCTCCAGCGCCGGGCGCGAGCAGAACCGCTCGGACATGCTGCTTGGCGGTCATCTGACGGCGGGCGATGGGCGCACAACCTTCTGTAATCGTTGCTACCTTGGGCTGGCCGAGTTTCTGGGCCGGGCTTCGAGCTGGGGTAGTGGTGTGGATGCGGTGGTCAGTGGCGACTCGCGCAAAGAGCAGAAACACTACGTCACCTGGGCGATGCGTCTCGCCCAGCGCACGGGGCAGGGTAAAGGCAACTGGAGTGGCCAGAACCTCAATGGCATCCTGCGAACCATCGGCAACATTGGTCAGGCTTATTTCCATGAGCTCTATGGCGAAGGCGATGAAGAGGCCAAATCGCCGCGCGCCATCGTTTATCCCAATCAGGCGGTTGTCCCGGCATTCATCAGTATCTGTGACCTGGTCAATTGCAAGGTGGAGGAGCACTGGAATCTGCTGACTGAGTTTCTGGGCTTTCGCTTCGATGACCTGGCCTTTGCGTTCAGCGAGTCGGACTGCGCCAATCCGCTACTGATGGCCCATATCCGCGGTCTCAAGGCGCAATACCTGCAAGGCCGTCGCTATGCCGAGGGGATTGCCGAGTACCTGTCTCTGGCGCGGGTACTGATGCGCAGGAAACAGATGCCGTCGCGGCTGATCAAGCAGGCCATGGATAGCTATGAAGGCCCGGAACGTATCGAATCGCGTCGTGAGCTGGCCGCCAGTTATGCGCAGGACGGATTTGGCCTGAACGAGGCGCAACTGGTGTGCATGATCTTCTCGCCCTTTGTGGATCGCGGGCGGGAGCTTGAAGCCTTTCTGCGTTCCTGCCATCCGGGGATGCTGGTGGCATTGCCGGACCTGCACAAGGTGCTCTCGGGCCTGACCGCTCCCGAGCAGGTCATGCAATGGCTGGTCGATATCAGTGGCCTGAGCCTCAAAGGCTTACAAAACCTGTACTGCAAGTCGCGGGTCAACTTCGACAACGAGAGCTCGATCATCGCCAGGGTCCGTGCCGCCGACCCGGATAAATGCCGAATCGTGACGGTTGACCCCGAAACCGGTGGTGTCATGGCTGAAGTGCTCTCCGGCCGTTGAGTCTCTGTTCGGCGCATGGCTGCTGTCGTTGATGCGGTATCAGCCATGTCGCTATCGCCCTTTTGGCCAAGCGCCGGATCGTCTCCAATGAAAAACAAAACGGATTTCGCCTATCAGGCGGTCTACCGCTATCTCGTCCGTCTGATCGACGAAGTGCAAACCGACGCCACGACCAAAATGCCGTCTTTGCGGCAACTGGCCCGGCGTCTGCGGGTATCGATTTCGACGGTACAAAGCGCCTATTCGCTGCTGGAAAAGGAAGGGCGGGTGTGTTCAATGCCCAAGTCCGGTTATTACGCCTTGCCCAGCGGCAGCGGTGAGGAAAACCCGGAACCGCTCTTCGATAACGGTAATTTGCTGGAAGTCTATTACCGACATGTGCGCCGCCCCGGTGGCTGGGAACTGGGCAATGACGAACCGACGTTGCTGCAGTCGATGGAAAGCCCGCTGCTGGCCATGGAGCGCGAACTGCTGCGCTATTATCCGCGCCCGCTGAGTTCCGGATTTCAGCCCTTTGGCGATCTGGAGCTGCGTACCGCCCTGGCGGCTCGCTACACCCGTGATGCGCAGCGCTGCTGGCACCCGGAAAACGTCTATATCGGGCCGGATATGCCGGGCATGCTCAGCGCTGTGGTCGACGTCCTGCGCTTGCGTGGCGCCACTGTACTGGTGGAATCGCCGTGTTCCTGGACGTTGTTGCGGCTGTTGCAATCGTTCGATATTAGGGTCATCGAGATGCCGCTGGACGAGACAGGCGCCATCAATGCCGCGGCACTGGATCAAGTGCTGCTGACCGAAAACATTGGCCTGGCGGTTTTGCCTTCGCGGCTCAATCCGGTGCAGTGCAGCACCTTGCCGGCTGCCAACCTGCATGCCGTCGCCCAGTTGCTTAACCGTTATCGGGTCTGGGTGCTGGAAAACGACAGCCATGGCGAGCTGGTCTTCGATCCGCAGCAAGACCGCTTGCGGGATCTGGTCGATCCGCAACGGCTGTTGATTGTCGGCAGTTTCGACAAGCTGCTAGGCCCGGAAGCGCCTTATGGATATCTGCTGTGCAAACATTTCGATGTCCAGTGGCAGCAGTATTTCCTGTTGCGCGCTTTCGAGTTGCCGCCGATACGCCAGAAGGCTGTCGCCCGGCTGTGCAGCAGCGGACGGCTGGATGCTCATCTGGTCGAGCTCAGGGAACTGCTGGCGCAGCGCATGCAGATGATGGTGCAGTTGCTGGATCGCCATCTGGGGCAACTGCTGCGTTATGAGCTGCCGGAAGGCGGCTGCGGTATATGGGTGCAAAGTGTGCATCGGGTGGACATGCGCCAGGTGTTCGAGAGCCTTTTGCAGCAACGGATCATCGTTACGCCGGGGGAATTGTTCAGCCTGCAGGGCTTGCATCGACAAAGTCTGCGCATTGGTTACGCGATTGACTGGACGCAGAACATTTCCCGCCTGCTGACCGCTCTGGCCGAAGCCTTGAAGCAGGCACGGCTACCTTGAAGGCCCATGCGTAGAGCCGTCGATCCATTTGTGTTTGCCAGAGCCGGGTAAAGGCTGTTATCTGTACGCTTATCCAGTATCGGCAATCAACAGTTCCCTGTGCAGTGACCCTGACGATTCCTTCCCGCCCCGACCTGAAACCGCCCGCCATTGACGCCGAGCCCTCGCGTTATGTCGTGGCGGTGCGTGCGTTATGTGAGTTCACGGCCAAGACCGGCAGCCTGGACCTGCGCTTCACGCCTTCGCCGACGGCCCAGGAAGGGATTGCCGGGCACCGCACGGTGGCTGCGCGGCGGGGTGCGGCCTATCAGGCCGAGTTGTCGTTGAGCGGTGATTATCGGGAGCTGACGGTCAGGGGCAGGGCTGACGGCTACGATGCGGCGCTCAAGCAACTGGAGGAAGTGAAGACTTACCGCGGTGAACTCGATGCCATGCCTGCCAATCATCGCCAGTTGCACTGGGCGCAGGCGAAGATCTATGGCTGGCTGCTGTGTCAGCATTTGCACCTTGAAGAAGTCACCCTGGCGCTGGTGTATTTCAATATCGTCAGCGAGCAGGAAACGGTGATTCGCGAGCACTTCAGCAGCGAAACACTGCGCGGTTTCTTCGAGCAGCAATGCGAGATTTTCCTGTACTGGGCGCGACAGGAACTGGCGCACACCTCCTCGCGAAACCAGAGCCTGAAGACGCTGGCCTTTCCTTATCCGGCATTCCGTACCGGGCAGCGGATGCTGGCCGAATCGGTCTACAAGGCGGTCAGCACAGGTTCCTGCCTGATGGCCCAGGCACCGACCGGGATTGGCAAGACCGTGGGCACGCTGTTTCCGATGCTCAAGGCGGCACCGACGCAAAAGCTCGACAAGGTGTTCTTCCTCACCGCCAAGACCCCCGGTCGCAAGCTGGCGCTCGATGCCCTGCAAGTGATTGGGCGCAGCGCGCCGCAGCTCAGGTTGCGGGTGCTGGAGCTGGTTGCCCGCGACAAGGCCTGCGAGCATCTGGACAAGGCTTGTAATGGCGACTCCTGCCCGCTGGCCAACGGTTTCTATGATCGCTTGCCCGCTGCGCGCAGTGCCGCGCTGAGTGCGCCATGGCTGGATCAGGCTGGTGTGCGCCAGGTTGCCTTGCAGCATCAGGTCTGTCCGTATTACCTCAGCCAGGAACTGGCGCGCTGGTCGGACGTGGTGGTCGCGGACTACAACTATTATTTCGACCTGAGTGCCTTGCTGTTCGGCCTGGCCCAGTTCAATCAGTGGCGCGTGGCAGTGCTGGTGGACGAAGCCCACAACATGGTCGAGCGTGCCCGGCAGATGTACAGCGCCAGCCTCGATCAGCAAAGCTTCAATACCTTGCGGCAAAGCGCGCCGCAGCCCTTGCACAAAGCCTTGCAGCGACTCGCCCGACAATGGAGTGCGCTGCACAAGGAGCAGGCGGGCGATTATCAGGCTTACTCCGAGGTGCCGGGCAAATTCCTTAACAGCCTGAACCTGTGCATTACGGCGATAGGCGACTACTTCAATGAGTACCCGCAGGCGCTGGACGCAACACTGCAAGGCTTCTACTTCGAGGCCATCGGTTTTGCGCGGATTGCCGAGCTGTTCGATGAGCATTTCATTTTCGACATCGCGGTACGCGAGCGGGGCAGCAAGCGTCGGCTGTCCCGGTTGACCCTGCGCAATGTGGTGCCGGCCCGCTTCATTGCGCCGCGTCTGAGCGCTGCGCTGGGGACCGTACTGTTTTCGGCTACTCTGAAACCGCAGCGCTATTACGCCGACCTGTTGGGATTGCCCGGAAAAACCGTCTGTATCGATGTCGAGTCGCCGTTTCATCATGAACAACTGGACGTGCATATCGTCAGCCGGATTTCCACCCGTTTCAGCCATCGTCAGGCATCGCTGGCGCCTATCGTGAGTTTGCTGGGCGAACAGTTTCAGGCGCAGCCGGGCAATTATCTGGCGTTCTTCAGCAGTTTCGATTATCTGCAGCAAGTGGTTGAACTGATGCGCCAGAGCTGGCCGCAGATCGAGTTGTGGCAGCAGCAGCGCGGCATGAGCGAAGGCGAGCGGGAGGCCTTTCTCGAACGCTTTACCCTGAACAGCCAGGGCATCGGGTTTGCGGTGCTGGGCGGGGCGTTCGGCGAAGGTATCGATCTGCCCGGCGCGCGGCTGATTGGCGCGTTCATCGCCACCCTGGGTTTGCCCCAGTTGAACCCGGTCAACGAGCAATTCAAGCAGCGCATGGCTGCCTTGTTCGGCGCTGGCTACGATTACACCTATCTTTATCCGGGTGTACAGAAAGTCGTGCAGGCTGCCGGGCGAGTGATCCGCAGTCAGGATGATCGTGGCGTCGTCATGCTGATCGACGACCGTTTTGCCGAGCGCAAGGTCCAACAGTTGTTCCCGGCCTGGTGGCAGCTCGCCAAGTCAGTCACTTAGGGATCGATAGCCAAGCATTATGGTCAAACTGCCAGTAAACTGCCGCACCCTTGGCGTTTTCGCCAGAACCGAATTTCCTGTCCCCATTTCCGTGGAGGTTGTATGAGTCTCAGTCCTTTCGCCGGCAAGCTGGCCCCCGCGCAGTTACTGGTCGACATCCCGAGACTGGTAACGGCCTATTACACCGGGCAGCCGGATGCTGCGATTGCCACCCAGCGCGTGGCCTTTGGTACTTCCGGTCACCGTGGCAGCTCGTTCGAGCTGAGCTTCAACGAGTGGCACGTTCTGGCCATCAGCCAGGCGATCTGTCTGTACCGTCAGGCCAACGGCATCGATGGTCCGCTGTTCCTCGGCGCCGATACCCATGCCTTGTCGACACCTGCTGCTGCCACGGCCCTGGAAGTGCTGGCCGCCAACGGCGTACAGGTGATGATTTCCGCCGGTGACGAATATACGCCGACGCCAGCGGTGTCCCACGCGATCATCTGTTACAACCGTGGCCGCACTTCCGGCCTGGCCGACGGCATCGTGATTACCCCGTCGCACAACCCGCCGCAAAGCGGTGGCTTCAAGTACAACCCGCCCAACGGTGGCCCGGCCGACAGCCACATCACCAAGTGGATCGAGAACAAGGCCAACGAGCTGCTGGCCGAGAAGATTGTCGGCGTATCGCGCATCAGCCATGAAAAGGCCCTGCGCGCCGACACTACTCATCGCCACGATTACATCAACACCTACGTGGCAGACCTGAAGAACGTTATCGACATGGACGCCATCCGCAACGCCGGCCTGCGTCTGGGTGTCGATCCGCTGGGTGGGGCGGGTGTCGCCTACTGGTCGGCCATCGGCGAGCATTACGGTCTGAATCTGGACGTGGTGAACAAGTTCGTCGATTCGACCTTCCGCTTCATGAGCGTGGACTGGGATGGCCAGATCCGCATGGACCCATCGTCCAGCCATGCGATGCAGAGCCTGATCGGCCTCAAGGATCGCTATCAGGTGGCCTTTGCCTGCGACCCGGATCATGATCGGCATGGCATCGTGACCCCGACTGGCGGGCTGATGACGCCCAATAGCTATCTGGCGGTTTCCATCGATTACCTGTTCCAGAACCGCCCGCAATGGCGTGCCGATGCCGCAGTCGGCAAGACCGTGGTCAGCAGTGGCATGATCGACCGTGTAGCCGCGCGTCTGGGACGCCGTCTGTATGAAGTGCCGGTGGGCTTCAAGTTCTTTGCCGAAGGGCTGTTCGAGGGGGCGCTGGGCTTTGGCGGTGAAGAAAGCGCCGGTTCTTCGTTCCTGCGCCGTGACGGCACGGTCTGGACCACCGACAAGGATGGTCTGATTCCAGGCTTGCTGGCTGCGGAAATTACCGCACGCAAGGGCCGCGATCCGAGCGAAATCTACAAGACCATGACCGATGAACTGGGTGAGCCGTTCTCGACCCGTGTCGATGCCAAGGCCAGTCCGCAACAGAAGGCTCTGCTGAGCAAGCTGTCACCGGATCAGGTCAAGTCCACTGAACTGGCCGGTGAGTCGATCCAGCACATTCTCAGCAATGCGCCGGGCAACGATCAGGCCTTTGGCGGCCTGAAAGTGATGACCGAGAACGGCTGGTTCGCTGCGCGTCCATCCGGTACCGAAGACATCTACAAGATCTATGCGGAAAGCTTTGTCGGCGCGGATCATCTCCAGCGTCTGGTGGCTGAAGCTCAGGTTCTGGTCGACGAGGCAATTGCGCCGAAGTGACAGGCAGGGCATTCGGGCTACTCTTGCTGTGCGGCATGAGTAACCCGAAGCCGGATCAGTCGCGGTAAAACACCTGAACCAGGTGATAGCCGAACTTGCTTTTGATCGGCCCGTGCACGGTGCGCAGCGGTTTCTTGAAGATGACCTGATCGATGGCCCCGACCATCTGCCCGGGCCGCACTTCACCCAGATCGCCGCCGCGCTTGCCGGACGGGCAGGTTGAATGCTTTCTGGCCAGCACGTCGAAGGCCTCGCCCTTGGCGATACGCAGCTTGAGCTGTTCGGCCTCTTCAGCGGTTTTCACCAGAATGTGGCGGGCTTGGGCTTTCATGTCGCAATATCACCTGTCAGAAAAGGCTGCCATTATGCCTGTCCTGTGCGGTTGCATAAATCTGCTCCTGGAACGTTGTTGAACTGAAGGGCAGACAAACGTTTTCACATTTTCCTGTGCGGTGTTGATTATGGATTTCCCGGCGTTGTTGAAGATTCTGGCCAGCCAGGACGGATCGGACCTTTATCTTTCCACCGGAGCGCCGCCGTGCGCCAAGTTCAATGGCGTACTGAAGCCGCTGGGCACCGAAACCCTCAAGCCCGGTGAAGTGGCGCTGGTCGCCCAGGGCCTGATGGACGAGGAGCAGAAGCTGGAATTCCAGCGTGAGCTGGAAATGAACCTGGCAGTGTCGCTGGCCGGTATCGGTCGTTTCCGGATCAACATCTTCATGCAGCGCAACGAGGTTTCCATCGTCGCGCGTAACATCAAGCTGGACATCCCGCGTTTCGAGGATCTGCACCTGCCGCCGATCCTGCTCGATGTGATCATGGAAAAACACGGGTTGGTGCTGTTCGTCGGCGCGACAGGCTCGGGTAAATCCACCTCGCTGGCGGCGCTGATCGATTACCGCAACCGCAATGCCAGTGGCCATATCATCACCATCGAAGACCCGGTGGAGTTCATCCACCGGCACAAGAAATCCATCGTCAACCAGCGCGAAGTCGGGGTTGATACACGCAGCTTCCGCGCAGCGCTGAAAAATACCCTGCGCCAGGCACCGGACGTGATCCTGATCGGCGAGATTCGTGACCGGGAAACCATGGAGCATGCGCTGGCCTTTGCCGATACCGGTCACCTGGCTATCTCGACCCTGCACGCCAACAACGCCAATCAGGCGCTGGACCGGATCATCAACTTCTTCCCGGAAGAACGCCGCGAGCAACTGCTGCACGACCTGGGTAACAACCTCAAGGCGTTCGTTTCCCAGCGTCTGGTCAAGACTCCGGATGGCAAGCGCCGTGCGGCAGTGGAAGTGATGATGGGCACGCCGACCATTCGTGACCTGATCCAGCGTAACCAGTTGACCGAGCTCAAGGGCATCATGGAGAAGTCCGGCAGCCTGGGCATGCAGACTTTCGATACCGCGTTGTTCAATCTGGCCGTGGAAGGGGCGATCAGTGAAGAGGAAGCCTTGAAAAATGCCGACTCGATGAACAACGTCAGGCTACGTCTCAAGCTGCATGGCGAAGGCGGGGTCAGCAACCTGACCACCGCACCGCCTGCACCAGTGGGCACCGGCTCGGCGAAGATGTCCGATTGGGGGCTGGTGGACGAGAAGGACGAGTAGTAGCGAATTTATTCGCGAGAGGCCGGTAAAACCGATAAGAATTTGCCGGCCGTAATACTGTCTTCGCGGATCAATCCGTCCCCACACAGACTAAACACACACAGATTGTGTTCACTGCGCCAACCAGCCACCATCGACATTCCAGGCTGCGCCGCGGACCTGGGTGGCAGCATCGCTGCACAGGAACAGCACCAGTTCACCCAGTTGCTGCGGGGTGACGAAATCCAGCGACGGTTGTTTCTCGGCCAGCAGCTCATGACGAGCCTGAGCCGGATCGCCTTGGCGATTGTCGATCTGTTGCTGCACCAGCGGCGTCAGCACCCAGCCCGGACAGATGGCATTACAGGTCACCTGACTGCGAGCCGTCTCCAGACCCACCACCTTGGTCAGGCCAATGACCCCATGCTTGGCCGCGACATACGCCGCCTTGCCGGTCGAACCCACCAGCCCGTGCACCGAGGCGATATTGATGATCCGCCCCCAGTCCTTGCTGCGCATGCCCGGCAGGCACAGGCGCGTGGTATGGAACACCGAAGACAGGTTGATCGCGATGATTGAATTCCAGCGCTCGACCGCAAAATCCTCCACCGCATCCACATGCTGAATACCGGCGTTATTGACCAGAATGTCGACTCCGCCAAACTCGCGTTCGGCATATGCAATCATCTCGGCAATCTGATCCGGATCGCTGACATCGGCCGGATGATGGCCGACGCTGCCGCCAAACTGTTGCACCTGAGCGGTCACCGCCGAAGCATCGCCGAAACCGTTGAGGATCAGGTTCGCTCCCGCCTTGGCCAGGCTCAGGGCAATGCCCAGGCCGATGCCGCTGGTAGAACCTGTGACCAGTGCGGTTTTTCCTTGCAGATTCATGATCGACTCCTTAAACGATGCCAGTGGCATAGAACGCTGCGATCACGACAAAAACCGCCAGTGTCTTGATCAGGGTGATACCGAAGATGTCCAGGTAGGCTTCGCGGTGCGTCAGCCCGGTCACCGCCAGCAAGGTGATGACCGCGCCATTGTGCGGCAGTGTGTCCATGCCGCCGCTGGCCATGGCCGCGACCCGATGCAGGACTTCCAGCGGGATATTCGCGGCGTTGGCGGCCGCAATAAAGCTGTCGGACATCGCCGCCAGCGCAATGCTCATGCCTCCAGAGGCCGAGCCGGTGATCCCGGCCAGCAAGGTTACGGTGATCGCCTCATTGACCAGCGGGTCCGGAATGCCTTTCAAGGCATTGGCCAGGACCAGAAACCCTGGTAACGAAGCGATCACCGCACCAAAGCCGTATTCGGAAGCGGTGTTCATGGCCGCCAGCAATGCGCCATTCACTGCGCTTTTGGTACCTTCGGCCAGTCGGCTGCGAATGGCACTGAAACCGAATATCAGCACCATCACAATCCCGGCCAGCAGCGCGGCTTCCACGGCCCAGATCGCTGTCAGCCTTGCGACTTCGGTCTGGATCGGTGTTGCCAGACCCGGCAGCGTCAGGGTATGGGTCTTGCCGTACCACTGTGGAATCCACCAGGTAAAAAGCAGGTTCATGACTCCGACCAGCACCAGCGGCGACAGCGCGATCCACGGGTTGGGCAGCTTGAGATCGGCAGCGGTTTCCGGCTCGTTGCGCAGTTCAGTGCCATAACCTTCCCCGGCACGTACAGCCTTGTTGCGCTGGCGCTGCAGGTACAACATGCCGGCGCTGAACACGAACACAGTGCCGATCAGACCCAGCCATGGCGCGGCCCAGGCAGTGGTATTGAAAAAGGTCGTGGGGATGATGTTCTGGATCTGCGGGGTGCCGGGCAGGGCATCCATGGTGAACGAGAACGCGCCCAGGGCGATGGTCGCCGGAATCAGGCGCTTGGGAATATTGCTCTGGCGAAACATCTCGGCAGCAAACGGATAGACCGCAAACACCACGACGAACAGCGACACGCCGCCATACGTAAGCAGGGCGCAGACCAGCACGATCACCAGCATGGCCTGGCGCGTACCCAGCACGCCGATGGCGGCTGCCACGATTGAGCGGGAAAACCCGGAAAGCTCGATCAGCTTGCCAAACACGGCGCCGAGCAGGAACACCGGAAAATACAGCTTGATGAAGCCGACCATCTTGTCCATGAACAGCCCGGTAAACGCAGGCGCCACCGCTGAAGGATCGGTCAACAGCACCGCACCTAGAGCGGCAATGGGGGCAAAGAGGATGACGCTATAACCACGGTAGGCGGCGAGCATCAGCAGCGTCAGCGCTGCAAGAGCAATCAGTACGCTCATGGAAATATCCTTTACAGACGGTGTGAAAACTACTGCGCTCGGTCAGGCTGCGTTTTCCCGCCGTCTGTACTGTTATTGTTTTATGGGTACGGTCAAGCCGCCGCATGGTCATAGCGGGATTCGTGCCATGAATATAAGTTATTGATATATAAAAGAATTGCTGGGATTAAGCTCAGCCAGCGTCCCCCAATCGAGACATTCCACACCGCCGTGGGAGCGAATTCATTCGCGAACAGCCCGTACACCCAGCCAACCTGCACCTTCTGGCACGCGGGTTTCGCGGATAAATCCGCTCTACAGGGCCTGGAGTCTCTGAAAAGAGACTCGTCTCCCTTTATTGAGACTCGGCAATCCCCAGCATCGCCATCTTCTTGTACAGGGTCGAACGGCCCAGGCCGAGCTGATGGGCGGCTTGCACCACATTACCGGCGCATTGCAGCAAGGTGGTTTCGATCAGTTGCCGATCACAGCGCTGGCGGGCCTGGCTGAAGGTTTCCTGAGCCTGCGGACGGTTATCGCGAGCGCTGCCGGCACTCACCGGCAGTAGCGTGCCGATGGCGGCGTGGATGTCCTTGGCCGTGAGTTGCAGGTTGTCGCTGAGCAGGGCCGCACGTTCCAGAACATTGCGCAGCTCACGGATATTGCCCGGCCACGCATGTTGTGCCAGCAGCTTCAGGGCATTGGCTTCCAGCTCATGCTGGCTGTGCAGTTCTTCGAGGATGGTTTCGCTCAGCACTGGCAGGTCTTCCAGGCGCTCGCGCAAGGGCGGGACCTGAATCGGCAGGACGCTCAGACGGTAATAGAGATCGGCGCGGAACTCGCCACGCTTGATCGCCGCCTCCAGATCGGTGGACGTGGCGGCTATCAGACGCACATCACTCTGGAACACTTCATTGGAGCCTACAGGTTCGTATTCCTTTTCCTGTAGCACCCGCAGCAACTTGCTTTGCAAGGCCAGCGGCATGTCGCCGATCTCATCGAGAAACAGCGTACCGCCCTGGGCAATTTTCAGTTTGCCCGAGCGCCCCTTGCGCACTGCACCGGTAAAGGCACCGGGGGCCGTACCGAAAAACTCGGCTTCAAGCAGCGCTTCTGGGATGGCCGCGCTGTTGATGCTGACAAAAGGCTTGTCGGCACGCGGCGATGCGTTATGGATGGCATGCGCCAGCAGTTCCTTGCCGGTACCGGTCTCGCCGAGCAGCAAGACCGGCGATTCGGCACTTGCACTGCGCCGGGCACGGCGTTTGACTTCCAGGGTCGCTTCGCTGATGCCGATGAAATGCGCAAAACTGTACTTTGCCTGCCGTGCCTTGAGCAGCGAGCGGGTACTGGCCAGTTCCTGCTGCATGCTCAGGTAGCGCTTGAGCAGGGGCGACAGGGTTTGCAACTGGTCGAACAGCGCGAAGCCGATGGCGCCAATCACTGCGCCTTCGTTGTCATGGATTGGCAGGCGCATGACCACCAGCGGGTCTTTTGCCGTGTCCATCATGTCCAGCAGGATCGGTTGTCCATTGCTCGCCACCTGACGCAACAGACTGCCGGGAATCACGCTTTCGCAGGGTTGGCCAATCGCCAGGCTGGCATCGTGCAGGCCAAAGCGCCGGGCATAGCGTTCATTGATCCAGACAATGCGCGCATCCTTGTCGACGATCACCGTGCCTTCGCTGGACTGCTCGATGATCTCGAACAGCGAGCGGGTCGCAAGCCGCTGGATGTTTTGGTAGTCGCTGAGAGTGTTGTCTTTCATGGGGATGTTCCGTCATTTGACCCCGGCGTCTGGCCGAACAGAATGCCTGTTTTTATCCTGGGTGCGCTGCCGCCAGCAATTCCCTGGTGTAAGGATGCTGTGGCGAAGCGAAGACATCGTGGCTGGCACCGCGTTCGACGACCTTGCCGTCCTTGACGACGATCAGATCATGGGCCAGGGCCTTGACCACGGCCAGGTCGTGACTGATGAAAAGATAGGTCAGGCCGTGTTTTTCCTGCAGTTCGCGCAATAGCGCAACGACTTGTTTCTGTACCGTACGATCCAGTGCCGAGGTCGGCTCATCGAGCAGGATCAGGGCCGGCTTGAGCACCAGGGCGCGGGCAATGGCAATACGCTGGCGCTGACCGCCGGAGAACTCGTGGGGATAGCGATGACGGCTCTGCGGATCAATACCGACTTCTTCCAGCGCCCGGATGACTTCGGCTTCGCACTGCGGGGCATCCAGTTGCCGGTGAACCTCCAGACCTTCGCTGATGATCTGCGCCACTGACATGCGCGGGCTGAGACTACCGTAGGGGTCTTGAAAGACCACCTGCATCTCTTTGCGCCAGGGGCGCATCTGCTTCTGACTCAAGCCGTCCAGAGCCTGACCCCGAAAGCGGATACTGCCACGAGACTCCAGCAGGCGCAGGATTGCCTGACCAAGTGTCGACTTGCCGGAGCCGGACTCTCCCACGATCCCCAGGGTCTTGCCGCGCTCGATGCTCAGGCTGACATCGTCGACGGCCTTCAGGTATTCCTTGTGGCGGCGCAGAATGCCACTGGCCAGGGAAAACCAGACGCGCAGGTTCTCGACTTCCAGTACTTTTTCCCGGGAGTCGCGTGGCAAGGGTTCACCGGCGGGCTCTGCATCGAGCAACAAGCGGCTGTAAGGGTGTTGCGGGGCCTTGAACAGCGACTGGCAATCGGCCTGCTCGACGATTTCGCCGGCGCGCATCACGCACACTCGCTGGGCAATCCTGTGGACCAGATTCAAATCATGGCTGATCAGCAATAACGACATGTTCAAACGTTGTTGCAGTTCCTTGAGCAGCAACAGAATCCTGCGCTGCACGGTGACATCCAGCGCGGTGGTCGGCTCATCGGCAATCAGCAGTTCCGGTTCGCAGGCCAGCGCCATGGCAATCATCACTCGCTGGCGCTGACCGCCGGAGAGTTCGTGAGGGTAAGCCTTGAGGCGCTTTTCAGGCTGCTGGATACCCACCAGTTCCAGCAGTTCAAGGATCCGTTTCTGCGCTTCCCGACCACTGATGCCCCGGTGCAACAGCAGCGTTTCGCCGATCTGCCGGGCGACCGTATGCAGCGGGTTCAGGGAAGTCATGGGCTCCTGAAAGATCATGGCAATCCGGTTGCCGCGCAATTCGCGCAAGCTCCGGTCACTGGCGCCGATCAGTTGCTGGCCACGATAGGTGATGCTGCCGGTCGTGGTGGTGCCGCTTTTGGGCAGCAGTTGCAGAATCGAATGCGCAGTCACCGACTTGCCCGAGCCGGATTCGCCCACCAGCGCCAGGCATTCGCCCGCACGGATATCCAGGCTCAGGTTGCTGACGACCTTCTGCCCGGCGAAGGCGATGTTCAGGTCTCGGATTTCGATCAGCTTTTCTGACATTTCAGGGGCTCGAATAAGGGGCTCGAATCACGATCGGGGATCAAGATCGAGGATCAAGATCGGGGATCAAAGGCATCACGTAACGCCTCACCGATGAACACCAGCAGCGTCAGAATCAACGCCAGGGCGAAAAAGGCTGTCAGACCCAGCCAGGGCGCCTGCAGGTTCTGTTTGCCCTGGCCGATCAACTCGCCCAGCGAAGCACTGCCGGCCGGCATGCCGAAACCGAGGAAATCCAGCGCGGTCAGGGTCGAAATGGCACCGGTAAGGATGAAGGGCAGGTAACTCAGGGTCGCGGTCATGGCATTGGGCAGGATATGCCGCACGATCACCTTGCGGTCACCCAGGCCCAGGGCACGGGCAGCCTTGACGTATTCCAGGTTGCGGCCACGCAGGAACTCGGCACGTACCACGTCCACCAGCGTCAGCCAGGAAAACAGCGCCATGATGCCCAGCAGCCACCAGAAACCTGGCTCGACAAAACCGGACAGGATGATCAGCAGATACAGCACCGGCAACCCGGACCAGACCTCCAGCAGGCGCTGGCCGATCAGGTCCACCCAGCCACCGTAATAACCCTGCAAGGCACCGGCCGCGATCCCGATCAGGGCGCTGATGGCGGTCAGGATCAGGGCGAACAGGATCGACACCCGCGCGCCGAAGATAACCCGTGCCAGAACATCGCGAGCCTGATCGTCGGTGCCCAGCCAGTTACTGGCCGAAGGCGGGCTGGGGGCCGGAACCGCCAGGTCGTAATTGGGCGTATCGGCACTGAACGGAATCGGTGGAAACAGCATCCAGCCATCACCTTTTTCGATGAGTTCGTGGACATATTCGCTGCGGTAATCGGGCTGGAAGGGCAGTTCCCCGCCGAACTCCTGCTCGGTATAGCGTTTGAAGGCAGGGAAGTAGAGCGAGCCCTGATAACTCACCAGCAGCGGTTTGTCGTTGGCAATCAGTTCGCCACCCAGAGTCAGGGCAAACAGGGTGCAGAACAGCCATAACGACCACCAGCCACGACGGTTGGCGCGAAAGCGCTCCAGGCGGCGCTGGGCCAGCGGCGAAAGTCTGCGCATCAGGCATTCCTCGCGCTGAAGTCGATTCGCGGATCGACCAGGGTGTAGCAGATGTCGCCTGCCAGCTTTATCAGCAGGCCGAACAGGGTAAAGATGAACAGCGAGCCGAACACCACCGGATAATCCCGCGAGACGGCAGCTTCGTAGCTCATGCGTCCCAGGCCATCGAGCGAGAAAATCACTTCGATCAGCAACGACCCGGCAAAGAACACGCTGATAAAAGCCTGAGGCAGGCCGGACACCACCAGCAACATGGCATTGCGAAACACATGGCCGTAGAGCACCCGTCGCTCGCTCATGCCCTTGGCTCGCGCGGTGGTGACGTACTGGCGGGTGACTTCATTGAGAAAGGCGTTCTTGGTCAGCAGGGTCAGGGCCGCGAAGCCACCGATGACCAGCGCCGATACCGGCAGTACCAGATGCCAGAAGTAATCGGCGACCTTGCCAAGGGCCGATAGCTGCTCGAAATCATCCGATACCAGGCCGCGTACCGGGAACCAGTGCAGCGAAGTGCCGCCGCAGAACACCACCACCAGCAGCATGGCGAACAGAAAGGCGGGCGTGGCGTAGCCGATGATGATTGCGGTGCTGCTCCAGATATCGAACGGGCTGCCGTGCCGGACGGCCTTGCGGATGCCCAGGGGAATCGATATCAGATAGGTCAGCAGCGTGGCCCACAGTCCGAGGGAAATGGAAACCGGCATCTTTTGCAGGATCAGGTCGGTCACCGTGGCGCCACGAAAGAAGCTGTTGCCGAAATCCAGCCGTGCGTAGTTTTTCAGCATCAGCCACAGTCGTTCATGCAGCGGCTTGTCGAAACCGTACTGGCGCTCGATTTCCTTGATCAGCTTGGGATCAAGCCCCCGCGAAGCCCTGGATTGGCCAGTGGCGACCGATTCTGTTGCAGTGGCTCCGACATTGCTGCCGCCAATGCCTTGCAGGCGGGCAATGGCTTGCTCCACCGGCCCGCCAGGGGCGGCCTGTACGATAAAGAAATTGACCAGCAGAATGCACAGCAGTGTAGGAATGATCAGCAGCAGGCGGCGCAGGACATAACCAGGCATTCACTGCATCTCCGAAACAAGGGCTGAAGCGCCGCGTTTTGCTGCGAACTGTTGATTATTCAGCGGTGTGGGGCTGATCTCCCACCAGGTTTCGATGGCTTCGCTATTGCTGGCCTGGATTCTCGGTATACCGAAGCGATTCCACCAGACGGTCGATGCACCTGGGGGGTAATAATTGGGTATCCAGTAATAATTCCATTGCAGCACCCGATCCAGGCTGTGGGCGTAATCGGTCATGGTCGCCTTGTCGCTGGCCTTGACCAGCCCCTCTATCAAGCTGTCCACGGCGGGGTCCTGCAACGCCATGTAGTTACTGGAGCCCGGGTCGTTGGCCACTCTGGAGCCAAAGTTGTTGTAGAGGTCCGCCCCCGGCGAGGTCGAGACGTTATAGCCAGTGACGATCATGTCGTAATCACGGGCCATGACCCGGTTCAGGTACTGGGCGGCATCGATCCGGCGCACCTCGAAGTGGATGCCGATCTGCGCCAGATTACGCTTGTAAGGCAGCAGCAGGCGCTCGAAACCGGGCTGGCCATTGAGAAAGGTAAAGCTGAACGGCTCGCCCCGGGCATTGACCAGTTGATCGCCTTCGGGTTTCCAGCCGGCTTCCTGCAACAACGCCAGCGCTTGCAGTTGCTTGTCGCGAATAAAGCCCGTGCCGTCGGTTTTCGGGCTCCTGAAGACCGTGGTAAAGGCTTCGTCGGGGATCGAGCCGCGCAAGGGTTCGAGAATCTTCAGTTCGGCCGCGGTTGGCAACTGGCTGGCTGCCAGTTCCGAATTCGAGAAATAGCTGTCCTGACGGATGTACATATTGCGCATCATCTGCCGGTTGGCCCACTCGAAGTCCCAGAGCAGAGACAGCGCCTGACGCACGCGGCGGTCCTGGAACATCGGCCGGTTCAGGTTGAACGCGAAACCCTGCGAACTCTGCACTGCGCCCTTGGCCAGATGAGCCTTTTGCAACAGGCCCTCGCTCAACGCCGGGCTGTCATAGCGGATCGAGTAGCCGGTGGCCGAATACTCGCGGTTGTAGTCGTAGGCACCGCCCTTGAGCACCTGGCGCGCCACATCGGTATCACCGAAGTATTCAATGCTGAACCGGTCGAAGTTGTACATGCCCTTGTTGACCGGCAGGTCCTTGCCCCACCAGTTCGGGTCGCGCTCGAAAGTGATACTGCGTCCCGGATCGACCCGGCTGATCGTGTAAGGCCCGCTGCCCGGCGGGATCTCGAAGCCTGCGCCGCCGGCAAAGTCACGGGTTTTCCACCAGTGTTCGGGAAACACCGGCAGCGAGGCCAGATCCAGTGGCAGGGTGCGGTTATCGTTATTCTTGAAGTCAAAGCGAATCCGGCTCGCAGACTCCACTTCCAGGCCTTTCACCGCTTCAAAGCGCGTGCGGTATTGCAGGCTGCCCTGGGTCATCAGCAGCTCATAGGTGTATTTCACGTCATTGGCCGTGATCGGCGTGCCATCGGCAAAGCGCGCATTGGGCTCCAGATAGAAACGCAAGGACAGTCCGTCAGCCGAGCGCTCCATTTTTTGTGCGACCAGTCCATAGACCGTGTAAGGCTCATCCAGCGATTTGACTGCCAGCGGTGAATACAGCATGCCGTTGATCTGCGAAACGCCGATGCCTTTATCGGTGAACGGCATCAAATGGTCGAACTGGCCGATTTCCTGCGCCGAGCGGCGCATGCTGCCACCTTTGGGGGCATCGGGATTCACATAGTCGAAATGCTGGAAGCCGGCGGGGTAACGTGGCGCTTCGCCATAAACGGTCAAGGCATGCTGTGGTGCCGCAAGCACCTGTTGAAAACCCGTGATCAGCAGCAGAGTTGTAGCCATCAACGATAGGAAAGCAGAACGCATTAAGTGAGTCCTGACTGACGTCGCGCGAGCGAATATCAGGGTTAAAGGCATAATCTGTGGGTTTTCTGAGGGGACAGAGTCGTTTGCCAAGGTACCGGATCGCACCGGCTTTGTAACCGCACAAATGAAAACGGCCCATCCGAAGATGAGCCGTTTTTTGTGAATCAGCGCAGCAGGATCAGTCCTGGCGGCTGGTCACTTCCAGCAGGTGATAACCGAACTGGGTTTTCACCGGGCCTTGCACGACATTGACTGGCGCGCTGAAAACGACGGTGTCGAATTCCTTGACCATCTGGCCAGGACCGAACGAACCCAGGTCGCCGCCCTGACGGCTCGACGGGCAGCTGGAGTTGGCCTTGGCAATCTCAGCGAAATCGGCGCCGCCTTCGATCTGAGCCTTGAGTTCGTTGCATTTGTCTTCGCTCGAAACAAGGATGTGGCGGGCAGTGGCTTTAGCCATGGGAAAGTTTCTCCTGTCAAAAAAAAGAAAGAGCCTACCGGAATCAAGGCTGCATTTCCTGATAAAAGTTCATCGCCAACCGATTACCTGTAGCGCAAACGGTCCACTGCACCGCGCAACAGCTGTTCGCTGGCCTCCCAGCCAAGGCAGCCATCGGTGATGGAAACCCCGTACTTGAGCGTTTCGCTCAATGGCTGGCAGCCCTCGAACAAGTGACTCTCCAGCATCATGCCGATCAGCGACTGGTCGCCCTGCAAGCGTTGTTCGAGTACGTCATTGAAGACCTGAGGCTGGCGCAGCGGATCCTTGCCGCTGTTGGCGTGGCTGCAGTCAACCATGATCCTTGACGCGATTCGTTGCTTTTCAAGGCTGGCGCGCACCTGGGCCACGCTCTGGCTGTCGTAGTTGGGGCCGCGATGACCGCCGCGCAGGACAATATGAGTGTCCGGGTTGCCCTGAGTCTCGATGATCGCCGGATGGCCATGCCGATCAATGCCGAAATGGCGATGGGGGTGGGCTGCCGAGCGCATTGCATCACTGGCTACCGCAACGCCGCCATCCGTACCGTTCTTGAAACCGACCGCCATGGGCAGGCCGCTGGCCATTTCCCGGTGAATCTGCGATTCGGTGGTACGTGCGCCAATCGCGACCCAACTGAGCAGGTCATCGAAGTAGCCAGCCGCCATGGGTTGCAGGATTTCCGTGGCAATCGGCAAGCCCATGAACAGCATTTCGCGCATCAGGTGGCGCGACATCGCCAGGCCTGCGGCCATGTCATCGCTGCCATTGAGCTGTGGATCATAGGCCAGGCCTTTCCAGCCGATGGTGGTGCGCGGCTTTTCGACGTAGGCGCGCATCACCAGCAGCATCTGGTCGCTGACTTCGGCAGCCAGGCAGGCAAGGCGTTCGGCGTATTCAAGGGCCGATTGCGGGTCGTGAAGAGAGCAGGGGCCCATGACTACCAGCAGGCGAGAGTCTTCACCGGTCAAGATGGCGTGTACGGCGCGGCGGTGGGCGGCGACCTGTTCGTTCAGGGCGGCATCCAGAGGCAGGCGGCTTTTCAGCTCAAGGGTGCTGGGCAGGCGCGTTGGGGCAGGCAGGTTGTCGAGCAGGGTGACAGTGCTGCTGGACAGGTCGGACGGTTTTACGGCAACGGACGAGTTCATGATCGGCTTTCCTGGGGCTGGCGGGTGTGTTCCCGCTCAAGACCCTATTGGGGTGTTCGACAATTGGCCTGGCTGGCCATGCGTTTGGAATTGCCACCTGGCAGTGACCGATCGGAGGCGGCTGGCTGTCCCGAACGGAGATTGCTAAATCGCCAGGCGAAGTCGATGTCGTTGCGGTAATAAGAAGTGCTGTTCATGTCGTATTCCTCAAATGAATTCAATCGGGTTTGCTGTGGCCCAAAAAACAAAACCCCCGGTCGGGTAGCCGACCGGGGGTAGAGAATTCTCTGGTTGGCGTCCCCTGAATCTGGGCGCCTTGTTGGGTATCAGGCGCGCCAGTGGCTAAACCAATACCCATAATAAAAGTTGACCGGCAGGCAGACAGCAGCCGAAGCAATCCGCGCAGCAACGCCCGCTACCGAGCGTTCAACGCGGGCAGGGTGCAGAAGCTGTGTTGTGGCGGATGGCAACATGATATGTCTCCGTGGGTTGAAAGCGAGCTTACCGCAGGGATGTGCGCTGATTCAATTGGAAAATTCAATCCGCTGAATTGATTGCCTGTATTGCATAAGCGCCGCCTCAGGCCCCTGAACTTGTGAGCCTGAGTTTAAAAGGTTTTTTTGCTGTGGACAGGTTCTGTCAGAAAAGTCGACACCGGCAGTCGGATTATTGCGTCAGCAATTGCAGTTGTGTGAGTGGTATATATGCTCAGTCATTACTTTCTTGTTCTGGGCCACTGCTCTGCGAAGGGATGACGCCTATCTTCATGCCCAGTAAAACCGCCACTTTATGGGCTTCTCCGCGCCGACCTTTCTTGCGACCTGCCAGTACCTGGTAAGTGGTTGCGGGGTCAACGCTGTTTTCCCGAGCAAATTCTTGAACAGATTTTCCCTGTTGTTCGAGCCAGGCCTTGGCTTGTGCAGCAGTACGTATTCCGGGCATAGTTCAAAACCGTTCAAATAAGTTTAATTCTGGCTGGATTCTACCATTCGTAAGAATGGGGTCAACAAGGTTATGCATTCAAATGAGTGGAATTGGATACCGATTAAGAAAAGAAAGAGAGCGCCTGGGGCTTTCTCAACGCGCCTTCGGTGAAATCGGTGGCGTGGAAGCTAATGCCCAGGGGAAATATGAAAGTGGTGATCGTGCGCCCAAGGCTGACTATCTTGCAGCCGTCGCGGCCAAGGGTGTTGATGTGCTGTACGTGCTGACCGGAACGCCCACGCCGATTCCCATCGACAACCTCAGCACGGCCGAGGAAAAGGTTCTGGGCAGCTACAGAACGTTGCACAAGGAGGATCAGGATGCAATAAGCCGTTTGACCATAACTCTGGCCGAACTATCGGCTTCCTACAGCATCCACAATAAATCGTTGCCTGACGATCACTGATGGCAGATTTGCCAATTGAGCGCTTTCGAGAAAAAACTCTGGCGTCTTAATGGGTTAGTGATAGTTTGTTGGTAACGCTGTCCACATAGCGATGTGAGCCGGATCTTGCCTTGTGCCAGGGTTCGCTGTCTTTCAGTACGTACGTACCAGAGCCCTCGGGTAATTGACCCGGATTGCGCGAAAATCTCTTCATGTTGCGTTTCACAGGCTCGAAGGGGCGGTGTCCACCGTCTGGCCTCATGAAACCGATGTAGCAATCTGCTTTCTACTGAAACGGCAACAGACCCTAGGTCTGACTCATGGTTTTTGTTATGGTGGTTGGCATTCGTTATGACTGTTGCGTGAGGTGTCTGCTTGATTAGGGTGCTAGTTGTCGATGACCATGATCTTGTTCGCACGGGCATCACTCGCATGCTTGCGGACATAGACGGCTTGCAGGTTGTCGGTCAGGCTGACTCTGGTGAAGAGTCCTTGAAGAAAGCCCGCGAGCTCAAACCCGATGTCGTCTTGATGGACGTTAAGATGCCCGGCATCGGCGGTCTTGAAGCGACTCGCAAGTTGCTGCGCAGCCATCCGGAAATCAAGGTCGTGGCCGTGACAGTCTGCGAGGAAGATCCTTTCCCGACGCGCTTGCTGCAGGCCGGTGCCGCTGGTTACATGACCAAAGGGGCAGGGCTGGCGGAAATGGTTCAGGCCATTCGCCTGGTATTTGCCGGTCAGCGCTACATCAGCCCGCAGATCGCCCAGCAACTGGCACTCAAGTCCTTTCAGCCGCAGGTCAACAATTCACCGTTCGATCTGCTTTCCGAACGCGAGATCCAGATTGCGCTGATGATTGTCGGCTGCCAGAAGGTCCAGACCATTTCCGACAAGCTATGCTTGTCACCCAAGACGGTTAATACTTACCGCTACCGTATTTTCGAGAAGCTCTCGATCAGCAGTGATGTCGAACTTGCTTTGTTGGCTGTACGTCACGGCATGGTTGATGCCAGCGCCTGAACATGACCCAATCGTTTGATCCAAGTGCGTTTCTTGCAACATGCAGCGGCCGTCCCGGCGTTTATCGCATGTTCGATATCCAGGCCCAGTTGCTGTATGTCGGCAAGGCCAAGAACCTCAAGAAACGCCTGGCCAGTTATTTTCGCAAGACTGGCCTCTCGCCCAAGACCAACGCTCTGGTCGGCCGAATCGCCCAGATCGAAACCACCATCACGGCCAACGAAACCGAAGCGCTGTTGCTGGAGCAGACCCTCATCAAGGAGTGGCGGCCTCCGTACAACATCCTGCTGCGCGACGATAAATCCTACCCTTATGTGTTTCTCTCCGATGGTGGGTTTCCACGCCTGAGCATTCACCGGGGCATAAAAAAGGCCAAGGGCCGTTATTTCGGTCCTTACCCAAGCCCTGGCGCAATTCGTGAAAGCCTGAGCCTGCTGCAAAAGACCTTTCTGGTTCGCCAGTGCGAAGACAGTTATTACAGGAACCGCAGCCGACCTTGTCTGCAGTACCAGATCAAGCGCTGCAAGGCGCCTTGTGTCGGGCTGGTGGCGCCGGAGGTATACGCCGAGGACGTGCGTCACTCGGTGATGTTCCTCGAAGGGCGCAGCAATGCCTTGACCGATGAACTGAACGAGTCGATGGAGAAGGCCGCCATGGCCCTCGATTTCGAGCGGGCTGCCGAGTTGCGCGATCAAGTGGCCTTGCTGCGCCGGGTTCAGGATCAGCAAAGCATGGAAGGCGGAACCGGAGACGTGGACGTGGTGGCGGCGTTCGTCAATCCAGGCGGCGCCTGTGTGCATTTGATCAGCGTTCGTGGTGGGCGTGTGCTGGGTAGCAAGAATTTCTTCCCGCAGGTAGGGATCGACGAGGAAGTCGGCCAGGTCATGTCGGCCTTTCTGGCGCAATACTTTATCGGTGGCGTTGATCGTGAATTGCCCGCCGAGGTGATCGTCAATGTGCTTCATGAGGACTTCCCGACCCTGATCGATGCCATCGAGGCGTCCCGTGGTCGCGAGATAACCATCAGCCACCGGGTGCGTGGCACTCGTGCACGCTGGCAGCAACTGGCGGTGACCAATGCCGAGCAGGCCCTTGGCGCACGCCTGGCCAACCGGCAGCACGTGACCGCACGATTCGAGGCGCTGGCCAAGGTTCTCAAGCTCGATGAGCCACCGCAGCGGCTTGAGTGTTATGACATCAGCCATTCCAGCGGCGAGGCGACCGTAGCATCCTGCGTGGTATTCGGGCCGGAAGGACCGATCAAGGCCGATTATCGGCGCTACAACATTGAAGGTGTGACGGCCGGCGATGACTATGCCGCCATGCATCAGGCCCTGACCCGGCGCTTCAGCAAGATCAAGGACGGCGAGGGCAAGTTGCCCGATATCCTGCTGGTGGACGGTGGCAAGGGCCAGTTGTCGATGGCGCGCGATGTGCTCAATGAACTGGCGGTTCCCGATCTGATCCTGCTGGGTGTTGCCAAGGGCACGACCCGCAAGGCCGGCTTCGAGACTTTGTATCTCAATGATGCCGCCCATGAATTCACATTGCCGGGTGACTCGCCGGCCTTGCACCTGATCCAGCAGATCCGTGACGAGGCTCACCGTTTCGCAATTACCGGCCACCGGGCGCGGCGGGGCAAGACACGTCGCACCTCGACCCTTGAAGGTATTGCCGGTGTGGGCCCGACACGACGTCGCGATCTGCTCAAACACTTCGGTGGATTGCAGGAATTGGCCCGTGCCAGCATCGATGAAATAGCAAAAGCACCCGGAATTAGCAAAAAGCTGGCAGAGTCGATTTATGCAAACCTGCACAGCGAGTAGAATGCCCGCTCACCTCGTAGCCAGTTGTGCCGATGAATATCCCTAATCTGATTACCGTTCTACGTGTTTTACTGATCCCGATCTTCATTCTGCTGTTCTATTTGCCCTATCACTGGAGCTATACGGCGGCCAGTACTGTCTTCGCATTTGCTGCGGCGACCGACTGGCTTGACGGTTATCTGGCACGTCGTCTCGAACAAAGCACGCCATTTGGTGCCTTTCTCGATCCGGTGGCGGACAAGCTGATGGTCGCAGTTGCGCTGGTGCTGCTGGTTCAGACCCATGCCAACCTGTGGCTGACCCTGCCGGCAGCGGTCATCATCGGTCGCGAGATCGTGATCTCGGCACTGCGCGAATGGATGGCTGAAATAGGTGCCCGTGCCCAGGTAGCGGTTTCCAACATGGGCAAATGGAAGACGGCGGCACAGATGCTGGCGCTGGTCATCCTGCTGGCCAATCCTCCTGCCGTCACGTTCTGGGTCATTCTGGGTTATGCATTGTTGCTGGTCGCGGCAGGGCTGACTTTGTGGTCGATGGTGCAGTACCTGAGAGCCGCCTGGCCTCATCTGAAAACCACTGCCGAAAAGAAATAAGTTTTTTGAATCAAGGGCTTGACGAAAAAACGATAGCGTATAGAATGGCGGCCATCACCAAGCGGGAATAGCTCAGTTGGTAGAGCACGACCTTGCCAAGGTCGGGGTCGCGAGTTCGAGTCTCGTTTCCCGCTCCAGTATTTAAAAAACGCTACTCAATAGAGTGGCGTTTTTTTTTTTGCGTTTTTAAATTTGGTTCTGTTCTTCCTCGCGTCAGAAACCTCAATCATCCCGACGCCCCCGGATATTTTCAAAAATTCCCGTAACCCTTAACGATGCCTTAATCGGAACCCCTCAAATTGCAGCCACTTGAAGCAGACGCCCTTGGCGCTGCAAGCCTGCCAACTTGAGAGACGTATCCGATGACTACTACAAAATTTTTCCTGGTTTCATTTTTTGCCCTGTGCTGCGCCACTGTCTTTGCCCAGGACGGTGCCGATATGATTCAAAAGCGTCAGGAAGCCTTTGCCCTTGAGCGCCAGCAGGCCCGTGAGGCGTTGGTCAAGGTTCAGGACAAAGTCGAAAAGAGCCAGACCGCCGCCAGTGCTGCCAATCCGAATGCCAAGCCTCAGGACATAAATGAAAAGCCTGCCAGCTAAACCCTAAACTGCGCGGGGAGCGGGTATCCGCCTTGATCTGATACGCTCCGCGCAGGCAGCAGAGTAGCGTTTACGCGGTATTCTTGCCGTTGTGAAATCCTTTCCCCCAGAAGAGTCGGTCATGCATGTATTGCTGTGTGAGGATGATGAGCTGATTGCCAGCGGCATCGTCGCGGGTTTGAGTGCCCAGGGTCTTAATATTGACCGGGTTGCCTCAGCATCCGCCGCTTATGCAATGCTGGACGTCGCGCAGTTCGATGTGATGATTCTCGACCTGGGGTTACCGGATGAAGATGGAATCAGTCTGTTGCGTCGTTTGCGTTTTCTTGGCCAGGCGATACCGGTGCTGATACTGACCGCACGCGATGACGTGGACGATCGGGTCAAAGGGTTGCAGGCCGGGGCCGATGACTATTTGCTCAAGCCGTTCGATCTTAGAGAGCTGTATGCGCGTCTGCACACGCTGGTGCGCCGGGTGGCCGGGCGAGCGGTCAATATCATTGAGCATGGGTGCGTCACCCACGATCCCAGTACCCGGGAAACCTGGCTGGCGGGAACGGTCATCGATCTTTCACGTCGCGAGCAGGCATTGTTGCTGGCATTGCTCAATAATCCGGGCAGAGTGCTGTCCATCGAGCAGTTGAAAGACAGCGTCTACGGCTTTGGTGATGAAGTCGAGAGCAATGCCTTGAACGTCCATATCTTCCATCTGCGTCGCAAGTTGGGTAACAGCATTGTCGAGACGGTGCGTGGCTCGGGTTATCGACTTGGCGCGGCCTCCGTTGCGCAGAGGGCTGATTCATGAGCTTGCGCCTGCGCTTGAGCCTGATTCTGGGGATTGCCTTTATCGCGGTCTGGGCGCTGGCCGCTACCTGGATGTTTCAGGATCTGCGCAGCCAGATGATGTATTCCCTGGATCAGCGGCTCGTGGCCTCGGCGCGAATGGTCGCTTCGCTGGTCGATCAATTGCCCAAACCGCTGTCGAGCCAGGAGGGTGGCGCTCACTTCAGCGCCGACCAGATGGGCATTCCCGATGGCATGGCCTGTGAGGTCAGCTCTTTGCGCGGTGAAATCATCGCCAGCAGCCACAACACTGCGGGCAATATTATCGCCAGCCCGAACGGCGGCTTTTATGATCAGGAAATCGACGGCGAGCATTGGCGAAGCTTTACCCTGGTGCAAGGTGATGTGCGGATCACCACGGCGGATCGTGAGCAGGAGCGCGAATCCCTCAATCATTCGGTCTTGCTGTCTGCCTCGCTCCCGATCCTGGTGGCGCTGCTGGCGTGTGCCGCGATGCTGTGGCTGGGCATAGGCAAAGGTCTGGCGCCGCTCAACCGCATGCGCGACGAACTGAGAAAGCGCAACATCGATTCCCTTGAACCACTCCAGCTCAAGATGCTTCCCAACGAACTGCAACCGTTGCTGGAAACCCAGAACCACCTGCTGGTTCGGATCAGCCAGGCCATCGAACGTGAGCGGCGCCTGACCGGCGATGCCGCCCACGAACTGCGCAGTCCGCTCACTGCGATAAAAACCCATTTGCAGGTTGCGCAGATGACCTCCGGCGAAGCCCGTGATCTGGCCTTGATCCGCGCCGAACAAGGCACGGATCGCCTGCACAATACCCTTGAGCAATTACTGTTGCTGGCGCGCGTGGAGGGCTGTCTGTCATTCGATGATGGCAGCCAGTGCACGGTCAAACAGGCGGTTGGCCTGGCTATTCAGGATGCAGGCAGCAGCACGGAGCGAGTCCGGCTGAGTTTTCAGGGCGCCACGCCTTCAGCCATCCTGGACATGCCCTCGGTACTGGCCGTGGCCGCACTGCGCAACCTGCTGGACAACGCCCTGCGACATAGCCCTGCCCATACGCCGGTCGCGGTCAGCGTGGCAGACAACGGCAGGTTCGCATTGGTCAGTATCAGAAACGCCAGCTCTGCAATCTCCGAAGACAATCTTCGGCATATGACCGAACGCTTCTGGCGCAGCAGCTCAAGCACCGGCTGCGGATTGGGCCTGGCAATCGTTCAGGCCATCGTCCAGCGCTGCGGTTGTACGGTTGATTTCGAGAGCGGCAGCCTGGAGTTTGTCGTGACGTTGGGGCTTCCTTTACAGAGAGATGCCGGTTCGGCCCGTCTGACCGAGTCCAGGCTGATTCAGCACTAGGCTTCACGTTTCACTGCCGACATGTTTTGTCATGAAACTAAAACCCCAGGCACCCGGTCTTTAACCTCGCAGAGGTTGGCCATATCGCAAGACCTCAAGTATTAAAGATGCTCGCCTTGGTCACTCACTCGGATCGCCGCAACAATCTTTCCCTCGACAGCCTCAATTTCTTCCTTGCGGATGTTCGCGACGGGCTGGGGCCTTACCTGGCGATTTACCTGCTGGCTGTTCATCACTGGGATCCGGCCAGCATCGGTGTGGTGATGACGATTGCCGGGATAGCCGGGTTGATTACCCAGACACCGGCTGGAGCACTGGTCGACAGCGCGCGTGCCAAACGGGCGATCATTGCAGTAGCCGCATTGTTGGTGACCGTCAGCTGTTTGCTGTTGCCTTTCGTGACCTCATTCACTCTGGTGGCCCTGACCCAGGCCATGAGTGCCGTGGCAGCATCGGTCTTTGCCCCGGCGATTGCCGCAATTACCCTGGGCATTACCGGTCCTCGGGCTTTTACACGGCGTACCGGGCGCAATGAAACCTTCAACCACGCCGGGAATGCCTGTGCTGCGCTGCTGGCGGGTGGCTTCTCCTACTTGTTCGGACCGGTTGCCGTCTTCTACCTGATGGCGGTCATGGCGCTGGGCAGTGTGATTGCGATCAGCTTCGTGTCGGCAGAGGCGATCAACCATGATCTCGCCCGCGGGCTGGATACGCGCAAGGCTGGGGATTCCAGGCCGCCTTCAACGCTGTCCGTACTGCTCACCAACAAGCCGTTGCTGCTGTTTGGCATCTGTTGTGCGCTGTTTCATCTGGCGAATGCCGCGATGCTGCCGCTGGTGAGTCAGAAGCTGGCGCAGGTCAATCTGCAGATGGCCACGCCCTTGACCTCGGCCTGTATCGTTGCGGCGCAACTGGTCATGGTTCCGGCGGCGTTGCTGGTGGGGGCCAAGGCCGATCTTTGGGGGCGCAAGCCATTACTGTTGATTGGCTTTCTGATCCTGCCGTTACGCGGCGCGCTGTATACCCTGTCTGATGACCCTTACTGGCTAGTTGCCGTGCAGTTGCTGGATGGCATCGGTGCTGGCATTTTCGGGGCGCTGTTTCCGGTGGTGGTCAAGGATCTTACGTACGGCACCGGGCACTTCAATATCAGCCTTGGCGCGCTTGCGACGGTCTTTGGTCTTGGCGCCGCACTCAGTAACAGTCTGGCGGGTTTTGTGGTGCAGGAAGCTGGCTACAGCGCAGCGTTTCTGACCCTTGCCGCTGTCGCTGCGCTGGCTCTGATCCTGCTGTGGGTGGCAGTTCCCGAAACATTGCGGCGCTCGGATGTCGATCCGGAGTCCGCCCCGGACGCAAGTCCCGCCGCTATACCTTGATCATCAATTGCTTCTGGGTATCGGCCACGCCATGCAGTAGCTCGATGACCCAGTCGATGAACACCCGCACCCGTGGTGATAGCTGCCGGTGCGGCGGGTACACGGCGGAAATCGTCCAGGACGGTACAGGGTAATCGCTCAGTACCTGAACCAGACGCCCTTCGGCCAATTGCCGCTGAACGTGATAGCGGGGCACCTGAATCAGGCCGAACCCGGATTCGCAAGCAGTCACGTAGGCATCGGCACTGTTGACGCTCAGTACGCCAGGCAATTGCAGCTCACGTAACTGGCCTGCCACTTCAAACTCGAAGGGGAAGGGTTTGCCGTTGCTGGACGGAAAGTTGATGGCGTGGTGGGTAGCCAGGTCGTCAAGGTTCTGTGGCGTTCCGGACCGGGCAAGGTAGTCGGGACTGGCGCAGGTCAGTTGCAGCATTCTGGCGATGGGGCGTGCAACCAGTGCCTGATCCACGACACTGCCGGCCCGGATTGCGCAATCGACACCTTCGCGTTGCAAATGCACTTGCCGGTCTTGAAAGCCGATGTCCAGTTGCAGGTTCGGGTAACGCTGATAGAAATCCGGCAACCGGGGCAGAATCCAGGTGCAGCCGAAAGCGACCGGCATGTCGACTCTCAAGGTGCCGTGCGGTTGGCTGCGTTGCACTGACAGAGAGCTTTCGAGGTCATCGATATCGTCCAGCAATTGCCCGCAGCGCTGGTAATAAGCCTCACCGTCGAGCGTGACCCGCACTTGGCGCGTGGTGCGCTGCAGCAACTGTACGCCAAGGTGTGCTTCGAGTTGCTGGATGAGCAGGGTGACCGTCGCCCGAGGCAAGTTCAGGTTCTCTGCCGCCTTGCCAAAGCCACCCAATTCCACAATGCGCCTGAACACCTGCATGGCTTGTAAGCGGTCCATAGCTCTGACTCATTATTTGTGAATTCTGAATAGTTAAACCAAAAAACTGCGGTTTATCCAGAATAACCCTTGATAGACACTGATTCGGTCGTTCCCATATCGAGGAGAAAAATCATGATCACACGTCAACTGGGCCAGAACGGTCCGCTGGTTTCTGCCATCGGGCTGGGCTGCATGGGCATGTCGGACTTTTACACCACAGGTGGCAACGAACAGGAAGCCATTGCCACGCTGCATCGTGCCGTTGAGCTGGGAGTCACGTTTTTCGATACGGCGGACATGTATGGCCCCTACACCAACGAAGCGCTGTTAGGTCGTGCCTTGCAGGGCAAGCGTGAAGGTATTTATCTGGCGAGCAAGTTCGGTCTGGTGCGCAGTAGCGATCCGCATGCCCGGGACGTCAACGGCCGCCCTGAATATGTTCGTGAATCCATCGAAGGCACTCTCAGACGTCTGGATACCGACTATCTGGATCTCTACTATCAGCACCGCATCGATCCCGATGTGCCGGTCGAAGAAACGATTGGCGCCATGGCCGATCTGGTCAAGGCCGGCAAGGTGCGGCATATCGGTATTTCCGAGGCCAGCGCCGCGACCATCGAAAAGGCTCATGCCGTGCACCCGCTGGCGGCGGTGCAAAGCGAGTATTCATTATGGTCCCGCGAGCCGGAACACAACGCCGTACTGGAGACCTGCCAGCGCCTGGGTATCGCCTTTGTCGCCTACAGCCCGTTGGGGCGCGGTTTCCTGACAGGCGAACTACGTTCCCCGCACGACTTTGCCGCCGATGATTATCGACGCACCAGCCCGCGTTTCCAAGGCGAAAACTTCAAGCGCAACCTGGCGCTGGTTGATCGGGTCAAGACCCTGGCTGCGCTCAAAGGTATCAATGCTTCGCAACTGGCCCTGGCCTGGGTGCTGGCCCAGGGCAATCAGATTATTCCGATTCCGGGCACCAAGCAGCGCAAATACCTGGAAAGTAACGTGGCGGCGGCTGCGATTACCTTGAGTACCGAAGAGCTGAATAGCCTGGAGGCCATCTTTGCGCCAGAGGGCGCGGTGGCGGGGGAACGTTACAGTGCTCAGGTCATGACGTTGCTGGATGGGTGATCGTTGATTTTCGCGAGGTTTTTTACGCTGCTTTTAGATCAAATATGCATTTGGGTTATGAGCATGTAACCCGTGGCGATATCCATTGCAGCCAATTTGTCGCTATGCAGAAATCATTGGCTGCAATTGCAGTTCTTCATCTGTTTAAGCAGCAAATATGCCGACGATCCGCGCAGAACCGCTGGTTCTGACAGCTTCTGATGCTGCTTTGCCAGCATCTTGTCGTGTCCGCATCGGAGTCTAGAATCGGCCCCCATCAGCTCCACACCTATCGTCGAATATGAAGAGGATTTCACCATGATGAACGCGATGCAGATGCCGATGAGCGCCAACATGTCGATGATGCCAATGATGGGCATGCCGATGATGATGGCGACCATGACTTGCAGCATGGTCGAAGACGGCATGATGTGCACCATGAAGCCGGCCGCTGGCATGGACATGGCGATGTTCAAGAATAACGCCGAAATGATGCAGATGATGATGAACTGCGGCATGCCGGTGATGATGCAGTGCGCCAACCTGTCGATGATGTGCATGTCCGAAGCGGCCATGTCGATGTCCATGAGCATGCCGATGATGGGTATGTCGATGCCAATGAACGGTATGGCCATGCCGATGATGAAGTGCATGATGGAATGCACCATGATGGCTGACGGCATGACCTGCAAGATGATGCCGATGGCGGGCATGAGCATGGACATGATGAACAACTGCTGCATGCTGATGATGAAAATGATGAACGACTGCAGCATGCCGATGATGATGAGCTGCAATGGCATGCCGATGATGTGCTGCACCTGCTGAGATGATGCGCAGTGCCGCGAAGCTCAGTCGCGGCGCTCGGGGTGGGTGACCACCAGATAGGCCACCGCCTCGCTGTCTACCGGGTTCCGGTAGCGGTGGGGCTGGTCGGCATAGAACATGATCGAATCCCCGGTTGAAAGCAGGAAACGCTCCTCGTTGACGCTTATCTCCAGCGCACCCTGCGCAACTACCAGGTTTTCCTGCACGCCCGGCCCATGCTCGGCGGAATGTTCCTCTCCCAGCGGGCTGATCCGCAACTCATAGAATTCCACATGGCGTGATGTGTCGTACGGGTAGAGTGCCCGGCTGACAAAATCACCGCTGGCACTGACCAGACGCTTGCTGTCGCGTGCCGGCATCAGCGTTACGCCCTCGCATTCGCGATTTTCCAGAAATGCCGCCACCGAAACCCTGACGCCTCTGGCGATCTTGCACAGCACCTTGATCGACGGCACGCTGCGCCCGGATTCGATCTGCGCCAGCATCGCCCGACTGACCCCGCTCAAACGCGCCAGGGCATCCAGCGACAATTGGCGTTTGCTGCGCAGGCGTTGCAGATTGTGGGCAACGCGCTGGCCGATCAGATCGTCTTCGTGGGTGACCGTCTCTTGTGCAAGGCTCAGGGGCTGATCAATCGATGTTGCCAGGAAACGATCCGATATGGTCATGGCGTTACGCTTGACGAGGAGGCTTGGATGACGCGAGGCCCTCGTTCCCCGGTTGCAGGGCAATACCCGCCTGCTGCGCATACATCGCCCACATCAGACGGCCCAGTTGCTGTGCTTGCCGGCGTTTGCGAAACAGGCTGAAGTCGATGATCTGTGCAGAATGGCTCATGAGGAAATCCTTGTGGGCGAAGCAGGGCATGGACGGAGATTAAGAGCTTTTTTATAGAACTATAAATACTTTGTTTTCATGTGTTGATTCGATTATGGAATATGAGGTTTTGGGGGCCGGCTTCGATATCGCTTGGGTCTAGGCCGGGCTCAAGGGCCCGTCCAGCAGCGCCAGGCTCAGTAGCCGCGCTGATGATCTACCAGATTGTTCAGGGCCAGGCCCTGGCGATAGCGGTTGAAGTTGTCGATGAAGTCTTCGGCAAAACCACGAATGCCATCGGTGGACAGTGCGCAGGTGTGCGGTGAGATGAATACCCGTGGGTCGCTGTACAGCGGATGACCGGCCGGTAGCGGTTCAGGTTCGGTCACATCCAGTGTGGCGCGGCCAACCCAGCCGGCTTCCAGGGCTTCGAGCAGGGCCTGCTGATCCAGTAACCCGCCACGGGCAATATTGATCAGGTGCAGGCCCGGCCTGGAACTTGCCAGCACTTCACGATTGATCAGGCCGCGGGTCTGGGCGGTCAGTGGTGCGGCCAGCACCAGATGATCGGATTCGGCGAACAGGTGGTGGAGGTTGTCGGCCACTTCGACCTGTGGCAGCTCGGTCAGCGGCTGGTCCGGTCGCCCCAGGGCAATCACTCGCATGCCCAGCGCCGTCGCCTTGTTCGCCAGACTGCGCCCGATACTGCCCAGGCCGAGAATGCCCAGGGTCTTGCCACGCACCGGCTGTAACTGGCTGAAGTTCCAGTCGTCATCCTTGACCCAGATATCCGGCAGTCGTTTGGCGGCGGAAAACACTGCCGCCAACGCGAACTCGGCGACCTGTTCGGCATTGCTGCCCTTGCCGCTGGTAACCGGTGGTCCCTGGAACAGCCAGTCCGGATAGAAGTCGATGCCCGAAGACACCAGTTGCACCCAGCGCAACGACCATGGCCAGCCGCGTGGCGCTTGATCCACGCGGCGGCCACGCACGTTGACCGGGCGCAGGATCACCACATCGGCACGTTCGGCATGGAATTGCTCGGGCGTCAGGTCCAGGACCCGATGATCGGGTAGTTGCTGGCGCAGTAATTCGTTGGTCTGGGCATCCAGTTGGCTGGCGATCACGCTGACGTTGCTCATCGGGTACTCATTGCAGAAGACAGAAAGGGGCGCCCGGCCGGGCTTTTTATGACCGTATTCTTGGTTTTCTGCCCTGTAAAATTCTTTTTGGATCTAAGCTAATGGCGTTAATTAAAAAATTACGCATATTAGGATATGACCAAAATGCATTTCACTGATTATTAACTTGACGGTACAGTCACTCCCCAGAACATTCGCGACCGCACCGGCGGAACGGATAGCCCATAACCTGACAACAGGCTGCCGTTCAGCCATGGAGATCGTCCGCGATGCCACCCTTTGCAAAAATCCTTGCGCTTGGCGCCGCCTTGCTGCTGGCAGGCCCGGCCCTTGCCGAACAACGTATCGAACTGCGTATCGGCGACCAGAAAGGCAATATGCGCGCGCAGCTGGAGGCCGCCGACGCCTTGCGTGACCTGCCTTATGACATTCGCTGGGCGGAATTTCCGGCCGCCGCTCCTTTGGCCGAAGCCTTGAATGCCGGAGCGGTGGATGCCGGAATCATTGGCGATGCGCCGCTGCTGTTTGCCCTGGCTTCCGGGGCTCAGGTCAAGGCCATCGCCGTGGACAAATCCGATGCCTACGGCACGGCGGTCCTGGTCGAGCCCAAATCGCCCCTGCTGGCTGCGGCCGATCTGAAAGGCAAGCGCATTGCGACGGGGCGCGGTTCGATCGGGCATTACATTGCGCTCAAGGCGCTGGCCAGTGCCGGCCTGAGCGAGAAGGATGTGGAATTTCGTTTCCTTGGCCCGGTGGATGCCAAGGTCGCGCTGGCCAATGGGTCGGTAGATGCCTGGGCCACCTGGGAGCCCTACACCGCGCTGGCCGAACTCAGCGGTCAGGGCAGGGTGCTGGTCAATGGTCGCGGGCTCTCCAGTGGCAACAGTTTCCTTGCCGCCACCGACAAGGCACTGGCCGACCCGGCCCGTCGCGAAGCGTTGCAGGATTATCTGGCCCGGCTGGCCAAGGCGCAGGTCTGGGCTTACCAGAACCTCGACAGTTATTCACGGACGCTGGCGCAGATCATCGGCTTTCCCCAGGAAGCTGCGCGGCTGCAATTCGAGCGACGTAAATTGCGCTGGCAGGCCGTGGATGGCAAAACCATCGCCGAACAGCAGGAAACCGCCGACTTCTATCAGGCCCATGGTTTGATTGCCAAACCGCTGGACGTCAAACCGACCTTCGCCAGCGGCTTCGTGCTGCCAGCCGCCGATGCGCTGACGCAGAATCCCTGACCAAGCTGCACGACATGACATCATCAGGGAGCGGGCGGTTGCACTCCCTGGACGATGTAGACGTTGGATTTTCCGGCCTGATGGCGGATCGGTTTGATCTCTTCATAAGCTGCCGAGTGATACCACGCCCTGGCCTGTTGAATGCTATCGAACGCGATGACGACCAATCGGCCCATGGGCTGCTCACCTTCCAGCCCCTCGACTTCGCCGCCACGCACGATAAAGCGCCCGCCATATGGCTTGAAAGTGCTTTCAACCCGTTCGCTATAGGGTTTGATGGCGCCTGGCGTGACGGGCTCGAACTCGGCGACGTAGTACGCCAATGGCGGCGCAGGTGTCTGTGCGCAAGCCATATTCATTGCAAGGCCAGTCACGGCCATGAGCAGACAGGCAAATCTATTCATGATGTTCTCCATGGCTGGCAGAGCCTGTCACTTCGAGCTCAATTGCACCGGTGTCGTCTCGATCAACTTGCGCGAGCGAATCATCGAGCGGGTTTCCTCTACGTAGCGTTTGAAATGCGCAGAGGCGATATGTGACAGATAGGCTTGCTCGCTGGCATAGATTTCAAAGAAGTGGAGTTTGTTGGGCTGGTCTTTCTCGGCCACCGAGTAAATGGCGATCACGCCCGGTTCGTCCCGTGCAGAGATTTCCATCTCTTCCTTGACGATCTGCGAGTAGCGCTCCAACTGCTGCGGATCAATCTCAAGCTGAGCCACACGCACCACCACCGAAGGGGGGAATTGCTGTGCCGCAACCAGGCTCGATGCAAGCAGGCAGAGTGTCGTTGTGCAGGTGGAAAACAAATGGCGAAGTTTCATGGTCGATCCCTTGTATTGATCAGCGGATGGCCTTTTCTCATGAAAATGACTCACGACACCGGCCGCCTGGATTGCATTTCCCCATCCGCTGTAAAAGGCCGCATGGGCCAGTTACTCGCTGATTTCCTCCGGGGTACGGCGTTCACCAATGCAACTGCCAGACAGGTTGGCAATGATGCTGTGCATCAGGCTCAACCGAAAGTATGGTATTGGTTGATTGGCTATTAACTAAAAGTTGATAGTTCGCAGACCATGCGACCGCCATACAGCAGGGAAACTGGAGAGCAGCATGTCTGCACCGCAGGCACTGGTCGATGCAGCCCGCAATGGCATTGGTATCGCGCAGGTCGCCGTGCATCTGGCCTGGGATGATCTGGTGGCTGGCAGACTCAAAATTGTCATGTATCGACAACATCGCCCCGCGCTCTATGAAATGGTGATCCAGTACCCGCACCGCGCCCTGATTGCACCGCGTGTGCGGGTAGTGGTGGATTATCTGCTGGAAGCATTTGCCGCGAGCAAGGCGCTTCATGTGCCCATCGATTCGTTGCGGGCGTACACAGCCTGATGTGCTGTGCACGCCCCGGACATCCGTTTCAACGCATCTGCAGAATGATCACATTGCTGCTGGCCGGGTTGGTCCGCTCACGCAGGTCCTGCACATCCTTGACGCTGACCGGGCCGCCCTTGTTACCCCATGAGCTGCGGATAAAGGTCAGCACGTCTGCGGTTTCCTGATCGGAGAGCTGATTGCGAAATGGCGGCATGCGATAGGCATCCGGTACGCCATTGGCAACGATGCGGCCCGAGCCGTTCAGAGTGACGTTGATCGACGAGGCATGTTCCTTTGCCAGAGAAGACGAGGCTCCGGCCAGAGGCGGAACCCATTCGCCCTGACCACGTCCGTCCGGAGCATGGCAGGAGCTGCATTTGGCCATGTAGGTGCGCGCCCCCGGAACCTTCAACTGCTCGCTGACCGTCAGGGCGCCATTGGCAGTTGAGTCGTACTGCCAGGGTTCGCCGTCACGCCTGGCATCGCCCGGCAGCGACTTGAGGTAATACGCCACGGCCTTGAGGTCTTCGTCGGTCATGAACTGCGTGGAGTTGTTGAACACGTCGGTCATCGAGCCGAACACCACGGCATGCTGGTTGCGGCCGGTCTTGAGGAAACGTGCGATGTCTTCCTCGCTCCAGCGCCCCAGCCCGGTGTTGGGGTCATTGCGCAGGCTCGGCGCATACCAGCCATCGAGCAATGCGCCGGAAACGAACGCCGGGCTGCGCTCGTCGAGGGCCTTTTCGTTCATCGCCAGGCCGCGCGGGGTGTGACAACTGCCGCAATGCCCGGGACCCTGCACGATGTAGGCACCGCGAAGCCACAACGGATCCTTGGCGGTTTCAGCCTTGAGATAACTGCCCGAGTCGGTGAAAACCGCATTCCATAACGCCAAAGGCCAGCGCATGTTCAGCGGCCAGGGGATTTCCCCCGGCTTGTTTTCCTGTTTGACCGGCTTTACGCCCTGCATGAAATACGCATAGAGCGCACGTATGTCGTCCTCGCTGAGTTTTTCATAGGACGGGTAGGGCATTGCCGGATAAAGCCGGTGTCCGTCACGGGCGACTCCCAGGCGCAATGCCCGGTCGAATTGCGCAAAGTCATACTTGCCGATGCCGGTTTCCTTGTCAGGCGTAATGTTGGTGGCAAAGATCGAGCCCATGGGCGTCGCCATTTCCAGGCCACCGGCGAACGGTGCACTGTCCGGTGTGCTGTGGCACGCCACGCAGTCGCTGAGCCGGGCAACGTATTCGCCACGCTGGATCAGCTCCGCGGATGCTGTCTGAGGGCTGGCCACGCCATCGAAAGGCGAGGCGGGTGTGCGGGTCACGAACCAGGCGACACCGACAGCCGCCACGACACACACCGGCACCAGGATGGCAGCAACTTTCTTGATTCTGCTTGTGGTCATCTGTGAGATCCGAAGTGTCAGGCCTGTTGGTCTTTGAAGGTGTAGCGCGACAGCGGCATGCTGCGGATCCGCTCGCCGGTCAGCCTGGCGACCGCATTGGCCACGGCAGGCGGAACGGCCGGTAGCGGCGGTTCGCCGATGCCGCCCATCTTGGCGCCACTTTCGATGATCTTCACATGCACGCGGGCCATGCGATCGGGCGGCAGGATGGGATACATGTCGTAGTTGCGGGCCGCCGGAATACCTTTCTCGTAGACCGCTTCTTCAAGCAGGACCTGGGAAAGCCCGAGGGCGACGGCTCCGTTGACCTGAGCTTCGATGATGGCCGGGTTGACGATGCTGCCCGGATCGATGGCCTGCCAGATGTCGTGTACCTTTACCTGACCGTTCTTGATTGAAACTTCGGCGATAACCGCCGTTTCGGTGCCGAATGGTGACGCCATGGCCACGCCACGTGCGCGACGTGTGCCATCCTCGGCTGTGAAGGGGCCGCGCTTCCAGCCACCGGACAGCTCACCGACGGCGCGCAGCAGGTTGGTCAGTCGCTCATTGCCTTGCAACAGGTGCATGCGCAATTCATAAGGATCCTGTCCGCCCTTGTCGGCCAGTTCGTCGAGGAAGGTTTCATACAGGAAATCGTTCATCGAATTGCCGACCGAACGCCAGTAACCGAGCATGACCGGACTCTTTACATACAGCTGGGCAATCCTGCGGTTCGGAATCCCGTAGACCTTGCCGGCCAGACCTTCGAGGGCTGTTGGATCAAGCTTTTCTCCCTGCTTGTTGCTGATGCCCTCGGTGGGGCCTTCGGTGGCGCTCACGGCTTCCAGCGCGACAGGCATGCCTTTGGCATCGAGCCCGGCGCGGAAGCGAACCACGGCCATGGGCCGCAATACATCGCGCAGGAACTCTTCTTCACGGCTCCAGATCAGTTTGACGGGCCGCCCGACTTCCTTGGCCAACTGCAGGGCCTGGGGATACGGGCAGGCGGTGTTGTAGAGAAAGTGACGCCCGAAGAATCCGCCCAGCACCGGAGAGTGAATATTGATTTTTGCCGGCTCAAGGCCGGTGCGCTTGGCCACATCGGCGAGGAACAGATCCGGCGCCTGATTGGGTACCCACAGGTCCAGAGTGCCGTCCTGGTTGAAACGCGCCAGGGCCGAAGGCGGCTCCAGTTGCGCATGGTGGACAAACTGGCTGTAGTAGGTGGCGCTGACTACGGTATGTGCGCTATCCAGAGCCTTGGCAGTCTCGCCAACCACTTCGTCGTCCTGGCCTGCGCCGGGTTCGTTGGCCAGTCGCTCACTGAACGCGGCCGTGGAGAAATCGGCGGGCATGTAGCGCAGTTCCGAGTCCGGCCCCGGCTCTTTCCAGTCCACCTGAACGGCTTCGACGGCACGCTTGGCATTCCACCAGCGCTCGGCCACCACGGCGACAGCGCCGGGCAGGCGGTGGACGGAGTGCACGCCTTTCATGGCCTTGATCTGTTCTTCGTTGCGAATCGCGCCCACCGTCAGGCCCAGCCTCGGGGCGTGCTGAACGGCGGCGTGCAGCATGTCATCGACACGACAATCGATGGTGTAGATAGTCTTGCCGGTGGACTTTTCGTAGCCATCGAGGCGTTTGACCGGCTTGCCGATCCAGCGGAACTGGCTCGGGTCCTTGAGCTTGACGCTGTCCGGATCCGGCACTGGCAGGTCCATGGCGCGTGACGCCAGTTCGCCATAGCTCAGGGTTCTGCCGGACGCCGCATGGACGACCTGGCCGGGCTGGGTGGTGAGCTCGCTGACCGGCACGCCCAGACGCTCCGCGCCAGCCTGCAGCAACATCGCACGGGTCAGGGCACCGAGACGGCGCATGGTCGGATAACTCATGCGCACCGACATGCTGCCGCCGGTGATGCGCATGCCGTTGCTAAGCACCACGTATTCACTGCCGGGAGAAGCGTTTTCGACGATAAAGGTCGCAGGATCGGCATCCAGCTCTTCGCCGACAATCTGCGCCATGGCGGTGAAGATGCCCTGGCCGCCCTCGACGAAGGGGCTTTGCAGGCGGATCGTATTATCCGGCCGGATTTCGAGAAAGGCGGGCACGCGGGTCCCCGGTACTTCCGTTGCCACTCTGGCCTGGGCACGCGCCTGGCCCAGCGGCAGGCCGAAGCCAAGGACCAGCGCTCCAGCCATGGTGCCTGCCGACGCTATCAGGAAGCGCCGGCGAGAAATATTGATCGCTTCCCCGGTCGGAAACGCCTCGCTTGAGTCGGGACTGTCCGCCAACTTTGTCATTATGATTTCCTCTGGCCGTCATCCCTTCAGGAAGCGTCCATTGCTCAGGTTCTGGATCACGGTTTTGCGGCCTGGTTTCCGAGGTCTGTGCCTCGTGAAGATCCTAGGACTTGCCAGAAGCCGCAGGCGCGAACTGGGTGACTTGCTCACCGGCCACTTCATGCACTGCGCTGTTGATGAAGTTGTAGGTCCCACAGCGACACAGATTGATCATCGCTGCGCCGATTTCTGCATCCGAGGGATGCGGGATTTGCTTGAGCAAGGACGTCGCGGCCATTACCTGGCCGGACTGGCAGTAGCCACATTGCGGGACTTGATGCTTGACCCAGGCCGCGACGACGCGCTTGCCAACGGCATCCTCTTCGATGGCTTCAATCGTTGTGATCCTGCGGCCGATCACGCCCTCTACCGGCGTGACGCACGAGCGCACAGCCATTCCGTCGACCAGTACGGAACAGGCCCCGCACTGGGCGAGGCCACAACCGTACTTGGTTCCGGTCAGTCCGAGTTCATCGCGAATTACCCAGAGCAGGGGAGTATCGCCATCGGCCTGAACCTGATAGGTCTTGTCGTTAATCTGCAATTCCATGATTATCCAGCCATCTCGTGGGGGAAGGACTCCAGTGTTTCAGTTGCGCAACACTGCTGGAACGGTAGCACGCACTTCGAGAGGCTCTATGCCATCTGGCTGCTAGAGCATATGAGCAGGATTGATAAATGAGGGTTTGGCCCCTGCGGTATTCAGTCATCCGGCCCGGCATCCGCTTGCCGGGCCAGAAGACGAAACCTGCGGCCCCGGAGCTGAGTCTGTCGCTTATCCCCGCACATCCCGCATCAACAACCCGAACCTCAACTCCACTTCTTCTGGAATCGGCAGGTACACAACATGCCCATCCCCTGGCGCGACGTTGATGCTTTCGCCCTTGCTGTTCTGCAATTGATGCAGATCGAAGTGGAAGTTGCCCCTGGGCGTCATCAATTCCAGATGATCACCCAGGCTGAAGCGGTTCTTGACTTTGACTTCAGCCAGGCGATCCCGACGTTCACCGGTCAGTTCGCCGACAAACTGTTGCTGTTCTGACACCGAGCTGCCGTTCTGGTAGTTCTGGTATTCGTCATGCACATGACGGCGCAGGAAGCCTTCGGTGTAGCCGCGCTGGGCGAGGGATTCGAGGTCGGTCATCAGGCTGCGGTCGAAGGCGCGACCGGCCACCGCGTCGTCGATGGCGCGCCGATAAACCTGAGTGGTGCGGGCGCAATAGAAATGCGATTTGGTCCGGCCTTCGATCTTCAGCGAATGCACGCCCATGTGGGTCAGGCGCTCGACATGCTGCACGGCGCGCAGATCCTTGGAGTTCATGATGTAGGTGCCGTGCTCGTCCTCGAAGGCAGGCAGCAATTCACCCGGACGATTGGCTTCCTGGAGCAGGAAAACCTGATCGGTTGGCGCGCCTGCACCCAGGGTCGGTTCGGGTTCGGGCGCAAAGGTCTGCACGATGTCGCCGGTGAGGTTTTGCGTGGCTTCCTGAGCCGAATATTCCCAGCGACAGGCATTGGTGCAACTGCCCTGGTTGGCGTCGCGCCTGTTGATATAGCCCGACAGCAGACAGCGCCCGGAATAGGCCATGCACAGCGCGCCATGAACGAATACCTCCAGTTCCATGGCGGGAACCTGCTGGCGTATTTCGTCGATTTCTTCCAGCGACAGCTCTCTGGACAGAATGATCCGGCTCAGGCCTTGCTGCTGCCAGAACTCGACACTGGCCCAGTTCACGGTATTGGCCTGTACCGACAGATGGACAGGCATCTGCGGGAAGTGTTTGCGCACCAGCATGATCAAGCCGGGGTCGGACATGATCAACGCATCCGGGACCATGGCAATCACTGGCTCCAGGTCCTTGAGGAAGGTCTTGAGCTTGGCGTTGTGCGGCGCGATGTTCACTACCACGTAGAAGCGCTTGCCTTGCGCCTGTGCTTCACGAATGCCGAGTTCCAGGTTGGCATGATCGAATTCGTTGTTGCGTACCCGCAAGCTGTAGCGCGGCTGACCGGCATACACCGCATCGGCGCCGTAGGCGAAGGCGTAACGCATGTTTTTCAGGGTGCCGGCGGGGGCAAGCAGTTCCGGGGTAAAGGCTGTCATGGCGGTGTCGGTCGCAAAAAGTCGCGAACGGTAATCGCCTTGCCGGTCGCCTTCATTGATCTGGATCTATGAAACGGCTCGGGCAGGCAATCCGGGTCCCGTTTGTGACAGGGCTCGGGTTGCCTGCATGACGGCGTCAGGCATCCACTTGCCTGATCAGGGTGTGCAGATACGCAATGCCTTTCTCGGTGATCGCATTGCGCAAGGTTCGCTCGGCGGCGGTTACCGCGTTATGGCTGGCGGCCCGGCAGAAGCGGTAGACCAGATCGACGGTTTGCTGTTTGTCTGGTGCCAACTGGTTGTTCACATCGCAATGGGCGATCAACAGGTTGCGCAGGGTCAAGGTGCGGATGGCCAGGGTGGTCGCCCATTCGGTCAGGCTCAAGCCGTAATCCTGTCCGGCACTGGTGTTGGAAATGAACGGGAAGCCGGTGCGGGTCATTTCGGCAGCGATGAAGCGCTTGAGGATCAGGTCCAGGCTGTGTTGCAGTTTTTCGCTGTACAGGCGGCGATACTCGGCGCGCAGCGTCCATTGCGCCTGGAGCGGAGTGGCGCCGGGCACGATCAGCGATGCGGTGAGAATCTGCTGGCGCAAGGAGGAGGGCGCGCCCGGTGCGTTGAGGATATTGATCAGGACGATCAGCAGGGGATCGGCCAGGATCTGTTCATCGCTCTGTTGTGGATGGTGCACGGTATGCTCGTTCAACTTCGGGATCTGTTCGATCCAGCGTGAATGCGGCAGCTCCGAAAGTTGCGCTGAGATGTCGTAGAGGCGCAGCAATACTTCGCCTACCGGTAGTTGTTTCGACAGGGTAATCTGCAGAAGCGATTCCACCACCGAGCGCCACTGCGTCTGATCGATGCCTGGAAACTCCTGATTGGCGGCGGCGTAGAGGTGGTGATCGTCTTGCGGACCTTCTTCAATCTGGAATGGGGTTTCACCAAACAGCCCGATACGGGCGACTTCAGGGCAGCTCATGGTTGCGGACTTCACCAGCGAGTTATTGATGCGGCGATACATGCGAGGGTAATTGGCGCAGGTGTCCGTGAGGACCTGTTCACCCTGTTCAGCATGTATCTGGCAACGTCCGCCTTGCAGCGCACCGCACTGGCCGCCGGCCTTGTTCATCTGGTAACCGGAATCGTCCTTGACGATCAGGTTCAACAGCTCGGGAAAGTCCCGGCTATACAAGTCGTGACTGCGATTGCTCACCGCGATGCGCCAATTGCCCTTGCAGCAATTGTCTTCGCAACGTTCGGCAATGCATGAAAATTCCTGTACGTATTTGAAAGCCCTGGCGGACTGAATGCCCATGAATACTCTCCCGCAGCCTAAGATTCGTTTGAACCTGAGTGGTCGTTGTGCGGGAGTTGTTCCATGGTCCAGGGTAAATGCTGATGCCCGGCGTGGTTAGCCAGGCAAGGGCTCCCGCACCCGAGCGGGGCGGGAGCCCTTGTTGTTACTGGGCCATCTTGGCCATGACCGAGGCATAGCCAGCGGCTGAGCCAAGCACGTCGGCCTTGCCCTGGGCGATCAGGATCGCATCGGAAACTTCCCGGAATGCCCCGGTCCCGCCGGAACGTTGCAGCACATGGGAAGCTTGCTGCTGCACGTAGACCGGCGCGTCGGCAACCGCAAACGAAAGGCCACAGGCAGCGAATGCCGGCAGGTCGATGGAGTCATCGCCGATGCAGGCCGTCTGCCTGGCGGTCACGCCTGCTGCAGCCATCAATTGCTCGCAGGCGGCCTTTTTATCCTTGATACCGAACTGACAGAGTTCGACGCCCAGGTCTGCCACGCGCTTGCGCAAGGTGGCCGAGTCACGTCCGGACAGGACGGCCACGCGCACGCCGTTTTCCTCAAGCATGCGCATGCCCATGCCATCGCGGACGTGGAAGCGTTTCAGGCATTCGCCGGTGGCATCATAGAAAATCCCGCCATCGGTCAGTACGCCGTCGACATCGGTGATGACCAGACGAATATCGGCCAATGCAGGCAGGCCTGGCAGTTCCTGGCCGGCCATCAGGGCACGGACCTTTTCCAGGCATTCAGGGGTGTCGACGCCAGGACCGGTCGGCTCGACCACCCAGGCGCGAATGCAGAAGCCGGCGGTCAGCAGGCGCAACTGTTCGAGTTTTTCGGCGTGTTCGATCATTGGCTGGGTCAGGCCCGAGTAGCTGGCCAATACTTCGCGGCGGTAGGCGTAGACCCCGACATGCTTGAGGTAAGTGGCCACTTCGCCGTCACGCGGATAGGGAATCGGCGACCGGCTGAAGTACAGCGCATTGCCGTTGTCCGCCAGCACCACCTTGACGGTATTGGGATTGCCGGCTTCGGCCGAGTCTATCGGATGGCAGAGCGTACCGACCTGAACCGACGGATCGGCGCGCATGCCGCTCACCAGCGTGACGATATCGGCGGGTCTTACCAGCGGCTCGTCGCCTTGCAGGTTGACGTAGATGTCGGCATCAATCTGGCCCATGACTTCAGCCAGCCGGTCGGTGCCCGAAGGATGCTCTGCGCTGGTCATGACGCAGGTCGCGCCAAAGCTGCGGGCCGCGTCGGCAACCCGTTGATCGTCGGTGGCAATTACCACAGTGTCGGCAATCCCGGTTTGCAGAGCGCGCTCATAGACATGCTGCACCATGGGTTTGCCGGCTATATCGGCAAGCGGCTTACCGGGCAGGCGGGTGGATGCGTATCTTGCCGGGATGACGATGGCGACACGTTGTGAATGGCTGGCCATGAAGGATCCTTAAACGGTTTCAGTGCTGCAGAGCAAAAGCGGATCATACCAGTGCCAGCGTCGCTACGAGTCAAAGTTCCAGTTTGTAGCCCACGCCATACAGCGAATGGATGGGATCTTCCTGCGCACTGGTCTGGACAAGCGTGAAGACCCCGAATAACCCAACCTAGAACCTGGCACTCAGGGTCGCGACAACCGATGCCGGTGCCCCCGCATAGTTACCGTCGGTGCCGGCGACGGTTTCGATGTATTTGCGGTCCGTAAGGTTGCGGCCATTGAGCGATACCCGAATGTTTTCATCCAGGTCATAGAACACGCTGGCGTCGACCCGCGCATAGCCGCCTGCGTCATAGCTGTTATCGATATCACCCTGACGCTCGCCGACGGCAATCACCCCGGCACCAAAGCCCAGCCCCTTCAACTGTCCTTCCTGCAACTGATAGCTGGACCACAGCGAACCGCTCAGGGTCGGCACACCTTCAAGCTTGTTGCCGACCTCAATGGTAGTGTCCTTGGTCACTTCGGCATTCAGCGCGCTGATATTGCCAATGATTTCCCAGCCTTCCAGCGGTGTACCGCTGACGTCCAGTTCGACACCGCGTACCCGCTGCTCGCCGGTCTGTAGCGAATAGTTATCGTCATCTGGATCGGTCGCGGCCACGTTCTGGCGTGTGATCTCGAAGGCCGACAATGTGGCGCTCAGGCGCTCCGGAATCAGCTCGAATCTTGCGCCGACTTCATACTGAACGCCTTCCTCCGGGTCCAGCGGGCGGCCATTGCGCTGGATATCGCTCTGTGGCGCGAACGAGGTGCTGTAGCTGCCGTAAAGCGAGAGCCAGTCGGTGGGCTGATAAACCAGTCCGACCCTTGGCGAGACTTTAGCGGGATCGACATCGGTTCGGGTGATGTCGGCAGTACCGAGGGTCGTGTTTTTCTGTCGGGTATCGTCGTAACGGGCACCGACGATCAACTTCCATTGTTCATTCAGGTCGATTTGATCCTGCAGGTAAAAGCTGTAGGCGGTCAGGTCGAAACTGGCTTTTTCACTGAATGCAAAAGGCCCCGGTGTCGCGCCGTAGACCGGATTGAAAATATCGATGGAGGCAAGGGAGGCCCGGTCGCTGCGGCTGCGGCGCTTGCCGTCGATATACTCGAATCCGGCCAGCAACGTATGCGCCAGGCCGCCAGTGGCGAAGCGGGCGATGGCTTCAAACTGCATGTCCAGGGTCTTGATCCGTTCCTCGCCGTCGGTGGCACGGCGGGCCAGGGTACGGTCATCGTCACCAATGCCGCGCAAGTCGACGACATAACGATCCTTGTGCGACTGGTCCCAGCGAGTCATCTGGCGCAGGGTCAGCCATTCATTGACGTCATGCTCGGCGCGATACCAGAGTGCAAACTTGTTGGCCTTGTCCCGCGCCCAGGCTTCGCCCAGATAGCGGTCGGCATTCATGTCGATCTTGCCGTTGACCGGAATCAGCCCGCGATCAAACGGGCTGGTCTGGTCGATGTATTCCATGCCGCCATCGATACGGGTCGACTCACTGGGCTCCCAGCGCAAAGATGGCGCCAGATAGGTGCGCTTGCTGTCGCGAAAGGTATCGCGAAAACCACGCTCGGTCTGGGTGGCGGCGGTCATGCGTCCGGCGAGGGTTCCGGCTTGGTCCAGCGGGCCACTGGCGTTCGCTTCCAGGCGGTAGAAGTCATAAGAGCCCGCCTGAACCTTGACCTCGGCCTCCGGGGTGAAAGCGGGCCTGCGGGTGACCAGATTGATCAGTCCACCCGGATTGCCGCGGCCATACAGCACCGATGCCGGGCCTTTGAGGACTTCGGCGCGTTCGACATTGGCCAGATCGCGCAGTGCCTCGGGGCGCGAAGCCAGCGGGTTGATCAGCATGCCGTCGACCGCATAGTTGGTGGCCTTGAAGCCACGAATCACGAAGCTCTCTGACGAGCCACCATGGGAATTACTGCGCTGCACGCTGCTGACATTGGTCAAGGCGTCCGCGAGATTATTGGCCTGCTGGTCCTCGATCACTTTGCGCGACACCACCTGAATCGATTGCGGCATGTCGCGCAGGGCCGTATCGGTCTTGCTGCCGGTGGCACTGCGAGTGGCCCGATAACCCTGTACTGCGCCGTCGGCATGTTCGATGAATGCATCGGACGTGATGAGCGAAGGCGCCAGATCAAGCGAACCGCTGTCAGGTTGCGCGAACAGCAGCAGCGTGCGGTCATCAGTCAGCGTCCAGGCCAGTCCCGAGCCCTTGAGTAGCTGTGCCAGTGCATCGCGCTCACTGAGCTGGCCATTGACGGCGGGAGCCTGCTTGCCTTGAGCCAACCCGGCATCGAAGCTCAATTGCAGCCGGTTCTGCCGGGCAAACTGCGCCAGCGCCGAAGCCAGCGGCTGGGCAGCGATGCTGTAGCGTGCGGTGTGCAGGTTACCTGCCGTTTCAGAGGCCAGAATATTGTCCATCGGCAGCATGATGGCCAGGGCCAGAGTCGGCAATGCAGGGAAGCGCGACATTGATGAAATCCTTTATACGTCTTGATTGCATTTGAGATAAATTCTCAAATCGATCATTAAAGACGTAGCGCTGCGGATTTTTTTCCACTGGCGGACAAAAAAATCAAAAACTTCCCAGCATGTGCACCCAGGGCGTCACTTGGCGACTTTCAACGGCCAGTGACTGCGCCAGGGCATTGAGCGCACGTTCAGGGTCGTTCAGATCGAATACCCCGGTAATTCTGCGCTGCTTCAAGGCCGGGTCGGCAATCACGATCCAGCCACCGGTGTAGCGCTGCAGGTGCTCGGTAATTTCGGCCACGGTCTGGTTCTCGACGAACAGCGAGCCACTGCGCCACCCCGCGACCTGTGCGGGATCGAGCCGTGAGCGTTCGACCTTGCCCGAGGACCAGTTGAATTTCAGTCGCTGGCCGGGCAGCAGGCGCTCACTGAGCGGCGGCTGTGCATTTTCTGCCTGCACCTGGCCATGCTCCAGAGCGACTTCGGCGTATTGCTCCTTGAGTTGCAGATCGAAGGCTGTACCCAGAACCCTGACCGACAGCTTTCCGGCGTTGGCAATGAATGGGTGTTGCGGGTCGGAGGCCACCTGAAAATAAGCCTGGCCTTGCAACAACTCCACTTGCCGGGCATTGCCACTGGCCAGGCGCAAGGCGCTTTGCGGGCCGAGAGTGACTGCCGAACCGTCCACAAGCTGGATGGTTCGGGTTTCTCCGGCGCCGGTATGATAATCGCCACGCAGGGCAAGCCCGGCCTGTGGCGCGATGAGCAGCGCGACTGCCGCCAGCCCGGCAGCGAGGGCCAGGCTGCTCCAGAGCCGGTAGGGCCGTTGCCTTTTCTGCGCACTCGGAGCGGGCAGGGCAACGGGTTCGGTAATTGATGGCAACTCACCCAGCGCGCCCCAGAGTTTTTCCATCCTGCGCCATGCCGCACGGTGTTCGGGGCTGGCCTGCAACCACTGTTCAAACTCCTCGCGCGCCTGTGGCTCTTCCTGCAGGCGGATCTGCCAGTCACCGGCCTGTTCCAGCGCGTCGTCCTTATGGCTCACAGGGACGAGTCCTGTGAGCTGAAATCTTCGTCGTCCACTTCACGCGCCAGACGCATCAGGGCATCGCGGAGCAGGCGATGTGCGGTAGTCAGGGAAACCTGCAGATGCTCGGCAATCTGCGCCAGCGTGCAACCGCCAAAACGATGCATTTCCAGCGCACGGCGGCTGTTTTCGGGCATCGCCTCAAGCGCGCCGGACAGCCGCTCAAGGGTCATGCTGTGCTGGCACATATCTGCAGGATCATTGATATGTGCCGGTAATAGCCAGCCAGGCGGGGAAAGCTGATGTGCCTGTTCGCGGCTGCGGCTGCGCATGAGGTCCAGCGCCAGATTGCGCACGATCCGGTACAGATACGCGGCAGGCTGTTCTATCGTCGTCCTGGCGCTGGCCTGTTGTGGTACGAAGCGAATCCAGGCCTCCTGCACGATATCTTCCGCCTGCATGCGATCACCGGTGATCCTGGCTGCGTAGCTGACCAGTTCCTGACGAATCCCCAGAAACGTGTACAGGTGCCCGGATGAGTCGGTCATTACAGTGATCCCGAACGTGATGACGGGGCAGAGCTGCCCGAGAAAGGCGCGCAGTGTAGACATTAACGATAAGTATTTTCAATTGAGAGGCATTTCACTCATATCTGCAAGGATGTAATTCTCTTTCACGGCTTCGGCGATTTTGACTAGACTTATTCGGTCGCTGAATCGTTTAATCAGGTTCAGTTGTCCCCATAATTCCAATAAGGACCACCCCATGAAATCGCTTGCCTGGCTTCTCGGTGTTACCGCCATCGCTTCGGCCTCCAATAGCTTCGCCTGGGACTATGTGCTGCTCGATACCGACAAGGCCGCCCAGAACCAGCAGATCACCAGCACCCAGCTCGGGATCAAGACCGACAAACCGTTCACGGTGACGATGCGCACCCTGCATGGTGGTCGCCAGGAAGGCGTGAGCATCATCGAGATCGACAACGGCACCATGAAACTCTCGGTCGTCCCCACACGCGGCATGAACGTATTGAACGCCTCGGTCGGTGATGTGCGCATGGGCTGGGATTCGCCGGTGAAAGAAGTCGTCAACCCGGCCTTTATCGAGCTGAACGGTCGCGGTGGGCTGGGTTGGCTGGAAGGCTTCAACGAGCTGGTGACTCGCTGCGGCTATGAATGGGTGGGTCATCCCGGCATGGATAACGGTGAACTGCTGACCTTGCACGGCCGCGCCGCGAATATCCCGGCCAACAAAGTGACCCTGCATATCGACGAAAAGCCGCCTTACGCCATCCGCCTCAAGGGCGAGCTGAAAGAACAGGCCTTCAAGAAAGTCGATTTCTCGGTCCAGACCGAACTGGTCACCGAACCTGGCAGCGCACGTTTCACCCTCAACGATACGCTGACCAACAACGGCGATTATCCGAAGGAATATCAGGCGCTATACCACAGCAACTTCAGCACGCCGTTCCTGGAGGAGGGCGCACGCTTCGAGGCACCGGTGCAGCAGGTCTCGCCATTCAATGAAAAGGCCAAAGGCGACTTGCCCGACTGGCAGACCTACCGCGGACCAACACCTGACTACGACGAAACCGTCTACAACGTCGTGCCTTATGGGGACGCCAAGGGCGATACCCTCACCGTACTGCACAACAAGGCCGGCAGCCTTGGCGTAGCCATGGGCTTCAACACCCGGCAGTTACCGGTGTTCTCGCTCTGGAAAAACACCGACACTCGTGGCCAGGGTTATGTCACCGGCCTGGAGCCAGGTACCAGCTTTTCCTACAATCGCCGCTACCAGCGTCCGTTGAACCTCGTACCGACCATCGCCCCTAAAGAACAGCGCCAGTTCCAGATCAGCTACAGTTTGCTGGCCGACAAAGGCGCAGTCGACACGGCACTGGGTCAGATCAAGAACATCCAGGGCGACCGCAAAACCGAGGTTCGCCAAGAGCCGCTGGTGGATCTGGGCAAAGAGTAGTTCCCGGCTGGTTGAACGGGCATGGACGGAATTATTTCATTCTCGTTGTTGACATGCCCGGCCAACCAGTCCAGAATTGCGTCCATTCCTGATTCAGGAAGCAGAAAAAACCCTTAAGATTCAACGGGTTGAGGATAAAGCCAAGGCTAAATCCGAAGAGTTCAAAACGGTTGATGTGGTTTTTGTAGCATCAGGCGTCTGAGGCCGAGTAGCAAAATGGTTATGCTGCGGATTGCAAATCCGTCTATGCCGGTTCGATTCCGACCTCGGCCTCCACTATTGAAAACCCCGTAGATTAGCGTCTACGGGGTTTTTTATTGGGTGCTGAAAAGGAAATGTGCTCCCGGCCCGCCAGTGCATCATTATTCGAGCACTCAGGCAGTGCGTATTTCAAGGCTTGAACGCCTGGAGTAGTCTAGTGTTCATAAGCCGATCATCGGCAACAGATTGGCGTGGAGCTTGTCTGAGTTGGTGAAACGACTTTTTAGCAGAGGGCGCATGATGTTTTCAAAATCAGATCTTCAGCGAGTCCTTGAAACGGCTTTTTTGCCATCCAGGTGCGAATGCCTCATCGCTGCGAACGACAGCTTCTCGGTGAAGCTCATAAATCCTGAGTCAGGCGATATCGAGCTGTATGTAACGGGGATGCCTTTATCTGATCTTGCGACCAGCAGATCCATAGCGCGGCTGGTGCTCTCCCTGAAAGAGCAGAGGGACCTCATGCGCCAGATGGACTTGTCCATGAAGCGATTGGCATAGCGCACAAACGAAAAGCCCGGCACTGTGCCGGGCGTATGTCAGCTGTAAGCGGCGTATATCAGTTGATTCCCCACTTGTGCAGCGCGCCAGTGTTGCCCATTCCCATAAAACCGCAGCCTTTGGTTTCGTAATATTCAATGATGCCTTTGGAGTTGACGGTCATCTTTACTGAGCAGGCGGTATATTTACGCTCTGTAGAGTATGTTTCAACGTGTTGTACGTAGCCTTGGGAAGTGTCGGTATAGGCTCCACTGGGCCTGACTTGATCATAATACCCTTCGTCGCTATACCATTCGTAAAATGTATATTCAGGGTTGCTTATTGATCGGGTGACGTACCTGGGCTGGCCCATTGTCGGAGCGAGGCGAGCGACGGCCTGATCTACGTTCTTGCCCATCAGCTCGCTGGCTATGCTCCTCTCGGGGTTTATTGTGCTGCAGCCGGGAAGTCCCAGAATCAATAGCGCTGGCAAGATAAACCTGTACATGTTTTTGGCTGCCGTCATTTTGGGTATACAAATTTTGCGTGGCAGCAAAGAGAGGGGCAATAGTGCAGATGTACTAGTTCGCAATAGTACTGGACTGATTTTTCACCAGATCATGGAACCACCTCTACCCAACACCCACTCACCCTCCAGATCGGTCAGCACAAGCAAGTATTGGCTGGCATGTACATATATCCCGCGGCTGCAAGATCACAGGCATGAGAATGCCGACGGCGCGACCAATTTATTATGACAAAGGAGGGTTGTATGAATCTGATTGCACTGACTGCCTGGATCATTGGTGCGCTGGGCCTGGGAATGCTGCTCGGCGGGATTGTCCTGATGCGCAGTCCGGCGATATTCATTGTCGCGGGCATGGGGTTTCTGGGTTGGACGTATGTGGTTTCCAGGGCGACTGATCGTTTGCAGCGCAGGCAGGCCGTGAGAGGTGGCTAACGAGAATCTGTGACGAGGCCGAAGAATGAAAAGGGTGGCAGGTAACTGCCAGCCACCCCTGTCCGGATCTCTTCAGTCAATCGATGTGCCTTCGCCCACATCGGCCCATGCTTTCCACGTTTCGAGCCGTGCGGCATAGACATGCGGGACGACTTGGGCGGCGAGGGGGCCGAAGAAGATTCGTAGCGGTGGATTTTCTGCATCCACAATTTTCAGCAGTGCCTGACCAACGATTTGCGGATCGGCCATCGGCATGGCGGCGAAATTGGCGTTGACTGCTTCGTGCACTTCTTTATAGGCCGGCAATGGCGCGGAATATACCGAAGAGCCCGCGAACTCGGTGCCGAATGGACCGGGTTCTATGATCGAAACCTTGATGCCGAATGCTGCCACTTCCTGGGCCAGAGAGTCGGCCAGGCCTTCGATGGCTGCCTTCGACGCGCTGTAGGCACCTGTCGCCGGGAACGAGGCGAGGCCGAGCAGGCTGGACAGCATGATGATGTGGCCACTGCCTTGGGCGCGCATATAGGGCAGTGCCGCCTGCGTTACCCAGAGGCTGCCAAATACGTTGGTATCGAATTGGGTGCGGACATCCTGTTCGGTCAGCTCTTCCACAAGACCAAAAACACCATAACCGGCGTTGTTGACGACCACATCCAGTCGGCCGAAATGCTCATGTGCCTGTTTCACGGCGGCAGTTACCGCGGCTTTGTCGGTAACGTCGAGCGCGATGGGCAGTATCGCATCGCCATGGGCGGCAGCCAGATCGGCCAATGAATCGGGGTTGCGTGCGGTTGCTGCTACCTTGTCGCCGCGTGAAAGCGCCGCTTCCAGGAAGCGACGGCCAAAACCGCGGGATGAGCCTGTGATGAACCAGATTTTACTCATGAAATGTATCCGTAGTTGTGTGACTTTGGTTGCTAATAGAGACTCTAGCACACAAGTGGAACTGAGTACCATTTGTGGATTTCAAGCTCGATCTGTACTATCGCGCCATGAAAAAGCCAACTCACACTCCATCTGCTGCCGAGGTTGCACCGCTGTCCCTGCGTGAACGCACACGTCTTGCGATGCGTGCAGAAGTCAGTGATGTGGCGTTTCGGCTGTTCGCCGAACAAGGGTTCGAGAAGACGACCGTCGATCAGATCGCATCCGAGGCAGGGTTGTCGCGCACCACGCTATTCCGGTACTTCGGCACAAAAGAAGAAATCGTCCTCGGCAAACTGGTCGATATCGGCCATGAAATTGCCAAGGCGCTCGCGGCTCGCCCTCTGAGCGAACGGCCCTGGCAGGCGCTGCGCCGCGCCTTCGATGTGGTCATAGAGACTATCGACGGTGATCCGGATCAGTCTTTACCGTTGATGCGGCTTCTCGGCGAAGCGTGCGCCCTGACAACCCGGCAGTGGGAGAAAAAGCAGGGTTGGCAGAGCATTCTGGTGCCGGAAATATCGAGGCGGCTCGCGGATGAAGGGCAGATTGCCGCCGACCTGCACGCCAATGCGCTTGTCTCGGCGGTCATCTCCTGTTTTGACACGGCAATAGATGTGTGGACAGCCAGTGAAGGAAGGGTTTCTCTGGCGGGTCTGCTGGATCAAGCGATGAGCGCGCTTTGCGAGTTGGGCGAATAAAACAAGTAACAGAGGCATTGCGCAACGCCTCGCTGTCTGGCTTAAAGAGCAGTCATCACCTACCTGGTTCAAGCACGTCGACCTGATTTAAACATCGGGTCCAGGGTTATTGCTCTATATCCCTGTCACTTTGAATGCTTGCCTTCGTCCTTGGCGGTCTTTTGAGCCGTTGAATCATGCGCGGTCCCGGAAGAGCCATCTGGACGATGCGCATCGTTATCGCGCTCGACTTCGCCTGACTTATCCGCCGACGGTACGCTCTTCTTCTTTGTATCAGTAGTGTTTTTCATTGTGGCCTCCCGGGCCTTTTCCAACAGGTATTGATGGCTGTCTGAAAAGTGGAGGGCAGAACTACCGAGTTGGTTCCATTGAACCTCCTGTGCGGAGCCCGGTGGCTGACTGCCGGCAGATCTTGCGGCACTTCCTGCTATGGGCGAATATTCGCTGCCTCCGCGGCATTTGCTTGGGTTGCGGGGGAAGACGGATTGTTCGATGACTAACCAGGAGGTTGCAAATGAAGAAAGTGATGTTTGCTGTCGTGCTGCTGTGTGGTTTTTCCCTGAATGCCCAGGCTGCATGCCCGGTGTTCGGCCCGTCCAAGGACCCATGCAGCGGCCCGGTCTTCGGTCCGAGCGTATGCGTGTGTCCATAAGGTAAGTCGAACGGCAGGTTCGGCTGATGCCGGGCCTGCTCGCTGAAGCTGGTTCGGCTTGAATGAACGCAAATGTGTATAACGGAATCATCGGGTAACAAACAAAGAGACTGCCGCAACAGTTTGGCAATTCCTTGTTGTGTGGGGTGCCCCTGGCTGGGTGAAAACTGTTGCAGATAAAGGGTTCTGGTTTTAACAAGTCATAGAAAACATAGAGTTAAAACTCATGCCGGGTATCTGGAAAGTCAGCATATTTATTTTGACGCGAGACTTTTGCTCGATGCCGCAGATCGGTATCAAAGGCCGTTGATGGCACCGCGCTGAGGAAAAATCCAATGTTGGACTAGACTGAGGTGTAATTCGCTAAACAGCGTCACAAGGACGGTCAAATGCTTTCTCATCTCGAATTGCGTCACGTTATGGAAGTCGCCTTCAGGCCCACTGTCTGCAAATGCACCATCACTCCGGACGGATTGATGAGTATCGAACTGAGTAACCCGGAAACTCATATCAAAGAACTGACCATGACCGGGATTCCGACTGCCCGGCTGAGTGGCGGTCGGGCGATTGCCGCCTTGGTGGGAGAGATCAAGGACGAAGCACGCCGGGCCCAGGCTGCTGGCAAGGAAGATATCAAACGGCAAGGCTAGGCGGCGTTGCTCTGGCCTCTATAAAGCTTTCTTGCGAGTATGAGGCCATCTAGAGCTGATCAGTTGTGTGTCTCATGGGGCTATCACCGAAGCGCAAAGTCATTCCACGCAATGCGGTGCGCAAGGCATGGCAGAGCAACCCGCACTGGATCGAAGCTTACGGCTTTTCCGAATACTCGCTGGAAGCCGTATTCGATGACAGTGACGACGTGCGTATTTGCTGGTGCTGTGGCGATCAGGGCTATCAGGAGGTTGCCCACATTATTCCGCACTCCCTGGGCGGCGCGCATGCAGTAGAGAATCTCTTCCTGCTATGTGCCGAATGCCATCTGGCTTCGCCGGACTGCTACAAGAGCCAATACTTCGTTGACTATGTAAACCGAAACGCTGGCAGGTCCAGTCGCCTCATGGCCGAGGCGTTTACCCGGGCATCCGGAAGACTTCTTGAGTTCTTGCAGCAGCATCCCGAGTTGTCAGCAGCAATCGCGGATAAGCAGCCCTCACTCATTACCGAGGACTGTTTGTATCGGCGAACAACTACCCACGGTTCAAGCATTTCCCTCAGCACCAGGCTCGCCCGCGCAGAAATGTATGTGGACGAGTTGATTGAATATGCCCGTGAGCACAATCTGGCCTCTACCATGAGTTCCGATGGCTGTTCAGGCGTAACGTCGGGAGGTGGGTGAGGGGAAGAAGTTGCGGCAATAATTCAGAGTTGCGGCAACTGAAACAACAAGGGCCTACGCACAAACTGCACGTAAGCCCTTGATCTATATATGGTGCCCCGAGCCGGGGTCGAACCGGCACGTCCAGAGGACGAGGGATTTTAAGTCCCTTGCGTCTACCAATTTCGCCATCGGGGCGGTAGCGCCAAGGCAGGGAATATATACATCCCGACCCCATGAAGCAAGCGTGCAAGACCGGCAGATGGCACAAGATGTTACTTTTAGCCATAAATGAAAAGTCTCGGTAAATCATGAGGCTACGAAACCTGCTTGCGGTTGAGGCAGAGGTTCCGGGTCGCGAGGTCCGACATCTGTGTGGCAACCGCTCGCGTCATGATTTTTTCGCGGCAATCTCGATGCTTTCCGCCAGGGTGCGCAGGTAACAGGCCAGTGCGACTTCCTCAAGGTGCAAGCCCTTGCGTTTTCTGCTGGGTGGCAGCTTCGCCAGGTTGCCGAGCAGGAAGCCTTCCAGCACTGCCGGGTGGATATAGCACTTGCGGCAGATGGCCGGGGTGTTGCCCAGTTGCCGTGATACGGCCTTGACCATCTCGACGATGTGTTTTTTGGCATCGGCTTCCGGTTCCCAGTGCAGTTTGCGCAGGGTGGCCAGTGCCTGTGCGCTGGCTGCCCAGGTTCGATAGTCCTTGGCGGTGAAGTCGGCGCCTGTGAGGTCTTGCAGGTAGGCGTTGATATCCGAGGAGCTTACGGTGTGTCGTACTCCGTCATCGTCGAGGTACTGGAAGAGATTTTGCCCCGGTAATTCCATGCAGCGCTTGATCACATTGGCCAGGCGTCGATCCTTGACGCTGACGCGATGTTCTATGCCGCTTTTGCCGCGGAACTCGAATACCACCTGGCTGCCATGCACTTCGACGTGTTTATTGCGCAGGGTGGTCAGCCCGTACGAGCGGTTTTCCTTGGCATAGCGGCTATTGCCGATGCGGATCAGGGTGGCATCCAGCAAGGAAATGACCGTGGCCATGACTTTTTCGCGGCTCAGGCCGGGTTGTGCCAGTTGCGCCTCGATCTGTTTACGAACCTTGGGCAGTGCATGGCCGAATTCGATCAGGCGCGAGTATTTGTCCTGATCGCGGATTTCCCGCCAGCGCGGATGATAGCGATACTGCTTGCGGCCGCGTGCGTCGCGTCCGGTCGCTTGCAGATGCCCGGCCGGGTCGGCGCAGATCCATACATTGGTGTAGGCGGGCGGTATGACCAGCGCGTTGATGCGTGCGATCTCTGCTTGATCGCGGATGCGTTGGCCATCGGTATCGAAGTAGGCAAATTTGCCGCGCAGGATCTTGCGGGTGAAGCCGGGCTGTGAATCGTCGACATAGTGAAGCTCAGGCACAGCAGGTGAACTGGCGGTCGAAGAGGGCATGATCGTGTTTCCAGGTCGGTTATAGACACTGACCGCGCCTGCCCTATGGGGTGCCAATTATTTATCGGCTGTACTCATGCCAGAACCGCTACAGCCTTGATCTGTGCCCAGAGTTGCTGGCCGGGACAGAGATGCATGTTGTCGTAGGAATAGCGAGTGATGCGTGCCAGCAACGGCGTGCCCCCCGCATCCAGGCGTACCAGCCTGTGCGCGGTATTGTCGGCGGCGACTTCACTGATCACGGTGACCGGCAAGCGGTTGAGAATACTGCTCTGATCGTCCGCCTGCAGGTTGAGGCTGACATCCCGTGCCTGCACCTTGACGCGCAAGGTCTTGCCCTTTGTCAGTTCGGCATGGGCAACGGTCAAGGGCAGGTTGCTGCCGGGCAGGGTGATGGTCAGTAGCTGGTAATGAGGATCGTAGGCGCTCACGGTGCCCTCGATTACCACGCCGGCATCGTCGCCCATGGCCAGGGGCAGATCGAGTCTGGCGAGGGTTTCCCTGATCGGGCCGCAGGCCAGGGCGCGGCCTTCCTCAAGCAATACCAGATGGTCCGCCAGGCGTGCGACTTCATCCTGCGAGTGGCTGACATAGAGCATGGGGATTTCCAGCTCGTTATGCAGGCGCTCCAGATACGGCAGGATCTCGCTCTTGCGTCGGCTATCCAGCGCGGCAAGCGGTTCGTCGAGCAGCATCAGCCGTGGGCTGGTCAACAGGGCGCGAGCGATGCCGACTCGCTGGCGTTCACCGCCGGAGAGCTTGTCGGGCTGGCGATCGAGCAGGTGATCGATGCCGAGCAATTCGGTTGCATGCTGCATCTGTATGCTGCGCTCGTTCCTGGGGATGCGCTTGAGGCCGAACTCCAGGTTGCCGCGTACTGACAGGTGGGCAAACAGACTGGCTTCCTGAAACACATAGCCAATCGAGCGTTTGTGCGGGGCGAGGAATATGCCGTTGGCAGAGTCTTGCCAGACCTCGTCGTTGATCCGGATATAACCCAGTTGCGCCTTTTCAAGACCGGCAATGCAGCGCAGACAGGTCGTCTTGCCCGAGCCGGACGGACCATACAGGGCCGTCACGCCGGTGCCCGGCAGCGTCAGGTCAACATCGACCTGAAAGGTCGGGAAAGCCATTTGCAGGCGAACAGCGATGGGCGATGCCATGAATCAGCTCCAGCCTGTTTTGGACTTGCCGCTCGAATAGAGCGCCAGAAGTACCAGAAATGAGAACACCAGCATGGCCCCCGCCAGCCAGTGGGCCTGCAGGTACTCCATCGATTCGACGTGGTCGAATATCTGCACCGACACCACGCGGGTTTTTTCGGGGATATTGCCGCCAATCATCAATACCACACCGAATTCGCCCACTGTATGGGCAAAACCCAGAATGGCCCCGGTGATGAAGCCCGGCCTGGCCAGCGGCAGAATTACATGGAAAAAGGTATCCCAGGGACCGGCCCGCAAGGTGGCTGCAACTTCCAGCGGGCGCGTGCCGATGGCTGCGAAGGCGTTTTGCAAAGGCTGTACGACAAAAGGCATCGAGTACAGCACCGAGCCGATCACCAACCCGGCAAAGCTGAAGGTCAGGGTGCCAAGGCCCAGACTCTGGGTCAGTTGGCCGACAAAGCCGTTAGGCCCCAGCAACAGCAGCAGATAAAAACCGATGACCGTCGGCGGCAGCACCAGCGGCAACGCGACCACTGCACCGACAGGGCCTTTGAGCCAGGAACGGGTCCTGCTCAGCCACAGGGCGATAGGCGTGCCGATCACCAGCAGAATCACAGTCGTCAGCGATGCCAGTTGCAGCGTCAACCAGATTGCCGCGAGATCGGCACTCCCCAGCGGCATTTACAGCTGATACCCGAAGGATTTGATGATGCTGGCCGCCTGCGGACCCTTAAGGTACTCAACCAGCGCCTTGGCGGCTGCGCTGTCCTTGCCCTTGGTGAGAATCACCGCATCCTGCCTGATCGGATCATGCAGCTCGGCCGGAACGATCCAGGCGGAGCCGCTGGCGAGTTTGCCGTCCTTGTAGATTTGCGACAGCGCGACAAGGCCCAATTCGGCATTGCCGGTAGACACGAACTGATAGGCCTGGGTGATGCTCTGGCCTTCGACGAGCTTGGCCCTGGTCGCATCGCTCAGTCCCAGCTTGCCCAGCGCCTGTGTGGCGGCCAGGCCGTACGGTGCGGTCTTGGGGTTGGCGATGGACAGGTGTTGATATTGATTGGCCTTGAGCACGTCGCCCTTGCTGTCGACATAACCTTCTTTGGCCGACCACAACGCCAGGGTGCCTACAGCATAAGTGAAGCGCGAGCCTTTGACGGTGTCGCCTTCCTGTTCAAGCCTGGCTGGAGTGGTGTCGTCGGCGGACAGGAATACCTCGAAAGGCGCGCCATTCTTGATCTGGGTGTAGAACTGGCCCGTGGCACCAAAGGCCGCGACCAGCTTGTGGCCGGTGTCCTTCTCGAAATCCTTGGCGATGGCCTGGATCGGTGCTGTGAAGTTGGCAGCGACGGCGACTTGTACTTCATCGGCAAACGCAGGCGTCATGCCCAGAGCCGCGATGGCGAGGGCCAACGATTTGAGGGTAGTGCGCAGCGGGAACACTCGCATGAAACGGCTCCATGGGTTTTGACAGGGGGGGTGATGAGTGCGCAAATCCCTGACGGCAATTCGCTATATATTTAAATATATAGCGATGGTGTATCTGCATGGAAGCGCTGTTTCAAATGCAGGCAAGTATTTTCAGCCAGTTGCTGTGCCGCTTCGGCAGATATCAGTCTGATTTGACTTTAGAGACGGTCGGTCTAATATTGTCGCCATGACGACATTACCCGCAGCACTCCCCGAAAAGCCAAGACGCCCCGGTCGCCCGCCCAAGGTCGCCCGTGAGAGTCTGGAAACCCGCGAAGCCCTGATCCGTCGAGGGCTTGAAGTCCTGACCGAGCAGGGCTTCACGGCCACCGGTATCGATTACATCCTCAAGGAAGTGGGCGTTCCCAAAGGCTCCTTCTATCACTACTTTGCAAGCAAGGAAGTCTTTGGCCGTGCGGTGCTGGACAGTTATGCCAGCTACTTTGCCCGTCGTCTGGACCGCTGGCTGCTGGATGAATCGCTGTCGCCCCTGGAGCGGCTGGTGGGTTTTGTACAAAACGCCAAGAGCGGCATGGCGCGTCATGAGTACCGACGCGGCTGCATGGTGGGCAATCTTGGTCAGGAAATCAGTGTGTTACCTGAGGGTTTTCGAGTAGCACTTGAAGATATCCTGCTGGATTGGCAGGCGAAGCTCGCGCATTGCCTTAAGTCTGCACAGCTGGCGGGCGAACTGGCCCGGGATGCCGACTGCAATGAGCTGGCCGCTTTTTTCTGGATCGGCTGGGAAGGCGCAGTGCTGCGGGCCAGGCTGGTCAAAGGTGACAAACCCCTGAATACCTTTATTGCCGGCTTTCTTCGTGGCTTGCCGCAATGATTGTTCGGGTCTATTTAAAGACGATCGGTCTAAATTGGAGGTGCACATGTTCAAAGGCATTTTGATCAACAAGGACGAGCAGGGTTATCGCGCTGACCTGGCAGATATCGATGAAGCTGCGCTGCCGCCCGACGATGTCACGGTGCGGGTATCCAGCAGCACTCTCAACTACAAGGATGCGCTGGCCATAACCGGTGCAAGCCCGGTAGTGCGCAGTTTTCCCATGGTGCCGGGTATCGATCTGGCGGGCACGGTCGAAGCCAGCGATACGCCGGAGTTCAAGGTTGGCGATCAGGTCCTGCTCAATGGCTGGGGCGTTGGTGAGGCGCATTGGGGCGGGCTGGCGGAAAAGGCGCGGCTCAAGAGCCAGTGGCTGATTCCGTTGCCCGAGGCTTTCACTCCGGCCCAGGCCATGGCCATTGGCACCGCGGGATATACTGCGATGCTTGCCGTGATCGCTTTGCAGAAACATGGCCTGACCCCCGACAGTGGCGACGTGCTGGTTACCGGCGCCAATGGCGGCGTAGGCAGTTTCGCGGTGGCGATTCTTGCCAGGCTTGGCTATCGGGTGGTGGCCTCCACCGGCCGTCCTGCGGAAAGTGCCTATCTGCAGCAACTGGGCGCAGCGCAGGTCATTGATCGCGCCAGCCTGTCCGAGCCGGGGCGTCCATTGGCCAGGGAGCAGTGGGTAGCAGCGATTGATTCGGTCGGCAGCCATACGCTGGCCAATGTCTGCGCCGGGATTCGCTATCGCGGTATCGTTGCAGCCTGTGGTCTGGCGCAAGGCATGGAGTTTCCGGGTTCGGTCGCGCCTTTCATCCTGCGTGGGGTGACACTGGCCGGGATCGACAGCGTCAATCGCCCCCGCGCCGACCGCCTGGAAGCCTGGACGCGGCTGGCCACTGATCTGGATCCTGAGCTGTTGCCGCTCATCAGCCGTGAAATCGGCTTGAGCGAGGTCATTGATATCGCCCCGCAACTGATCGCCGGGCAGGTACGTGGTCGTCTGGTGGTGGATATCAGCCGTTGACGCCAGGGTTGTGCAGGGAAAAGTCCGTGACGTCCAGAATCTCGATCCGTTGTGCTGCGGGATGCAGCGGGTTGAGCATGATGTTGCGGGCCTGCGGCAAAGCTGCAGACGGGATGATCAGCCCAAACTGCTGACTGCGCATGAGCCAGGCCGTGCCAAAACTCATGCTCTGGATATCCGCCGGATTGCTGGCCCAACCGGCGTCTAGCTGCTTCAGTTCGGGTTCGCAGTACAGCTCCGGTTCGTCCGGCAGCTTTACACGCACCAGCTTCAGCGCGAAGCGTGGCGTTTCGGTGCAATGGATCACCGTTTCCAACGCACAGATTGCCGCGCTCATGCCGAAATACAGCGCCTTGTACTCCTGATGATTCCAGCGCCCGCCATACAGCGCTGCAGGCTGGCCGCTCAGGTCGCTGGCGAACCTTGCCGAAGCGATTCTCCAGACCTCCATCACATGACTCCGCCATAGACGATGGCGGCGAGTGCTCTGTGCACCTGCCGGCCGCCAATCTCCGTTTCACAGCGCCGCAGGGGACGTTCATCGTCCAATGCCGCATTGATCGTCATCATCCAGTGACTGGCGCGTTCAGGCGTCTCGAACACCTCCATGGCTTGCGTGGCAAGCAGGGCGAGCCGGTCAAGGCGTTCCGAAGCCACCTGATCCAGCGGCTGTTGCTGGCGTTGACGCCGCTCCAGAGTCGATATCGAAGCATTGAGCAACGCTTCAAGCTGTTCATTACTCAGCCGGAAAGCCTCGCGAACCGAGCGGATCCAGCCGGGAGCAAAGCCCGAGCGGATATTGTTCAGGCGCTCGTTTTCGGTACGTTTACTGACTTGATGGGCAAGCAGCCAGAACTCGGCGCTGGACTCGCTGATGGGTGGGTGAGAGGGTGCGCGGGTGGACATCGAATGCCTGTCTTTTGCCGTGAGAAAACGCTCAAAAAACTATCGCAAACCGGCTATTCATCAAGTCGAAAGTTGTTACTGGCGATTGCCCGCAACCACCGCGCAAAAAAAAGCCACCTCACTGACGTGGGATGGCTTAAAAAGATCTAACCAAAGGAGTGATGAAGTAGAGCAAGTATTCAGGCCTGCGATGCGGTTTCGCAGGCTATCCACGTGTTCGATCATCACGGCTAACGGTAACACCGCTTTAGGCCATCCGATTATCAGCATCAATGATAGTGACTATCATTACTCCACTCTTGCATGTTCAAGCCGCGTAATTGCAACGCTGAGAATGTTTTATGCGAGAGACACGTCCTGTATCCAGGCCCGGCCTTGCTATGGACTGCTTGAGCCAATGTATCGCAGGTTTTCTGCAACTGGTTTCCTGCCCGGTGCGGCTGTAGCGATCTGCCATCAAAAAAATCGATTTCTGGTTCCTGACTTATCCAGCCATTGGATAGCCAACGATTTTCCGTGAATTCATGCTTTGCCCATCTATAACGCACGGGTTTGAGCATGGAAAAGTTCGATATTCACCGTACAACCAACTTTGAGGCCCTGGTTCACGAATACGGCCTCGATGGGAGCCGTCTGTTGCCATGGGATGGTTATCCGATGCCGTTTGCCGGGGGCTGGTGCGTGGTGCGTCCGGGCACCAGCAGCGAGGCTCACACCCAGATCGATCAGGAAATCTTCATCGCCATCAAGGGCCGTTCCAGGCTGGTGGTGGGCGAGCGTGAGATGGAGTTTGCGGTCGGCGATATTGCGGCGATTCCCAAACACACCAATCACTACGTCATCAATGATTCCGATGAGGACTTTCATTTCTACGTGGTCTGGTGGGACATGAATTATGTAAATGCCTTCGTCGAGCAGCACAATGAAACGACGGGGTGCCTCAATGACTAAGTTCATTGTCACCATCACGCCGCCCACACCCAACGGTGATCTGCATATCGGCCATATCGCCGGGCCATTTCTGGCGGCCGATGTATTCACCCGTGTCCAGCGCCAGCGTGGCCATGACTGTGTACTGGTTTCCTACTCCGACGACTATCAGTCCTACATGCTGCGCAAAGGCAGGGAGCTGGGTGTCGACCCGGTGCAACTGGCCAATCGCAACTCGGATCGCATCGAAGCGTCACTGGCAGCGATCAATATCCAGCCCGACAACTGGATGCGCCCATACGACAATCCCTGGTTCGCGCAGGCGGTGGGCGAGGTGTTCGACAAGGTTCGCCAGTCCGGTTTCATCGAATTTCGCGATGCCGAAGAGCCGTATTGCCCGGATTGCCGGGTATGGGGCTATGAAGCTTTTGCCCGGGGCAATTGCAACTATTGTGGCGCCGAGTCCGATGCCAGCCAGTGCGAGAACTGCGCCCAGGCACCCGATGCCGAGCTGATGACGGATCTGCACTGCAAGTTGTGCAAGGCCCCGTCGCAATGGAAAACCACCCACCGTGCTTTCCTGAAGCTGGCGGCTTTCAAGCCGGTATTGCGTGACCGGCTGCTGGGCCGCAAATGGCGCAAGCCGCTGGATAACTGGCTGCGCGACACGTTGGAACACGTGCATGACTGGGGCGTGACCCGCCCGGAAGACGGCGGGCTGGATCTGCAGGCCGATGGCTCCTGCCGGGTGCACACCTGGTTCATGGGGCTGGCCGGTTACATGGCGGCTTTCCGCGAGTATGCCGAGCGCATCGGGCGTCCCGAGCTGTTTCGCCAGTATTGGCAGTCGGGGCAGGGCACGCTGGTGCATTTCCTGGGCTTCGACTGTGTATTCAGTCACGCCATCGTCTATCCGGCACAGTTGTCGGCACTCGACGACATCAAGGTCAATCAGCGTTTCATTCCCAACCAGTTTCTCAAGCTCGATGGCCTGAACCTCTCGACCAGCCGCAACCACGCCATCTGGGTCGGGGATCTGGCCCGGGAAGCCTGCGCAGACAGCGCCCGCCTGTATCTGGCCAGTATCGCCCCGGAAGAAAGTGAAGGCGATTTCCGCCTGCAGCACTTCCTGCAGTGGCGTCAGGGTGTATTCAACGAGTTTTTCCCGGCCCTGCTGGAAGCCGGACAACGTTGCGATGACTGCTGGTGGAGTGGCGTCTGCGGCCAGGACGCCGGGTTGCTGGAGGCGTTGCGCCTGCAATGGGTCCGGGCTTCAGACCCCGAACACTTCTCAATGAAGGGCATGGCTCAGGTACTGCTGGATGTGATTGCCATAACCCGTACGCGCCTTGATGAAGGACGTGCGGTGATCCATCTGGCGGCGTTCCTGGCGGTGATCGGCAAGCCGCTGATCCCGGAGATGTCAGCCCGCATCGTCACGGCCTTCGGCCTGCCCGAAGCGCGGGTCAATGCCACGGTCATGTCCGGCTCGGCCGCTGAATACTCTATCTGAGCAGGAACATCTCGATGTTCATCGATTATGAAATTGCGGTGATTGGCGCCGGCATCGTGGGCGCCAGTATTGCCGCGAAACTCAGCAGCACCGGTGTGTCTGTGGCGCTGCTCGACAAGGGCGCGGCCGGTGCGCTGGGCTCCAGTGGTTACTCCGGTGGCCTGGTGCGCCTGTACGACACTGACCCGTTGCTGATGGAACTGGCCGCATATTCCATTGGTTTGATGGAAGAGGGCATCTTTGCCACGACCTATTCCAGCGCATTACGCCGCACCGGGATGATCTATCGGGCTGCACCGGATCAACTGGAAACCATCTGGAGTGCGATTCGCCAGCACGCCAAAGTGCGTTATCCCATGCATCTGGTCGGCACCCATGAGCTGGATGGCGTGCATTACCCGCATTGCCACAAGGACGCGCGGGTCAACCTGTTCGAGCCGCGGGCCAGTGTCGGCAATGTGCGTCAGGCGGTGGCCTCGTTGAGCAATGTGGTGCGCCAGTCCGGATTGCTGCTGGAACACAGCGAGGTGCAGTCCATCGATTGCCGTTCCAGTCACGATGTACGCATCGAGCTGGGCAATGCCACCTTGCGCTGCCGGGCGGTGGTCGTGGCCGCTGGTGCCTGGAGCGAGCGGTTGTTGCCGGGAATGGATTTCGGTCTGCAAACCCGTTCGATTCCACTGGCGCGGGTGATGACTGAAAACACCTGGTTAATGCCGATTATCGATGCAGTCACCCAGACTTACGGGATTCCCCTGACCCGTAATATCGTCCAGACCGGCTGCGGCTTGCGAGAGACGGGAGCCTTGCCGGAGAGTCTGCCGCGGCCCGATGAGCGTCATGTGCTGGACGCCAGTCAGCGGGTGCAGCAACTGTCGGCATCGGCCACCGACAGCTCGATCAGCGTGCTGGATGTGTTGCCGGGTTTCGATAGCTACAGCCCCGATGGCAGGCCGCTGCTGGGTTTTTGTGCGCCCTACAGCCCGATTTACCTGGCCACCGGAATGTCCGGGCTTGGCTTCAAGCTTGCGCCGGGGATTGCGCAGATCGCCTACGACCAGTTGCGCAGCCATCTGGCCGGGCAGGAACTCAACCAGGACTGGAAGGCCCTGTCGCCAGCCCGAGTCCAGGCAAATGCTACCGGTCCGAGTGTGCAGCCATGATTCCCTTGCGCAAGCCCCGCGCATTGCGGGTCGGCGTCAGTGCCTTGTTCGATCCCGATGACACGCCTCATGCACGAACTTTTCTGCGGGCGCTGGCTGTGGCCCGCAACTGCATTGCCGGGCTGGACCGGGTGGAGTGGTGCTTTCTCGACGATGGCGCCAATGCCTGTCGCGGTGCCGAAGTGGCGCGGCAGATGATCGCCCGGGAAGTGGATCTGGTCGTCGGGCATTTCTCTTCCGATGCCGCAGTGAGTGCGGCTGCGCTCTATCGGCAGGCAGGCATTGCCCTGTTGACCCCGGCGGCGACGATCGACTGCCTGACCCTTGAGCATCACAACGCCTTTCGCTTTTGCCCTTCGGACCGGCAACTGGCCAGGGATCTGCTGGCCTGGCTGCAAACCCGTCAGTGGCAGGCCGTGCATATCGAGGCTGACGACAGCGCCCATGGCCAGGCATTGGCCAGGGCCATCGCCGATGCAGCGCGACAGGCCGGTGTCCGCCAGGTCAGCACGCCCGGGCAGGCGCAGGTCGAGGTATTCGCCGGGCGCCTGCAGGCCAGTCGCGAGCATTGGCTGGCACGACGTGAGGCCGGCAGCACGCGGCCTCTGGTACTGACCGACGATGCCGCATCGCCTCATCTGGGCCATGCCCAGGCGCTGGATCGTGACACCTATGTGATCGGTTTCGGTATCGCGGGCCCGGCCCGGGAGTCGGGCGCTGCGCCATGTTCAGCAACGACTTTGCACCAACTGTTGTTCGGCGCACTGCCGGAAACCTATTACCGCGAAAGCCTGCTGATGTTTTACGTGCTGGCGGTACTGGCCAATGGCGCAGCGCGAAAGAGCGAATTGTTGGAGGTATTGAACAGCACAACTTTCAGTACACCGCTGGGCCTCGTCAGTTTTGATCAGGGCGAGTGCAGAGGAACGTTCAACAGTATCTGGAAGCTGGGTGAGGGAGGCCTTGTCCCTGTTATCGAGTAACGCAATCTGTTTTTTACTCCAGTTCTAAGGATGGTTCTTCAATGAGTAATTTGGCACCACATACAATTGATACCGATGCAGTCTGTATTGGTTTCGGTCCTGCCGGTATTGCACTTTCCTGTGTGTTTGAAGATGCACGGGAAGTTGCCGATCCATTGTCCGGGTTACAAGTCCGTTATCTCGAAGCCGCGCAGGATACGCAATGGCATCGTGAACTTCTGCTGGCCGGAACGGATATCAATCATCATGTCTTTCGCGACCTGGTGACACCGCGTAATCCGCGCAGTCGTTTTTCATTTGCCATGTACCTGAAAAGCCAGGGACGCCTGTTCGATTTCGGTCTGCTGGGCAGGCCAGCCAGCCGGCATGAATGGTCGGACTATGTCGCCTGGGTTTCCCGGCAAGTCGACAGCCACACCCATTTCAATGCGCCGGTCACGGAGATCCTGCCGGTCATTCGTGACGGTCGCTTGTGCGAAGTGCAGGTCCGGACCCCGGAGGCCTGTTTCAACACGCGCAATATCGTGCTTTCCAGCGGCAGCGCGCCACGCATTCCGGTCGAATTCCAGGCGCTGCTCGGCCCGAGCCTGTTTCATACCTCGCAATTCCTGACACGCCTCAAGGCGTTTGGCGACACGCTGCCCAAACGCTGGCTGGTGCTGGGCTCGGGGCAGAGCGCCAGTGAATCGGTGCTGGAGCTGCTGGGTCGCGACAGCAGCCTTGAAGTGCATTCGGTACATCGTTCCGCAGGCTTCAAGCTGACCCAGTTGGGCCAGTTCCCCAACCGGGTGTTCGCCCCGGATCACGTGGACTACTTCCACAGCCTCAACCATGCCGCACGCCACCGATTCCTCGACTGGAGCCGTTCGACCAACTACGCGGGCATCGATCCGGACGAAAGCCAGAAGCTGTTCTCCATGATCTACGAAGACTCGATTGCCGGGCGCAAGCGTCTGCAGACCTATGGCTACCAGATCGTTTCCCGTATCGAAAAACTTGAGCAGGGCTACCGCGTGACCTTGAACGATACCTTCAGCCAGCGCACCGAAGTGCTGGAAGTGGAGGTGATCGTGCTCGGCACCGGCTATCAGCAATATCTGATTCCGCCGTTGCTGAGCAACCTGCAACCCTGGCTCAAGGCGGATCTGGATGGCGGCCTGGTCATCGACCGCGACTACAACGTCGCCACTCAGGGCGACTGCGACGTGGGCATCTGGGTCAACGGCCTTTCCGAGCGCACCCATGGCATCAGCGACAGCCAGTCGTTTTCCCTGATGGCATTGCGCGCCGAGCGCATCGCCAATGCACTTGGACAGACCCTCAATACCCCGGCCGATGCTGCGCTCCTGACACAGTGAAGTGATCCTCATGTACGACAATATCTGCGATATCGTTCACGACCAGGCCTTTCTCAAGGTAGCGGGACTGGGTCATGACTTTTTCCTGAAGATGGAATCGCTCAATCCGGCCGGCTCGATCAAGCTCAAGACCGCCGTGGGCCTGGTGGATGATCTGCAGGCGCGTGGCCTGATCGGCCCGGAGACCATTCTGATCGAGTCATCGTCCGGCAATCTGGGCGTGGCCCTGGCGATGATCTGCGCTGAGCGCTCGATCCGCTTTACCTGCGTGGTCGACCCCAACAGCTCCAACCACAACATCCGCATGATGCGCACCTATGGCGCCGAAGTGCTCCAGGTCGATACCCCGGACGCCAACGGCGGCTTTCTCGGCACGCGCATCTCGCTGATCCGCGACAAGGTCGGCAGCGACTCGCGCTATGTGTGGCTCAACCAGTATGAAAATGCGGCCAATCCCCGCGCCCATGCCCGCACCACGGCGCGCTCGATCGGCCGCCATTTCGGGCATGTCGACTACCTGTTTGTGGGCGCCGGAACCACCGGCACGCTTATGGGCTGCGTGCAGTATTTCCAGCGGCATCATCCGACCACCAAAATCATTGCCGTGGACAGTGTCGGCTCGGTGACCTTCAACACCCCGGCCAGTCGCCGCTTCATTCCCGGGCTCGGCACCAGCCAGCGTCCGCCGATCTTCAGTGCCGAAGGCATTCATGCCCTGGAAATGGTCCCGGAATCGCGCACCGTGGCCATGTGTCGGGTACTGGCGCGCAGCAAGGGATTACTGGTCGGTGGCTCGACGGCCACGGTGATTGCTGCCGTGCATGCCTGGCGCGAGCGTATCGAGCCAGGCTCGGTGGTGGTGGCGTTGTCGCCGGACTGGGGCGAGCGCTATCTGGACACCCTCTACGACGATCAATGGGTCGAGCAGCGGTTTGGCAGCGAAGTGCTGAGCATGACCCTGGCCGACATGCCCATCGTTCCCGGATGGACCACTTACCTGGCTGCCGAACGCCTGCGACAGACACCTTTTCATGTGGTGGACGGCGAGGCAGTTGCGCGGATTCTGGCTGCCGACCCGCAAGCCTGCATCGACGATGTACAGCGGGCCTATCTGGAGCATGAAGCAGGGCGCTCGATAAACCCCGACAGCTATTTCCTGCGCTTTCCCCAGGCCCCGGCCAATCGCATCATTGCGCTGCCGGCCAGCCTGTCGGGTGAGCAATCGGTCAGTGGCATCAAATGGATTTCCAGCTTTCCCGGCAATATCGATTCCGGACTGCAACGCGCCTCGGCGGTTCTGATCCTCAACGATCCGCTGACCGGCTATGCCTTTGCCTGCCTGGAAGCATCGCGGATCAGCGCCATGCGCACGGCTGCCTCGGCGGTGCTCGGTGCACGCTGGTTGAATCGCCAGCAACGCCGTGCCAGGCGCATCGCCTTTATCGGCGCCGGGTTCATTGCCCGCACGATTCTCGACATGTTTGTCAGCGATGGCTGGCAGGTTGATGAAATCAGTGTCTTCGACAAGCACCTCGAATCGGCGCTGGCATTGATCGAGCATGCTTCGAGCCACCATCAATTGACCAGCCATCCGGCGGATCTGGAAAGCAGCCTGCAAGCAGACGTGGTGGTGTTTGCGACCACCGCGCCGCAGCCGTACGTAGCGGATTACCCGTTTCGTCCCGAACAGGTGATTCTCAATATCTCGCTGCGCGATCTGGGGCCGCAGGTGATTGCCGGCTGCAACAATATCCTTGATGACGTCGAGCATTGCCTCAAGGCCAGCACCTCGCCGGACCTGGCGGTGCAGCATTATCAGGATCGCTCGTTCATCACTGGCACCCTGGCGCAACTGATGCTGGGCCAGATCGAGCTGAAGCCGGACCGGGCGACGATTTTCTCGCCTTTCGGGCTCGGTGTGCTGGATCTGGCCGTGGGACAGCGGGTCTATCAGCAGGCGATTACGGACTGTACGGCGCTGTCCGTGCCGCGATTCTTTTTTGAATCGAATCGGTGGTGATGGGCATGCAGACTCTTTCCATCGAACGTTTTATCGAGCCGGCCCAAAGCATCGAACCGGCTACACGCAAGGTTGCGATTATCGGTATGGGCTCCCGGGGCCTGAGTATTCTGGAGCAATTGATCGGCATGGCTCGCGATGACCGCAGCCAGCGCTGGCTGATCGAGCTGTTCGATCCGCAGTCGCCCGGTAGCGGCCTGCATCTTGCCGAACAGCCGGATTACCTGATGCTCAACACCATGGCCGGGCAATTGTCGGCGTTTTCCAGTGCCTTTCCTGCCTGCGAACCGGCGGGCATGACATTTCTGCAATGGTGCACGGCCCATGGTCTGCGTCTGGATGAACGTGGCCATACCAGCGACAGCGAAAGCGCTCGCCCCATCGCATTTGGTGACTTCGTTCCGCGCAAATTGCTGGGGCGTTATCTGCAGGACAGTTATCGGTTCCTGCTTGAGCAGTGTCCGGCCCATGTCCAGGTTCGTCATTACCGGCAAACAGTGATCGCCTGCCAGCCATTGCCGGATGCGCCGGGCTTCAGGTTGCAGACCGCCAATGGGCAACGCTTCACGACTGAGGCGCTGTTTCTCACCAGCGGTCATGTGGTCGAGGCGCAGGCGCCACAGCACAGCGGCGAGCGGGTGCTGATCGAAGGGCTTGGACTGACCGCCATGGATACCGTGGCGGCTCTGACCCAGGGTCGAGGCGGGCGCTATGTACGTGACTCAGGCATCGCAGGCTGGCGTTATCAACCCTCGGGGCGCGAGCCGCAGATCTATCTGTTCTCCCGTTCCGGGCTGGCGTTCCATTCCCGTCCGCAATGGCGACAGGGGCGCGGAGTGGCGCTGCCCAGGCTGTTTTTCACGGCCCAGGCCATCGAGACCTTGCGCCAACAGCGTTTGCACGGGCAACTGGACTTTGTGCAAGACATTCTGCCGCTGATCGAAGACGAAATGCGTGGGGTGTTCTATCAGGCCCGTGTGCACCTGGAGGCTCCGCTGCAACTGGCGAGTCTTCAGCAGGCGCTATGGGACGCCGTGCAGCCTCAGGCCCGTGAGGCACTCTTTGCCCGCCTGGCCGACCAGTGGGGCGCATTCGAGCCCGGCCAATGGCTGTCGCCCCGGCGCTGGAGCGGCAATCCGGAGGATTACGGCCAGTGGTATCGCCAGTGGATCGAGGATGACCTGGCTCTCAGCCGTCGCGGTACGGCGCAGAGCCCGCTCAAGCAGGCACTGGAAGTCTGGCGTGATTACCGCGACCTGCTGCGAACCCTGGTGGATCGCCAGGGCCTGACGGAGCGTTCGACGCTTGAGTTCTATGCAATCTGGGCCGGGGTGTCGAATCGTCTGGTCGGCGGGCCGCAGAAAGAGCGTTACGAAGACCTGCTGGCCTTGCTGGATGCCGGCGTGGTCAGGGTCTTGCCGCCCATGGACGATGCGCGCTGTGCAGGCATCGACTTCGACCGGGTGATTCAGGCCCGGGTCCCGCACAGCGGCCTGGCGCACAACGACCAGCCGCTGGTCAGGGATCTGCTGCGTCAGGGAATGCTCCGCGCCGCCCATGAATATCCCGCCGATGGCATCGAGACCGACAGCGTCGGGCGTGCGCTGGACGTGGAGGGTTCTGTGCAGGAACGGCTCTGGGCGCTGGGCCCGGCGGTCGAGGGCTGCACCTTCTACAACCATTACGTCCCCACGCCGGAGCCGACCTGCCGGGCTCTGCTCGAAGCACGGCTGGCCGTCGAGGCGTGCATGAGTGCTCTGGGCGTTAACGCTGCAACTGCCCGAAAACCGTCATCACAAAACGTGTAACCCCATTATTTATTGCATTGAACAGGATAGCTCTCCATGTACGAGATCACGTTATTGACCGCGCTCGCCGGTGCTTTCATCGTCTTGATTATCAGTCCGGGCCCCAACTTTCTGGTGATTACCCAGCTGTCCTTCAGCCAGTCGCGACAACAAGGTATCTGCGCCGGGTTGGGCGTGGCTTCGGGAAGTATTATCTGGGCATTGTTGGCAGCCACCAGCCTGGGGGTGATCTTTCAACAATTGCCCTGGCTGCAACCGGCCTTGCAGTTGCTCGGTGGCACTTACCTGACCTGGCTCGGCAGCAAGAGCCTGCGCAGCGCCGGGAGCCAGCCCACGCCGCGTGACATCTCGGCACTGGGCATTGGCAGCCTGAGCCGTGCCTATCGCTTTGGCCTGCTGACCAATCTGACCAATCCCAAGGCGCTGGCTTTCTACACCAGCGTGTTCACCACCGTCACCACGCCGGGCATGCCGATGTGGGTACGTACTGCCGGGGTTTCGATCATCGCAATCCTGGCCATTTCCTGGTTCGTACTGTTGGCAACGCTGTTTTCGATTCCGGCCATTCAAGCGCGTTATCAGCGCATGAAAAAGGCCATCGACATCATTACCGGGCTGTTCATGATCGTATTTGGTCTGCGTTTGCTGATGGGTTTATTGCCTGCCGGTTTTATCAACTGAAACGCTCGCCTGAATAAAGGAATGCACAGATGCACACTAACGACTGGAACTACCCGACTTCAATTCGCGTGGGAGCAGGGCGTGTCCGGGAACTGGCCGAAGCCTGTCTGGCGACCGGCATCAAGCGTCCGCTGCTGATTACCGACAGGTTTCTGGGCAGCACCGACATGATTCGCAGTGCCCAGGCCGATTGCCACGATGTGCTGGGCCACTGCGGCCTGTTCGATCAGGTCAAGGGCAATCCCACCGGCGACAATGTTGCCCAGGGCCTGGAAGCCTACAAAGAGGGCGACCATGACGGCGTGATCGCCTTTGGCGGCGGCTCGGCGCTGGATGCGGCCAAGGCAGTGGCGCTGATGTCGGGCCAGACCCGCCCGTTGTGGGACTTTGAAGACATCGGTCAGAACCACCTGCGGGCTGATCCACTGGGTATTGCGCCGGTGATTGCCTTGCCCACCACTGCCGGGACGGGCTCGGAAGTCGGCCGGGCCTCGGTGATCACCGACGAGGAGGCGCGGGTCAAGCGCACCATCCTGCATCTGCGCATGATGCCGCGGATTGCCATTCTGGATGCCAACCTGACCCTCGACCTGCCCACGCATCTGACTGCCGCCACCGGAGCCGATGCGCTGACTCATTGCATGGAAGCCTATTGCTCGCCGGTCTATCACCCGTTGGCCGAGGCCGCGGCGGTCAAGGGCATGCAACTGATCAAGGTCCATTTGCCCAGGGTGGTGGCCGACGGTCACGACCTTGAATCCCGCCAGCAGATGCTGGTGGCTTCAAGCCTGGGCGCGGCAGCCTTTCAGCGCGGGCTGGGCGGGGTGCATGCCATCGCCCAGAGCCTCGGCGCGCTGTATGACCTGCACCATGGTTTGCTGAATGCGATTCTGTTGCCCTATGTGCTGCTCGCCAACGAGTCGGCCCTTAACACCCAAATGGATGATCTGGCGGTTTTCCTGCGCCTGCCGACGCCGGGATTCACGGGTGTGATGGACTGGTTGCTGCAATTGCGCGAGCAGATCGGCATTCCACATACCCTGGGGGAGATTGGTATCGATGAGCTTGATGCACAACTGGTGGGTCGCATGGCCTTCGCCGATGGCTGCTCGCATACCAACCCGATCCGCCATTCGGCACAGGTCTATTCGCAGACTTTCATTCGTGCGGTCAGGGGCTGCTAGCCGATGCTGTCTGTCGATGGAGCAGTGATTGAGCGGCTGGCCGAGGTCTGGCAGGGTTTTATCGATCAGGGAACGATTGTCGGCGGGGTACTGCTGGTGGCACAGGACGGTGAGATTCGCCATGCCTGCGCCCGAGGCTGGGCTGATCGTGAACGCCGGATACCGGTAGAACGCGCTAGCCGGTTTCGGCTGGCTTCGCTGACCAAGCTGCTGACTTCGGTCACGGCTCTGCGCCTTTGTGAGCTGGAGGTCTTGTCGCTGGATACGCCGATCAGCGACTGGCTCAAGTCGTTTCGACCCCGACTGGCCGATGGCCGAGAGCCGCCGATCACGCTGCGGCACTTGTTGTCACACTCTTGCGGCCTGAGCTACGGCTTTGAACAGCCGCCAGGCAATGCCTATGCTCAGGCTGGAATTTCCGATGGGCTGGACCTGGTGTCGCTGGACCTGCAGCAGAACCTGCAACGTCTGGCGAGCGTGCCGCTGCTGTTCGAGCCGGGAAGTGGCTGGGGCTATTCGCTGGCCACTGACGTGGTCGGAGCCATAATCGAACAGGCTAGCGGTCTTGCGCTGTCGCAAGCGCTGGACCGTTGGGTGACGGGGCCTTTGGGCATGAATGCAACCGCTTTCAGCCTCGCTGAAGGTCAGCGGCTGGTTCGTGCCTACAAGGACGGTAGCGACGGGCCTGAACCGTTGGGTGATCATGATGTGTTGGTGCTCGACAGCGGACATGCCGCTGTTTCATCGCTTCGGGCCTTTGCGCCAGGAGCATATGTCTCTGGCGGCGCGGGCCTGCTGGGTACTGCCGATGATTATCTGCGCCTGCTGGAATGCCTGCGGCTGGGCGGTGCGCCGCTGTTGACGGCGACGAGCACCGCCAGCCTGCTGGGCAATGCGATTGGCGATATTGTCATGGAGGGCAGGGGCGCTGGCTGGAAGTTCGGTCTTGGCCCGCTGATCCTGAGCGATCCGGCACAGGCCAGGCATCCGCAAGGTGCGGGCTGCTGGTCGTGGTGCGGTTTGTATGGCAGTCATTACTGGGTCGACCCCGTGGCTGGAATCAGTCTGGTCGCCCTGACCAACACTGCCGTGGCCGGTGCCTGGGGCGCGCTGGCCGACGGGCTGGTCGAGGCGATCTACGGTCACCGCCCCGGCAGAACCTGACGTGCGGTATCAGGCCCTGGCAAACTGCTTGCGGTAACTGCTGGGGCTGATGCCTACCAGATTGCGGAAATGCCGACGGAAGGACTCTTCCGAACCAAAGCCGGCTCTGTCCACCACTTCGTTGAGGCGAATCCGCGAAGATTCCAGCAATTCCTTGGCGTAGGCGATTCGCTCACCGAGCAGCCAGTCATAAGGCGTCAGCCCGGTGCTTTCCATGAAGCTGCGGTGCAGGGTGCGGGTACTCACTGCGGCGCGGGCGGCCATTTCCTTGATGGTGTGCGGGCGCTGCAAGTCGCTGCGGATCCAGTCCATCAGGTTGGAGATCGGCCCGTCGCTGGCCGCAACCAGTTGCCGTGAAGCGTACTGCGATTGGCCGCCTTCACGATGGGGCGGGATCACCATGCGCTGCGCCACCATGTTGGCGACCCGCGAACCGTGATCGTTGCGCACCAGATGCAGCATCATGTCCAGGCCTGCCGCAGACCCGGCCGCGGTGACGATATTGCCTTGATCGACATACAACTCGTTGGGCTGGATGGTCAGGCCCGGATACATGGTTGCCAGCAGGTCGGTGTAACGCCAGTGGGTGGTTACCTTGTGCCCGTCGAGCAGGCCGGCGGCGGCCAGCACAAAGGCACCGGTGCAGATCGAGCAGATACGTGCGCCGCGGGCATGGGCGGCCTGAAGCTGTTCGATAAGCCGCTGAGGAATACCGGCTTCCACGCCGCGCCAGCCGGGCACGATGATGGTGTCGGCGTTTTCCAGCAGGACATCGCCGGGAGTGGGCACGATGGTAATGCCGCCTGCGGCCGTGATCGGACCGTCGTCCACGGGGAAGGTGGCGAACTCATACCAGTTGACGCCCAGCTCGGGGCGTTTCAGGGCAAAGACTTCAACCGTGCAGCCAAACTCGAAGGTGCAGAGCTGATTGTAGATGAGGGCAACAACGAGATGATTTTTCATGGCGCGATGTTACCGGATATTGGCATTACCGACAGTAGTTGGCTGTGATGCTACTGGGTAATCTGACGGCTGTCACCAAGTACTCTGGAGCCCCTTCATGTCACTCAATATCGGTATCTACGTCTATGACGACGTCGAAGTCCTTGACTTCGCTGGGCCCTATGAAGTGTTCACGACCGCAACCCGCATGCACGCACGCAAGAGCCGCGACGATCGGCCGCTGTTCAATGTCTTCACGATTGGCCGCAGCACCGCGCCGGTACGCGCCCGGGCAGGCCTGAAAGTCGATCCGGATCACTCGATCCACGATCACCCGGCCATGGATTGCCTGATTGTCCCGGGCGGTGTGGTCAACGCCGAGCTGGAAAAGCCGGATGTCATCCACTGGATCAGCGATCAGTCGGTACCCGGTCGTGTGGTTGCGGCCGTCTGCACCGGCGCATTCATGCTGGCCAAGACCGGCAAACTGGCGGGCAAGCAGGTCACCACTCACTGGGAGGACATTGCCGATCTCAAGGAAATGTTTCCTTCCATCGACGTACTGAGCACCCTGCGCTGGGTCGACGAGGGTGCGTTCGTGACGTCGGCCGGCATTTCCGCCGGTATCGACATGAGCCTGCATCTGGTCGAGCGTTTGCACAGCCGTGAACTGGCGGAACGTACTGCCCTGCAACTAGACTTCGACTGGACCGAAAACGACTAAGCAATCCTGTCAGCGCATTTTTTCTGCTTTTAAGGCGTACCGTGCCGATATTCCCTCTGGCTTGCAGCTGTTGAGCGGTGGAGGGAGTATCACTGCTGTCGGTACGCATTCGTACTGCACCTGTGTCGAAAATGCAGCGGTCGATTTACCCTGTCTGACAACCCTTCTGCGCTGCCTGATGGCACGTAGCGGGCGTTTGTTTGCGGGGATTCTTGTATTCCCTCCACCAACCTGCTCAATTGCAGGCCCGCGCCCACTATCGCCACGTCCAGAGTGCAGGAAATATGAAAACCCACTTTTTCAAAGTCGTTCAAATCGTCGCATTGCATGGTTCGTTCTCGGAAGCTGCTGCCATTCTGGGCTGCAGTCAGTCCAATATCAGCTACGCCATCAAGGAGGTGGAAGATTTCTTCGAGAAGCGTCTGTTCATCCGTAGCCGCACAGGCTGCACCTTGACCCCGGAAGGGAAAGTCATCACCCAGACACTCGGCCACATCATGGCAACGCTTGAGCAACTAAAAAAAATGGGGTTAGCGGCAGCGTAAAGGTTCATTACTCCACCCACATTCTGGAAACCAGCCTGGATGCAGCACTGGACTTTCTGGCCCGGATGTACCCCGATATCCATTTGAGCGTTGTGCGCAGCAACGAACAGCAGCCTTCCCTGGACCCCTTGAGAAAGGAACTGGCCGATATTCTCATCCTGCCCAGCACCGTGCTGAGCGATCACTATATCGAGCACCACCACTGGAACGACTACTACGTGCTGGTCTGCAGTGCAGGCAGGCAGGCCTCCGAGCGCAGTTTCAACGAGCTCTCGCAGAGCGTTCGCTATATCGCCTGGCGTCATCCTGGTCTGGAGCGCTTGCACAATCATCTTGCCACGACCCAGTTGCGTCTCAGCCATCGCGGCGAACTCAGTTGCCTGGAAACCCTCCTGGACCTGATTGCCAAGGGGCATTGCATGTCGATCCTGCCCCGCGCATTGCTGGTCGGACGCTTCCGGGAACTGGAGCAGGTTTCACTGCCCTTGAAGGTCATGCGCCATATCAGCGTCGTGGCACGACCGACATCGTTGCTATCCAATGCCGCCAACGCCGTGCTGCAGGTCCTGAAGAAACCGTCGGTTATCCCGGTCCAGCACCTGGTCACGTAACACCGGATAAATGCAACGTTTTCCCGCGCTGGTGCTCATAACCATAGTTAATGAATTCGGGACAGTTCGCGTGCGGGCTGTTCTGAGCCACCCTAATGGACGTGGATGACTGAACGTTATGACGATACCGGACAAGCAATACCTGGACTGGCTGGTCGAACAATCGATGCTCAATGCCGCAAGGCTGCGCGCCAGGACTTATGGCGGGCAGGGCAGGTTATGGCAGCGACCCTTCGCGCATGCTCGTCCCAGGGATGCTTCGGCGATAGCCTCGGTCTGGTTCACGGCTTATCCGGCTTCGATCATCACCCGCGAAGGCTGTACGGTCCTGGAAGCTCTGGGCGATGAGGCGCTGTGGCACTCGTTATCCGAGATTGGCATCCAGGGCATCCATAACGGGCCGCTCAAGCTGTCCGGTGGCCTGCAAGGCCGCAATCGCACGCCCAGCATCGACGGCAATTTCGACCGGATCAGTTTTGGTATCGACCCTGATCTGGGTACCGAAGCCCAGTTGTTGAACCTGAGCCGTATCGCTGCCGCGCACAATGCGGTGATCATCGATGACGTGATTCCTTCACACACCGGCAAGGGCGCGGATTTCCGTCTGGCGGAACTGGCTTACGAGGATTATCCCGGCCTTTACCACATGGTCGAAATTCGTGAGGAAGACTGGCTACTGCTGCCGGAGGTCCCGAGCGGACGTGATGCCGTCAACCTGATGCCGGAAGTGGTCGATCAGCTTCGCGACAAGCATTACATCGTCGGCCAGTTGCAGCGGGTCATCTTTTTCGAGCCGGGGGTCAAGGAAACCGACTGGAGCGCTACAGACGTAGTGCAGGGCGTGGATGGCAAGGCCCGGCGCTGGGTTTACCTGCACTATTTCAAGGAGGGCCAGCCCTCGCTCAACTGGCTGGACCCCAGTTTTGCCGCGCAGCAGATGATCATCGGCGACGCACTGCATGCCATCGACGTCATGGGCGCCAGGGTTCTGCGCCTGGATGCCAACGGTTTTCTCGGTGTCGAGCGCAAGCTCGATGGTACGGCGTGGTCGGAAAGCCACCCGCTGTCGATCACCGGCAACCAGTTGCTTGGTGGCGCAATCCGCAAGGCCGGCGGTTTCAGTTTCCAGGAGCTGAACCTGACGATCGACGACATCGCGGCCATGTCCCATGGCGGGGCCGATCTGTCCTATGACTTCATTACCCGGCCGGCTTATCAGCATGCATTGCTGACCGGCAGCACCGAGTTCCTGCGCCTGATGCTGCGCCAGGTGCATGTGTTCGGCATCGATCCGGCGTCGCTGATCCATGCCCTGCAGAATCATGATGAACTGACCCTTGAACTGGTGCATTTCTGGACCCTGCATGCCCACGATACCTATCACTATCAAGGGCAGACCTTTCCCGGCAATATCCTGCGCGAGCATATCCGCGAAGAAATGTACGAGCGTCTGGCCGGCGAGCATGCGCCTTACAACCTCAAGTTCGTCACCAACGGGGTTTCCTGTACCACGGCCAGCATCATTACCGCAGCGCTGGGGATCCGTGACCTGGACAGCATCACCGCGGCCGATATCCAGCAGATCCAGCACATTCACTTGTTGCTGGTGATGTACAACGCCATGCAGCCGGGCGTGTTCGCCTTGTCCGGCTGGGATCTGGTCGGTGCGCTGCCACTGCCTGCCGAGCAGGTCCAGCACCTGATGCAGGACGGCGATACCCGCTGGATACACCGCGGTGCCTACGACCTGGCGGATCTCGATCCGGATGCCGAGTTCTCCGCAGGCAACATGCCTCGCCCAAGGACTCTGTATGGCAGCCTGATCAGCCAGTTGCAGCGCCCGGATTCGTTCGCTTCGCAACTGAAGAAAATACTCGCCGTGCGCCGCGCCTACGACATTGCCGCCAGCCGCCAGATACTGATCCCCGATGTCGAGCATCCGGGCCTGCTGGTCATGGTTCATGAACTGCCCGCCGGCAAGGGCACCCAGATCACGGCCCTGAATTTCAGCGCGCAGACCATTGTCGAGACCCTGCACCTGCCGGATATTGCGCCTGGACCTGTGGTGGACATCATCAATGAGCGGGTGGAAGGCGACCTGACGGATCAGGGCGAATTCACCATCACTCTGGATGCCTATGAAGGCCTGGCGTTGCGGGTAGTCAGTACCATTCTTTAATGACTCGGGCTGACGGCCCCGGCATTGCGTCCGCCCGACCAGCGCCTGTAATCGGCGGGTGTCATGCCGGTCAACTGGATAAAGGCGCGCCGGAATGCGGTTTCCTCGCTGTAGCCGCATTTGAGCGCGACTTGCTTGACGCTGCTGCCCGGGGTTTCCAGCAGCACACAGGCCGTTTCTATCCTGACCCGGGTGATGAACGCCTTGGGCGATTCGTTGGTCAGCTCCGTCAGCCGTCGATGCAGGGTCCGCTCGCTCATGTTCAAGGCCTTGGCCAGTCCCTGGGCGGACAATTGGGGGCTGATGTGGCGAATGATCTGCTCGGCCTGCAGCAACAGTGGATCGGCGGCATTGATGAAGCCTCGGGGCGCATAAAGCAGTTGCGGCAGCGGCATGCTGTCGGCCACTGAAATGTCGGCGGCCAGCCTGGCGACCTCGGCTCCGGCCTGGCGTCTGATTACATGCAGGGCCAGGTCGACCCACGACAGCGGGCCGCCAGTGGTGATGATCCCGTCCTGTTCTTCGACTGCCGTTCCCCATACCGGCAGGGCCTTCGGGAAACGTTGCCTGAAGGCATGATGCAGCCACCAGGTCGTGGTGCAGCGCCGGCCATCGAGCAGGCCTGCTTCACCCAGCACAAAGCCCCCGGCGCAGGCCGCACCCACCAGTACACCTTGTTCATGGCGCGCTTTCAGCCAGCCTGCCGCTTGCCGGACCGAGTCGCAGAGTGGCGGCAGGCCGTCCGCTCCGAGGGCCATGCCGGTGACAAGTGCGACATCGCAGTGCGGCAAGTCATGAAACGAACCATCCACCGGAATCTGGCGACCCTGAGGATCGCGCAATGGCTGGCCATCGGCACTGACGATCGTGGTGAAGAATTCAAGGCTGGCCTGAGCATAACTGTGGCGCACTGTTCCAGTCGGTGGCGAACGCAAGGCCTGATTGGTCATCCAGAACAGATCGGACAGGCCGGCGATGGCCGACAGCAGGCTGCCATCCACCGCCACGATTGCAATGTGCATGGAAATTTCTCATGAAAACTACCGGTGGCGAGTTTTGCATGAAAACTGTCTTGTTTGCCATCTGATGCCATTGGCAGAGGCGCTATAGACTTTTTCCATCAAGACCTTCAGGCATTTCGACATGAGTTTTCCTGGCCGTTCGCGGCATCCCGCTCTACTGATCAGCCGACTGGCTGCGGCGCTCGGATTGACCCTGCTGTTCACTGCCGCTCAGGCCTCGGCAGCCTCTAGCGCCCAGGCAGAGCAGGGCGTGCGCAATATCGTGCTGGTACACGGCGCGTTTGCCGATGGCTCCAGTTGGTCTCCGGTGATTGCCAGATTGCAGGCCAAAGGTTATCGCGTTACCGCAGTACAGAACCCGCTGACTTCACTGGACGACGACGTGCTCGCCACCGAAAGAGTGCTGAGTCATCAGCAAGGCGATGTGTTGCTGGTCGGCCATTCCTGGGCAGGCGCGGTAATCAGTCAGGCAGGTAACGCCGCCAATGTGAAAGGCCTGGTCTATCTCTCGGCACTGGTGCCCGACAGCGGAGAGTCGGTGGTCGACCTGCTGCACAGGCTCGATGCTCCGATGGACGACCTCATTGCTGACGCGCATGGCCTGATCTGGCTGGACGATCCGCAGGCATTCCATCAGGTCATGGCCGCCGATCTGCCGATGAAAAAGGCCCGCGAACTGGCCGCGATCCAGCAACCCATCGCGGCAGCCAGCTTTGCCGGCAAGGTCCGCCATGCGGCCTGGCACGACAAGCCCGTTTGGTACCTGCAGACGCTGGATGACCAGGCTCTGAAGCCGAGCGTGCAAGCGACCATTGCCCGACAGATCGGCGCCAGGGTCAGTGCGATTCACTCCAGTCATATGTCTTTGCTGTCGCACCCCGAACAGGTGTCCAGGCTGATCGAGCAGGCAGCACATGAAGCAGGGCAATGACTCAGCGGCGCGCCCCGAAACATTCGTAACCCCGTAAACGTGAGGCTGAAATGAACATCCTGCATATCGACTCCAGCATTATGGGCAGTGGTTCTGTAACCCGGGATCTGTCTGCCGCCACTGTTGCCCATCTCCAGGCTTCGTATCCTGCCGCTCAAGTGCAGTACCGCGATCTGGTCGCCAATGAAATCAGTCACCTGAGCGGCCCCATTGCAGCCGGATTTCGTCCGGGCGCAACCACTGAGTTCAGTGACACCGTCCGCCAGGAGCACCAGCTATCCGAAACGCTGGTGCGCGAGTTTCTGGCCAGCGATGTGCTGGTGATCGGCGCGCCGATGTACAACTTTTCCGTAGCCAGCCAGTTGAAAGCCTGGCTGGACCGGATCGCGCAGATCGGCCGCACCTTCAAATACACGGAAAACGGCCCGGTCGGGCTGACCGTCGGCAAGCGGGTGATTATCGTATCGGCCCGTGGCGGCTTTTATGCGCAGGGTCCTGCGGCGCACATGGACTTTCAGGAGCACTATCTGAAAGCGTTCTTCGGCTTCCTGGGTGTCAACGATGTGTCCTTCGTCAGGGCCGAAGGCGCTTCGCGCGGTGAGGAAGTGCGCAGCAAGGGGATCGGGCAGGCCAGGGAAGCCATTAGCGCTATCGCCGTCCGGTAAACCCTGTGCGGGAGCGGATTTATCCGCGAAGGTTGTCGCGCAACAGTGGCGTCAGCTCATCCAGCAGCACCTGAACCGAACGCAAGGCCCGGCAATCGGGGCGTGTCAGCAACCAGAGGTCCGTGCTGCAGCCTTCCAGAGGCGGGCTCAGCACTTCTACACCGGTCAGGTTGCGAGCCATGAAATCGGGGATGGCGGCCACGCCAAGCCCGGCTTCCACCAGTTGCGAGACGGCCGAGATGCTGCTGCACCGATAACGTGGCACCACCGCAGGAAATGCCTGCCTGCGCCAGATCACCGAGGTATGGTCCGGCATGGAATCATCTGGGCTGATCCACGCAACCGAGGCCGGCATCTGCTCCAGCGGCTGGCGATAATCGGGGTGTCCGCACATCACATAGTGGGCGCTGCCCAGTTGCCGGCCTATCAGATGTTCGGGCGGGGTGTTGGTCAGGCGCAGGGCGATATCTGCATCGCGGCGACTGAGGTTGGCGAAAGTGTTGGACGTCGCCAGCTCAAGGGTCAGGGCCGGGTAGGCGGGCATGAAACGGGCGAGGGCAGGCAACAGCAGGTTATGCAACACCGCGTCGGTGCAGGTCAGGCGCACCGTGCCGCTGACCACATGCTCGCCTTGTTGCAGGGCCACGCGCGCAGCATTCAGTGCCTGTTCAGCGTACTCGGCCTGCTCGGCCATGGCCTGGGCCGTGTCGGTGGGAATGTAGCCGCGGCGGTTTTTCTCGAACAATGCCGCTCCCAGTGCGGCTTCGAGTCGCCGGATGGAACGGAATACCGTGGAGATATCGACCTGCAGCAGCTCTGCAGCCCGTGCCAGCGTGCCTCCACGTACCAGTGCCAGCACCAGTGACAAGTCAGCGTGACTGATCTCATATTGCATTACTGCATACTTCCATTGCCAGAACGCCCATGCCCATTGCAGTGCTGACTATCTTAGACTCATTGCCATTGTGCGCGATAGCGGCTTCTTTGAGGGCCTGCGCTGCGCTTATCTCGTTAAAGGGGGCTTAACCATGTCGCGTCTTCCACTGATTGGCGTTACCGCCTGCCGCCAGCAACTGGGCAAGTATTCGTCCCATACGGCGGGTGACAAATATGTCGAGGCCGCAGGGTTTGCCGGTGTTCCGGTGATCTTGCCGGCGCTGGGCACGCCCACTGAACCAGCGCAGTTGCTGGCCCATCTCGACGGCCTGCTGTTTACCGGCTCGCCGTCGAATGTCGAGCCGCATCACTATCAAGGGCCTGCCAGTGCCGAAGGCACCCAGCATGATGTGTTCCGGGATCGCAACACCTTGCCGTTGTTGCGACAGGCGATTGCCCAGGGCGTACCGGTTTTCTGTATCTGTCGCGGCTTTCAGGAACTGAACGTGGCGCTGGGCGGCAGCCTGCATCAGCGGGTTCATGAGCTGCCGGGGTACCTGGACCACCGCGAGCCGCAAAGCGATTCACTGCAAGAGCAATACGCTGCACAGCATGAGGTACGGGTGCAGGACGGTGGTGTACTCGACTCCATCGGCCTTGCTCCGGGCTTTGCAGTCAACAGCCTGCACAGTCAGGGCATCGATCGCCTCGCGGCCGAGCTGCGCGCCGAGGCGTTGGCGCCGGACGGTCTGGTCGAGGCGGTCTCCATGCCGACAGCGCCCGGATTTGTACTGGGCGTGCAGTGGCATCCGGAATGGCAGTTCATCGACAACCCGGTATCGCTCCGTCTGTTCCAGGCATTTCGCGAAGCCTGTCAGGTTTATGCGCAACGCCGCAGCCAGCAATAGTCAGGCAATGTTCTGTACGTCGACAAACGTGATTTAATACCCGGCTTTTGTGGGGTTGTGGTGGCTGCATCATCAACCGCGCTCATTCACCGAATATTTCTCATATAAGGCGGCTATGGACACAGGAGCACGACTCAAGCTGGTGCGCGAAAGCTACAAGTTATCTCAGCGCGAACTCGCCAGACGCAGCGGTGTGACCAATGCCACGATCTCTCTGATCGAGCAGAATCGGGTAAGCCCTTCAGTCAGTTCCCTCAAGAAGCTGCTTGAGGGGATTCCCATGACCCTGGCGGACTTCTTCACCTTCGATCAGCCTCCCGGCCAGGACCAGTATGTGTTCCGCGCTGGTGACCAGCCCGATCTGGGCCGTAACGGCCTGCGCCTGCTGCTGGTCGGGGCGACCTTGCCGAGCCGCCAGATGCGCTTTCTGCGCGAACAGTACGCGCCGGGCGCCAGCTCGGGTGATGAGCCCATCGTGCATGCCGAGGGCGAGGAGTGCGGTCTGGTGATTCGCGGGACGGTCGAACTGACCATCGACGGCCAGACCAACATCCTCAACGCCGGGGATGGCTATTACTTTCCCAGCACCCTGGCGCATCGCTTCCGCAATATCGGCCAGGACGAGGCCGAGATCATCAGTGCCAACACCCCGGCCAACTTCTGAATAGTCCCCATCGCTTGCCGATGGGGAACCCGCTGCTACCTCAGCGCAGACTCCAGGAAACCCCGGCGTAGACACCCATTCCGTCGCCCGGCGTGGAGCGGGCGACATCCTGGCCGCGGTCGTCATAACCCGGCGTTACGGTGCTGGCGTAACGCTTGTTGGTCAGGTTGCGCAGGTCCAGCCAGGTCTGCCAGTCATCCTTGGGTGAGGCATAGCCCAGCGTCGCACCCAGCAGGGTATAGGCGTCCGCGTAATAAGAGTTGGCGTAGTCCACGGCAATTCTTGACGCATGCTCGGTGTTCAGCCCGACGTAAAACCCGGTGGGATGGCTGTAGCGCAGTTCGGCCTGGTAATAGTGCCTGGGAATGCCGGCCAACTGGTTGTCACCGAAACGATCGTCATCGCGATAATGAAAGTCGCTGTAGGTGTAGGCCTGACGCAAGGCCAGCTTGCCGGCCGCGCCGCCTTGCCACAGCGGGCTGTCCAGGCTGGCTTCGACACCCTGGTGGATGGTCGGGCTGGCGTTGGATTCGGCGATGATCTGGGAAGTGGTCTGGGTCGCCGCCTGGGTTTCGACGCTGAGCAATTCGTGGCGGACCTGCGAATAATACCAGGCAAGCTCCCAGCGGCCAAACCAGTCTTCACCGCGTCCACCCAGTTCCAGGGTGGTTGCGGTCTGGTTTTCCAGTTCTACACCCGCACGTTGCAGGCCGGTAGCCGCTCCGCTGCCGGCCGGGAAGAATTTGTTCGAGCCCCAGATCATCGACCAGGCATGCGGCGGCTCGACTGAGCGGCTGAGGTTGCCGTACACCTGCAATTGCGGGGTGAAGTCGTAGCGCAGGCCGAGGCGGGCGGCGTAGTCCCAGTCATGGGTGCTGACCGGATCGTTGACCTCGGGATAGGTGACTTCCGTTTCGCGGCGGGTATAGATCGCGGCGACGCCGGTGGTCAGCCACAGATCTGGGACCAGTTCCAGATCGTTGCCCAGATGCAGTGCGGTATCGGAGCCCAGGTAGCTGTAATCCCGGGTCTTGGTACCCACGGCAAAGCCTGCGGTGTTGCCTGCGGGAATCCGCACGTATTCGGAAGCTCCATTGTTCGGCAAGCCCTTGGTGGTGCGCAGGCCGATAGTGGTGATGCTCTGATGACCGGCCAACTGGTCCTGACGAATGTAGTTCAGCGTGCCGCTGACATCGGTGTAGGCGACCTTGAGGCGGTTGGTACCTTCGCGCAGGTCCATCGGATAGTCGTGATAGACCAGGCCGGCTTCCACTCTGGCATTGTCGTCCAGATAGAAGGTGGTCTTGTTGGCCAGCCAGGTGCTGCCCGGTTGCAGGCGCTTGGAGTCGCGAGCCACGTTGAGGGCGTTGGCTGCACGCGGGTCGTGGCGGATCTGGTCTTTGGTAAGCCGTCCCGGTGTATCGTTGTCGGTTTCCCGATAGCGGAAGTAAAAGCGCGTTTCGATATTCGGGTTGAAGCGATAGCCGACATTGGCGGCAATGCCTTTGCTGCCACCGGCGCTCTGATCCTGAAAGCCGTGATAGTTGGAGTCGGTCAGGCTGACGTAGTAATCCAGATCGCCCAGCACCTGGCCGGAGCTGATCTGCCGCTTGCTGTAGCCATGGCTGCCAGCTTCATAGCGCAATTGCAGCTTTGGCGCGTCATAACCGGTGCGGGTCAGGTAATTGATCGATCCGCCCAGCGCCAGGGAGCCCTGATCGAAGCCGTTGGCACCGCGGCGCACGTCCACGTGGCTCAGCCAGAGAGGTTCCTTCAGTTCATAGGGCGTACCGCCCGGACCGGTCAGCGGCAGGCCGTCGAGCATTTCAAACAGGCCGGATGCATGCGAGCCCGGCGCCCGGTTGATCCCCGAGCCGCGAATGGAAATCTTCGCGCCTTCGTTGTTGGCGGCCCTGGCGTAGATCCCTGCCTGGTATTTGAAGACATCTTCGTTGTTGGCCACGCGGCCTTGCTCGACGTCATCCAGATCCACGACATTGGTGGCGCCCGGCACCTTCTTCACTTCCTCCCGCGCCACCTCGGCGGCGCTGGCGGTATCGGCAGACACTTCAATATTTGCCAGATTGATGGTGTTTTCAGCGTTGGCGATATTGGCGCAGACGAGGGCTGCGCTGAAGCCAAGCAGCCTTGCAGCATTCAGGCGCGATAGCGGGAAAGGTGGAGTGTGTTGCAAGTGCATGAACCTTGTGCATTGAGAACGGCCGATATGCCGTCGCAGAGTAGCTATTCGATGCTGAACAAGGCATTGAGGTCACTTGCAAAGGATTGCGATTCGCGAATGAATTCTCTCCCATCCTGTAGAAGCCAATTCATTCGCGAAAAGTCAATCACGGCAACGCTACCCGCCGCAAGCGCCCACTCAGCGCAACCACTTCATTTGCCCGATTGGGCAACAGGCGTCCGCTCAGCCCCATGCCCTCACTGACGATCACGGCATTATCCAGCAGGCACAGGTTCGATGGCGTATCCAGGCCGGTCGCAAGAACCACGACTTCCCGGCTTTGCAGATTACAGCCCAGCAGTCGGCCACTGAAGCGCTCGAAACCGCCATGCAACGCTTCACCCGCCCACTCAGGGCGCAAGGGTTGCAGCAGCCGGTTACACAGCTCCAGCACCAGCACGCTACCATCCGGGCGCAGCGCCAGGCCGGTGGGCAGTTGCAGTCCGCTGATCAGCACTTCGATCCTGCCGCTGTCGGGCCAGACCCGGATCACCTGGCCGGCCTTGTCGACAAAATCGATGCCTTGTCGGGCCGGATCCGCACGTAACTCACCGGAAAAAAGGCTGATCAGCACCGCCCTGGTCGAAGGTTCGTAAACCAGCGTCACTGGCACCGCTTCCTGACCTTGAGCCAGGTCAGGCAACTGGACCAGCACCCGTTCGCCTTCCGGCTCAGTGAATTCCACCAGTTGGTTGGTATCGGGCTTGACCGCCAGCCAACTGCGCCGCGGCGGGTAATAACACAGCGAGTTGAGATTGCCCCGACTGTGAAACACCGCTTCGGGCGGTGAGCGCTGGATGTCCAGAATCTTCGAGCCCTGCACGTAATCGGTCTGGCTGAGCAGATAGCGTCCGTCGCCTTCGGCGATATCCGAGAGGCCCATGATTTCGTCACGCAACATGCGCTGCTGCATGTTCATGGAGCGAAAGCCCTGCGCGAGGATTTCCGCGGGCAGCCAGGCATCCGGCATGTGCGGATCCGGTCGCAGCAGGCTTAAGCGACCGCTGAATGGCGCGTCCGCCAGCCCCGATCCGGCTTCGCTCAGCAACAGGCTGCCATCGGGACGTGCACACAGGCCGCGTGGGTTCAACAAGCCTTCGGCAATCAGAGTGCTGCGGCACAGGCGTTCGACAGGCTGTGCGGGAATCTCGATGGAACCCGTCAGGGAAATCTCCATTGCCATGGAGTGCAGATCACTCATGGCAGCGGCTGCCAGGGCGTGCCTGTGAGATAGGCACTGAGCAATGCACGCTGACTGGGCGACATCGAACGAACCACCGGCATATACAGGGTGGTGCCTTTATAGGTGTCCGAGATGCGTCGTAGAATGGTGTCCTTCGCGGCCATGACGGCATTTGGCTGGTTGAGTGGCACGTAGCGCGACATGGCAGGGAAAGCCAGATAGTGGAAGCGCAGTACGTTGGGGTACATCTGATCCCAGGTGATGATGCTGCCCTTGGCGATGCCAAAGTCGGTCTGGGCGTATTTGCGGAAGTTGGTGAAGTACGACGAGTTGTCCACGTTATAGGTCAATACGCTGAAGCCCGCCTGGCTTTCAGTATCCGGTTTGAGGGTGACAGTGACATCGACCGAAAGCTGATTAGCCAGTATGGAAACTGATGATGGATAGCTCAGGCAATCCAGGGTGTTGCCAATGGATATTCCAATATTGGTGGTGGAAGGAACAGGTCCGCCCAGATACCTGACCTGTAACGGGATAGTCAGGCCGTTGGGGTAGTCTTCCAGATAGATATTTCTCTGATCGGCATACAGTCGATAAGCCGTCTCGGTAATATTCAACGATGTTTCTTGGCCCTTCCATGTGTCGAGCACCTTATTGGGAGCTGTAATGGAGAGCGGCTGGGTTTTTGCCTGTATCACCTGGCTGGCATCCAGAAGCAAATCCACGATGCCCCCATACAGGTAATAGTTCAGCGCAAACTCACTGTCCGCAGGCAGAGTTGCCAGCGTTGTCGGGGATGTAGTGCCGACACCGAAACTGATAGGACCGTAATCGGCATTGGGACCAATAGGGCTGGTAGTGGCAGTGCGATCAGACCTGAACGTCTCTTTGGGGATCAGGTTCACCATATCGATGCTCAAGAGTCCGTTGTCATTGAGATTCGCGAAGCCGGCATTGCTGGTGTATTGATTGACCAATTGTCGACCTGCCTGGCAGATAACAGGTTCGTCGGCAAAGGCCGGTGCAAGAGTCCCTATGACCCTGCCGATGCTTGGATTGGAGGTGAACCTCTTGGCGGCATAATCTGCATCCAGTTGTGGCGTGGTCATGGTCGGGCACATCTCGAACATGACGAAGCGCAGGACGATACCGGTTGCACCGGGTGCCTTTATGATCGCTTGCAGGATTTCACTGTTCTGGTTGTAACTGACGATACTGCTTAACGGAAAGGTCAACTGGAATGTGCCGCTGAAGTAACAGGATCCGGGCGCATCCATGCTCTCGGGTCCAAGTATCCGCTGTTTCACATCCATGCTGCTGCATACGCTATTGCACCGAATCAGCAGTTGTACATCGTCGCTGTTACCGATCTGCAAACCACCGACAAATATTTGGGTGGTGTACATTGAGGTCGGGTCCAGATCCACCATCATCGGTCCGGATGAGCCGCTCTGGCCGGTTGCCGGGTCCAGCGAGCCGAGCAGATAAACGGGTTTTCCCACAAGGTCGCCTTGCTTGCTGATAGCCCCTGGATTGCCCTGCGAACTGATCTGCGTGTCCATTTCGACGAGATGCTGGCCATAGTGATTCCAGCCGCCTTTGGTATAACCGGTGGTTGGCGGAGAGCTGGAGGGCGCGTTGATCTTTTCGTTCAATTGCTCATCGGTGTAAGGCTGTGCCTCTGGAGCAATGGTGGAGGTGGTTACGTCGAACAGATTGAACTTTGTATCGTTGTCCTCATCGAGAGTCGCCGAATTGTTCGGCACACTGACATCCGTGCTGATGCCACCCCAGAAATTCAATCGTGGTCCATTGAGAATGCTCATGATCTATTTCTCATCCTTGGCGCCTTGGGCGGCGGGCTTTGCAAATTTGAACATGTAGGAAAAATCGGCCTTGTAAGGGCTGCCTGGCGGTGTCGCCATGGAATGGCAGTTCATGCAACTGCTGTTGGCCTGGATATAACTTTCCATCGTGACATTGGCCGAGAGTGCCGGTGTCGGCTGGCCCAGCGGGTTGCCGGGGTTGTCGGGATTGAACGGCCGTTGAGTGGTGACGAGCTGGTAGTACTTCAAGGCGCTCTGCTGCAGGCCGGGAGCGAACTGGAATGCCTTGTTGAGCAGTTCGGTGGAGGCGGCAATCGGCGTTACCCGGTTCAGCGGGTTCGGGGTCTGGAAGGTGGTGCCGGCCTTGGGTACGCATACCATCGTGTCGCCTTGTGTCTGCCAGTCACAGGGCGACTGATTGAGACTGGCAGGTTGCGCGTGGGGGTTGAAGTAGGAGTAATTGATGCCGGAGGTCGGGTTGTCTATCCATTGACCTCCCGACTCCTTCTTGGGTGGCACGTTGTCGACCTGCTCGAAGGTGGACCAGATCCACTGTGGATAGCCCTGCGCCTTGGTGATGATGTGCAGGCCCACCAGCCCCAGATAGGCATCTGCAACAGCACCGGTGCGCTTGCCCTGGTCATCGAACAGATCGACCTGCGAATGAACCGTCAGGTAACGACTGGCATTGTCGGCGGGTGTGAGGATGCGCCAGCTCGACTTGATCTCGATGACCCCGTTCGGGAAGGAAATGTTGCTGGCCCTGGACACGACATTGGCGTTGTAGAAGTTGTTGGCCACGATGTAGTTGTACGAAACCTCGTTGGCCGAGATGTCGTAGTAGGTCGGGTTACCGCTCTGATCGATCAGCCAGCCGCCGACAGCCTGATCCACTGCCTGGAGTACACCGGTGTTTTTCACGGCCGCAATATTGATCAGGCCCAGATTGCGGCTGGATAGCGGCGTATTCCAGGGCCCGGGATTACTGCCGTCCGCCGGGAATATTTCACTGACGTTCTTGTAGCTTTGCCAGACGGTATAACCCGCATCGCCGGGTTGTTTGTTGCAGTCTGGAGTTCCGCGCTGACCATCCGTTACCGGCCAGTTCAGCGCGATGAACATCTGCCAACTGTAAAGATCGAAGGCATCCTGGCCGCTTTTGGCGGCTGGAGCATTACCGGGAAGCTGGCAATTGAGGCTCGTCACCGACACGTCCGGCATTGGCTGTTCAAGCGCCAGCGCAGGCAGGCTGACCAGGCCGAGCAACGTCATTCCAACACGAAATCGAGTATTCATGGCATCTGTCCTTGTCTGTCAGGGCTTGCTGGGCATCAGGTTGTTCCACTGTGCCTTCTTGCCATTGCTCAAGTTGCCGGGCGGATTGAACAACTGGCAGGGCTCGGGATTCGCCGGGCACATTTTCGCGACCTGCGCCCAGGTCGTGGCCGGGTCCGGCTTGGTCACCCGGAAATTGGTGTAGTTCTGGCTGACAATCGGGGCGTTGGCAGTGGAAACGTCGCCGGAAAAGAAGAACGACTGAGGATGCCTGAACGGTGGCTGGCCCTTCAGATCGCTGCTGGCGGTCTTGAGGAACGAATAACCGAACAGGATCGGGCCATCCGGCCCCGGCACATCGATGGAGTAGGCCTGCACGCTGGCGTTGAGGTTCTTGCTGCGCTCGGCGCTATAGGGCAGGTGCTGGATGAAGTCCTGGCGCGGCGGGTGATTCATGGGCGAGAACATGCAGCAGGCCGGCATGCCTTTGGGGCGATCCTGTTCGTAGGTCAGGAAATACGCCTTGTTGCCCAGCGAAACGAAGGTACAAGTGTAGTTGTTGTCCTTGATCGGAAAGATCGGCAGGCAGTATTTCTCGTAGTGCTCCATCATCGCGCCGTAGCCATCGCCATCGGCCGGGATGTAGGTGGTGTCGTAATAACTGGTGCCCTTGGACACGCTGTAATCGCCGGGTTTCAGGGTGCTGGGCGGACTGCTGTAAGGTGGCGGGTTGGTCTTGTAGCTATCGCCGGTCACCCGGTACATGGTCCAGTCACTGACCCAGAACGCCGGGAAGAACGGATCGCTGGGGTCGGTCGGATTGCGTTTGGCGATACAGTTGCCGTTCTTTTCATTGCAACCGGCAGTGTTGTGCACGCCCATGCTGGGATAGATGGCGCCGCCGTCCTGTGCGAGCAGCGTGTTGCTGAACAGCAGACTCGACAACATCAATAACCGGATCAAAACGCTGGATTTCATAAGACACTCCTTTGAAAGGGCGGGCGGCCGATTTGCCACCCGCTTTCCTGCCGGTTGTTAACAGTCTTGCGGGAAGTCGCTCATGCTCAGGGGCGTGGGCGGGTAATTACCCTTGACGAGGGATTGCGCCCAAAGCTCCAGAACGGCCCGGCGGCTTTGTGGCATGTCGCGGGTAATGGGCATCGCCAGGGTGCTTTCTTCCTGATATGGCTTGCTGATAAGCACAATCAACTGATCGACCGCGCCTTCTATGCGCTTCAGGGAGTTGAGCGGCATGTATTTGGCCATGATCGGATACAGGTAATAGAAGGGCTCCAGGATTCGTGGGTAGATGAACTTCTCCCAGATCAATACACGGGCATCCTGCTGTTCGCAGATACTGTTCCAGTAGCTGATGAAGTCCTGTTGCAGTTCCGGCTCCAGAGGAAGAACCCGCAGTGGGGCCAGGAAGTCGGTATAGGCCGACAGGTAGTTGAAGCTGAAAGGAACCTGGGGAGACTCTTCGCCTTCTTGCACGAAGAAACGCAGGGTTGGGAAACCCGGAGCCTGTGCGGTAAAGGTCAATTGAGCGATACCGTTGGCATCTGTCTTGATCTTCGCCACACTGTAGTTCACGGTACTGCCGTTTTTTCCTTCCAGAGTGTCTTGCTGTGGAATGGCATTGGCTAGCGATAGACAAGGCGTCAGTGCCAGCGCTGTCGGGTTGCTCAGGTAGGTCTGATAGGTGACTTCTTCCGGAGAGTCGTTCTTCGCTACGCTTGCAGCCAGGGGAGGTAAAAACTCCGTCAACTGGCGACCGCTACCATCGGCGGCCAGGCTCAATACGGGGGTTGTGTCGAGGAACTGCGGCAACACGGATGTGTTCTGCTTGTAAGTGGGTGGGTAGTTTTTGAAGAGAGTGAAATCTGCTGCATTGCTGAAAGCCAGGTAATAGCTGCTGGTGGTCACTGAAAAGGCGTTGTTGTATTCCGCTACCCATACCTCGGTATTCGCCGCCGGTTTGCCATCGTACTGAACCATGATGTTCAGCGTCTTGGTATCGCCGACATCGATGAAGCTGGCGCTTTCCACGACTTCGGCGGTCCACATCTGTTGGCTGGCAGCGGTTGACGGTGTCGAACCTTGCAACTGGAGCTCTAGCGGGCCGCTTTGCAGTTTAGTGATGGCGTCGGGTGTAAGGGCAAAGTCGAGAATGCCGGAGCGCTTGTCGAAAGCCGCTTGTTTATATTGATCGAATCCGAAGCTCGCTACAGGGCAGAATTGCCCTCCGCTTCGAACTCCCACCTGATAGTCACCTGCCTGGAATTTTTCCGGCATGGGGACTGCGGCCTTGTCGTCTACGGTATAAAACGGAAAACCGGTTCCCAGGTCCAGTGACAGAATGTTGCTTTCAGGCTGTACCTGAGCCGAAATCACACCAAGCTGGATAGTGGCTCCAGGCGGAAGAGGCGTATCGCCCGGCTTGGTCTTGTAAACGCTGATGGGGGATGCCGGAACCAGACGACGCCCGGCAGGTGCAGTCGGGAATTCATCCTCGAACCATAGCCCCAGGGTGCCAGCCGTACGGCTATAAGCCGGGTTGAAGAAGATATCGGCAACGTTATCCAGGCCTTTCTGATACATGGCCTGCATTTCTGCCAGTATTTTTGCCGGATCCTCATCGCCCGTAGGGTGTGTGATAAAGGGCGGGTAATCGTTGAAAATGCCGTTCTTGTCGTAGTAAGTCAGATAGGTCGAAAATCGGAACATCAGGCCTTTGGCATTTTGCTGTTCCATCTGCTGCTTGAGGTTTTGCAACAACACAGAGTTTCCGCTCACCCATTGCAGGTTTTCCTTGGGAAAACAGGTCTGCCAGGTGGTGGTGACATAATTCAGGCCGCCGAAGGCCCCCCAGTTGAAATTCAGAAAACGATCAAGCATGCGGTACTGGCGATCAAGGGTCAGACCACACTGGCTATCGCCTATGATCAGCTTGTCGAAGTACAGCGCTGTGAAGGTGTTCTGCCAAGGGCTTACATCAACGAAACGGGCTGGTGTCTGTGCAGTGCTGCCAAAAGGATTGCCTACCAGTTGGTAGCTCTTGTTGACCAGATCATCCTGGCTGATATAGCTGTTGTTCTGAAGTTCTCCGCCAATGACCAAGGACTGAATATCCTTGTAGCCCACGGTGCCGCAGCCATTGTCACCAAACAGGTTCCATTCGCCGGGAGTGCCGCCTGCGCCGTAATTGCCCGGTACTTCCAGGACGTAATCAGGCACTTTCGGAATCGGTGCGATGGTCCAGGGCATCAGAGTGCTGGCAGCGTTTTCAGGCGTGATGCCATACTCCTTCAGAAACGGCCAGTTCATCTGCATCTTGACCGCGTCGTATAGCGGAAACATGTCGTTGTTATTGGCCGTTGGAGGGTTCCAGAACATATGGCCGTTGAAATAGATACGAGGGAAATTCAACACGCTCATGGGGTCACTCTCCTTTAGGTGCAGGTCGTTGCCACTGGGCACGTTTCAGCGACCAGACGAAGTCCAGTTTCTGGTAGCCGGCATAGACCGAGTCCGGCAGTTCCTTGACCGGATAGACGATGCCGTCCTTTTCCGGGAGCGCAAAGTTGAAATAGTGTTTTGTCTTTGAATAGGCCGCTGTGCTGTGACAGGCCAGGCAGTCGGAATTACTCTGGAAAGCCGATTCCAGTTGCGAGTTGGCCAGCAACTGTCCGTCGTTCTGGTACTGGACGCCGATCAATTCGTACTGCGCCAGCGCCGGGTATTGGGCCTGGAAGGTGGCGTTGACCGGTTTCGCCTCCGCTGTTGGCCCGGTGATATTGGTCATGGGCTTTGCCGGAGTGTCATTCGTCACGCTGTACTTGCTGTTGTTCCTGTTTTCAAAGGTGGTCCAGACCCAGCTTGGCGACAGCTTGTTGATGACGTGCATGCCACTGAGAGCGGCATAACCCACGTTGTAGGTTTTCTCGTCGTCCGCCAGGTAATAGGCCTGAATGATGTAGTAGCCATCGTCCGTCAGTTGCTTCATGAACGCCTGATCTGCACCGATCCACAGCCAGGAGGTTTTCAGCTCCCAGGCTGTGGAGGGAAAGTTCAGGCTGCTGGTCAGGGCCGCCTGGCCGTTCGCGTTGTAGACTTTTTGCTGCACGATGTAATTGAAGGTGTCTTCACTCATCTGCAGGTGAAAACGCACCGGCTGGCCCCGTTGCGCCGCAGGCACCTGATTGCCCATTTGCAGAATCAGGCCGTCCACCTGCTGAATGCTGTCCAGGTTCTGGAAAGCGCGCTGCATGTTCAGGCCCAGTGTTTGGGCTTGTTTGCTCACATCGGCTGGCAGCGGTTCGCGCTGGGCATAAGGCAAAGGTTGAGCGCCATTGCCCAGATAGACCTGATCGCTGGGTTTGAGGGTTTCCCAGACACGATTGGGGTTGCCCTGGGCTGCGGGCTGGTTCAGGCAGGCAAACCAGTTCCAGGCCATGGTTTCAGGGCTCTGCTCGAAGGTGGTCCAGGTCGTACCGGGATTCGCTCCGAATTTGAACAGGTTGGTGCAATCGAAAGGGGCTGGGCTCTGTGCCTGAGCCAGACCGGCCACAGCACTCAGAACGCTTACACTAAGGGCTCGCCGCATGAAATCTCCTTGGCATTGGCCTGATCACGGTATGGGTGCCCCCGGAAGTACTCCAGGAGCAGTTGCTTGACGTCGGTTGCCGCAACACGGCTGGGCAACGACAGTTCGCAATTGGTAATGAGCAACGGGCCTGACTGTTCATCGCTGGGCAGGCGTCCGTGGCTGCCGCGAATCAGTCGGGTATCGAGGGGAATCAGGTCCATGTAGTAGCGAAAGCCGAGCTTTTTCTGCAGCAGGCGGCGCGCCACTTTCAGTTTCGGGAAACGGATGGCCGGATCGATGAACAGCTCCAGCGGGTCGTAACCGGGCTTGCGGTGAATGTCCACGGTGCGGGCAAAGTCCGGCGCCTTGCGATCATCGAACCAGTAGTAGTAATCGAACCAGTAACCGGCTTCTGCGATGACCACCAGTTCACCGCTGCGCGGGTGATCGAGTTGCCAGGCTTGCTGTTCGGTCTTGTCCAGCACCTGTTCGATGCCCGGCTGGCGCTGCAGCAGGGCTTTGACCCTGGCGATATCCCGGGAGTGCTTGATGTAGATATGGGCGATCTGATGATCGGTGACGGCAAAGGCTGCGCTGGCACCCGGATCGAGCAGTTCCCAGGACAGCGACTGGCGCACTTGCAGCAAACCTTCCGAGCGCAGCAGCCGATTGATCGACACCGATTGATGGACTGCTTCTATGCCGTACTCCGAGAGCAGCATGACCCTGGCGCCTTGCTGTTCGGCGAACTCCAGCAGACGTCCGACTTCATGGTCGATGGCCCGCACTTCATCGGCAATCGACGGATGCTCCGGCCCCAGGCGTTGCAGGCTGTAGTCCAGATGTGGCAGGTAGACCAGTTGCAGGTTGGGCCGGTTGATGCGGAACTCGGCCATGGCGCAATCCACGATCCAGCGGCTGGAAGCGATGCCGGCAGCCGGTCCCCAGAAACCCGGAAAGGGGAACTCGCCAATCTGCTGCTCGATGACTTCGTGCAGGGATGCCGGCGAAGAGTACAGGCCGAACATCTTGCGCCCGTCAGCCGGATAGTGGGGGCGCGGGGTAATCGCGGCATCAACGTCGGCGTACATGTTGAACCACCAGAACAACTGGCTGCTGCGAAACTCCGGATGCTCGCGCTTGAGGGCATGCCAGACCTTGTCACCTTGTATCAGGTCATTGGGCTGCAGCCAGAAGCGCACTTCGGCCTGATCGCGGAAATACCAGCCATTGCCGACGATGCCATGCTTCGAGGGCGGTTGGCCGGTGAGAATGGAAGCCTGCACCGTCGAAGTCACCGCCGGAAACACCGGCTGCAGGCTGGCCATCTGCGCCTTTTCAAGCAAGGCATTGATCCGTGGCGTGGCCTCGCCAAGCAGGCCTGGCGTCAGCCCCACCACATTGATCAGCAGCACGGGTGGCAGGTCAGATCGCATCCGCATACGCCTTCTGTTGGTGGGCCTCGGCAAGCAGCAATCCTCGCTGGCGCAGTTGCGCTTCGACCCATTGCAGCTCCGCGGCAATGCCCAGCAGCAAGGCTTGCTCGGTCTGCGGGCGCAGGGCGGCAGGCAGGACGTTCCAGCTATAGGTTTCTGCTTCCAGCACCGGCCGGAAGTCGCTGTGGTCGGCCAGGAAGTCGAAAGTCTGGGACAGGGCAAGCTGGCTGCCGCTCAGTTCCGGCAGCAGCAACTGCTCGCTGAACAGCGGCACATGGAAATGAATCCGCAGTTCTTTGCTGTGCCCGGGGTTTTCAAGGGCCGCGGGCAGGTCGGCCCAGGCATGCAGTTGGCCTTGCTGATCCAGGCTTTTGACCTGATGCAGATAAGTGGCTTCGGCAAAGCCGCCCAGCGCTTCAAGCACCTGTTCGCGGTGCCTGGCGTCGTCGCTGGGCAGACGACAGATCATCGCGTTGGACAGCTGGATCTTGCCGACCGGTACGCCAGCCTTGTGCAGCCTTTCCAGGGATTCATAGCAATGCTCGAAGACCACCGCCTGATGGCAGACATCGAAACACAGCGCCAGATGTTCATGGTGCGGATCACGGGCTTGCAGCCGTTCAAAGAAGGCGATGGCCTGGGTGGTGTTTTCCAGCACGCAGTCCGGTTCCATTTCCAGGCAGATCACGATCTTCTTGCCGGTTTTCTGTTGCAGCCTGTCCAGCGCTGAGGTCAGTTGCGCCAGATACTCTTCGGCCCGTTGTTGCTTGTCGGCACTCCAGTGCGCGGCGTAACCCAGCGGCACACTGGAAATCACCCCCTGCTGGCAGTCGGCAGGCAGCGCCTCGGCCAGAATTTCCGCCAGTTGCAGGCTGTAGGCCAGGCGCTCGGGGTCGGCCCAGCTGGGCAGGTACACCTCGGCCTTGACCGCGCCCTTGTGAAACTGGCCGTACGGAAAGCCATTGAGTGAGGTCAGGCGCACCCCGCAGCGTTTCAGCAGCGCCACAAAGGCCTGGCGCGCCGGCTTGTCCTGCAGTTCCTGGGCCGCCTGGGCGCTGATCCACAGCCCGCTGTCCTGCTCGTTCAGCTTGCGCTGCTGGCGTACGCCACGAAAATGCTGTTCGATCGAAGCGCACAGCTCGCTCAGGCCGGGAGCCGGATGCACATTGCTGCAATAGCCGATCTGGGCGGCGCTCCAGCCAGTGGCGGCGCTCATTTGACCACCGGTTCCTGGCCGCGCAAGGCCGAGTTTTCCTGCCATTGCTTGCGTTGATCGATGGGCAGCGGGGTGCTCACCAGATCCTTGTCCAGTTGACCGCTCTGGGCGAAGAAGTCCACCGGATTATGGAACAGCACTTGTTCGACCTGAGCCTCGGTGAATCCGGCATCCAGCATTGCCTGACCGGTCTTGGGCACCTTGAGCGGGTCGCTGATGCCCCAGTCGGCAGCACTGTTGACCACCATTTTCTCGGTGCCATATTCCTTGAGCAGCGCCACCATGCGTTGCTCCGACATCTTGGTATTGGGATAGATCGAGTGGCCGCGCCAGCAGTCGCTGTCCAGCACCAGCGGCAGGGTCAGCTCGTTGAGGTGGTCGATGATCACCAGATTCTCGGCGATGCCGACTTCACGGATCACCGCCAGGGTGCGCTTGGTGCCACCAATCTTGTCGCGATGCGGGGTATGGACCAGCACCGGCAGGTTGAACTGTTTGGCCAGATCCAGTTGGGCGGCAAGGAAACGGTCTTCTTCGGGAGTGATGTCGTCGTAGCCGATCTCCCCGACGGCCACTACGCCGTCCTTGACCAAGTAGCGGGGCAGAATATCCAGCACTTCGAGGGCAATCGACAGGTTATTGGCTTCCTTGGGGTTGAGGCCGATGGTGCAGAAGTGATGAATGCCGAACATGCTGGCGCGAAAGCGTTCCCAGCCGAGCAGGGTGTCGAAGTAATCGACAAAGCTGCCGACGCTGGTACGCGCCTGGCCCTGCCAGAACGCCGGCTCAATGACCCCGGTGATCCCGGCGGCGGCCATGTTCTGATAGTCGTCGGTGGTACGGCTGACCATGTGGATGTGCGGATCGAAGTACTTGAGCATGAAGCATCCTCGCAGTGCAGAAAGTGGCGATCATTTGGGGAAAGCGTGTTTCGGGTTAACGAAAGTGTTCAGCCCATTCGGCGGGCAGGCGCTGTGCCTGATGCAGTTGCGCAAGCCGCTGGTGTTGCGTCTTGCTCAACAGGGCAAAGACAATGACGTGCACCAGTCCGATGGACACCGCACGTTCGGCGGCTAGCTGCTCTTCCAGCAGGTCCAGGGCCAATTGGTTGAGTGCGCTGCTGCGGCGCTCCGCAAGACCGAGCAGGCGCTGTACCTCAAGGCCCATTCCCAGCGCCTTGAGGACCAGTTGATGGAAAGCCCGTTCGTTGTAATGACTGGACGGATAAGGGTTATCCAGGGCAAGGGCGGCAAACACCTGGATGTTGTGGGTGCGACCGGCCTGCTGAGCCAGATCCAGGAGTTTTCCGCTGGCGTCGAACCAGTCCAGGGCCTTGAGAACGGCAACCTTTTCCTGATCGTCTCCCCAGGCAAAGAACTGGCGCAGCAGGGTCGCTCTGTCACCTGGGGCCTGATGCTTCAGCGCCTCGGCCAAAAGCAGCACGCGGGCTTTCTGCGCCTGTGCCCAACGCTCATGGCCAGTGTCCGGCAACTCGCTTAGCGAGCGTTTGCACTGGCTGCTCAGCAGCACCAGAGTGTTGGCGTCCGGCTTTTGCGCGACCTGTTGCAGCGCGCCTTGCCACCATTGCAGTTCGGCGATTGGCAGGTGTCGGGTGAAACGCTGCAACAGGTCGGCCAGCAGCTCTTCCCGGAGTTCAAGCAGGGCGATATCCATATTCATGTCGGCTTGATCCAGCGTTGGAAACGAGGCAGCAGGAAAAACACCAGCACACACAACAGGCTGCCCCAGGGTTGATCCGCCAGCGCCAGAACCATGGCATCGAACAGCGGCAGGGCGGCCAGGCCGGCGCCGATGAAGGCGCGTACCTGACGCTGCTGCGGGTTGGCCAGATGTCGCAAGTAATTGCGCCCCAGCCAGACCAGCCAGATCAGCAGCACCAGCCAGAACATGACGTTGCTGGCGTAGCTGACCAGCAGCAGCGGACTGAGCATCAGCAGCAGCGGGAAACGGCTGAGCAACTGGTTGCGGTGTTCCTGGCGAGCCAGGTAGGTCAGGCCGCTGATGTAGGCGCCCAGCAGCGCTGCGCAGAGCCAGATGGGTTCCGGTGGCACACTCAGGCTGGCCGCTGCTGTCAGGTAAAGGGCCGAGCGACAGGCGCCCATCAGCCAGACGCTGTGCGGGTATTTCTTGTGCAGAAGGTTGTAGGCCAGGATAAAACCGAGCAACAGGGCTGCGCTGCCCAGCAGCCAGTCCGGTTCTTCGATCAATTGGCTGAGCCCCAGTATCGAGACACCGGCTATCAGGATCAGCGCGCCGACTGCCAGGGCGACCTGTTGGCGGCTGACCAGCCCGAGAGTGATGGGGCGTGGATTGTCGTGTTTCTGGTCCCAGTCGGCATCCAGCAGATCGTTCAAGAGCATACCGAACAGATACAGCAGCGACAGCACCACCAGCAGCAGTCCCCATACCAGCAGCGAGGGCGGGGCCAGGGCGCCGGCGCTACTGGCCAGCAAGGCTGCGGCCAGGGTATTGGTCCACACCGTCGGTAGATTGGAGACACGGCCCAGGGTCATCCAGGTTTTCAGGGAAGTCTGGTTCATTCAGGGCAACTCTTGGTCCAGCCGAGGGGCGCTGCGCTGTAGCTCGACAAGCGCTGCAAGGCTTGCTCCATCAGGGCGAAATCGATCTCGTGGACATCCACGGATTCACCCAGGCTATTGAGCATCGGAATGGACAACTGGCCACCCAGGTGCTGCCTGAACTCTTCCAGGCCCTGCACGATCCGCGAGCGACCCTGGGCATCCCTGAGCAACAGTTCCGGCGGGTTGAGGCTGAAGCCGAGTTGCAGCAGCAGGTGCAACAGACGCTCGGTATCGGTCTCGGACAGCAGCCCGATGGCATTGGCGTACAACGCATCCAGTGCCATGCCCACGGCCACCGCTTCACCATGGCGCAAGCGGTGTTTGCTGAGATTTTCCAGCTTGTGGGCGGACCAGTGACCGTAATCCAGCGGTCGACCGTTGCCGCGCTCGAACGGGTCGCCCGCGCCGGTGATGTGCCCCAGATGCAACTCTGCGCAACGGCGGATCGCGTAGCGGCTGGCGTCGTGGTCAAACCCGGCCAAGGCCTGGGCGTGCTGCTCCATCCACTGGAAAAACGCGGAATCCTTGATGGCCGCCACTTTCACCGCTTCGGCCAACCCGGCGATACAGTCGCGGTGCGACAGGCTGAGCAGCATCTGGAAGTCGTTGATCACTGCATTGGCCGGGCAGAATGCGCCGAGCAGGTTTTTCTGGCCAAAGGCATTGATGCCGTTCTTGACCCCGATGCCCGCATCGTTTTGCGCCAGCACGGTGGTCGGGATGCGAATCAGGCGCATGCCACGATGGAAGGTGGCACAGGCATAACCCACCGCATCCAGCACGGCGCCTCCGCCCATTGCCAGGACATAACAATGCCTGTCCAACCCATGTTCCAGCATGTGTGCATAGAGTTGCTGCAGGACTTGCGGATCCTTGCTCAATTCACCTGCCGGCACCGCAATCGGCGCGGCCTGCAAACGCAAATCCCGACTATGGGCAGCAAAGTAGCCATCGATCTGCGGCAGCAGATGTGGCGCCGATTTCAGCAGTTGTTCGTCGGCGAAGATCAGCACGGTGACCTGGCCGGTCTGCTGAGCGGTGAGCTGTTTGCGCAGGCAGTCATTGCCCGGCTCGAACAGGTGATCGGTGAACACCACCGGATAGTTGTAACTGACCTCGAAGCGGCCTTGCAGAGGCGCAGCACTGTCTTTCGCCGTGCGGTTCCTTACGACCTTGAGCAGGCTGCGCCCGGCAATGAACAGACCGGGCAGCACCATACTGGCCAGGACAGTCGCCAGCAGTGCGTTCTGCTCCATCAGGTAAGTGCCGATGGCGCTGTAGGTCAGGGCCAGCCCGGCGTTGGCCAGGGTGGTGACCAGCAGGAACTGACGTAGCGGATAGCGCTGCATGCCCGCCGCGACTACCGAGGTTTCGGCCAGCACCGGGATGCCACGCAGACAGATCAGCGACAGGGTATTGAGCTGATAGGCCAGTTGCCCCGGTCGCCGGTTATTGACCGAGAGCCGCCGGGAGAGCAGCCGAAAGTAGCCAGCGCCGAGCGCATAGCCGATACCGGCTCCCAGGCACAGGCCAATGAAGATCACCAGATAGCCACCCAGGCTGCCCAGCAAAGCCACGGCCAACAGCGCTACTACGCTGGAAGGCACCGGCAGCACGACATCGAATGCCAGCAGCGCAATCAGCAGGAGGGCGAGATTGAATTGTTGTACCGGGTCTGAAGGAATACTCAGGCTCAAGCCTGTGAGAAATTGTTCGATCTGTTGACCAAACAACAGGAAACTGGCGATTACCAGAATCGAAAAACACAATAACGACAGCCACCAACTTCCTGCCGCTCCGGTTTTCGAGAGCGCACGATACAACTGGCCATGCTTCATTCAAGCATCCCTCTTGGTTGTTATGACTCAATGTCCTTGTCAGATATTTCAAACAGCATCCGGGGCGGGCATTACTCCTGTCGAGACAACCAAACGCAAGCGGGCAGGGCGCCTGAGACATATTCTCTGAGGGCTCAGGTCGCAATGAATAGCAATGTAGTTCAGTGCTAGCGTTTTGCAAGTATGTGAAATGACAGAATTTGCCGGGCAACTTGCGAGGTAGGGAAAGTGGTTTTTCGAGGTTGATAATCTTCATTAATAGAATGGTTTTTCATTTATCAATGAGACTTGTTATCGATTGTTTGTGAGGGCTAGCAGCCGATAGTGGGGAGGCTCGGCTGCTATTCAGCCAACCTTTCAGGCTCTGTACGAAAAGTCGGAGAGCAAAGGACTGTTTAAACCTGGTGGGTGACTACCAGCTCGCTCATGGGCTGGCGCCAGCGCTCTTCGATCCGGGCGTCCCCGGCGCGATAGCCCAGAGCAACAATCAGTGGAATCACCGAGCCGCGTGGTAATGCGAGAAGGCTGGCAACCCTGGAAGCCGAGAAGCCTTCCATAGGACAGGAATCGATTCCCTTGGCGGCAGCACCCAGCATGAGGGTCTGGGCGGCGAAAATGGCGTTGCGCGCCGCCCACTGACGACTGCCGATATGCCCGATGGGGATCAGCGACAAGCCAGGACGAACCAGTGCGGCAAGCAGCACAAGCGGTGACCATAGTGCGCAGGAACCAACCTGGAGGATTTTCCGGAACATCCCGATCTGCTTGCGGTAATAAGCTTTTGAGTCCTGTCCCAGCTTCGATGAGTTTTCAACGTATGTCAGTTGCGCCCTGGCGGTACGCAACCCCAGAGCTGGACTGGCGACAAACACGATGAAGTCTGCCGCCGATGCTGCGGCTTTCTGCCCATTGCAGGCTTTTGCCAGGCGGGCTTTCAAGGCCGGCTCGCGAATCCAGTGCAACTGGTAAGGCTGCATGTTGCCGCTGGAAGGTGCATAGATCGCCTCCGTTAGCAGTGCGTTGATCTCATCTTCGGCAATCGGCGTCGGGTTGAATTTGCGAATGGCCCGACGAAAGCGATTCGCCGCCTGGAAGCTGTCCCAGGCGCGCACAGTGTCTAGTGTTTTCATGGTTGAAATGTTCTCAAGGACATGAAGAACGTTGTGTTCTCACGCCTCAAAATCGTAAGTTAAAGCTTATATTTTAAAAACTCATGTTCTGGAGCTGCCCGTGAGCAGAAGCCGACCCTCCGTCAAGCCCCGCAAAGTCCCGGCTCAGGCGCGTTCCCGGGCAACGGTGGATGCGATTGTCCAGGCGGCAACTTACATTTTGACCCGAGTGGGCTGGGAAGGGCTGACGACCAACGCCATTGCCGAGCGTGCCGGCGTCAATATCGGCTCGCTGTACCAGTTCTTTCCGAACAAGGAGGCCGTGATTGCCGAATTGCAGCGGCGGCACGCGACGGCAACCCGCAGCGACTTGCTCAAGGCGCTGGTAATCGTGCCGCAACAGGCTTCCCTGCGCGAAGCCCTGACCTTGCTGGTCGAGATGGTTGTCAATGAGCACCGCATCGTGCCAGCGCTGCACAAGGCCATTTATGAAGAGCTGCCACGCACGGTGCGGCACATGGCAGACGATCAGGATCAATTGCGCAGACAGTTCTCGCAGGTGCTGACGCCGTTCATGCACAACGTCCCCGACCCGGAGCTTTCGATCTACCTGGTGAGTGTCGCGGCCCACGCAATCATCCATAACGTGACGGCCGACCGGCCCGAGGTGCTGGAGCATCCGGGCTTTGTTGTCGAGGTTGTCACGTTGCTTGAAAACTATCTTTATCGTGAGCCGCGTCCAGACGCTATTTGAAGTGCTGGGCGAACGTCGAAACCTGATCCGGTTTGATCAACTGATAGGGCACCCAGATATCGGACTCCACGGGTTCACCCTTGATCATCCGCACGGCCGCAGTCATGGCGCTGCTGGCTTGGGCCTGTGGGTCCTGAAACACCGAGGCTGCCAGCAGGCCGCGCTTGATGGCCGCCAGACCATCGGGCAGGCCGTCGATACCCACCACGGGTGTCGAACCTTGTCCGGCCTGTTTCAAGGCCATTGCGGCACCGATTGCCATTTCATCGTTGTTGGCGACTACGGCATCGATCTTGACGCCGGCCAGCAGCCAGTTGCTGGTCAGGTCCATGCCTTTGTCACGTTGCCACATGGCGCTCTGCTCACCGACCACCTTGATATCGGGGTAGTTCTTGAGAATTTGCTTGACCCCTTCGGTCCGGCCCTGAGTAGCGTTTTGCACCAGGTCGCCCATGATGATCGCCAGATTGCCCTTGCCCCCCATCTTCTCCGCCAGGTACTGCATTTGCAGCTGGCCGGCCTGGATGTCTTCCGAGGCTACGGCAACCACACCGGCGGGCAGGGTGCGCTGATCGGGGCGGCGATTGACGTAGACCAGCGGTATCCTGGCCGTAGTAGCGGCGCGGGTGATATTCACGGCGGCAGCGGTATCGACCGGCAGGACAATGATCGCATCCACTTTCTGGCTGATGAAACCTTCGACCTGGCTGAGCTGGCGCACTACGTCGCCCTGGGCATCCTCGAACTGGATCTGCAGGTTTTCTTTCTTCGCGGCATCGTTCAGACCGCTGCGCACATAGGTCATGAAGTTATCGTCGACCTTGGCGATACTCACGCCAATCCGGTAATCGGCAAAAACGCTGTGGCTGAACAGCAGGGCCAGAGAGGCTATTGCAAACAAGTAGCGACGCATGATGGTTTTCCTCTTGTTGTTATGAGTTGAAATTCATCAGGGGATCGATGCTCCCGGCTCTGTTCCGGACTCAACCGGTTACAGAGCCAGAAGGCTTTCGTACAGTCACGCCTGCAGAGTAAAAGCCTGGCGAAAGCGCTGCAGTGCAAGTTCGGAGTCGCCGGAAGCCCAGCCCTCCAGGCCCACGACGCCCGTATAACCCACCTGTTGCAGGGCCCGGGCGATTGCCGGGTAATGGATCTCGCCGGTGCCTGGCTCCATGCGCCCCGGCACATCGGCTACCTGGATTTCTCCGATGGCCGTTCCGGCACGCTGGATCAGTTCGATCAGGTTTCCTTCGCCGATCTGCGCGTGATAGAGGTCGAGGTTCATTTTCAGGTGCGGGCTGTCCACAGCTTCGATCAAGGCCAGTGTATCTTCGGCGCGGGCGAAGGGTGTGCCGGGATGATCGACCTGGGTATTGAGATTTTCCAGCAGGAACACTTTTCCATGTTCCTCGCCCAGGCGAGCAATTTTCTCCAGGGTCTTGCAGGCACTCAGCCACATCCGGCCATTGGCGTGGCTGACGGGTTTGACCGGCAGCCCCTTGTCGCCCAGGCCGGTGCCATGCAGGTTGAGGCTCGGGCAGTTCAGGCGCTCGGCCACCGCCAGCGATTCCCGCGCACTCTCCAGCAGGCGCTGAATATCCTCGGCATCGGTCAGGTTGCCGGAAATGTAGCCGGTCATGGACGTAAAGCTGGCGCCGGTGGCAATCAGCGCGGCGATATCCTTGCTGGTCCAGTCCCAGATTTCGGCACTGAACCCCAGTTGATGAATGCGCTGGACGCGCTCCACGAAAGGCAGTTCGAGAAATACCATTTCGGCACTGATGGCCAGGGTGAAAGGGCAGGCGCTCATGCCGATTCTCCTGATACCCGCACCGTCTTGCCCTGCTGGACCGACTCGATACAGGCGCGGGCAATCGCCAGTGCTGCGCGGGCATCCTCGCCACTGGCCAGTGGTTGTTCGCCTGTGCGCAGGCAGTCGACAAAATGGTTGAGTTCGGCCACGTAAGCGTCGCGCAACAGGTCGGTGTCCATGCGCTGGGTGTCGGCCTGGATGCCATCGGCCAGATAGCGCACCAGCTCGGACTGCGCCACGTTGCCCATGGTCAGCATGCCCGCACTGCCGAACACTTCGCCGCGCACATCGTAGCCATAGACCGCCTGGAAATTGGCCTCGGCAGTGGCGATTGCGCCGTTGTCGAAACGAATCGTCACCACGGCGGTGTCGAGCAGGCCCTTGTCCTTGTAGGCCGGGGCTACCAGGGCGTCAGCCATGACATTGACTTCCACGGCCCTGGCGCTCGGATTCAGGTAGCGCAGGGCGTCGAAATCGTGGATCAGCGTTTCCAGGAATATGACCCACTGGCCAATGCCTGCCGGGTTGTTCAGCGCCGGATCGCGAGTGACCGAGCGCAGCAGTTGCGGTGTGCCAATCCGGCCGCCAACCACATCCAGATGCGCCTGGCGAAAGCTTCTGGCAAAGCGCCGGTTGAAGCCTACCTGCAACGGCACCTGGGCATCGGCGGCTGCGGCGATGGCGCGGTCCGCTTCATCCAGGGTGATCGCCATGGGCTTTTCGCAAAAGATGCCTTTGCCGGCACGGGCCGCGGCGATCACCAGTTCGGCATGACTGCGGGCCGGAGCGGCAATCAGTACACCATCGATTTCGGGATCATCCAGCAATTGCTGCGGATCGGTGTAGACCCGTGGCACGTTGAGCTTTTCCGCCAGGCGAGCGGCCTGGCCGGGTGTCGGGTCGGCAATGGCTGCCAGGCAGGCTCCCGGAATGTGCAGCGCCGCAGTCTGACCGTGAAAACTGCCCATGCGGCCTGCACCGATGAGTCCCAGGCGAATGATCTTGCTCATATGCATGCGTTCCTTGTTGTTGTAGTCGAACGAGCGAGTGAGGTAGTGCGCTCTATCAGAGCAAGAGCAATCCCTGTGCCATTTGTTAACTTGTTGATATTTAATGAAAATTCGTTTTATTCAAAAAGCCGGAGTGTCTATTTTAAAGACATGTCTACAATGACATGTCAAAGATATGAACACTCTGTGAGCGTGACATGGCTGATCATTCGTTCCTGACCTTGCCTCAGGATGAGCTGGACTACATCACGGCCATTGGCCCGCTGGCCTTGAGCGCAGGACCGATGGTCGAGTTGTTGCAGGCCTGGCAGGAGTGCCAGCAGGGCCGCAGCGAGCCTCATCCCCTGGTCAGGCCGGTGATCTGGGCGTCATGGCGGCGCAGTATCGAAGCGGGCATTGACCCGGAAGATGCCGAATACCGCTTCGTCACGCCGACGGTCCTGGCTGAAAAACTGTCCCGTAACGCTTTATTGATCGACACTGCCGCAGAAGTGATGCGCGGTCTGCTTGCCTATAACCCCCGGGGCCATATCAACCTCACCGATCCTCATGGCACCACCTTGAGCTTCTGTGGGTTGGACATCACGCCGGTGGGCAGTCGCCTGTCAGAGTCGGTGCAGGGCACCAACTGCACCGGCCTGGCGATTGCCGAGGACCGGCTGGTCTACGTACTGGCCGAAGAGAACTTTGCCAATGGCCTGCGGCAACGGCGCATGCATTGCGCCGCAGCGCCGATCCGCAATGCCAATGGCGAGACGCTGGCGATCCTGACCCTGACCGCAGAGCCGGGATGGTTCCATTTTCATACCTTGGGCACCGTGCAGGCGGCTGCCGAAGCCGTCGCGCGGCAGATGGCGCTGCAAACCCTGCTCGACGAGCAACGCAGCGTGCTGGAGGTACTCAATGAAGGACTGGTGGTGCTGGACGCCAATGGCTGCATCAAGGCCCTCAATCGCTATGCCCGGCAACTGTTCCGGGTCGGCCCCGAACTGCTGGAATGTCCGTTCCAGCAACTGGGCCACAGTGACCTGAACGAGGCCATCATGCAGCGTCAGGGTGAAGCGCTGCGTGATCTGGACTGCACCTTTCAATTGCACGATGGCAGCCAGTTGGCATGCCTGGTTTCGGTATGCATGACCGGGCAGGGCGGGCGTATCGTGTCGCTGCGGGAAAACCGCCGCATCCGCGAAATTACCCGGCGCATCATGGGCACCCAGGCTCGCTATACCTTCGACAGCATCCAGGGCAACTCGCGGGTCATTCAGGACGCATTGCGCCTTGGCAGGATCGCGAGTCGCAGCGACTCCACCACCTTGATCCTCGGCGAAAGCGGCACCGGCAAGGAGCTGTTCGCTCAGGCCATCCATAACGCCAGCGCCCGTAGCAGCGGCCCTTTCGTGGCGGTCAACTGCGGTGCCATTCCCCGGGAACTGGTGCAGAGCGAACTGTTCGGCCACGTTGAGGGCGCGTTCACCGGCTCGGCTCGCGGGGGCTCGGCGGGCAAGTTCGAGCTGGCCGATGGCGGCACCATCTTTCTCGATGAGATTGGCGACATGTCGTTTGATGCCCAAGTCAGCCTGTTGCGGGTTTTGCAGGAGGGCGAGCTGACCCGGGTCGGTGCGAGCAAATCCCGGCAGGTCGATGTGCGCATCATCGCCGCCACCCACCGCAACCTGAGCCAGGCCGTGGCTGAAGGCGCGTTCCGGGAAGACCTCTATTACCGGCTCAATGTCCTCAACCTTACCGTACCGCCGTTGAGAATGCGCAGGGAAGACATTTCCTTGCTGGCGCAGCACTTCCTCGAACGCTGCGCACAGTCGCTGCGCAAGGCGGTGACGGGCATCTCCTCTGCGGCGCTGGAACTGCTTGTGGCCTATTCATGGCCGGGAAATGTGCGCGAACTGGAGAACACGCTTGAGCGGGCAACCAATCTGGCTTCGACCGGGTTGATCCAGCCGGGCGACCTGCCGCTGGAAATCATGCAGCTTGTGCACCGGCCACAGACGGCTTCACGCCCTGAATACAGCGACGCTCCAGACCTGCTGACTCAGGAAATGAATGCCATCATCGCCGCCCTTAAGCACACAAATGGAAACATTCGCCTGGCCGCTAGGCAGTTGAAGGTTTCGCGTGGCGGTTTGTATAACAAGATGGACAGGCTAGGGCTCAGCGCCGATGCCTTTCGCTAGGCTTTGCACGCAATGTATCCTCCCGATAACGCAGCGCCTCCACCAGAAGCTGGAAGGCCGGCGTATTCTGGCGGCGGCTGGGGTAGTACAGGTAATAGCCCGGAAACTGCGGGCTCCAGTCTTCCAGCACGCTGACCAGTGTTCCCTCCTTTAGATGATCGATCACCTGGGATTGCAGCAGGCAGCCCAGCCCGAAACCGGCAAGCGCGGCTTCACGGATCATTTCCGGGCGGTTGAACGCTAACTGCCCCGAGACGCGGACCTGCGTCTGACGGCCATCCTTCACGAATTGCCAGGGTGTGATCCCGCCAAGGGTTGGAAACTGGCGATTGATGCACTGATGCGCTGCGAGTTGTTCCGGTGTGACGGGGGCTGGATGGGTTGCCAGATAAACAGGTGAACCGACGACCACGCTGCGTTCGGCCGGGCCTATGGGGACAGCGATCATGTCCTTGTCCAGGTTGTTGCCCAGGCGGATACCCGCGTCATAGCGTTCGGCGACGATATCCACGAAACCGTTGTCGACATTCACCTCGATCTGAATATCCGGATAGTCGGGCAACAGCCGGTGCAGGGCAGGCCAGAGAATGCTTTCGGCAGCATGGTCCGCAGTGGTGATGCGCAGGCTTCCGGCAGGCTTGTCGCGTATGTCCGTCAGGGCGCCCAGTTGCGCCTCGATCTCTGCCAGCGCCGGGCGCAAGGTTGCCAGCAGTTTTTCACCGGCAACTGTCGGAGCGACACTGCGCGTTGTGCGCGTCAGGAGGCGAACTCCGAGACGGGCCTCCAGCCTGCGAATCTTGTGGCTCAGCGCCGACTGGGAAGTGCCGAGTCGCCCTGCTGCACGGGTAAAGCTGCAGGCCTCTGCGACAGCGGCGAAGGCGGCCAGGCTGCCCATTTCATCCTGAAGCATCAACGAATCCCCATCATCAGAGCCCGGCGGCGAATAGCCAGAGAGCTTATCTGCGTGATGGCAAGGCTGCGGACACAGATTGTTTCATGACGTTGCGTCATAAGCGCATGCACGACCGTGTGGCTAATCAAGCTCGATATCACGGCTGATAATGCCGACTCCGGCTTCGATAAAGGAAAGGTTCATGCCTCGTTACTTCAAGACGCAACTTGCCCTGGCCACTTCAGGCTTTGTGAGCGCTCTGATGGCAGGCGCACACGCCGCTGCTCAGGATGATGCGTTCAGTATCATTGCCGAAAAGCCGTCAAATGCCTTTGTAGACGCGACGGCTACTCATGTCCCGGTCGCTCCGGCCCTGCATGCAACCGACTCGTTCTTTATCGACGTCGACAAGGATGGTGATCTCGATGTGGTCGTATCGGTCGAGCACGGTGTCAATCGTCTTTACCTGAACGATGGCAAGGGCCGGCTCACCAGCAAACCGGGCGCTTTCGGCAGCGTGATGCACGACAGCGAACATGTTCGCGCAGCGGACTTCAATGCCGATGGCAACATGGATGTGGTGTTTGTCGCGGAGGCCGACGAAGTCCATCAATTATTCCTTGGCGACGGCAAGGGTGGTTTTACCGATGCAAGCCAGCGCTTGCCGGCCATGAGTCAGGGCAACGCCCTGGCCATCGCTGATGTCAACGGCGACCGGCTTGCGGACATCGTCGTCGGTAGCACCGGTGAACGGGATCATGCGCCGGATGCAGAGATTGTCCCGGCCCGAAACCTGCTGTTCCTGAATGATCCCAAACGCCCCGGCCACTTCATTGATGCGACACAGACCCACCTGCCACAGACCGACGACCAGACCGAAAGCATTGCCCTGGCGGATATGGACGCGGATGGGGATCTGGACATGGTTCTGGCAAGCCCGGCGCATCCCAATCGCCTGCTGATCAACGACGGCAAGGGACGATTCACCGATGCATCGGATCGGCTCGACCTGCGCGTGCCCATGGAAACCAGAGAAGTTCAGGTTGTCGATGTGAACCGGGATGGCTTCAATGACATCGTGTTTTTCAATATCACCAGCAATAACTTTGGCTGGGACAAGGACCCTCAGACCCGGCTGCTGATCAATGACCAGAAAGGCCGGTTCCGGGATGAAACAGCAGAGCGCTTGCCATCCCACACCTTTTCCAGCTGGGCAGGCACTGTCGTCGACTTCAACGGCGACGGTCACCCGGACCTGCTGGTGGGCGCCATTCAGGTGCCGGGCTTCGTCCCCCTGCAACTGCGCGCCTGGCAAAACGATGGGCAAGGTCATTTCAAGGACGTCACCCTCGATATAGTCCCCGGTATCACGGTGGGTCGTAGCTGGAACATGGGGCAGGGCGATCTGGACGGTGATGGCAAGGCGGATGTCTTGATCGGTGGCTGGGGAACGCAAGCCCGGCTGCTGCTCAGCGACAGGCAAGGCTACAAGGCTTCGCTCCCGCCTTTCAAACCCCTGACGCCAGTGCGCCGGAACTGAGGGGCCGGCGTTCCTGATGTGGCCGCTCAGGAAATCCTGGCGAACTCCACTTCACGGGCCTGGGCCTTTTTCCAGCTTTCGAGGTTTTTCAGGGTGGCCAGATAGCGCTGGATATTGGCGTAGGCTTCGGGCTTTTCCAGGCGCTCGACCAGCTCAGCGACGAACAGCATCATGAAGTCGGCACCGCTCAACCTGTCGCCGACCAGGAACGTCCGGTTTTCCAGTTGGCTGTCCAGATAGCCAAAGACTTTTCGGCATTCGACCTGCGCGTAACCGGGCAGAAAGGTCAGGGTAGCGGTTTCGCGCTGGGCAAAGATCTTCAGTAGCGGTGGGAGCATGGCGGAGCTTTCGGAGAAGTGCATCCACTGCAGATATTCCAGATACTCATCGCTGTTTCTTGCCGGGGCCAGATGCGGCGCGAAGCGTTCTACAAGGATTTCGGTGATGGCGCCCGACTCGGCAACGACTTTTCCATCAAGCTCGATGACCGGGGATTTGCCCAGCGGATGGATGGCTTTCAAGGATTCAGGCGCAAAATGGGTCTTGCTGTCGCGACGGTACAGCTCAATCTCGTACGGTACGCCGATTTCTTCCAGCAACCAGAGAACGCGGATGGAGCGAGACTGGTTCAGGTGATGCAGCCTTATCATTGTCTTTCCTTGCGGTCATGGGCGATGAGGCATCCTAGATGCCTCATCGCCCTGCGGCCAACAATGATATTTGCAGCGACTCATAAAATATTTTATGAGGCCTGATGCTGCGCTACTGCCTGCAGACCCAGGCGCTGCCCCGGAATCGCTGCGATCAGTTCTTGTGTGTAAGCCGCTTCCGGCCGCTCGAAGACGTCGTTGGCAAGGCCTTGCTCAACGGTTTTGCCGTGCTTGAGCACCAGCACCTGATGGGCGACGCTGGCGACCACCGCAAGGTCATGGGACACCAGCACGTAGGCGATGCCCAATTCGCCTTGCAGCTCGACCAGCAGGTCGAGGATCTGCGCCTGTACCGAAACATCGAGTGCCGAAACCGGTTCGTCGAGCAGCAGTAAGTCCGGTTGCAGGGCCAGCGCTCTGGCAATCGCCACCCGTTGCCGCTGGCCGCCCGAGAGTTCACGCGGCAGGCGGTCCAGATACGCGGTTGGCAAGTGCACCCGCTCAATCAACTGGCGTGCGGCCCGTTCCAGCTCGCGGCCCTTGAGCAAGCCGAATGAAACCAGCGGTTCGACGATACTTTCAAACAGGGTGAAGCGTGGGTCGAGAGCGGCGAACGGGTTCTGCTGGACCAGCTGGATACGCCGCCGCAGTGGCCTGAACTCGCGCCAGCCGAGGTCAGTGACATCGCGGTCTTCAAACAGCACCCGTCCGTGGCTCGGTTTCTCCAGGCCGAGGGCGATTCTTAGCGCGGTACTTTTACCCGAGCCGGACTCGCCGACAATCGCCAGCGTCTGCCCCGGATAAACCTTGAAATTGACGTCCTGCAAGGCCTGGAAGTCGGCGTCCTCGCCTTTTACGTAAGGCAGGCGATAAGTCTTGCCGATATTGCTCAGGGTCAGCAGGGGCGTGTCGTCCGGCAGAATCGGGCGCGGCGCTGCCGGGCTTTGCTGCTGGCCGAAAGCCGGTGCTGCGGCAATCAACGCACGGGTATAGCTGTGTGCCGGATGAATGAGAATCTGCTGTGGCGGGCCTTGCTCGACCAGTTCGCCGCTTTTCATCACCAGCACCCGGTCGGCGCGATCGGCTGCCACGCCAAGGTCGTGGGTGATGATCAGCAACGAAATATCACGTTCGCTCACCAGACGTTGCAAGTGGTCGAGAATCTTGCGCTGGACCGTGACATCCAGCGCGCTGGTCGGCTCGTCAGCAATGATCAGCCGTGGATTGCCCGCCAGGGCGATGGCGATCAGTACACGCTGGCGCATGCCGCCAGACAGTTCGTGTGGATATTGCCGGGCGCGCAGCACGGGCTTGTCCAGCCCGACCTGCTGCAGCAGTTCCAGCACATCGGCATCGATGGCCGGGTAGCGTCGGCCATGGGCCTGGATCAATGCTTCGGCAATCTGTTGACCGATGCGCAGGGTCGGATTGAGGCTGACCATCGGGTCCTGAGGCACCAGACCGATGGTGCTGCCGCGAATCCGGCGTTTTTCTCGCTCCGAAGCACGGCTCAGCTCGCTGCCGTTGACCCGCAGTTCACCTCGGGTAATGGTCGCGTTGTCCGGCAGCAGGCCGAGGATTGCGTTGGCGATGGTCGACTTGCCCGAACCGGACTCGCCAACAATCGCCACGGTTTCGCCCCTGGCTACCTGAAACGAAACGTCGCGCACGGCCTGATTGAGCTGTCCGTCGAAGCGATAGGTGACGGCCAGATGGCGGATATCGATCAATTGCGGCGTGTCGCTCATCGTTGAGTCTCTTCCAGAGTGCGGGCGATATGGTTGAAGCTGAACACCACAGCGACCACGAACAGGCCGGGCAACAGCGACACCCAGGGCGCGGTCATCAGGAAGTGTCGACCGTTGGCAATCAGCGTGCCCCATTCGGCGGCTGGTGGTTCGGCACCGAAGCCGAGAAAGCTCAGGCCGGCGGTGGCCAGAATCGCCGCGCCGAAGTCCAGGGTGGCGAGCACTGCAACCGGTCCCCAGGCGTTGGGCAGAATGTGTCGCAGCAGGGTTCGGGTCCAGCTGGCGCCGCCCAGCCGTGCCGCTTCGACGTAGGGCAGAGTCTTGACGCGCAACACTTCGGCGCGGGTGGTGCGGGCAAAGCCGGGAATGATGCCGACACCCACTGCGATGGCCACCGGAATGGTCCCGAAGCCGATGGCGGTCACGATTGCCAGGGCCAGCAACAGACCGGGCAAGGCCAGCAAAACGTCGATGAAGCGCATGATAACGGCATCGATGCGCCCGCCCGCGAAGCCGGAAATCACTCCCAGACTGAGGCCTCCGGCCATGGCGATGCCGACCGCCAGCAAGGCGGCCTGCACCGACAGGCTGGAGCCATGTACGACCCGGGTATAGAGATCACGGCCCAGTTCATCAGTGCCGAACCAGTGCACGGCATTGGGCGCAGTGAGCTTGTCGGCCGGTGAAGTGGCGTAGGGCGCGAAGCTGCTGAGCAGGCTGGGTGCCACGGCGGACAACAGCGCGAATGCGACGATGGCCACTGCCAGCAGGAAACCCGGCCGCCGCAGCAGCGGTTTGACGGCATCCACTGCGCGGCTCAGGCGGCTGCGCCGTTGCCATTGCGACACGGACGGGGTGCTGACAGCACGCGCCAGGCGCGCAAGACGGTTATCGAAGATAGTCATGGCGTCAGGAAACCTTTGGCGTGTGGGCGATGCGCGGATCCAGCGCAGGGTAGAGCAGGTCGACAATCAGGTTGACGACCACAAAGGCGGCAGCCGAGACGGCGACGATGGCCAGCACTACCGGAATGTCCTGGCGCAGCACCGCTTCCTGGGCAAGGCGGCCGACGCCGGCCCGGGCGAAGATGGTCTCCACCAGCACCGCACCGGAAACGGTGTTGCCCACCTGCAGGCCGATCAGGGTCAGCAATGGCAGGGCCGCATTCTTGAAGGCATGCCGTGCCTGGACTTGCGCGCGGCTCAGGCCCTTGGCGTAGGCGGTAACGATGTAGGGCTCTTTCCATACGCCCTGAAAGCCGCGTTGCAGGACCTGGGCGTAAACCGCTGCACTGGGAATCGCCAGCGTGACCGCAGGCAATATCAGGCTGGAAAAACCGTTATTGCCGGTTGCCGGAAACCAGCCGAGGCTGAAGGCAAACAGCTGGATCAGCAGCAGGCCCATCCAGAACACCGGCACCGAGAAGCCCAGCGAAGGCAGTCGTGACAGCGCCACCTTCAACGGCTGCCAGCGCACGTAAGCCGTGAGGTACGCCAGGCCGATCCCGCCGATCAGCGACAGGACAATCGCCAGACCCGCCAGCGCCAGGGTTTGCGGCAGCCGTTCGACCAGCAACTCGGAGACGGGCCGGTTGAGGGTCAGCGAATTGCCGAAGTCGCCATGGATCGCGCCCCATAACAGCTTGAGGTACTGCTCGAAAACGTTGCCCTCCAGTCCGTAATACTGCCGGGCCTGAGCGATGTCCTGTGCGGACAGGGCATCGATCTCGATGCCCGAAGCGCTGAGCATGATCGACAAGGTGTCGCCGGGCAGCATGTACAGAATGAAATAAGTGATGCTGTAGGCACCCCAGAGCACCAGCAACGCCTGGGCGATCCGGCCGAGGACGTAGCGGCTCATGGCGCAACGATCTCGATGTCGTTGAATAGCGCGAAACCTTCGGCAGTCCAGTGGAAGTTGCGCACCTTCCTGGCGGTGGCGGCCTGCCAGACTCGTTCATAGACCGGGAATGCCGAGCCTTCGTCGATCAGCAGGTCCTGCAGGTCACCATAGGCTTGCGCCCGTTGCTCGGCACGGGTTGCGGTCAGCCCGGCATCGAACAGCTCCAGGGCGCGGGGCAGGGTTTGCGGGGCGTAGAGGTTGGTCGCCAGGGTCGAACTGTTGGCGCTGCGCGGATCGATGATGGTCTGCAGGACGATCGGATCGGCGCGAGTCATGTAGGTGGACGTCAGGTCATAGTTGCCCGAGGCATTGGCTGCCGCCCATTCGGCGGTGGTCACGACATTGAGCTTGAACTCGATACCGATCTTGCGCAGTTGATCCTGGATCAGCACATCGCCAGCGCTTTCGGCGGGCGACAGGTTGTACACCAGCTTCAGGCGTTTACCGTCCTTGTAGCGATAGCCGTCGGCATTCTTCTGCCAGCCGGATTCTTCAAGCAGGCGCTCGGCGCCCTGTGGATCATAGGCCAGCTTGTCGCCCTGACTCTTGTAGTAGGGCGTAGTGACGTCGTAGACGCCGGAAACCACCGGGAGTTGCGGGTTATAGACGGTGGCGGCGTAAGTCTTGCGGTCGATGCCTTTCTGCAGGGCCAGACGCACGTTGCGGTCGGCGAGGATGCGCGTGCCGCGGGTGTTGGGGTACATGTTCAGGGCAGGACCGGGCAGGGAACGGCTCTGAATGGTGGCGCCCCTGGATTTGAACAGGTTCAGGTCGACTTCGGCGAACGGGTTGCGCGGCCAGAGAATATCCACCTGGCCCTGGACGAACTGGCCGTTGCGCACGCTTTCTTCCGGCACATAGCTGACTTCGACTGCATCCAGATGGGCTTCGCCCTTGTTCTGCGCATTGGCCGATGGCCAGGCATAACCCTTGCGCTTGCCCAGGCGCAGACCGCTTTCCGGGGTATAGCGCTCCAGAACGAAAGGCCCGGTGCCAATGATCGCGCCCAGCGAACGCTCCTTGACGCTGAGCTTGTAGGACTCTGGCGCAAGAATCGCGAGGTTGGTGGTGGAAGTGGCTTGCAGGAAACCGGCATTGGGTCTGGCCAGCACCAGCTTGACGGTGAAGTCGTCCAGCACTTCGGCGTGATCGTAGCCAGCCAGATAGGTCGCGCCAAAGGTGGTCGGCAACTGGGCAGCAAAGGATTTGTTGGCGTCGTAGGCGGTCTTGACCGCCTGGGCGTCGAAGCGCGTGCCGTTGCTGAAGGTCACATCCTTGCGCAGGTGGAAAGTGTATTCCAGTGCGTTGTCACTGACTTCCCAGCGCTCGGCCAGCCAGGGAATGATATTGCCGGTCTGCGGGTCCTGATCGGTCAAGGATTCGGCGACATTGCGCAGGACCACCCGATGTTCCAGCCAGTAGACCTGAAACGGATCAAGGCTGACCAGCGTGGTGTTGTCCCGGAAAAAAGCCACCTTGAGGGTCTTGTCCTGAGTGTCCTGACCCGCAGGCGAGCAGCCGAGCAGGGTGGCGGCAGTGGCTGCGGCGAACAGCAGGCGCGATAGCAGAGGGCGTTTGTTCATCGATGCATTCCCTGAGCTGCGGGGATGCCTGGCAATGCCGAGGGGAGGGTGGAGTGCATGAGGAATCCTTTTCAGTCGAACAGCGCTTCAGGCCGGTTTTTAAGACCTTATTCGTCTGAATGAACCCTGTAAAAGTCTTTTTGGTTTTAAGCTAATATTCGTTTTTATAATTTATTTTATTTTTATTATGCCTTATAGGCATTTTTATGGCGGCCCAGGCTACTGCCAACAGATTGCGCATTGCCAGAGTGAAAAAGCCCTCTAAAAGAGGGCTTTTTATCCAGCCTGGCCTAGAAACTTGTATCCAGGGCCACTTCCAGCGTACGTGGCGCGCCCATGTAATACAGCGTTCCATAGGCCTGCTGGGCGTAGATTTCATCGGTCAGGTTGCGCACTCTTGCCGTCACCGACGTAGCTTCGCTCACCCGATAACGGGCAAAGGCACCATATAGCGTGTAAGCCGGCGCCTTGAGGGTATTGGCGTTGTCGGCATACACCGACGCGACATGACGCGCATCCATACCGGCCTGCCAGTTGTGGGTAATATCGTAGGTCAGCCAGAGATTGGTCACGCTGTCTGGCACGTTGGTCGGCGTGTTGCCCTTGCGTGATACCGAAACGCCGTTTACCGCCTCGTTGAACTCATCGTATTCGGCCTTTACGTAGGCATGGTTGGCCTCGACCAGCAGCCTTGGCGTGACATGCAGCTTGCCAGCCAGTTCCAGGCCGCGCGAAGTCTGCTGCCCGGCCTGGACTGTCAGGTTGGGATTGACCGAGTCGCGCACGGTAAAGTCCCGGCGCACGATCTGGTACAACGCAACTGTTGCCGAGCCACGTCCGTCGAGGAAATCGAACTTGCTGCCCACTTCAACCTGTTCGCCGGTTGTCAGGTCATACAGGCCAACCTGCGAATAGGTCGCCGAGGCCAGCGAGCCTGCAGGCGGGTCAGCCGCGGTGCTGTATTGCACATAGACGTTGGCGGCTGGCGTCAGCGCATAGACCAGGCTCACCCGGCCGGTAACCGGCGTCCATGTTCTCTCGAAGCGTGCCGGGCTGGTCGGGGTTATCGCGCCGTAGTTGGTGACCTCCATATGCAAGCGGTCGTAGCGCAGCCCGGTCAGCAGGGAAAGCCGATCGGTCAGTTCCAGGCGGTTTTCCAGAAATGCGGCAAGCGTGGTGACTTCATGCTTGCGCATCTTTTGCAGGCCTCCATTCACACCGGGGATGTCGCTGAAACTGCCAGCGGTGAAGTTGTCCGGATCAATCGTATCGTAGGGGCTGGAAGTGAACTGGCTGGCGGGATGCAGTACCTGCCGGTTAAGCGAGTAATCCAGCCCTGCCGACCATTGGCTGGCGAACCCTGCAATCCGGGTATCGTGGCGCAACTCGAAACGATTGCCATCAACGCGCTGATCGTGACGTTGCAGGAACGCAGCAGAACGGTTCACCTGGCTGTTATCGGCGTTATAAACGTAGTTTTCCATGTTGCGGTAGTCACGCTGAGCATCGTAGTGATACAGCGTGTTCTGCAGGCTGGTGTTGTCATCGACCTGATAGTCAATGATCGAGCGTACCCAGCGGACGCGCTGTTCATAGCGCCCGTCGGTCATGTTGTAGTTTTCAAAGCGGCGACTTTTGTCGATTTTCATCGTATCGCCGACAGGGTTGAGGATCGGCGAACCCCAGTAAGGGCTGTCCTCCTGGTCTTCCTGATATTCCAGTGCCAGCGTATGGCTGAGGTTTGGTGTCAGGTCGCTGAGGATTGAAAACGCGGTGCTGGTCGATTCTCGCCGGTTGCGGTCCATGTAGCCGTCGCCAGCGGTGCGGCTTACGTCGAGCCTGGCGAAATGCCGGGCATCCGGGCCGCCCAGCGCTTGATTACCGCCTATGGATACTTCCGAGTTGTCGTAGCTGCCGTAACGCACTCGCCCTTGCAGGGCCTGCTCTTCGCGAGTGGCCAGTTTGGTGATGTAGTTGATCGAGCCGCCGACAGCGCCAGCGCCATACAGAAAGGTCGAAGGTCCGCCAATCAACTCCACCCGGTCATAGATCCAGGAATCGACCGGGCGATTGGCGCTGCTGTAGCTCATGCCGATACCGTTGTAGAGCTGGGTGATCTGTCCTGCAGTAAACCCCCGATACGAGACATAGCCGCCGTAGCCGGGGTTGGCCGAGGCATTGACGCCGGCCATGCTGTTGATCACGTCCTGGGTATTTTTGGCGCCACGCGACTCGATGATCGAACGATCGGCAACGCTTACCGAGGCGGGGGTCTCACGGGCTGTCAGGCCCAGTCGCGAGCCGGTCTTGATCGGTTGATCGAGAATCAGCCCCGATGGCTCTTCCCGGCCTGCGGTAATGCTGGTGCCTGGTAATTCAAGGGTGCCATCTTGCGCCCACACGCTGTTGCAGGCGCTGATCAGCAGCACCAGAGAGGTGTTTGTAGCTTTCATGAAAACAGTTTCCACGCGAAAAGTGACGGCTGAGCCCGCCTACGACAATCAGGTCGTGGCGCGGATCAGACTGATGAATTCACTGCGAGGACGTTGTGCGGAGGGGCGCGAGGATTCAGCGAGGGCCACACATAGCGTGGCGGCGGTTGGGCGCGGTACGGCGCGTTGAGCACTGCGCTCGCACTGACCGGTAGATAGTCCAGGCTCCATGCGTCGGCGTTGAGTGCCACCGCGACACCGAACAGGGAACACAGCGAACAACTGAACTGGGCGGCGGCTTGTCCGGTCTGGTCCGAACTGCCCAGATCGATACCGGCACCGCCCTGATTGCCCTCGGCGCAGAAACCGCCATTGAGCCCGCTGAGGTTCAGGCCGCTCATCTGCCCGTGATGAATACCGCAGCCGAACAGACTGAACAGGACGCTGAAATACAGCACCCAGGCAATCATCGAACGGTCATCACGAGACATTTTCATGGCCGCGATTCTAGCACCGGCCGTCGGGCCAATAGTGGATTTACTTGGCCACGGGAGCCTTGCGCCAGCCCTGGCCGGTTTTTGCCTTGCCTGACCTTCGCTTGCCGGCTTTTCTCGTACACTCGCTGGTCAGCGGCTGTGTACTGAGTTCAAGCCTTGTCCCACAGCGGCTAGTACATGCGTACTATTGGCGCAGACCTTTCCTGCCGTTAGATTCCACGCAATATCAATCAGGTAAATGCCATGAAGTGCTTGTTTCTGGGTGCCGTTCTGGGGGCGCTGTCCTGGAGTGCGTTTGCAATGAGCCCGGTCGAGAATTCATCGCCGCCGGGATCGCTTGAGGCCTATATCGGCAAGTATCCCTGGGAAAAGGTCAATGGCACGGCTTTTATCGAAGACCCTCGCGTGCAGGCTGCGGTCGCCAGGGCGGCGCCCACCGATACGATCAGGGAGGCAGTGCTGGGTGAAGACATGATCAGCCCGATCCTCAAGGTGGGTAACCGTTTGCTCGCCGCGGGCTGGGACAGCCGCAGTGGTGGTTCTACCAACTGGGCCATCCTGGCGACGCTTGACGGCCGCATCATGGCGCTGTGTTACTACCAGGAATTCGAGGACGAAAGGGCCTACTGGTATATCAATCGCGAGATCGTCGCGAGGTTTCCGGCCAGCGGTGGTTGCCCGTCGGAAGAGGGTGATATCAAGGACATGGGCACGTTCCCGGTCGACCCGATACCGGGTGAAGATACAGGCGGTGTTGTGCCGGGCTAGATACTTCCATTGCCCTTCGCGAAAAAGCCCGTATAAGGCTTCCTGCAAGGCTCATCCCTGAATATGGCAAACGGGATGATTTTGCGGATTTTTCGTCTATGTTTCAGACGTCATTTACTTTGATCGGTATGGATATCGTGCCTGACTTGCATGAAAACCAGGGTACCTCAATGCGTTTTATCAATGACAGGCAGGGTGAAAATCGAGGTGCCTTCAGGCGCCGCTCGAAAGGAAATGGTCCTGTGCGCTGTTTGCTCACTCTGCTGGCCACGTTTGCCTGGGCCAGCACGGCCTGGGCCGAGTCGTCGGCAGCGCTTTCCGAGCCGGTGGGTGGCTGGCGCTATAACGGCCTTCTGGATCGCAGTGAGCATCCGCAAGTCGCCTATCCGACACCGCCTATCGACCGTGGCGTACAGCGTAACCGCACAATGATCGAAGGCCAGATCAAGGCTATCGGCAACCGGCGCGGGCCGCACGTGCTGTCGGTAAACGGCAATCCACTGAATCTGTACACCGACAAGGAAGGGCGGTTTGCCCGGCCATATGCGTTTGGCGCGGGCTCCAACAGTGTCGAAGTGCGCAGTGTGGAAGGTAAATCCCTCAAGCGCGTGCAGTTCTATGAAGCCAACAGCCAGCGCACTCCGGCACAGATTCGGGTGGTGCTGGGCTGGGACGATCCGCAGGCCGAAATCGATCTGCATATCGTGACCCCGGACGGGCAGCATGCGTTTTTCGGCAATACCGCCTTGAGCAACGGTGGCGGCCTGGACCCCGATGGCGTCGATGGTCCCGGGCCGGAGATGTTCACCATGACCGCGCCCATGCATGGCACCTATCTGGTCTACGTGAACTACTGGGGCAATTTCGGCAACGGCGGCTACAACTTCGAGGAAACCAGCAACAGTCAGGAAGTGATCACTTCCCAGATCAATCTGGTGCTCAACGAAAATACCGTCAACGAAAAACGCGAGACATTCATCGTGCCCCTGCGCTCTATCGGTGACTTGCTGCTGGTCAAGACTTTCAACTATTGATAACTCGTAACACGGATGAGTGAGTGCTTGTAAACATGAGCGAGAAGTCCACATCAACAGCGGCTCCCCAGGCGCCGGTTGCCCAATCTCCCCGTCGCTGGCCAGTGCTTCTGGCCGGACTGTGCCTGGTGGCTGGCGGGGCGGTCGGGCTGGGCTGGTTCATGCACAAGCCCAAGGCGCCAATGGCCGAGATCGCCAGTGACAGGCTGGGCATGAGTCGTCCGGACGGTCTGCTGGAAACCAGCTCCTTGAGCCAGTTGCCCAAGGACATGCTGGCAGTGCCGTTCCTCAAGGAAACCCTGACCGAAGACTTCGTGTTCTATTACCAGACCCACGCTGATCGTCTTGGCCTGATCGGCAGTCTGCGCAGGATCATCTACGAATACGACCTCAAGTTGCAGGACAACCTGATCGAGCAGCTTTTCGATCAACCGGCAGACATCGCCTTGTGGCGCGGCAAGGACGGCCGGCTCAAGGACTTCCTGCTGGTCATGGATCGCGCAGGCCTGGCCAAGGTCCTGGAACCACTGCTGAAAGTGCTGTACGACAAGCAGTTGAACAGGATCGGTGAGCTGAAAGTCGGCAGCGATGAAGTACCGCTCTATCAACTGAGTTACAACGCCAGCAAGTCGCTGGTGTTCGCTTCCCATGGCGACAAACTGGTCGTGCTGTCCAACCCGGCCAAGCTCTCCGGCCCGGACACCGCGACCCACGAGATGGCCGATGCCAGCGCGAGCCAGCCTGACGACGCGCAAGACGAAACCTCGCAAGTTCCAGGCAGCGTCTCGACCCAGGCGATTGCCGCACTGCTGGGTGGTGAAAAGCTGTTTACCGAAGCCTTCGGCCTGCAAGCGCGAGCATCCGCCGTGAAGCATCGGCTGTCGGTCAATTCCAGCGTCCTGGCCATGGGATATCAGCGTTTCATCCCCAACTTCTCCGGGCTGCGTTTCGACATGGACGACAAGGGCTGGCACAGCTTTCTTGCCATGGACGAGCTGGAGAACCAGCCGGATTTCGATTTCAAGCCGATCTGGCAGGCCATGCCAATGGGCGCCAGCGCCTGTGTGACGTTGCCGCTGGCGGCAGCCCAGCAGAAGCCGTTGCTGGTGAAGCTCGGTGCTGAAGAGTCCGTGGCCCAGGGCCTGACCGAACACATCGCCGGTGCTGCAGGTTTGTGCTGGTATGCCGGCTCGCGGCTGTACACACCGCTGCTGGTCGCCAGCCTGAAACCGAACAGCAGCGCCACACTCGACGCCGAGCTGGGCAGCCTGTTTGGCTCGATGGTCGGTGCCTATGAAGGCAACGTCGCCGGGAAGATATTTCCGGTGGTCGAGAAGCAGGAGGGTGAAAGCCGCCAGTGGCAGCGCCAGGTCAGCAGCAACTTCGGTCCGTATCCGGCCAGGGATGCCGAGAATCCGGACGCAATCACCGGCAAGGCATTCATGAAAGTCAGCCTGGCGCGCCACGGCTCGACGCTGCTGTTTTCCCTCGACGACAAGCTGGTGGACAAGGCACTTGGCACCCTGGATAAACGCTTCCCTCCGTTGGCCGACGTATTGCCCGGGGACGTGCTGGTGCCGATCTACTTCAGTCCGGACTCCATGGCGCAGTTGATGCAACAGGAAACCCTCGGCAGCCTGCCCAGGGATATGGAACCGGTGTTCTATAACGCCGCGCAGACTCACCTGATTCCCAAATTGCGCAAGCTCGGCAGCTACGGCAAATATGCCCTCACGCTGCCGCAAGGCACTGAGCCCGATGGCCACTGGCAATGGTTGCCGCTGGAGTGGAAGGCCCTGTGAGAACGCTGGCCAGAAGCTTGATGGTGTTGGCGATGTTGCTGGGCAGTCGTGTATCGGTTGCCGAGACGCCGCCGCTCGACGCCCAGCAATCCCAGGTGTTTCGTGCCTGGTTCGTGCGTATCGCCCAGGAACAGCTGTCCCAGGGGCCCAGCCCGCGCTGGTACCAACAGGATTGTGCCGGGCTGGTGCGCTTTGCCAGCAACGAGGCGCTGAAGGTTCACGATGAAAAATGGCTGCGCAGCAATGGCCTGTCGAACCGTTACCTGCCACCGGAACTGCAACTGAGCGAGGCCCAGCGCGGGTTCGCCCAGCAATGGCAGCAAGGTGGTGGCAAGGTCGGGCCGTATGTCAACGCGATCAAGCTGATTCAGTTCAACAGCCATCTGGTGGGTCGCGACATGGCCCAGGCCAGGCCCGGCGACCTGATGTTCTTCGATCAGGGCGACGACCAGCACCTGATGATCTGGATGGGCCGCTACATCGCCTATCACACCGGCACCACCACCCCGACCGACAACGGCATGCGCTCCGCGAGCCTGCAGCAACTCATGACATGGAAGGACACCCGATGGATACCCGACGCTGCCAACCCCAACTTCATCGGCGTCTATCGACTCAACTTTCTCACCCAATGACCGGTGCCCGCATGCCGCGTATCTGCTCTCTGATTTCCTTGCTGGCGACGTTGCTGATCCCGTTGGCCCCCGTCAATGCCGAAGACAGCGTCGCGCCGAGCGGCTACAGCCCGGTGTCCGGCGAAAGCTTTTTCCTGCTGGCCGACAGCAGCTTTTCCAGCAATGAACAGGCGTTGGTACGCCTGGAGGCGCCTGGGCGCGACTATCGCCGCTTTCGCATGGAGCCTTATGGCGGCGCGGATATTCGCGTGTACCGTATCGACAAGCCGCTGGACTTCCTCAAGCGCCAGAAGAACCTGCACCGAGTCGTCAGTGAAGGGCAGTTCAAGGGCGAAGGCTTGTCCAATACCCTCGCTTACCTGTGGGACAACTGGTATCGCACCTCGCGCCGGGTCATGCAGCGGGCGTTTTCCTACGAGTCGCGCAAACAGGTGACTGAAGAGGTACCTGAACTGAAAATGGGCAACGCCATGGTTGCGCCGACTCCCTACGACGCTCAGCCCCAGTTCGCACTGATTCCGGGCTTGCCGGTGGTCAGCCAGTTCCGTTATCCGCTGTGGGAGGCAAAACCGATCCAGCCGCCGGCAGGGGTAGACCTGAGCGGTTCGTCCAGCAAGTTCGTCACCGTGGTGCCGGGCAATGTCTACATCCCGTTGGGCCAGTTGAAGCCGGGCCTGTATCTGGTGGAAGCGTTGATCGGCAAGTACCGCGCCACGACCATGGTTTTCGTCTCCAACACCGTTGCGGTAAGCAAGATCGCCGGTGACGAGCTGCTGGTCTGGGCTGCGGGTAAAAACGAAGGCCGCTCGGTGCCCAAGGCCAATGTGTTGTGGACCGATGGCCTGGGTGTGATGAGCAGCGGCCAGACGGATGAACAGGGTTTGCTGCGCCTGAAACACGTCAGCCCCGAGCGCTCGTTCGTGATCGGTGAAGACCAGGAAGGCGGCGTCTTCGTTTCGGAGAACTTCTATTACGACAGCGAAATCTACGACACCAAGCTGTATGCCTTTACCGACCGGCCGCTGTACCGGCCAGGGGATTGGGTGTCGCTGAAAATCGTCGGTCGCGAGTTCAAGAATGCCCGGGATTCAGTGGCGCCGGGTACTGCCGACGTCGAAGTGACGGTGCTCGACGCCACCGGCACCGCGCTGCAATCGCTGCCGTTGAAATTCGATGCCCAGTCGGGTGCCCAGGGCCGTTTCCAGTTGCCGGACAATGCGGTGGCGGGCGGTTATGAATTGCGTTTCAGCTACAAGGACCAGGCCTACAGCAGCGCCTTTCGTGTCGCCGAATATATCAAGCCGCACTTCGAGATTTCGCTGAATCTGGCCAAACAGGATTACGGCACCGGCGAACCGGTGAAGGGTAATCTGCTGCTGTTGTACCCGGACGGCAAACCGGTGGCCAATGCCAGGTTAAGCCTGAGCCTGCGTGCCCAGCAGCTGTCGACGGTCGACAACGAGCTGCAATACCTCGGGCAATTCCCGGTAGAGCTGACCAGCACTGAACTGACCACCGATGCCAAGGGCAGCGCGACCCTCGACCTGCCTGCCGCCGACAAGCCGAGCCGCTACATGCTCAGCGTGTTTGCCAGTGACGGCGCGGCGTATCGGGTCAAGACCACCAAGGAAATCCTCATCGACCGTGGCGCCGCCAGTTTCCGCCTGAGTGCTGTGCAGCGTTTCAGTGCGGTGGGCGAGAAAGTTGTATTCAGCTATCTGAATGAAGGTGGCAGCGAACAGGGCAAGACGCTTACGCCGAGCAGCTACAAGTGGTTGCGCCTGGAAGATCAGAGCAGTGGCGGCGGCAAGCTCGGTGCAGCAGACAAGGACTTCAGTCTGAGTTTCGAGCGTCCGGGTACCTACAACCTGACCTTGATGGACGAGCATGGGCGCCTGATCGGCGCCACCGGCCATTCGGTCACCGGAGATGGCGTCAAGGCCGTGCCGGGCACGGTGGAAATCGTCTTCGACAAGCCCGAATACCGGGTCGGCGACGAGGCCCTGGCGTTGATCACGTTCCCGGAGCCGGTCGGCGATGCCTTGCTGTCGCTGGAACGCGACAAGGTCGAGGCCACCGCCCTGCTGTCCAAAGGCGGCGACTGGCTGAACATGGAAAAGCTCAATGACACCCAATACCGTGCGCGGATTGCCGTCAAGGACAGCTTTGCGCCGAACCTGACTTTCTCGGTCCTCTACACCAAGGGCGGCCAATACAGCTTCCAGAACGCCGGGATCAAGGTCGTGGCGCCGCAGATCGATGTGGCCATCACTACCGACAAACAGGACTATCGGCCCGGTGACACCGTATCGGTGGACCTGAGCACCCAGTTCGCCGGCAAACCTGTGCCGGCGCACCTGACGGTCAGCGTGGTGGACGAGATGGTCTACGCACTGCAACCGGAAATTGCCCCGACCATCGACCAGTTCTTCTATCACCCACGGCGCAACAACGTGCGCACCAGCGCCAGCCTGTCGTTCATCAGCTATGACGTGGCGTTGCCGGGCAGCCCGACGGCGCCGGGCAAGGCCAACCGCAGCGAGCGCGGGGTCAAGGTGCTGGAGCGGCCGCGCCGTGAAGACGTGGACACTGCTGCCTGGGAGCCGGAACTGGTGACCGATGCCAATGGCAAGGTGCGCTTTACCTTCAAGATGCCGGACTCGCTGACCCGCTGGCGGATCACCGCCCGGGCCATCGATCAGAACGGACAGGTCGGCCAGAAGAAGCAGTTCGTGCGCTCGGAAAAACCGTTGTACCTGAAGTGGAGTGGCCCGACCCGTTTCCGTGCAGGCGACCAGCCTGATCTGGGGATATTCGCCTTCAGCCAGGCCGACAAGCCGCTCAAGGCCGAACTGCTGGTGCATTACGGCGGCGCCGAGCAACGTGTGCCGGTCACCCTGAACAACGGCATCAACTACATCGCGCTGCCGGCGTTTGCCCTGGCCAGTGGCGAGTGGCGTGCCGAGCTGCTTCAGGACGGAAAAGTCGCAGATGCCCTGGCCGTGAGCCTGAGCGCGACCGGGGAAGGCTGGCAGGTGACGCAAAGCCAGAGCCTGGACGCCGTCAGTGGCGAAAACCCGCTGACCTTGCCAGCGGATGCAACGGCTATCCGCCTGCGTCTGGATGACAGTCCGCAAGCGCTGTTCCGTTCGGCACTCGACGATTTGCTCAGCTATCCATATGGCGGGGTCGAACAGACTGCCAGCCGGCTGTTGCCGCTGGGCATTGCCTATCCGGTCCTGGCATCCAGCCCGCAAGTCCGTGATCGCCTGCGTCTGATCATGCAGAACAGCCGTTTGCGGCTGGTGCAGATGGCCGGTCCTTCGGCGAGCTTTACCTGGTGGGGGCAGGATCTGAAACCGGATGCGTTCCTCACCGCGTATGCCTATTACGCCGACTGGCATGCCAGCAAGGCACTGGAGCTGAGCCTGCCGCCGGAGCACTGGCAACGGGTGCTGGATGTGTATGCGACGCAGGCGAAAGACACGCCGCTGTTGCAGCGGGCGCTGATCCTGTCGTTCGCCAGACAGATGCAGTTGCCGGTCAATACATTGCTCAGTGGCTTGATGGAGGATTTGGCCAAGGCAGGCGAGGGTGCCCAGGCCAACCTGATGGACAGTGGCGAAGACAGTCTGGTCATGAGCGATCCGGATTCGGCCTTGGGACTGGCGGCGGCGCGTGCCTTGACCGCTTCCCTGGCTCGACAGTCGAAGGTGCCACTGACGGATGGGTTCAGTCGTCAATTGCCAGAAGCGCAACAGCGTCTGGCGGTCAGTTCCCAACCGTTTGCCGAAGCCCTGAACCTGTCGCTGCAAGGCTTCGATCAGGCCCGTGCGCAAGCGCTGCTGCAACGCCTGTTGCCCCAGCAATCGACCCTGGAACGCGCGCTGGCCTTGAGCTGGTTGCAGAACAGTATCCAGCAGGCTTCGCCGACCATCGCGCTGGCACCGGGTGAGGGCTGGAAGAAACGATACGGCGATAGCGGTGAAATGTACTGGATCTGGCAGGGCGCTGGCCCGGTACCTGCCGTGTTGTCGCTGTCGGGAACCCAGGAGCGCCCGTTGCGCGCCTTGCTCAGCTACCAGACCCGGCAGCCGCCAGTCGATCCGCTGCCCGTGACTGTCACGCGGCGTCTGTCGCGACTGGTGCCTGGAACCGAAGCGTTCACGTTCAGCCTTGAAGCGGTCGATGGCAAGGCCTTGTCCAGCGACAGCCTGTACCTCGACGAAGTGATCATCACCAGCAAGGCGGCCAGGCCGCTGCGCTACGGGATGATCGAAGTTCCGCTGCCAGCCGGCGCCGATGTCGAACGCACCACCTGGGGCATCAAGTTGACGGGCAAGGCCGGTACCCAACCGAGCGCGCTGGAGAAAGCCCGCTTCGAGCCGGGACAAATGGCCTATGCGATTCCGGTGGATACCCTCAATGGCGAACTGCGTGTACGGCATCTGGTGCGCTTCTCGCAGAAAGGCCAGTTCAAACTGCCGCCGGTGCGCTTCACCCAGGTCTACGCGCCACAGCATCAGGCCCTGGAAACCAAACCCGCCTTTGGCCAGATCAAGGTCAACTGATGCTCCGTGCTCTGGGGTTGCTCCTGCTGTTACTTCCTGCGCTGGTTACGGCGCAGGAGGAACCGCTGCATCTGGGGTTCAAGGGCGAACTGCTGTCCTTGAACCGCATTGGCCTGCAGGCGCGCGAGCCATTGCCGACTGATCTGCAGGCCCCTCTGGGCAGCCTGTGGAAGTTGTTTGTCTATGCATGGCTGGTGGACACCGGTGCCCGCGAACCGGCATATCAATGTCGGGGTCAGTCCAGGGAAGAGGTGTATTGCTGCACGGCGGGCGGCAGCATCGAGCGCGATCAGGCGTTGGTGAAGTCCTGTGGACTGTACTTCGAGCCTCAGCGCCTGGCGATTTCCGAGCCAGAGTGGCGTGGCTACTGGCAGGCGCGCAACGCGCCGCAATGGTTGCTTGGCCTGGCGTCGCTGCAACCTTCTACACAAGTTTCCGTGGCTGAACTGCTCAAGGTGCTGGCCACGCTGCCCGCCCAGGATCAGGCGCGCCGGGTATTGCTGGATGTGCTGTTGAATGCGGCTGACGGCAATGTCGTCGGTGAGCTTGGCGGCCGGTTACGGGTAAAAACCTGGAGCTGGTTCGAGGGGCAGGATAGCGAGGCGCGTCAGGGCGGTTTCGCTGGCTGGACGGCAGACGGCACGCCTGTCTGGGCGCAAGGGCGCGGAACCAGCCAGACGGTGCTGCGCAATTACAGCGAAGCACTGGCAGCGGTGTTGCCCGTGAGCTGGCCAGCGGAGCAGGGGCGTTGCGTCGAGGTGAATCTGTTTTCCCGTTACCCGCTCGAACGGGTGCTTGCCGGGGAACGAATCGTGGAATCCGGCCCCTTGTCAGGCAACTATCGCGTCGAGTTCACCAATGGCAATCAACTGGATATACACAGCGACGGCGAACTGTTTCTGCACAAGAACCAACTGATCGCCCGCCTGGACCGGGAAGAGTACGTTGCTCGTGTGTTGCAGCGCGAAGCCAGCGCCAATCCGCCGGAAGCCGCCAAGGCCCTGGCCGTCGCCATTCGCACTTACCTGCTGCAGAATGCCAGCCGAAAAGGTGACTGCCTGAGCATTGATGACAGCAGCAATCGCCAGCGCGTGGCTCCGCGTCCGGCCAGCACCGAGTCACGCAATATCGCGGCCTGGACCAGTGATCTGGTGCTGGCGGGCAGTACTGTCACCTACCATTCCAGCCAGTCCGGCACGGACAAACTGTCCTGGCAGCAGGCGGTGGAACAGGCCGAAACCGGCCTGCGCTATGACGCAATCCTGCTCCATGCCTACCCACGCGCCAGCCTCAGTCGCTGGGACAATCCGGTGGCGTCCTGCACCGCCTTGCCCGCCGCCCAGAAGTGGCTGCTGAACCAGCGCCGCGCTTGGCGGCAACGGCTCGAAGGAGAAGTCGGGTATAACGAAGTCAGCACCTTTGGCGTCTGCCAGCTGGCATTCGGCAACCCTTACGTCGATCGCGAACGCAAACGGATCTACGTGCGTGGCGTTCTATCGCTCCAGGATCGTCTCGACCTGACCCATGAATACCTGCATCTGGCTTTTGAGGCACACCCCAATGGTCAGGATGAAAACTATATCGAAGATCTTGCCCGGCGTTTGATGCTGGAATAGACCCTGTTTGAGTACGGCAATGAATAAAACCATCCCGTTGTTGATGTGTCTGTCTGTGTTGTTGGTGGCATGCGGCCCTGACACAAGCCTCTCCAGCCTGCCTTCGCCTAACGGCCAGTATCATGTCGAAGTGCGCAAGTGTCCCGAAGCGGGATCGATTGCCTGGAGCGAAAAACTGCAGGTTTCCGTGCTTGCCTCAGGCGTATCGGCCAAATGCCAGGACGCCACCCATGCCCTGGTGCAATTCGACGCACTGGTGCAGGAAGATCAACTGCAACTGGCCTGGATGACGGACACCCAGCTCAGGGCCTGGTATCCGGGTATCAATCCCGACTACGGGCCGGATCGTATAACTCGCAAGGCCAATGTCCCGGTCGAAGTGGTCTTTACCGAGCATTGAGCGAGTGCAGCGAGCGGCCTGTTACAGGGAATCGTCCTGAATCCGGTACAGCATCCAGCAAGCCTCGCGCTTGAAGAACAATGACAGCTGATAGCCGGTGTCGGCCTTGCGCAGGGTAATCGATGCGTGTTTCGGGTCTTGCAGCGTTTTATTGAGGGTCAGTCCTTGATTGCGCTGCTGTTGTTCGCTGGGCATCAGCGGAAAATCGAGCTGTGCCTTGTCCAGTCGGCGGGAAACCTGACGAGGTTCCGGCTCGGCTTCGGGGTCGATGAAATCGCTTTGCAGGGGTGTGCTGACAAAGGCTTTCTGCACTGAGATATCGTTGGCGAAGTGCTGCAGAAAGTTTTCAAAATCCTGAGAGGGACAAACCGCTGTGGTGCTTGCGGCGGCTTGCAAGGGCTGGATGGCCCCTAAGGCTGCACACAGAGCCAGGGCATGGAAGGTTACGAAAGTCTTCATTGCAATGCTTCTGCCCATTGTCTGTGAATGGCTTCGATGCGCGCCGTGTAGGCCGCCGACAGGCAGGCTACCTCGCTGCACTTGCCGGCTTGCTCGTTACGCCACTGGTTCTGTTGTTGACCGATCGGGTTTATCTGCTCGCCGGTCTCGCCATCGACGCCACCGGTTTCCAGGCTGACCGCCTGCACCAGATCGAGCATGGCTCGCTCCTGTGTCCGCAGTTTTTCGTTGGCACAGGCAATGATTTCGAGACGGGTCAAGGTTGTATTCGGTTCATCACAGCGCTCGGCAAAACCATAACCTGGTGCACCGCCTTCGGCCATGACCGACATAGGCAGCAGCGTTGCAGAAAGCAGCAGGGTGGCTGCGGTGTAGAGGGCAATTCCATGTTTCATTCGAGGATCCGGCGAGCAATCTACGCATGGTGGTGAGTAGCGGGGCGGCTACAAGGGTGATAGTTCCTTCGGCACGTTGTACTGGCTGCCGTCATAGTCGAGAGTGAATCTGGCGCTGGCAGGCTTGCCCTTGATTCTCTGGCAATCCTCGCCCTTGCGCAGGTTTTGCGTGCCGATGATCTTCTGATCGATAGTGAGGCTGGCAAAGCCATGCTGGCCTTTGTCTGCAATGGACAGGGTGCGCTCTGATCTGCTGAAGTCTCCGGCGCACATGCCATCCCATTCACCGCTGCTACTGATGACTTCCAGGGCTTTGAGCACCGGACGCAATGTCGAACCCTCGAGTACGTAAAGATTCAAGGCCGTACTGCCGAAAGGGTTGACCCTCGATGATCCTTCATGGCTGATCCGTACGCCAAACGCGCGGATTTTCGCTGCAAGCTGATAGCGTGCGGTGTCCAGGCTGAGGCTTTCAAAGCGGAAGGCATCCGAACTGATCGCTGCACGCTGATACTGCCGGGCAATAATCTCACCGTTGGCTGCGCTGGCCACCAGCACGCCGAGTCCATAGTCACCTTGGCCGTCGGCGTCGACTGTCTCGGCAAACGGCAGCGCTGCCAGCACTTGACCGGGGTTGGCCGGGTTGACCTTGCATACGGCGCGTGCGCTGTCGAACTTCAGGTCGGGTTGCAGGGTGCTGGCCCAGGTCTGCAAATGTTCCGTGCAATCGGCAAAGGCGATAAGCGGGAAGAACAGCAGCGGCAGAACGGCGATTTTATGCATGGAGGAGTCGTATTCCCTTGCGATTCAATTGTCTGGTTGTTGACGGATCAATACGAACAGGCGATATGTCACGATACCTGCGAATAACTTGATCAAGGCGCCAATGATAGAGATCAACAGCATCATGTGCAGGCGATTTTCCTGATCCTCCGCAAGAAGTTCTGCACCATGGTCGGGCTGCAGAAAAACGACCTCACGGCCCCCAGCGATTTGAAATCGTGTTTTCTATAGTCGGATCAAAAAGCACGACAACAGCGTCCGGCTCATCGTGGGCCCGGAAAAAAGCCTCGAGCAGGGTCGCGCAGGTTTGGTTGCCCAGTATCGTGTGGCCTGCCGCAGGATCTGCGCCAAGCGTCCAGGTGTATGTGATAGTTCCGGCTTCATGGCTTCTCTCGGACCAGGCGTAGAACGATGCTGCAGGCTTGCCTTGTACGTGAAGGGTAACGCTCTGTCCGGTACGTCTGCCCTCAAGGGTTACGCTGTACTGCCCATCGGGCGTTTCCCAGGCGCCTGACGGGGTTTTCCTGAATTGCAGCGAGCTGCGAGGCTTGGGGGGCGAGGCGCGCAGGGTGCCCAGGGCCATCCAGCCGAGCAGCGCCACTCCCAGCACCAGCACGGCCCACAAACCGATACGTTTCCAGTCCATGCTGCTGGCCGCGGTTTGGGTGGGTGACGCGATTCTGAGCGGTTCGCTGGCCGGTTCGGCGCGACTCAGGCTATCCATTTTCTGTGCGCTGTAATCCGGTATCAGCGTCGCCAGTGGCAGGTTGGCGGGCCGCGCGCCGGGGTTGCCGATAGCCAGTGAAAACGGGCCAGTGCCACGTGCCAGGAACACTAGCTGAGGGGCGTGCACGGCAAAGCGCAAGGTGGGTGCCTGAGTGCCCAGGCCGCCACCGCGTTCATCCACTTCCAGTTTCAGTTCGCGCACGATACTGCCGGAGGCCGGTATTTCATCCTGCACCACGTCCTGGCCGTTTTGCGTCAGACGGTACAGCAGACCGCTGCCGAGGCGCTGCCATGGCGACTTGTTGTCCATGCGGCCGTACAAGGTGCCGGGGGCCAGGCTGTTGGGCTGGGCAAGGTCGACTTTCAGGCGTTGGACGGGCAGGCCGGTCGGCAATTGCCAGAGGTAGCTGCCCGGTTTTTCCAGGTTGCCATCCAGCGGCTGCGACCAGCTCAACGGTCGTTGCGGCTTGTCGCCAGGGGCGCTGAACAGTTGCGCCGAGGTCAGCTCTGGCGCGGTGTGTGGCGTATTCCACAGCAGCCGCAGATAACGCGCCGGGCGACCGGGCAGGGCGACTTCGCGTTGCTGCACCACGTCGTTGGCAAATGACACCCGCGCTACCTGGCCTTCGCCCCAGGCCTGCCAGTGCTGCAAGTCATCACTGGCTTCGATGCTGAAACGCTGGAAGCCTTCCTGCTCGTTGCTCCAGTCGATGACCAGTTGTTCAAGAGGCTGTTTGATTGCGCTGGTGTCCAGCAGCCAGCCGCGCAGTACCTTGTCGCCAGCCTCGCTGGCAGTTTGTGGCTGCACCTCAATCAGCGTGCCATTGGCGCTACGCTCGACGCGAATGCCCGGTGCGCTGTCGGGCGCATCGGCGTTGGTGTAGAGCGGAAACCATTTGACTGCAATCGGTGCCTGTTGCGTCTTGGACTGGATCGGTTCATTGGCCAGGGCATATGCCTGAGCCTGGCCTTCGGCATTGAACACGCGCAAGTCGCCAAGATCCTGCTGACGCGAATTGAGCTGTACGGCCAGTGGCAGTTCGAGGCGATACCAGGGACCGTCGCCCGTGAGTTTCAAGGGGGTCTGGCTGGCAAAATCGGCAGGGTTGTCCTGGGCTGCGGCAAACGGCGAGCCCAGCAGGGCCAGGCTGTACAGGACCATTCCGAATAGCGGCTGATGATTCAAGAATACGTTCCTCATAGACTTTGTGTTTCGCGGGTTGCTGCCGTTTTTTTCGGCGGCAGCGGAGCGAAATACCCCACGACCAGCAGCAATATGCCGACCCCGATGAACGAGACGATGCGTGCCAGGCCGCCGTGGTTGCTCAGTTCGACCAGGAACAGTTTGGCGACCACCACGCCGATCAGTACGGCGCCGGCAATCCAGGCTTTACGCCAGGCGCGAACGTGGCCGCCGATCATCAAGGCCAGTGCCATCAGCGTCCAGACGATGGACAGTGCAGCCTGAGTCAGCATGGAATCGAGCGGAGCCCGTTCGTACCATTCGAGTCCCATCCAGTGGCGGGTACTGCGCACGACCATGGCGGTGATCAGGGCAAACAGCGACGAGCCGCCGATGATCAGCGCCATGCGCTGGGCATTGCGCAGGCTCATACCCAGTTGTGGCAGACCATTGCGGGTCCAGCTGACGATGCCCAGCAGGGCGAACAGCAAGCCCAGCTCCACAGGGTTGAGCACGGGAAGGTAAGGCAAGGGTTCTGCGTTGCCTGTGCTGTCGATGTTGGTCGTCCAGAACCACGTCAGCAGCCACATCCAGACCGGCGCTGCGGCCCAGCCGCGATAGGCGACGGGATAAGCGGCCACCGGCCATTTCCATTGCCGCGACGAGGCCATTGCCCACAGATACAGACTTGGCAGCAATGCCCCTGCCAGTGAAGCCCAGGTATTGCGCGGCGTCATCTGGACGACCAGCTCGCTTGCGCCGTAGAACAGCTCAAGGCTCAGCACGACAAGAGCCAGCCAGCAGCCCGATACGTGGGCGAACGTCAGCGCCCTGGCGGGTAGCATTCCTGCCAGGCGTTGCAGTGACCACAGGTGCACGATCAACAACGCGGCCCAACTCAACCATGCCCAGTGGGAAAACAGGTGTTGATAGTCGAACATTGTAAGGGCCAGCGCGATCCAGCTGGCAGGCGTCAGCCCCACGCACAAACGCGCCAGGCCTGGCCAGTTCAAGCGCAAAGCCAGCACGCTCCACAGCGCAACGCTGAGGGCAATCGACAGCAATAGCAGGGTTGCCAGAATTGTCGGGGGTGTCAGGCGCATGAGCGCGATGATCAAGGCCAGTGCCCACCACAGGCCGCCCCAGGCCAGCAGCACGCCAGACAGCAGCGTATCGCTGACGTAACGCAGAACCTTGATGCGCTGCACCATCAAGGCACTGAGCAAGCCGGCGAGGGCGATGATCATCGGTGTCCAGAAATCACCCACTTCGCGCAGCCGGAAATACCAGTCATCCATCTGCTCAATGAACGCCAGCCCCGCCGCGGCCTGTAGCAGCAAGCCAAAGCCGCGGGCCAGCAAGCGGTTCTGACGCATACCCAGCCAGAAGATCGCGGCCCCTTCGATGGCCCAGGCGCTGGTGGTCCATTGCGCACCCAGTCCCAGCGGGATCGCCAGGGTGGCGAACATTACGCCCAGTGCCAGGCAGGTTTCCACCAGCAACAAGGCGCGTCCCGGTGCGCGCCCGGCCAGCAGACGGGCGATGCCCATGTACAGCAGGCCCAGCGCCAGCGCACTGAAGGCTGCGCCAAATTCGGTATTTGCAGTAAGCGCATATTGCAAGCCGAAGCCCGCGATGGGTGTGCCGAACAACAGGGTGCCGTCGACATAATCTCCCTGGCGACCGGACCAGCGCAGCATCGCTTCGCGGCTGCCATGGTCGGGCGCGTCGCTGGGTTGCTGCAGTTTCTTGCGGGCGAACAACAGGCCGATGGCCAGGTACATCAGGAAGAACAGGATCAGGAATGGCTCGACGCTCCAGAACAAGTCCGCCGTATAGGCGCGCAGGCCCCAGGCGAAGCCGATACCAAAGGTGCCGATAAAACCGATCAGGTTCAGCAGGCGCCAGGTCTTGAACCAGGCGATGGCAAAAATACCGGCATTGAGCAGGGCAAAGTAGCTGAACAGGGTGACATGGCTGCCCTGACCGGTAGACGCCATGATCGGTGCGGCGAAGCCTCCCAGCGTCGCGGCACAGGCCAGCGCCAGTGAGTTCTGGGTTACCGCCAGCATTGCCGAGAACAGCGTGACGGCAATCAGCAGTACAAAGCCCATGCTCGGGTCCAGCAGCTCATGCATCCGCATGGCGCCGAGTACGGTCAGATACAAGACGCCGATCCCGGTACCTTGCATCATCAGGGCAAAGGTCGTGTTGCGTCGGCGCAGCCACCAGCCCAGGCCGAGCAAGGCCATTGCGCTGCCCGCGACACCGGCATAGCGGGCTTCGATGGGCACCACCACGCCTTCGGTGGCATAGCGCAACAGAAAGGCCAGGCCCAGAAACAGCAACACCGCGCCGACTCGCAGCACGGTATTGCCGCCCAACAGCCAGTCCTTGGCGCTTTGCAACGGGTTTGGCCGGGACGGTGGCGGGGTGACAGCTGGAGAGTCCGGCTTTTCTTCGGGCGCGGTTGCCGTGGCGGCGGGCAGTTCCTCCGGCAGGTCCCAGCTCAGTTCCGGTTCATTGTTCTGGTTGATGGCATCCTGGACAGCCGTATCCCGTGCGGCTGTATCCAGGGTTGTGACTATCAGTGCATCGTCAGGCTGCGGCGCAGCGGTCCGGGCCGCGTCAGGTGTGTCTGACGGCGTTTCCAGAACGGCAAGGCGCTGCTGCAGGGATTCGATCCGTTGCCGGGCCTGTTCCAGTTGCCGGTCCTGTCTGGCCGCCTCGGTGCGCAGTCTTGCAACTTGCCGCTGCAGCCATATGCCCAGCGCCAGCAGGATCAGGGGCGCGCCAATGACCCAAATATAAAACGGGTTTTCGGCCAGGTATTCGAGTGTTCCCAGAACCATTTCCAGAACAATCCACAGCACGTGGCGACATCCTTTTTCAGGGTGGGTATTGGCAGATGATTGAAATGATAGTGGGCAACCGTCGACCCGAATCGACGGCATGTCCATTCGCTAACTTAAGTCTCTTTCGATATGGGTTGAATAGCACACCTGTACTATTTTCCGGCCTGCCAACAAGCCCGTATAACGGCTTGCGCCCTTACAGCGCCTCACAGGTTTGTCGCTCTTGCACATATCAATCAATGGAGTTTGGATAATGAGATTCCTGGCAGTCGTCCTGGCGGCTCTGGCACTTCAAGGCTGTAGCAATACCCCTTTGGGAAACCTGCTGAATAACGAGCGTTTCCAGACGACCAGAGATGTCCAGGCATCCTGGGTAGGCTCGTCCGCCGATGAACTGGTCATGTCATGGGGCACGCCGAAAAGCAGCTATGCCATGGCGGGGGGCGCCAACATGCTTTCCTATGAATACCTCTGGCTGGAAGGCGCAGGCGATTACAACCCCCAATATGTCTGGTGTGTACAAAGGTTCCTGGTCGAAAATGGCATCATCACCCGATGGGGGTTGAGCGGTGGTTGTCCGAAGAGGCCCAAGAATGCCAAATCGATCCCGGATACACCGGTTCCGCAACCGACGTTGTAAGGAAGCCTGCCTGAACAACTTCTTCAGAGCATTTCCCGGCGTATCCGCGTCGCTAACCTGTTAGCCTATTCCGTTATTTCAGCAAACAACGCTTTATCTTCGTCAAACGGAATTTGAATGCAGACTTCACCGCTTCTGTCGCTCCCATCACGACCTGTAAGTATTCTGGGTTCCGGGCATGCTTTGCCGGAGCGGGTGGTCACCAGCGCAGAGCTTGATGTTGAGCTGGGTCTGCAGACGGGTAGCGTGGCGCGGATCAGTGGTGTGCTGCAGCGGCATGTCGCCAGTCGCAGTGAAACTGCCGCCAGCCTTGGTGCGCTTGCGGCGCGCCAGGCCTTGCACGCAGCCGGTGTCGAACTGGAACAGATCGACCTGATCGCTTGCGCCAGCGGCACCATGGATCAGGGCCTGCCATGCAATGCCGCATTGCTGCAGCGTGAACTGGGTGCAGGCCAGTCGGGTATTGCTGCCATGGATATCAACGCCAGTTGCCTGGGTTTCATTGCCGCCCTCGATACTCTGTCGTGGCCACTGATTGCCGGACGCTACCGGCGCATCCTGCTGGTCTGCTCGGATATCGCTTCGTGCGGCCTGGACTGGCAGCAGGTGGAAGTCAGCGGGATTTTCGGTGACGGCGCAGCCGCCGTGGTGCTGGGTGTCAGTGACTGCACGTCGAAAACAGCGCCGAAAATCCTGGCTTCCAGCCTCAAGACCTTTGCCGAAGGTGCACATCTCTGTCAGATCCCGGCCGGTGGCTCGCGTTTTCACCCGCGGCGTATCGACATTCCGTTCGAGCCACTGACCAGTTTTTCCATGCAGGGCAAGGAAGTCTACCGCCTTGCGGTCAGGCACCTGCCGACGCTGAAGGATGAACTGCTGGTCCAGGCCGGCCTGACTCAAGATCAGATCGACTGGGTCATTCCGCATCAGGCCAGCCAGCAGGCATTGCAGCATGCTGCCAGGCGACTGGGCTTTGCCGAGGGCCAGGTCATCGATATCTTTGCCTGTCACGGCAATCAGGTGGCCGCTTCGCTGCCCACCGCACTGGACATTGCCATCCGCGACCAGCGCATCCAGCGCGGGCAGACTCTGATGTTGATTGGCACCGGTGCCGGTCTTTCGCTGGGCGGCATGGTTCTGGAGTACTGATGAAAGTTCTGGTTACCGGCGGTACGGGATTCATTGGCCGGCATATTGTCTGGCGCCTTGCCTCTCAGGGCTGCGAGGTGCAGTTCAGCGGGCGCAATCCACAGGCCGCAGCCGAAGTCCTGCAGTACAGTCCTGCGCCAGTCAACTGGCTGCCGGTGGAGCACGGCACGCCCGAGGCCACTTCTACACTGATCGCGGCCACACGGGGTTGTGATGCGATAGTGCATTGCGCTGCGTTGTCTTCGCCGTGGGGTACGCCGCAGGCGTTTGCCCGGGCCAATCTGGATTCCACCGACGAAGTGCTGCAGGCCTGTGAGGCCAATGCAGTGAAACGTCTGCTGCATCTGTCGACGCCAAGTCTGTATTTTGCTTTCCGGGATCGTCTCGACATCCGCGAAAGCGAACCGCTGCCAACCCCGGTCAACGAGTACGCCCGCAGCAAGGCGCTGGCCGAAAAACGGGTACATGCAGCAGGTCTGGACGCTGCAGTGATCCTGCGTCCCCGTGCGGTATTCGGCCCCTGGGACGGCACACTGTTGCCGCGCCTGCTGCGGGTCATGCAGCGTGGCCGGATCCCGCTGATGCGCGGTGGTCGCGCCCAACTGGACCTGACCTGTATCGAGAATCTGCTGCACGCTGTGGAACTGAGCCTGCACCAACCGCTGCCACGAAGCCTGTGCACCTATAATGTCAGCAACGGCACGCCGCTGGCTTTCGATGATCTGCTGCACAGCATCGCCACGCAATTTCGCCTCAACCTGCGTACCCGTCGCCTGCCGTGGCGGCTGGTCGATGCCGTGGCCCGGATCCTGGAAACCCGCGCCCGGCTGAGCGACAGCGGCGAACCGTTGTTGACCCGCTATGGTGCTGGCGTGTTGGCTTTCAGTCAGACCCTGAACCTCGATGCCATCCGCAACGAATTGGGCTACCGCCCGGTGATGACTCAGGAGCAGGGGATTCGCCAGCATGCGCAATGGTGGCTGGCCCGCCAGGGAGCGCAAGCATGAGCCGGACGGTCAGCCTCAACGTGTTGCGCGCCGGTTGGTGCCGACACCTGGAATGCATGGCCGATAGCGGCGGGCGCTGGGCGCTGACGCGCTTCCCGGCGCTCTGTGGCCTGATCCGTCATCCCGAGGCGGGATGGATTCTCTACGACACCGGTTATGCCGAACACTTTTTCAAGGCCACCCAGGCGCTGCCGGAACGTCTGTATCGTGGCGCGGTGCCGGTGCAATTGCCGGTGCAGGAACAACTGATCGCCCAGTTGAAGGCTTTGGGCATTGATCCGGACGATATCCGTACGGTGATCATTTCGCATTTTCACAGCGATCACATTGCCGGTTTGCGGGACTTTCCCAAGGCTTCGCTGATTGCCCTGGATGCCGATCGCCGGCATATCGAAAGCCTGCGTGGTTTGCGCTGGCGTGCGACGCTGGGCGGTCATCTGCCCGCGTTGCTGCCGGACGATTTCGCGACGCGGCTGCGCCTTGCCGATGCGTGCAAAAGCATCGAGCTGCCGCCGTGGATGGCCCCTTTCAGCCAGGGCCTCGATCTGCTCGGCGACGGCAGCCTGATCGGCGTGCCGCTGCCGGGCCACAGCGAAGGCCAGCTTGGCCTGTTTATCCCGGATGCCCAGGGTCGCCCGGTATTTCTGGTGGCCGATGCCTGCTGGTCGGTGCCTGCCTGTCGTGCCGAGCGTCTGCCGGCCTGGCCGGCATTGCACCTTGTCAGCCACGACGCCCGACAGTATCGCCAGACCTACAGCGGCCTTGGCAGTCTGATCCGTCGCGAACCGGCGGTCGCGGTGCTGCCGTCCCATTGCACACAGGCCTGGGAGGCGTTCGACAATGAGCAGTGAACGACTCATCGGAGCGCTGCGCTCGGCACTGAGCTTTCTCGATAGTCGCTACCGGCTGCGCTTCACCCGGCGTGAAAAGCTGGAGGCCTGGCAGGCCCGGCAGTTGCAGCACTTCCTGCACCATGTGCTGCCCAGGGCCCCGCGCTTCAAGGATCAGACCTTCACCCGGCTGGCGGACCTGCCACTGATGGACAAGGCGCTGTTGATGCAAGACTTCGCGGGTTTCAATACCCGTGGCCTGAGCCTTGAGGAAGTGTTGCCCGTCGCACGTCAGGCAGAAGAGTCCCGCGACTTCAGCCCGATGCTGGGTGATATGACGGTCGGGCTTTCCAGCGGCACCTCGGGCAATCAAGGGGTGTTTCTGGTCAGTTCCCTGGAGCGCCAGCGCTGGGCCGGCATTCTTCTGGCGCGTACCTTGCCGCGACGTTTCCTGCCACGCTTGCTGTGCTTTTGGCAGGCACCGTTGCGGATCGCGTTTTTCCTGCGCGCCAACAGTCGCCTCTATACCACCTTGTCCAGCCGTCGCATCGACTTCGCCTTTCATGACCTGACCCTTGGGCTTGAAGCCGCGTTTGCACGCCTCAATGCCCAGAATCCCGATGTGCTGGTGGCTCCGGCCACTGTACTGCGCGGTCTGGCTGAGGCCCGCATGCAAGAGCTCTTGACGATAACCCCGAGTCATATCCTGTCGGTGGCCGAAGTCCTCGAAAGCACCGATGCGGATGCCGTGTGCATGGCATTTGGTGTTGCCGCGCAGCAGATCTATCAGGCCAGTGAAGGTTTTCTCGGCTACACCTGCGAACAGGGCACCCTGCACCTCAACGAAAGCCATCTGCATATCGAGCCGCAATGGCTGGACGCCGAACAGACACGCTTCCAGCCGATCATCACCGACTTCTCCCGGCGCACACAGATGATCGTGCGTTACCGTCTCAACGATATCCTGCGGGTCAGCGAAACGTCTTGTGCCTGCGGGCGCGCCGAACGGGCGATTGCGGCGGTCGAAGGTCGGGCGGATGACATTCTCTGGTTGCCGAATCTGGCAGGTCGGCAACTGCTGGCGCTTTATCCCGATGTAATGCGCCGTGCCTTGCTGATGCACGGCGCCGAGTTGCAGGAGTATGAAATCCATCAGCAGGGCCTGCACTGGCAGATCAACCTGCGTACCAGCGGCGATCATGCCCGTGTCTGCCAGGCCCTCGTTGCCAGCCTGCATACGCTGTGTGAAGACCTTGGCGTTCAACCTCCGGCGTTGAGCTTTGGCCATTGGCAGGCGCCGCCAGCCCACGCCAAGCGCCGTCGCCTGAAACTCTTGCAAATGCCTGAGGGCCTGCCATGCGCGTACTGATTCTCGGGGCCCGCGCACCAGCCTGTCTGGAATGGGCGCGGGCTTTTAGCGAGGCCGGCTGGGAGGTCAGCGTGGCGGATTCACTGAGTCAGCCGCTCAGCCGTTTCAGTCGTTCGGCGCAGCATTTCGTGCGCCTGCCGGAGCCCAGACAAGACCCGGCGGTCTGGATCGAAGCGCTGGCCAGAGTAATCGAAGCGCAGCAGATCGACCTGTTGTTGCCGACCTGCGAAGAAGTGTTTTACCTGGCCCATGGCCTGGAGCGGCTGGCAGCGCTGTGCCGGGTGTTGATCAGTGACTTTGCGCTGCTGCACCGCCTGCATCACAAAGGCCAATTTGCCGCCATGACCCAGGGCTGGGCATTGTCGGCTCCCGAAACCCGCCTGCTGACTGATCGCCAGGCAGTGCTGGCGCTGAGCGTCGATGCCGGGCAGTGGGTCTTCAAGCCAGCGTACTCGCGCTTCGCTTCGCAGACCCTGATTCGTCCGTCCATCCGGCAATTGGCCGTCGTACAGCCAACCATCCAGGCACCCTGGGTAGCGCAACGCTTTATTGAAGGGCAGGAGTTCTGCAGTTTCAGCGTGCTGATCGAGGGCGAGCTGCGTGCCCATAGCTGTTACCAGCCGCGCTATCGGGTAGGGCGTGGCTCGGGTATCTACTTCCAGCCAGGTGCGCCGCAAGCCGTGCGCCGGTTTATCGAGCAGTTCGGTCGTGAAACCGGCTATACCGGGCAAGTGGGTTTCGACTTTATCGAGGATCGTGCCGGTAACTTTCATGTGCTGGAGTGCAATCCACGGGCTACCAGTGGCGTGCACCTGTTCGACGATCAGCGCCGCTTGCTGGTCAGCACGCTGAGCGAGTCGTGCGGACATTTGCTGGAGCCGACAGGCGAGCCGCGCATGATCGCGCTGGCCATGCTTCTGCTGGCGGCACCACAACGCGCCTTGAGCAGGGCGTTCTGGCGCGACTACCGAGCGGCGCGTGATGTCATCGTCCAGCAAGGCGACTTCAGGCCGCTGGCTGCGCAAGTGTTGAGCCTTGCCGAAATCATCGCCCGTGCTGCCTCCCGGCGTTGCGGGTTGCTGGCTGCGTCCACGGCGGATATCGAGTGGAACGGTCAGGCGCTGGGCGAGCCGCCGCGATGAAGCTGCTGTACGCGGAGCAACTCATCAACGAGCCTGCCAGCCCGGACGACAGCCACGCCCGGCAGTACGTTCGCGCCTGTGCTGGCGATGGGCTGATCGGTAATGTCAGCACGCGCATGGCGCTGCTCGACACTGGCACCCAGCAGTTTGTGCTGAGCATCAACGAAGGCCGCGAACCTGCCGACAACTGTTACGTGGTATCGCCCCGAACCGCCTATAGCGGTTATGCCCGCGAAGAACTCAAGCGCCTTGGCCGGCCCTGGCTGACCTGGCCATTGGCATTGCTGACCCAGGGTGTCGATCTGCTGTTGAGCGCGGCCAGGGTCGACAAGCTGGTGCAGGTCAATAACTGGCTGTTGTCGACCAATCTGTACCCGGAGCACTGGAACCTCGCCGAACTGCCGGCAATCACTGCTTTCCTGCAGCAGACTTTTCCCGATCACAGCATCTGTTTTCGCTCGATCAATGACTTCAGCAACCGGGAACTGCGCCAGCATCTGCAAGCTCTTGGCTACCTGAGCATGCCCAGTCGCCAGGTGTATCTGTTCGACGCTCGGGCAGGGGACGAGGCGCCGTTTCTCCAGCATCACAACGTGCGAATGGACCGCACGCTGGTTCGGCGCAGCCCCTATGCCGTGGTGACAGGCTCTACGTTGCATGACGCCGACTTTCAACGTATCGAACAGCTTTATAACCTGCTGTACCTGGACAAGTACTGCACGCTGAACCCGCACTACAGCGCTGGCTGGGTACAGCGTGGCCAGCGTGAAGGCTGGCTCGATATTTGTGTCCTGCGCAGTCGCGAAGGGCGCATCGATGGTGCGCTGGGCTGGTTTGCCAATGATGCGACGCTAAGCGCGCCAATCGTCGGTTATGACACCGCGCTGCCGCAAAAGGTCGGGTTGTATCGGCAACTGACCTGCCTGTGCCTGCTGGAGGCCGTAAAACGCCGCCAGGTATTGAATTTCAGCTCTGGCGCTGCCGGTTTCAAACGCTTGCGTGGCGGCCAGCCGCAGATCGAATACAGCCTGATCGATGTCTCACATCTGTTCTGGGGGCGTCGGCTGGTGTGGAAGGTGCTCAGCCGTCTGCTGCATGGCATCGCGGTGCCCATGATGAGGAAACTCAAACTGTGAATCCTGTTGCCCGTTGGTGGCCGGTGGCTCTGAGCCATGAGCTGAAGGCTGCGCCATTGGCGTGCCAGCTCGATGATTTGCCACTGGTACTTTTCCGTGACGAAGACGGGCGCGCCGCGGCATTGCCGGATCGCTGCCCGCACCGTTTTGCGCCGTTGAGCGCGGGCAAGGTCCGCGATGGACAGATCGAATGCCCTTATCACGGCTGGCGCTTTGCAGCAGACGGACGCTGTACCCGCGTGCCCGGCATCGAGTATGTCGCGGGTTGCAAGCCGCTGCTCGACAGCCTGGCCTGCTGTGAAGCCCATGGCCTGGTGTGGGTCTGTCTGAGCGGGCAAAGCCCGGCATCGCCACCCGTTGCGCCCGCCGGACAACGGCAGAAGCTCGACACGTTCTGGATCACCGATCAAGTGCAGTGTTCGTTGCAGGATGCTGCGGAAAACTTCCTCGACGGCTTTCATACCCATTTCGTGCATGCCGGCTGGATTCGACATGACAGGCAACGTCAGCAGATAACGGCCCGGGTTCGTCCGCTTGCCGATGGCATCGAGGCTGAGTACAGCGAAGAAGGCAAGCAGTCAGGCCTGATTTCGCGGCTGTTCGAGGGCGAGCGGGGCAGCAGCATGGGACGTTTCCGGCTGCCGGGGCTGGCGGAAATCGAGTATCGCGACCGTGGTGACGGCCTCAATCTGCTGGTCAGTGCCTGGATGACACCATGCGGCGATGGCCGTTTACAGGTGTTTGCCCGGGTTGCCACTGCCCGGGGCTGGTTGCCTGCGCTACTCAAGCGCAGCGTCTTGCGCCGGGCATTTGGGGTCATCCTGCGCCAGGACCGGCAGATACTCGAAAAAGTCAGCGCCAATCATCGACGCTTTCATGCTGTTGCAGCTCTGCCACTGGATGGCCCGCAGGATCTGCTCGGGCCGGGTATCCGACAGTTGCTGGAGCAGGGCCGGCCGCTGGTTTTTGACGAGCGCGAAGTGAATATCCGGCTTTGAGTGTCAATGGCGTGAACTGCAATGAGTGTCGTCCAGTGCACAGCTAGCACATCTGTTCTATTGCTGTGCCTTGTTCCAGACCTTACTTTTTACGGTGAAGTAACCCCTGCAGAAACAAGCCATCCTGTCGCCCTGTTCTGAGCGGTGGAGTTACGGTGGACCGTGAATAAGGAAAGTTATAAATGAATCGCCAATGTACTGTCTGGGGCCTTAGTGCTGCATTGCTCGGTATTTCTGGAGTCGCGAATGCCGATGTGGAATGGTGGTTGATTTTCGGTGGTGGTGAACAGCCGAACAGAGAAATGTTCTACGCGGACGCCAGTTCAGTCGTCGAACTCAAGAAAGAAAGCGGCATGAAGGAATTTCCAAAAACCGTCGACGTGCTGCAGATTCATGAAGCAGCCTCAGGCCCGGAGTATGTCAACTACCAATTTCAATTTCAGTGCGAGAGCAAGTTGATGCGCGTTGTCATTGCAACCGCGCACATGCGCTCAGGCACCAACGTCATGGCGCCCGCGCCACCTGGCTGGTTCCCTTTACGGTACAACTGGACACAGCAGCCTTACCAGTTTGCTTGCCACCCTGAGAACCGTACAAAGAACGGCATGTTCAATGTGAATGCGCGTGGTGCCGATGTTGCGCAGATGTGCGAAATCACCCGCAGGATGATCTGGAAAAACCCGCCTGTCGATTCAGCGGTAAAGGAACGTCCGTCCGCCAGTGTCATGAGAGACATACAAACGCTGTTGGGTGCGCCCGGGCAGTAAACTTCGCAGAGCCTGAGAACAGTTATGGCAGAACTAACTCATGAATAAGAACTGGATAATATTGGCGGCCGCACTGTCCACCGGTTGCGCACAGATGGACAGTATTCCTGAAGTCTATGCGCGCAGTCAGTGGAAAGGCCTGCCTGCCGAACAGGCGGTGGAGTTCTTTGGTAAACCCAATCAGCTCGTTCCCTCACCAGAGTTCAATACGGTGAAGATGCGCTGGTTGCGCGACACTTCGGTCGTTCGTGAAGAGGTCGTAGGCCGCAGTTCCGAGATGCAAGGCAATGTCATGGTGCACACCAATCACATGGGCAATGTGGGGTACTCGAAAAGCTGCACCATTACCGTGACGGTCGATAAGCAAATGAAGATTATAGATTTCGATGTGGAGTCGGGCACGCTGTTGTCACAAGGCTGTGCCGGTATCGACATGGGGCCGCCGTAGACTTTGTGCCCAGCCTCAATCGGGCATCGCTTCATAGCCATCCAGCGCATAACCGCTGGTGCCCGTGCCGCTGAGGTGACGTCCTGCGCAATGGTAACTGCGCCGCTCGTAACTGTAGGCGGTACGAATCTGGCGAATATCCGCAAGCGGGCTGCGAAACTGCCAGCCTTCTTCCACTTCATAGCTTGCGTGACTGGCATCGGTGGCCACCACGCCCTGGCTGTAGATCAATGTCTGTCTGCTGCCGTTTTCTTCGGGGATCGGTTGCGGATCGGCCTTGGCCTGGTCCACACGCCAGGTCTCTTCGAGAAACGCCCGGCATGCGGCAAAGTTTGGCAACTGACTATTCTCGATGGTCGAGGGCGGCAATTGACCGCTGGCCTGTAACTGAACTGGACACGCCAGGAACACGGCCCATAGCCCCAAGGCTGATGCTGTGTTGCAGGATGCATTGCTCATGGTTTTTCACAAGACCTCACTTTCAGTGTCAAGAGTGACAGTCTCAAGCATCATCCCGATGCAGAAGAATAGTACGTGTGTGCTATTGAAGGCCGCGGCGCAATCGTCAGTAATTGCGCAATAGTCGTTGAATGGATGGTCTGCGCATGTTCAAGCCACCCGGCAAGAGTATTGCCTTGTTCGCAACAGGAATAACGGTTGGCGTTGTTTTTACGTTTTGCTGGATAACGGCACAACCCTCGGCAGCGCTGACCCAAGGCTTGCCCTCCGAATGGAAGGCCGCCTCCGCGCAATTCGATCTGCGTATTCGCGAGCGCTTTGTTATTGGTATCCCGACCTGGCAACTCATCGAGCAACTCAAGGCGCAAGGGTTCACGCCAACCTGGTATGAAGTCGACGGTGAGTATGGCGCCATGCGCAGCGAGGACCGTTTCGTATGCAGGATCGTTGCGCGAGTCTACTGGCGTCCGGGGCCGAGCGGGACAGTGGTGGCCATTCGTGGGCAGTATCGGGAGGAGGGTTGTTAGGCTTTGTACGAAAAGTGGCTGTGCTCGGTGATGCTGCGTTAAAAACAGGCTCGGAATGCTCATTTACAATTCGTAAAGTCGAGCGCGACTCCGACCGTTCCTCGCCTGTTTTGCCTTGCCTGACCTTCGCTCGCCGACTTTTCGTACAAAGCCTGGGTTCTGTATGTAGACGGGGTGAGGCAAAAACAGGAAAGAGCTTGTTTTTATGCGTAATTATTAAGCGATGGCGATAATGCGCTGACGTTCAATGATGGTGCAAAGGATTACAAGGTTTTGAGTTACGACAAGATTACACATAGTGAAGTTGATAACTTTCTGATACCACCAGATAGGCGTGGATAATCGTGGAATTGGGGAGAGCAGAGCGGCTGTGTCATAAGTGAGTCGCTCTGTTTTTTCATATGAAACACCTGCTGTAACGTTTAATTCAGATTGACTGATTATTCGACAGAAAGCACTAAACTTCCCGAGGAATACTTCGGTCACTGCTCTAGACGCCAGACTTTCTGCGTGTTGTGCAACTGACCAAGGACTTCCATCATGATTCGCGATGACCGTAGCATCCCGGGCGCTGATCCCGCCTATGTCCATCAAGACACTCACGCCATTGCGCCAGTGCTCAAACGTATTTCCTGGAGTGCGGTACTGGCCGGCGTGGTGCTTGCCATGGTTGTTTCATTACTCTTGAACCTGCTGGGCACGGCGATAGGCAGTGCCAGTATCGACCCGATACAGGAGGCCAATCCCATGTCGGGGATCGGGACCGGTGCCGGTATCTGGCTGGTCGCCAGCTCGATGATCTCGCTGTTTATCGGTGGCTGGGCGGCAGGGCGTCTGGCGCAACGTGAAGGCGCGTTCCACGGCCTGCTGGTCTGGGCCAGCGTTTCGCTGATCACGATGTATCTGGTGACCAGCGCGGTAACCGGCGTGGTACGCGGCGGTCTGAATCTGGCGGGCAGCGGCATGTCGGCACTGGGCAGCGGCATCGCTCAGGTCGCACCTGCGCTGGGCAGCAAGATTCAGGAGCAGATGCGCGAGCAGGGCATCGACTTCAATCTGGACGATATTCAGGGCGAAATCGAAACCGCCATGCGTCAGACCGGCAAGCCTGAACTTAACCCGGACACCATCCAGCAGGAAGCTCAGTCAACTCAACAGGACGCGCAGAATACCGCCAGGCAAGGCGCGGAAAACCCTCAACAGGCCGATGAAAAACTCGCTGGCCTGATGGACCGTATCAAGGCCAAGGGTGATCAGGCCTGGGATGCTGCCGACCGTCAGGCGCTGGTCAACCTGATCAAGGCCCGCGGCAACAAGACCGATGAAGAAGCCAACCGCATCGTCGATCAGGCTCAGGCCAGTTATCGCGAGGCTTATGCCAGGTATCAGGAATTGATGGCCCAGGCCGAGCAGAAAGCCCGGGAAGCTGCGGAGGTGACGGCCAAACGTGTTTCGCAAGCCGCTTGGATACTGCTGATCACACTGGTGATCTCCGGTCTGGTGGCTGCGGGTGCCGGTGTACTGGGACGTCGTACCCAGCCGCCGGCCAAGGTGGTTGCTGTCTGATTCAGTGCCGTATGAGTGCTCCCGCGCAATGCGCGGGATCGCTCAGATCCAGCGGTCATTCTCGGCAGTCAGGTCGCCGGTATGCTCTCCGGTGTTGATGACGCCACAGGGCTCGACCAACAGAATCTTCGCCTCCTGCGCTGCAAACGGCTTGTGCTCGACGCCTTTGCCGACCACATACATTTCTCCCGCACCCAGAATCACCTTGCCGTCACGCAAGTGAATCTCCAGCTCGCCCTCCAGCACGATAAAGACTTCATCAGTATCGGCATGGCTATGCCAGATGAACTCGCCTTCGACCTTGACCAGCTTGAACTGGTAGTCGTTCATCCGGGCAATCACCTTGGGCGTCCAGTGCTCGGAAAACAGGGAGAACTTGTCGGCAAAATTGATTGCCGTGCCAGATGGAACGGGTGGTCCACTCACGAATGAAACCTCGCTGTTGTCCAGTAAATGGCGATCTGGCGCTTGCCGTGCCAGATCGCCGATGCTGCTGGAAGTTATAGACGCTTCAAAGCCAGGCTGACAGCCTCGGCCAATGCCCGCACATGCGGCTCCATCACTAGTGTATTGTGCTCGCCGCGCAGCGCAGTGATCTGCAGACGCTCGCCTTGCAGGTCACTCCAGCCCAGGGTCGGATCGACACGCGGCTGATCCATGGCGGTAAACAGCGATACGTGTACGTCGGTGACCGGGCTGACATAGGCATCGACCGCCTGGCGAATGGCATAGGCAACCGTCAGGTGGGTGCGTAGCGACCGGGCGTCGATGTCCTTGCCCAGTTCCTGTGGCAGCAGGTCGTTGGCCAGGCACAGCTCCAGCATCTGTTCGATGCGATTGTCGGCGGCATATGCATTCAGCTGGTTTCTGACGCCTGGCTCAATGCTTTCCGGCAGCCACTCCAGCAGGAACTGCTCTTCGCTGATGGGCTGTTCGGCAGGTGCGACCTTGTGCACCGACGTGTCGATAATGCCCAGAAACTCCACCGTTTCTCCTGCTGCAAGCGCCTGATGGGCCATTTCGTGGGCGATCAGGCCGCCGGCCGACCAGCCAGCGATACGGTAAGGTCCCTTGGGTTGTAGTGCACGGATCGCCGTCAGATAACTCGCGGCCAGGGCCGGGATGGTGTTCGGGGTCTTTTCCCCGGCGTTGAAACCACTGGCCGCCAGCCCATAGACCGGCAGGTCGCTGTCCAGCAAGGGAGCCAGATCCCGGGCGTATTGCACTTCGCCGCCCAACGGGTGAACCAGGAACAACGGTCGCTGGCTTCCGTTGCGCCGGATCGGCACCAGATTGCTGCGTGTCGCCTGACCAGCCTGCTGCTCCAGGGTCCGGGCGAAACCGGCCACGGTGGGTTCGACAAACAGATCACGCACCGCGATTGGCTTGCCCAGTACCTTGCGCAGTCGGGAGGTCATCTGCACCGCCATCAGCGAGATGCCACCCAGCTTGAAGAAGTCATCATGGCGGCTGATCTGCTCGGTCTTGAACAACTCCTGCCAGATGCGCGCAATCGCCAGCTCGGTATCGCCTTGCGGGGCTGCAAAAGGCAACGCTTGCTCTTCGACATCCTGCGCCGGGGCGGACAGTTGCGGCGCGGATTCGCCACGCACCAGCGGCGGCAACTGTGCCAGCAGTGCGTCGACCGGCTGTTGTGCGTCGGCGACCAGATGCTCCAGGTTCAGGCTGAACAGATCGAGAATGTTCTGCACCGTTGTCTTGTCGAACAGGTCGCTGGCGTACTGCATGCTGCCGTACAGGCTGCCTTGATCTTCGGTGAGCGACAGCGACAGATCGAACTGGGTGGTGTGATGAGCACTTTCCAGCGCTTCGATCTGCAGATCGGGCAGGGTCAGCGGTGCAGGCGGCGTGTTGTTCAGGCTGAACATCACCTGGAACAGCGGGCTATGGCTCATGCTGCGGGTCGGTTGCAGTGCGCTGACCACCTGCTCGAAGGGCAGGTCCTGATGATTGAACGCGGCCAGGCTGAGATCCTTGATGCCGATCAGCAGGCGAGCGACGCTGGCCTTGCGCTCGGCCTTGACGCGCAAGGCCAGGGTATTGGCGAAGAAACCGATCAAAGGCTCCAGCTCGGCACGCTGCCGGTTGGCGACCGGTGTCCCGACCACCACATCGTCCTGGCCGCTGAGATGGGTCATCAGGGTCGACCAGCCAGCCAGCAGGGTCATGAACAGCGTGCTGCCCTGAGCCTGGCTGAAGGTGCGCAACTGCTCGCTCAATGCAGCCGGCAGGGCGAAGTCGATGATGCCGCCGGCATAGCTTTGCAGCGCCGGACGTGGCCGGTCCAGTGGCAGGTTCAACAAGGCCGGTGCGCCTTGCAGGTGGTTGCGCCAGAAGTCGGTCTGCGCTTGCAGGGCCGCGCCCTGCAACCACTGCCGTTGCCAGACGGCGTAGTCGGCGTATTGCAGCGGCAACGCCGGCAACGGGTCTTTTTTGCCCTGGCTGCAGGCGCTGTACAGCACGCTGATCTCATGGGCCAGAACGCTGTTGGACCAGCCGTCCGAGATGATGTGGTGCAGAGTGATGAACAGCACATGCTCGGTATCGCCGGTCTGGATCAGACAGCCTCTGAGCAGTGGCCCGTTACCCAGGTCGAACAGCGTGCTGGCATTGCTTTCGCCAAGCTGCTCGATGATCTGTTGACGTTCCGCGTTCGACCGCTCACGCAGATCGTGCCTGGACAGCGCGAAACCACGGTCGGCAGCGGCGATTCGCTGTTCGGGCTGACCATCGACCAGGGCAAACGCGGTGCGCAGGATTTCGTGACGTGCCACCAGACGGTCAAGGGCTGCCTGCAAGGCATCGGCGTCCAGTTGCCCGTTCAGGCGCAGGGCCACGGGCAAGTGGTAGGCGGCGCCCGCTGCCGGGTCCAGATGATCCAGGAACCACAGGCGTTGCTGCGAGAACGACAGGGCGAGCTTTTCCTTGCGGTTGGCCAGCGGAATGTTCTGGCTTTGCTCGGGTGAGGACGACTCCACCCGTGCAGCGAGGCCGCGCACGGTCGGAGCATCGAACAGCTCGCGCAAGGTCAGGCGGGTGCCGAGCTTGCGGCGCAGCCGCGACAGCAACTGCACGGCCAGCAGCGAATGACCGCCCAGCTCCAGGAACCCGTCATTGCGGCCGACCCGCTCGACATGCAGCAGGTCCTGCCAGATTTGGGCAATCGCCTGTTCCACCTCGCCTTGCGGCGCTTCATACGTGCGGCTGGCCAGTGCCTCCTGACCTGGAGCGGGCAGGGCGCGACGGTCCAGCTTGCCGTTGGCGGTCAGCGGCATGGCTTCCAGTTGCACGAAGGCGCTGGGGATCATGTATTCCGGCAGCCGATTGAGCAGCAGGGCGCGCAGTTCTTCGGCGGATGTAGATTCACCACAGACGTAGGCCACCAGGCGGTTTTCGCCCGGGTTGTCCTCACGGGCAATCACCACCGCTTCACGGACTGCCGGGCAGGCCAGCAGCGCGCTTTCGATCTCGCCCAGTTCGATACGGAAACCACGAATCTTGACCTGAAAGTCATTGCGCCCGGCGTATTCCAGGCTGCCGTCGGCTTTCCAGCGACCCAGGTCGCCGGTCTTGTACAGGCGGGCCTGGGGATCATCGGAGAACGGGTTGGCAAAGAACCGCTCGGCAGTCATTTGCGGATTGTTGAGGTAACCGCGAGCGACCCCGGCACCGCCGATATGCAGCTCGCCGGTCACGCCCACCGGCACCGGCTGGCCACGACGGTCGAGGACCAGCACCTGCATATTCGCCAAAGGCTTGCCGATACTCGGACGTTCGCCCAGTTCGCTGATCAGGCCAAGGGATGCATCGACCGTACATTCGGTCGGACCGTACATATTGTAGAAATGGATATTCCGGCTCTGGCGCAGTTTGTCCCAGGTGGCGGCATTCAAGGCTTC